>DEML01000114.1:36658-37450 GCA_002359185.1 Planctomycetaceae bacterium UBA2671
TCGTCAGGCAGTGCCTTACCTACACCTGGCTGAAGATTCACTCAGATATACATGGAGAATCAATCAATGCCTGAATGAATTGGCAATCATGGCTCCTGAAAATATGCAGACATAACCAAGCAGACAAACCCAGTATGGCTTCTTCAACAATTGCCAGTTTCGATAAGTAATCGTAATGGCGGCCATGGGAACAATAAACGACAAGATTGTCGCTAACAGGCTTCGCTGATAAATGGTTACGGCATACCAGATTTGGCCAATGACAAAAATCAGCACTCCTATACAAAGTAGAATAAGCCCTGAGGAATGCATCAATAACTCTCAATACGGATTCTATAGCGATGAATACGGCATCTCAAAAACAAGCGAGGGCTGCATTGGTCGTACGCCGGTTTGGTAGAAAAGTAGGTAGAATTACACTTAACTAACCCAACTTACTTAAATTAATCGGCAAGAAATCATGTAAAATTAGTGACGATGATAGTTCCTGAGAATATACAGAGGTAACCCAGGAAACAAACAGAGAACGGCTTCTTCATCAATTGCCAGTTTCGACATGTAATCATGATCACTGCCAGGGGAGCGGTGAAGGACATGATCGCCGCGAACTTGCTTTGTTGCGAGATCGTTATGGCAAACCAGATTTGTCCAATGGCAAGAATCACCAGTCCTGCATAGAGGAGAATAAGACCTGAGGAGTTCATGAAAGACTTTCGGTTCTGATTTTAGAGCACCTGATAATATCTGGTGTTGAATTGATTGCAAAAGTCATGGATACCCGGGTGGCGGGGG
>DEML01000114.1:37608-70948 GCA_002359185.1 Planctomycetaceae bacterium UBA2671
GAACTTCCGGGGGCTTCCGCTTAAGCGGAGCGCCCCCACACCCCAGATTGTTATGTCTTCATAAGGTATTATTCGATGTTCTTACAGTGATGAATAGGGCATCTCGAAAAACTGATCGAGAGTCGCTTTGGTGGCGTCACCGGACTGGAAACCCTGGCGGAACCAGCGGACGCGTTGGGAGGAGGATCCGTGGGTGAATTGTTCGGGAACGACGATGCCACGCGATTTCTTTTGCAGCATGTCATCGCCAATTTGCTTGGCCGCATTTAAACCCTCATCGATATCGCCCTGCTCGAGCACATTGAATTCCTGCTGAGCATGATTGGCCCACACACCCGCTAAATAGTCGGCCTGAAGTTCGAGACGAACGGACATCCGATTGGAGTCTTCTTCCGATGAACTTTGTCGGGCGCGATGGACGATCTCGGAATATCCAAGCTGGTTCTGAATATGGTGACCAACTTCATGAGCGATGACATAAGCTTGTGCAAAATCGCCGGGGGCATTGAGTTCCTGCTGAAGTTGATCGTAAAAGGCCAGGTCGATGTAAACCTTTTCGTCAGCCGGGCAATAGAAGGGTCCCATAGCGGCGGCCCCATGTCCGCAGGCGGTTTGGGTGGAGCCTCGAAAGATTTCCAGATTCGGAGCGACATAAGGCGTGCCGTATTCGGAGAAGAGATCGCTCCAGACATCTTCAGTGAGAGCAAGAATTTTGCGGACGAACACGACCTGTCGATCCTGCTCGGCTTGTTCCTGAGGATCGAGTGGCGCCGGTGCGGGAGCGACATTCGCCTGATTCTGCACGACAAACTTGAGGACATCACCCAGATTACCGCCTGAGAGGAAGATCAGACCGACCATTAATAGCAGGCCAACCGCTCCACCAGTCGCCACTTTCTTCGGGCCCATCTTGCGACGGTCCTGCACATTCCCGCTTTCACGGACATCATCCAGTCTCATTTAAATACCCTCATTTACGCAATGGGCCCGGGGAAAAGTACATTTTGTGCTTCGGTTTGCAAATTACAAGACCCGGCTGATTTTCTGGAGACAATGTCCGGGAAATTCTTGTGTCATGGATTTGTGAGTAATTATGCATGACTTAGATTCATAATCTAGCTCTGTAGGTCAGGCACTGCCTGACGAAATGTGTGTGCCACCTCGTTAGTCGTCAGGCAGTGCCTGACCTACAGCTTATTGGAAATCAAACATTCTTATGGATCAGGGACAGCACTTCTTTCGGGGCGTGCCATCAATCCACTCCTTTTGAAGCGAATCCTCGCATAAAGAACACAACCGGCTTGAATGTTAATCTGGGAGTAATAAGTCGAGATGACAAATCAGAATTAAATCCTTCAGATGGTTCAATTGCTACGGTCGATACTCCATTTGAGGTATGGCTTTTTCTCAGAATGAGCGTGGGAATTAACCAGACTTATGAAATTTAAACCGTTCATCGCCCTGTGTTCGCATTTGCTTTGCGCGCCATTTTCTGGCAAGTGTGCAACACCTGAAAGCCTGGATTGGCTGACAGTAGTGTTCCAAATATCACAAAATGTCGTGTAGGTTCAAAGAACTGGAACAGGCAAACTGCCTGCGGAACAGCGATTTGAGGGCGACATTGAATGCTCGAAAGAGCGTAGCGCAGATCAAGAGGATCGCGAAATGACTCGAATTTCAAAATTGATTTCGCAGACACATCCTGTGAAAATTACCGTCGCGCTGGCATTGTCAACTTCGATGCTCGGCTGCATGGGCAACGGGTACAGCATCCCAGGATTCAGCTCCAAACAGTCCACCAAGGCTGATGCGATCGAAACAGAGGCCAAAGTCCCCCTCGAACAACCCGTTCTGGGAAAAAATGAGTTGGCTCATGTTGCCAGTCATGAAGTGAATCTGGGAGAGAGCAGCAATACAGGATTGGCAAAAATTGATTTTCTGGGAGAGGACAAGCGTCAGCAGGAACTGGTGAATATCTCCAATTCCGTGAATGAAAAACAATCCGGATCTGAAGTCGATGCCGCCTTCCTGATTCAGGAAAAGATCAATCAAAAATCAGCAAATGCCTCTACAGAGGAAATTCGTAATTACGAAGGTCTCATCACTTCTGTCGATGGTGGGGCATCGAACCTGGATGCGTTGCGACGAAGCCTGCAGGAACTGAATGAAACGGCAAATCTGGGCGAAGAATCGACCATCACAGATTACGATGTCAATGTTGCCCAGGAAGCCTCTGCCGAGCCAGTTCTGAATGAAACTGAAGATCTGGCCTTCGAGTCCACTGCTGAGGAGTCTCCACCGACAAGTGAAGAATTCCCCTGGGCGAACACAGCTGCCAATACTGCGGCTCCTGTCGTCAACCGGGTCAAAGGCATTTTGAACAAAGCGACCACGTTGACTCAGGAAGGCGGACGTATCAGTTCGCAGGCAGTGACCAGCACCGCTCGAACGGTCATGGAAAGAACACAATCGGTTTTCACTCCCGAACAGGTCACTGCGGAAGAGATTCTTGCAGATATGAAAGCTCGCCAGGAAACTCGGCAAGGACAGGTTCAACAGAATCCAATTATTACCCCAGTTCAGAACAATCAGGCATATGTGACAAATTATTCCAGTTCAAGCGAACCTGCTCCCGTCGTGATTGATTTGAGCAGAGAGTGGATTAACGCTCCACAAAAATCGAAACGAAATGTCGATTCAATCGCTCAGTTTGCGGAGTCAACAGTCGTTGCCAATCAACCGGCTCAACTTCCTGTGATCACGCCGGGACATGTTACGAACTTATATCAGACAATCGAAGCTCCCGTGAAACGAAAACCTGTTCCAGTAAAAACTCAATCAACGCCAACTTCAATTCCCAATGATGTGGTTCAACTGGGAAATGTTCCTGTGTTAGAGGAATCTCATCAGATGATTGTCGGGACAGAAGAAGTTGAGAATGATCCCGCATTTGAGGCTCAGTCGGCACCGCTGATGGTCACCCTTTCTCCTGAAAGTGATGCCGCTCCTTTTGAAGACGCTGCTCCCTTTGAACAAACATCCTCGGCTCCCATTCTCATTGCTCCGGGATTGGGATCTGCCGAAACCGCTGAAGACGAAGAATTTGACGAATTTGCTTCCGCCTTTGCCGATGTCACTGAAACGGGTGGACCACAAATTGATGAGTCTCCACTCCTGATTGATGAATCGGAATTAAGCCTGAAGCCAAAATCAAATTCAAGATTTTCAGCGACTCACATTACAATGACTTGCTGCGGCATCGCTTTCCTGGCCATGATGCTGATTCGCTGGCGACGATAAAACTCAGACCATTTTCAAATGGCTTCTGCAGTTGCATGAATATCAAATAACCTTAAACGCTGTATTTGCTCCTGCAAACGCGGCAGATAATTTTTGAATATGCTCTAGACTGATCACTCCAGTCGAACTCGAGAGGCTCCTTTAGGATTGAAGGAGCCTCTTTCTATGCGCCGATCAAATTCCTGAAATTTGACGAATCGCATCCAGAAAAGTTTCGACGTCTTCTTCCGTCGTCGTTGATCCAAGACTGACGCGAATCGTACCTCCCAACTCCGTCGTTCCCAGATCTTCATGCACCAGTGGAGCACAATGAAATCCGGTGCGGACTTCGATTTGAAAATGCTGATCCAGTATCGTTCCGACAATTCTTGGATCTTGATCCTGAAGATTAAAACTGAGCACATCGATTCTGTTATGCTCCGGTAGTGATCGCGGGTAGATGATCACCGACTCGATCTCTGCAAGTTCATCCAGGCACCATTTGCTGAGTTGTTTTCGCTTTTCGAAATCTTGACGTATGGATTCATTGGTTATCTCACACAACGCTGCCGACAGCCCGAGCAGAGCGGGAACGGCAAGGCTTCCAGATTCATATTTGGCGGGAAGTTCGACAGGCTGAGTAGCCAGTTCACTTTGCGTTCCTGTCCCACCCAGGTGCAGAGGCAGAACATGCTCTTCCATTTCCGGTCGCAGATAAAGAAATCCGGATCCTAACGGAGCCTGCAAACCTTTATGGCAGGGAGCCGCCAGAAAATCGCAATCGATGGTCTGCAAATCAATCGGAAGATGGCCCACGGTTTGAGCGGCATCAATTAAGGTGGCTATGTTCAACGTTCGCGCCCGCCGACAAAGCTCCTCTATCGGTTGAATGACTCCAGTTACATTGGAAGCATGCAGGCAACAGATTAATTTCGTTTCCGGAAGACAAGCCGCCATTAGCTTTTCAGCGGCTACGATTCCCTGCTCATCAGGATGCACATAAGAGAGTCGAACACCCCGTTTCGTCTCCAGCATATTCAATGGTCGCAGCACGGAATTGTGTTCGAGTGTCGAAACGACGACATGATCTCCCTGCTTCAGAAAACCGAACAGGGCAATATTCAATGCTTCTGTACCACCACCTGTGAAAACAATTCGATTTGCAGATTCCGCATTAAGCAACTTCGCCAGCCGAGCCCGACCGTTTTCAATTTCACGACCGATCTGCATCGCACGTTCATAACCACCACGCCCGGCACTCAAGCCTTCGTTCAGCAGATAATCATGCACACGTCGAGCAACCCGCTCCGGCTTGGGGGCACTGGTCGCAGCATGATCGAGATATATGGGCTTCTTCATGGAATACGGCAGTCTCTACTGCTTTTCGAGCATTGAATTCTTGCAAGAAGTGTGCAACTGCAGGTTTACCCAGCAGTGTTAATTACGACATTGAATAGCAACTCATAGTTCAGTAGGGTGCGTCCTGACGCACCGGAGTGTCGATTTCGACTTATTTGAGATGATTGAGCCTGGATGGTTTCGTATATGGAGAGAAAATCTACAAGGAAGCCATGTCGGCAGCATGGTGCGTCAGGACGCACCCTACTATTCTGGCAATCGGAAATTTACTTGCAACGGAGTTGCTCTTTCAACGTCGGTCGCATCATTTATGATAGAGCTTCGCGAATCGCAATTCCATTTCATGCACGTTAAATAGATCCCGAGTTTATGTCCATTGGCTACCTTCCTGAGTTCCGGTGTCGTCCTGAAATCATTGAGAATCAAACCCGTTTTCGAGTCTGGGCTCCTTTCAAATCATCGGTTGAACTGGTTCTGATTGAAACAGATGACTCTCAATCTGCCCATATCATGCAGACCGGTGATTGGGGGTATTTTGAACTGACTGTGCCACATTTGAAGGATGGTTCTCTTTACGCTTATCGACTTGATAACGGCCCTCTTCGCCCCGACCCCTGCTCACTCTGGCAACCCGACGGCGTGCATTTGCCATCTGCGATTTACGATGCAACTTCGTTCACGTGGACTGATGAAAACTGGGTGCCAATCGCTCAAAATGACCTGGTCTTCTACGAATTGCACGTCGGCACATTCTCAGATGAAGGCACCTTCGATGCCATTATTCCTCGCCTCAACGCATTGAAAGAACTGGGGATCACAGCGATTGAACTGCTGCCGGTGGCCCAGTTTCCCGGAGATCGGAATTGGGGATACGATGGCGTGCATCCTTTCGCGGCTCAAAACAGTTACGGGGGACCAGCTGGCTTACAGCGACTGATTGATGCGGCTCATCAGATTGGACTCTCAGTTATACTGGATGTCGTTTACAATCATCTGGGACCGGAAGGGAATTATCTCGGTGAATTTGGTGCTTATTTCTCGGGGACTTATTCAACCGCCTGGGGGGAGGCGCTGAATTACGATGGTCCGCACAGCGATCCCGTTCGTCAGTATTTTCTGGAGAATGTCTGGCATTGGATTCACGACTTTCATCTGGATGGCTTGCGGCTCGATGCTGTCCATTCTATTTATGATAAAAGCCCGGTACACATTCTGACGGAAATCAAGCAGGTCGCCGACGCTGCGGCAAAGGCCCGGGGAAGCGAAGCGATCATTATTGCGGAAAGTTTATTGAACGATGTTCGCATGATCCGTCCTCCTGAGCAAGGAGGTTATGGATTGGATGCCGAGTGGAATGAAGATTTCCATCATGCCGTGCAGGCCTTCATGACGGAAGAACACTCGGGAAAATATGCCGATTTCGGAGAGGTGCAGCATCTTAAAACAATCTTCGAAGAGAACTTCAGCCTGAGTGGTCAATACAGCCAGTTTCGACAAAAACGCTGGGGAGCTCCTGCAGTCGGATTTGCGGGGTCGCGTTTTATCGCAGGTATTCAGAATCACGATCACATCGGCAATCGAGCGCAGGGGGAACGATTCTCTCAATTGTTGTCGCCAGCCGAGTATCGTCTCGCGGCTTGCCTTTCGTTGGTAAGTCCCTTTCTGCCTCTGATCTTCATGGGTGAAGAATACGGCGAGACCAATCCGTTTCCCTTCTTCTGTTCGTTTCAGGATCTCAAATTGATCCGCAATGTCAGAAAAGGTCGGAAACGCGATTTCGGATTCGGACGCAATGTGCTCGATCCTCAAAAAGAATCGACTTACGAAATGGCAAAACTTCAGTGGAACTGGCCGGAAGGATCTGAGCAAGCCGGGTACAGGCAAATGTATCACGATCTTCTACAAGCCAGACGCACCTGGCCGGCGATCAAAAACCCCCTCACCAGAACAGCTTGCCTGCGACCCGATCAAGAGAACACAACCCTCCTGGAATGGAAGTATGAAAGCGAATCGCAAACACTTGTCTGCCTGTTCAACCTGACTGATCAGATGCAAACGATAGAGTTCAACGAACGAGCGATTCTTTTCCGGTCGGAAGTCCAACTTTACACGGCTACCACGGATATTGAACCTCTCTCAACTGAAAAACTTCGCCCGTTTGAGTGCGCTGTGATGAGCTCTATTCCTTAATCCCAGTACTACTTACTTATTCAAGTCTTCCCTCTCAACCCGCTTTCAACCTCATTTGGCATTGTTCGAAAATTCCGCACTTCTTATCGTGTGAACTTCGGTGAATCACAGACAATAGGAAAGGGAAGCCCAGATGGCAGATGTGGAAATCGAAATTGAGGAGCAGGAGTCTGAACAACTTTATTTCCCGGAGCCTTCGGAACGACAACTGACGGCTCGAGCCGTCATTGTTGGATGTCTGGTTGGCAGTATCGTTTCTTGCACGAACATCTATATTGGATTGAAAATCGGCTGGGCGTTCGGGGCTTCGATCATTTCTGCTGTGCTCGGGTTTTCGATTTTCTCACTGTTGAACCGCAAACTCTCGGTACTTGAAACCAACATCGCACAAACCTCCGGCTCGGCAGCCGGTTACATGTCTTCGGCTGCTGGGTTGCTAGCCCCGATTCCGGCAATGATGCTGCTCGGCTACAACTTCAGTTGGTATGCTTTGATGATGTGGTCGGTTTCGGTCGCGTTTCTTGGTGTCTTTTTTGCCGTGCCCTTACGACGTCAAGTGATCGATGTTGATAAGCTTCGCTTTCCAACTGGGACCGCGACAGCAGAAACGATTCTCGCCATGTATGGAGATGCAGCTGATGCACTGGCTAAAGCGCGCGTACTGGTGATTGCCGGGATTTGTGCCGGCCTGTTCACTCTGGCTTATCATTTTTATCCGTTACTCGAGCAGCCTCCTATTCATGAATGGTTGCCAGGCGTGACATTTCTAGCCGTGGCAGCTGCCTGGGGATTCAAAGTCTATCTCGGTCCCTCGCTGCTGGGGGCGGGTTTCCTGATCGGCCCCCGTGTTGTGCTTTCTCTGGTCGGAGGAGCGATTCTCGGCTGGGGAATTCTCGGACCTTACTCACAATACATGGAATGGGCGCCTGGCCCGGTTATGGATTACAAAAATGGTCCCCGCGGCTGGTTGCTCTGGCCGGGTGTGGCATTGATGGTAGCCGAAGCGCTCGGGTCACTCGCTTTCTCCTGGAAAACATTTGTGAACGCTTTCACGATGCCCGTTGCCAAAAGCCTCGATGAAGAACAAACTGTCTCTGGACACATCCCCAACAGCTGGTGGATTGGCGGATTAATCGGTGGTTCGATTCTGGCCATCATCATCACACAGTTTGTCTTTGAGATCCCCTGGTATTTAACGCTTATCGCGATTCCCGTTTCATTTGTCCTTTCAATCGTAGCCGTGCGTTCTGCGGGAGAAACCGATATTAATCCGGTTGGCGGAATGGGCAAAGTGACGCAATTGATCTTTGGCGGTATCGCACCCGGTTCCATCACCACAAACCTGATGGCAGCCGCGATTACTTCCGCGGGTGCGTCTCAAGCGGCTGACATGATGCAGGATTTGAAAACGGGCAAAATGCTCGGAGCCGCTCCCCGCAAACAGTTCATCGCACAGTTATGTGGAATCTGTGTCGGAATCCTGTTTGCGGTTCCAGTTTATTTTGTCTTTACGAAGGCTTACAAACTGGGCAGCGAACAACTCCCTGCTCCAGCCGCGATGGCCTGGAAAGCAATGGCCGAAGTTCTCAACGAAGGCTTTGGAGCCCTGCCGCCAATGGCAAAACAAGCGATCCTCATTGCCGGAGTGATTGGCCTGGCCATTGCAGGTCTACGACAAATTAAATCGATCGCCAAATTCGTACCCAGTGGATTGGCGATGGGCATTGCGTTTATCGTTCCGGCTTATTATTCCCTCGTCATGTTTTACGGCCTGGTCGTCTGGCTGATCTGGAAAGCAGTCGCACCCGCAGCTGCCCAGAAATACAATTTCGCCCTGGCCTCGGGGCTCATCGCCGGTGAAGGTCTGATGGGCATTGTGAACGCAGGACTGAAGATTGTCGGCATTCATGCATTGGGCGATATTCAATTGCGTATCCGTGAATTACTCCAGTATCTTGGGCTATAGTAATCTTCAATGTAAATAGTCAGATCGATTAACCATACAAGCACGAAGCGCAAGCGAGTGTGTCAAATAATGACCGGATTCACTCACTCGCTTGCGCTTCGTGCTTGTATACTTGTCCTCTGGCAAGAGTCTGGGGACAAGAAATATTATGATTGTCCAACAGCATGTCCAATGAAATTGCCCGACAACTTTATTCACAGGGATTCAAACGGAATCCTTACCCGATTCTGCATGAACTTCTTGAACAGGGGCCGATTGTTCGCTCGAAGTTTCCGTTTCTGGGCAATGTCTGGATGGTCTCTTCTCATGCAGCTGTCAATGAGATGCTCAAAGATCGGAAGCGATTTGTTCGCGACCCGGCCAGTCTTGGCAAAGGTCAGCGAGGTTACTTTCCGTTCTGGATGCCTCGCAGTTTACGGGTGATGGCTTCGGGCATGATCCTGCGGGATGAGCCCGATCATCGTCGGCTGCGAATCCTCGTCGAACAGGCATTTGCCCGTCGCAGTCTCGAACAGATGCAGTCTCGCATTGAGGAAATGGCTGACGAACTAATCCAGGAGATGCGTGAAAAACATCGAAGGACTGGTCAGCCTGTTGACTTGATGGCCGATTACGCCCAGCGATTTCCGATCGCCGTCATCGCAGAATTACTCGGCTTACCGGAAGCAGATCGACCGAAGTTTGCCATGTGGGCGGAGAAGTTTGCGATCGAACCGAATCTGTTTAATTTTCTCAAGATGGTTCCATCACTCAACAAGATCGAAAAGTATCTGCGAGCTCAAATCCTGCACTGCCGGAATACTCCGCGAGCGGGCTTATTGACCGAACTGGTGCAGGCAGAAACTAATGGGCAGCGACTCACAGAAGATGAACTGGTCGCGATGGCTGTATTGCTGCTGTTTGCGGGGTTTCTAACGACGACGCATCTCATCGGCAACGGCATGCTCGAACTCTTTCGGCATCCCGATCAGCGTGATCAGTTCTTGAGTGATGCTTCGCTGATGGAAAGTGCGATCAACGAAATTCTGCGTTATACATCCCCCGTGCAATTCACCAAGCCGATGCGTGCTGCTGAGGCGATGAACTTTTATGGAGCCGAACTGGAAAAGGGAGACATCTTGATGGCGATTCTGGCAGCCGCCAATGTCGATCCGACAGTTTTTGAAAATCCTGATCAGTTTGACATCAGCCGTAAGCCGAATCCCCATATTGCCTTTGGGGCAGGAATTCATGTCTGCCTGGGTATGAAACTGGCGAAACTCGAAGCACGGGTTTCGTTTCAAAAATTATGGTCACAGTTGAAGAATATGGAACTGGCAGTTGCTCCAGAGGAAATCCAATGGAGCAGACAGAAGGGTGTTCGCGGTCCACAGTGCTTACCAATACGGTTTGAAATCATGACTTCAATTGAACCGTAGGTCAGGCTGTGCCTGACGTATTGCGACGTCAACTGAAAATCATGTCAGGCACAGCCTGACCTACGGACTTTGATCATATCCATCTCGTACTGATCGCTAACTCAGGAAGCAACCTGCAGAGTGACAGACTGAGTTTTCTTGGAACTCTGCTGGACTTCAACTTCGGATCTATCCATGTCGATTTCAGCACGACGGATATCGATAAACGAATCCGCTTCGATTCCCAGTTTAACGCGACCATTGGAGATTTTTAGAACTTTGATCTCAATAGAGTCGCCGATCAAGATTCGCTGATTCAGTTTTCGTGATAAGACAAGCATCGTACCCTCCGTGGAAATATGCCGCAAAAATGAAAAGTTCAAGAATCAAACGCTGCGGATGAGTATGCACAGATCGTGCCAAACTTAAAAATATCTTATTTCGGGAATCAATAGAGGCAATGGGTAACTTAGGAGGCTTGTTCTGTGGTTAATCCGTATCCACTTTTTGATGGGATGACCAGATACTGACCGCAGACCGTCCAAATGGAACGATCTGCGGTCAGTAAAATCAGGCACTGTTGCCATTTACAGCACAATTAAGTGATGCAAAATGAGACAATGAAGACGATTGCACGGATTTTGCATGAATTTGCTCAAGCGAACTGGTTGAGATAAGGAATTTTTTCAGCAGTTTGTTTAATGAATTCCTGATTTTCCAGCAGGAGCGTCATGAAGTCCCACTGTCCGGAGAGCAATGCATCGCGTGCGGAGTCGAGGATATCGATATCGCAGGAGAAATCTCCTGCAGTCACCTTTTTCGCGACCAGATCGACTTTCACTTCCAGTTGAGGATCGGCTTCGACTCGTCTGCCCAACTCATCCACATCGGTTGAGCTGGCGGTGACAGCGGGAACCCCCAGAGCAGTACAGTTTCCGAAGAAGATCTCTGCAAACGACTCCGCAATGATCGCCTTAATTCCCCATCGCATCAGCGACTGAGGAGCGTGTTCGCGGGAAGATCCACAGCCGAAGTTGCGACCAGCCAACAGCACCGAACTGTTCTGATACTTCGGGTTTTCGAACGGATGATTCGGATTCTGCTCACGATCATCTTCAAACGCATGCTCGCCAAGTCCGTCAAATGTGACGCAACGCAGGAATCGAGCCGGGATGATGCGATCGGTGTCGATGTCATCCAGAATCAAAGGAATGCAGGTGCCGGAAACTTGTTTGATTTCGCTCATTGTTCGACCTCTATAACTGTAGGGTGCGTCTCGTCGCACCGGAATCGACGTTGATCATTATCATTTAGGTGGCGGGGGCGCTCCGATTTTGCGTAAGCCCCCGGAAGTTCTACCATTCGGGGGCTTCTCTTCGAGAGCGCCCCCGCCACCCGCGTTTATTTAACGAGTGGCACCGGTCATCTCAAACCCCGACAGGTTCCATCATTTCCCGGACGTCAGCCACATGGCCATTGATCGCAGCGGCTGCCACCATAGCCGGGCTCATCAATAAGGTTCGGCCTGTCGGGCTACCCTGACGTCCCTTGAAGTTGCGGTTACTGGAAGACGCACACACCTCGCGGCCCTTCAATTTATCCGGATTCATCGCCAGACACATCGAACAACCAGCGGCGCGCCACTCGAAGCCCGCTTCCTCAAAGATTTTATCCAGTCCTTCTTCCACAGCCTGCTTCAACACCAGTTGAGAGCCAGGCACAACCAGTGCTTTCACACCGGGAGCAACCTTGTGACCCTTCACGAGTTGAGCCGCTTCGCGAAGATCGGAAATACGTCCGTTGGTGCAGGAACCGATGAACGTCACATCGACTTTCACACCCTTGAGCGACTGTCCCGCTTCAAGACCCATATACTCGTAGGCTTCCTGAACTCCGGCCCGGTCATCTTCTTCAAAACTATCGAGCGTTGGTACATTCTCGTTGATGCCGATCGACTGTCCCGGCGTAATTCCCCAAGTCACGGTCGGCTCGATATCGCTCGCATCGAAGGTCACGACATCGTCATATTCGGCATCCGGCCCCGAAGCCAGACTCAGCCACCACTCGGCTGCTTTGTCGAAATCTGACCCTTGCGGAGCCTGTGGACGGCCGCGTAAATAATCGACGGTTGTTTGATCCGGATTGATATATCCGCAACGGGCACCTCCTTCGATGCTCATATTGCAGACCGTCATCCGCTCTTCCATTGTCATCCGGTCGAATACATCGCCCGCATATTCATAGGCGTAACCGATCCCGCCCTTCACGCCCAGTTTTTGAATGATGTAGAGTGTGACATCCTTGGCGTAGACGCCAGGATTCAATTCGCCATTCACTTCAATCCGACGAACTTTTGGTTTGCCTAATGCCAGAGTCTGCGTTGCCAACACGCCAGCAACCTGACTGGTGCCGATGCCGAATGCGATCGCACCAAACGCTCCGTGAGTCGAGGTGTGGCTATCGCCACAAACGATGGTCAATCCCGGCTGGGTCAGTCCCTGTTCCGGGCCGACAATATGCACAATTCCCTGACGAGAGTCGCTGATATCGAACAGCGTCACACCGAATTCTCGGCAGTTCTTCTCGATTTGAGACATCATCTGCTCAGCCAGCAGATCTTTGAACGGACGAGCCTGATCATCCGTCGGCACAATATGATCGACTGTCGCAACTGTGCGATCGGGATACATCACGCTCAAACCTCGCTCACGCAGCATTGCAAACGCCTGCGGGCTGGTCACTTCGTGAATGAGATGCAAACCGATGAACAATTGTGTTTGTCCGGTCGGCAAGGTGCCGACGTTATGCAGATCCCAGACCTTATTAAACAGATTCTTTTTCTCGCTCATTTTGACCTTCAAATTTGATGAGGACAGTTCGTCAAAGCAGACAGAGCCGAAAGCGATTCCCGCTCGATGTCTTTCCATTCCAATCGCGTAATATGCAATTCGTCTACACTGCCACAGCAGTTCGTATACGAAGCTCATTTCTCACACTGAGGCAATTTTATTCACTCTACACAAAAGCCAGACAAGAGCAAGTCGACAGAGTTCGCTAGATTCAAGATCCCCATGTTTTTAAGGCCAGCGGAGATCTTTTGGGAGTCAGAACGATCAGTTATAAGCAGGCACTTATGACTAATCAGAGATGGACTCATACGACTATATTTCAAACCAGTGAAGTTCTCGGGTTGTCCAGATAGCTTTGCTATCCAGGTGGACGAAGTCCATAAGAGGCTTTCAGTTTGATCGTGAGTTGCGCATGAGGGATCTTTCGGGGCTATCCTGAAAACCACGTTTAAACGTTAAAATCCATGAAGTGCCACCCAACGCCACTTCGACACTAAGAATCTCCTCTCCAAATTCTGAGCTATGCTTTATGGACGTATGTGTCCGATGAAGTTTTCTCAGAGGAATGAGCGGATGAAATGCAAGTCGTGTGGTGGGCCGATCCTGGTGAATGATCATGCCGGTTATGAACTTTGTCAGCATTGCGGGACGAGAAATCGCTGGGAATCGGTTGAATGTTCTGTTGAAGGACTTCAGGTTCTGGATTTACCATTAGAGACGAATTGTCCCCGCTGTCACGAGCAACTCTCAGCTGCGATGATTGATAAATTACCGGCCAAGCATTGTACAGAGTGCGAGGGGACACTGATTTCCACTGAGGATTTCGGATTTCTGATCCGTTCCCGTCGAGCCAGCTATCAAGGCTCTGAGGAAAAGCCGACGCCTTTGAATCCGCAGGAACTCACGGAACGCTGTGATTGTCCCGACTGTGAGCAGACGATGGAATGTCATCCTTACTATGGCCCGGGAAACGTGATCGTCGATTCCTGTTCGGGCTGCGGGTGGATCTGGCTGGATGGAGCCGAGTTCAATCGACTCGTTTCCTCGCCTGGGCTGCGTGCGAGATACTGATGCAAGAGAAAATGGCCTCGAACTGATTTGCTGTTTTATTTTTGCGTCGCAGGTGGGGCCAGTGATTTTTCCATTTGAAGATCGAACAGTGCAGTGACGGTTGGTTTGTCCTCGCTCGATTTCTCATCCTGCTGAAGTTCATCAGGTTCAACAGAGATTCTGTGGGAATCCGGCAGAGGCAGTACAATGGGAGCGTGGTATTCATCGGCTGGAGCATCGTCAGGAGCCGCTGAGTACACCTCGTGATTTTGATCCTTCAAAACCTGCATGCCAGCATTTCCACAACCTCGATTGATATAGCAGGCGATTTCTCGTCCCAGGTCGGGATTGGAATAGTACATTGCCCAGGCATGTCGGAAACCGACTTCAAACGTCAGATCGATTTCCTGAACCTTGTTGGCATAAGGCCCCAGTTTTCTACGGTCAAACATGGTGGTTCCAGTTGTCGATAACGCACGTCCATAACTTGGCCCCACGAGTGGATAGACAATTAGTGCGACGTCTTTGCGGTTAACCAGGGTGAGCATACATCGGACCTGAGATAACGCTCGTCCGAATTTTTCGTTGGGAGTGAGCCATTCATGATTGATCGCAGCGGCTGCGAAGATTGCACGAATCGTTCGGCAGCCTCCTGAACAAGGAGGTTTCACACAATTCAGGACTGCTCCCCCACCCCGATAATGCAGGCTGGATGCGATTACTCGTGTGCCGTGGCTGTGTCCCATCAGGCAAATCGAGGAAGTCGCTGGCAGGCAATCGACCAGATGTGCCAGATAAATTCCGTTGTGATCGGCTCGAAAACCATTCTGGACCACACTTAAACTCGGTAAGAGAGTATCAATATCATCGCTGGGCCAGATGAAGAAGATCATGTTCAACGGATTACATCGATTGGAATTTCGCAACCAGCTGTAGGTAAATCGGGCTTCGTTGAGAGCGTGATCGATGTTCACAAAACTTCCATGCACGAACATGCAGGTTGGAGCAGTCGGGTTGAGCGAAGCCTGCATTTCACTCATTGAGCCGGGACGCATTGGACCATTCACGGGTTTGAAATAGCACCGATAATTGAATGATTTTGGGCAGACCCCGGGAGTCTGCGGCATCGCGTATGTGCTGACGACCCAGTAACCTTCGCCATTTGAGCAGTTCGTGCATGCCTGAGCGAACAAATCAGTCGCTGGCAGACTGCAGAGCAGAATTGCCAGAATGCGAATTGAAATACGCTCTAGTTGTTGAATCACGTGACTGGACTTTCTGCAAACCACCAGCAGACAAGTCATGATTGGACCTGATTGGATCCATTTTGACATTGTCCGGAAAATGATGATCGAATTCCGCTGACGAAAGCGCATAGTGAGAGCGGACTGATCTCTCTAATCCACCATTTTATCGGCTATTCGTCAAACAGAATGCGGTAGGAATGGTCTAACATTGCAAGAAACAGGCCAGTTGTTCCATTTCGGTAATTTTATGACGATTTTTCAAAGAATCTGATCTTATCGGCTGAGAAAACTTTACGAATTATCAGTAATTTTAACGCCTGGCCAATAAAATGATGGGCGAAGCCTGCAAATCCGGTCATTAGATTTGAATTATGGAGTGACTCTCGCTAAAATCACCGATCCATCTGGAACAGAGTTATAGAAACATTGGTTACGATCACGTAACATATTTCGTGGAAACAGGTTATGCCGAATTCAGTTAATGCCAAAAAGGCACTTCGTCAAAGTCAGAAACGACGCCTGCACAATCGTGCTCAGCGTTCGACCCTCCGAACCACCATCAAAAAAGTACGTATGCTGGTTGAAGAAGGCAAAGTGGAAGATGCCCAGGCTGCTTTCCGAATCGCTACAAAAAAACTCGATCAAGCCGCGGCCAAGCATTTGATTCACCGCAATGCCGCTGCTCGCACTAAAAGCCGCTTGTCAAAAGTGCTCAAAGATGCGGGAGCGAAAGTCGCTTCAGGACAAAGTTCCTAAAGCCAAGCCTCATTATGAGGTTTCTCTGGATAAAACATCAAAAGCCTGTCCTGGATGGATAGGCTTTTTGCATTTTTGGCACTGAGTTCTGTAAGATTGATAATCCGAAGGGGTAAAAAATTCGTTCTAATGAATGATTGAAAGTCAGAATTACTCATCGCAGGGGATCGTATGTCAAATCGAGCATCCATTAACGAACGAATTGTCGCTGGCATTATTGGTGCAACGTTTGGTGGAATCGGTTTGACAGTCTTGATTTCTCAATGGGCTATCCCCTTCCACAGTTTCCATTCACCACCCTTATTCTTTCGCTTATTTGCCTCGTTTATCTCGCTTCCATTTATTGCTGTGGGAGGTGCCGGAGTATTCACTTTGCTAACTGGCATCTCGACAGGTCCAAAAAACTCAGCTGCGAAAATGCGAGACACCATGCATACAATGATGTCTCAACAGTTGAAAACGCCTAAAACCGGGACGCTGCGGCAGGATTGCCCACAATGCGGTGCCCCGCGGGGTCACATTGAAGTCTCGCCGTCTGGTGATGTGAAATGTCCGCATTGCAATGCCTGGTATAATGTTTTTGAGGAATCTCATTAAGTGAAATCCAGCTAAATTCTGATCTGATCTTTCTGGTAGAATGGGATTCGTGATAGACTTCCTTACAGAAAATGACACTGCTGCAATAGTCAGGGAGGGCAAGGATGCCACTGCTGGAATGTATTGATCTGGTGAAGGACTACCCGGGCGGAAAACGAGCCGTTGATGGAGTCAGTTTTGATATTGAACGAGGCGAAATCGTCGGGCTGCTCGGTCCGAACGGAGCTGGGAAATCGACCACCTTCAAGATGACCTGTGGTCTGGTCACACCGACCGAAGGCAAGGTTCTACTCAATGGCAAAGATGTGACCCGCTGGCCGATGTACAAACGAGCCCGACAGGGGATGGGCTATCTGCCGCAGGATGAATCTGTTTTCGGAAAACTGTCCGTAGCCGATAATATCCGGGCCATTCTGGAATTCATGCCGCTCAGTTCTCGGGAACGCAAACATCGGACCGATGACCTGCTCGATCAGTTTGGTTTACTCGATAAGAAAAAGCAGATCGCAGGTACACTTTCCGGCGGCGAACGACGCCGACTGGAAATCGCCCGCTGCCTGGCCAGCGATCCCGAACTGATTCTACTTGATGAACCATTCACGGGGATTGATCCGGTTACCATTAATGGTATTCAGGATATCATTTACGATCTGCGGGATCGCGGTATATCGATCTTGCTGACTGATCACCGGGAACGGGAAACGCTCACGATTACCGATCGCAGCAATGTCATTTGCGCAGGCCGAGTGCTCGTTTCGGGTGATGCCGAGACGGTTCTCCGCGATGAAATGGCTCAGCGGCTGTACTTCGGGAGCCGGTTTGATGCTGATTCGATCATCGAAGAGAAGGGCAACTTTCGGGTAAAGATGCCTGTTAAAGATGCCGCTTGATAATTGGCAGCAGGAATTTGTTGTCATGTATTCTGGGGGCTTCGCTGCGCTTCGACCCCAGCCACCCAGTTTAGGTAGTTCGGAGTTAACGGACTTTCATTACAACCAGAGTACAATCATCGGCCTGGCTGGTTGTGCCTGTGAATTCGTGGAGTTGATTGACGACCGCATCGACGATGGTTGTCGAATTCAAATCGCAGCGGCCAACGATTGCTCCCAGACGGTCCATGCCGAATTGAGTTTCATCGGAGCCGAACGCTTCGATGATTCCATCAGTGTAGAGGACGACTCGATCGCCCGAAGTCAGCTTGACTGTGGCATCGTCATATGTGATTTCCGAGCTGATTCCCAGCGGGATACGGCCTGCGCGATCAAGAGTGGAAACCGGAGAGGCTCCACATTTGCGATGAACAGGCGGGTTGTGGCCAGCTGAGGCGTATGTCAGCGATTTATCCTGCGGATTATAAATGGCATAAAAAGCTGTGACGAAGATACCGCTTCTGGTTGTAAAGTTCTGGCAGAGATGCTTGTTGATATACGTCAAGAACTGACTGGGCAACTTCTGTGGACCCGAATAGGTATGGGCGATGGTGTGCATAATCGCCATCACGACCGCGGCTGGTGTGCCGTGGCCACTCACATCGGCAATGAAAATTCCGAGCCGACCATCTTCGAGTGGGAAGAAATCGTAATAGTCGCCACCTGCTCTTGCAGAGGGTTCGTAATACGTGGCCAGTTCGAGATTCGGAACTTCTGGCACCGATTCCGGCAGGAGATCGCGTTGGATCTGTCCGACGGTTTTCAGTTCCCGATCGACGGCTTTATACGCGACACTCAGTTCCTGAGCTTTGATCAGATTCTGAACCGCCTTTCCGAACAGGTTCCCTAACCAGACCAGCGCAGAGAGATCTTCCTGCTGAAACCCGTTGGGTTCGGCCTTCATACCGACAATCATTTGACTGGCTTTACCCTTATTGAATAAGGGGATCGTACGAAGCGAGTTCATCTCGCCGAGAATATCGCGATCATTTTCGCTGAGTTCATCAGTCAGATCATTGACAATAGTCGGTTCTCCATTGAGGCAAAGGTTTTTCAGCAGGCCATCACCGAGGGGTTCAAAGTTTTCGAGATTCCCCCATGGGAGAACTGGTTTATCCCAGTTACCCATGCAGGCGTAGAAGACTTCATCTGAATTCATGTCGGGTCGAGCGAGCGCGATGACTCGATCGACCGGATAGAACTGTCGTATTCGCTTGATGTATTCCCGCACGATATCGGTTGGGTCTGTGTACTTACTGATTTCCCGCATCATGTCGGTCACATCCTGCAAAGGAGATGTGGCCAGGGTTGCGGAGAAGGGGAGTGTGTTTTCTTCGATTGGCATAACGAAATCCCATTTTATGGAGCGGGGACAGGTTCTGTTTTTCTGATATCAAAGGCCGCCATCTGGCGATGATCGCGCACGTAGACGATGCCGTCGGCTAATGCCTGGGGATTCCAGACTTTGCTGGAGTTTGGCAGGACCATCATCGAAGTGAGTTCGCGGAATTCGGTGGGGTTCGGCTCGATCATATGCAGATTGCCATCTTCTGCCATGACGAGAATTGTACCGTCGGCATAGACAAGTTGCCCATGTCCAAAGCGGCCTGCTTTCCATTGTTTCTTGCCCGTCAGTGGCTCGATGCACATCATGATGCCTTCATCGAGTCCGTAGATATAATCATCCCGGTAAATCACACTGGTAAATTTACTGCGGAGTGTCCGTTCTTCATGCCAGACTTTTTCCACTGTCCATAAGATTTTCTCGACACCCTCGGCATTGGTCTGAGTTGTTTTCTGCACATCGACGACTGCACTTCCCATCGCATAGCTGGCTGAAATGAAAATGTGATGTCCATCATCGAGCAGTACTGGTTGAGCAGAGTTCACGTCTGCTCCATTCTCGAAAGGGTAATGCCAGAGGGTCTCCCCAGTTTGGATATCACAGGAGCGGAGGCCTTTGCCTTCAAAGATTATCAATTGCTCGACATCGTGAATGTTCATCACGATGGGAGAGCTGTAGCCACAATGATTGGATTTATTTTCCTCGGTATATTTGGATAAGCCTGCGGCCTGCCAGATTGTTTTTCCGGTATCGGGGTCGAGAGCCATCAAGCCGTCGCCATCTGGTGCACCCGGGTTGAAGATGACTTTATCTTCCAGAACCAATGGGCTGGATGATTGACCCCAGATAACATTGGGGATGTTGAGATCCTGCAGCAGATTTCGGGACCAGATGACTTTTCCAGTGAAGAAATCGAGGCAGATCGCATCTCCTGCTGCTCCGGCGACATAAACGCGTCCCTCGGAAATGGTTGGTGTCGTACGCGGTCCGAGTCCTCCCATCGCTTCGTAGAATCGAGCCGGGTAGGCGTGAATCCACTTGAGTTGACCAGTGGTGGTGTCGTAGCAGGTAACCGCTTCCTGATTTTCTCGTTGTTCGAGGGTAATTAATGAATTGCCGACGACAGACATCGAGGCATAGCCTTCGCCGACATCTGTTCTCCAGAGTTCCCTGGGAGGCTTTGCCTGCCAGTCTTTGTTCAACGGGGGACTGACCAGGATGCCATCAAAATTTCTTCCGCGGTAGGCGGGGAAATCTGTGGGAGATTCTTCATAAATTCCGACAGCTTCCTGAGTTGGACTGGCCTGTGCCTGTTGAAGAACTGGAGGCGGTTCCCAACGGTAAACGAAATTCGCTTTCATGTCGCCATCAAATTCGACACTGCGAATGGAAGCTGCCCAGCCGACACCGATGAGAAGCAGGGGAATCATGATCGTCAAAACTGTTCGTCGGGAATAAAATGATAAGAATGTAAACCAGAATGCCAGAATCATTCCTAAAAGTGCAGACATGGCAAACGAAATCAGGTTCACCAGAGCATCGCCCTGAATGGGATCGAAGAAAAGTTGAGCCCAAAGTAATCCCAGACCCAAGACAACTATGGCGAAAATTGGAAATTTTGAGGAACGATACCACCTCAATTTTGGAGGGGGATTTGTTCCAGAATCGGAATGCAGCTTAGTAGTTGAACTTGAGGAATTTGGAGTGGGATTATCAGAAGTTTCGTTCATTTAACAGTTCCCAACGAGCATTGTGGAGTATTGAGTCATCTTAGGCAGAAGGTATTACTCCGGAAACCCCATTTGCGTTGTGTAAGAATGAGAACAATGGGAATTTTCGGTGTCGCATCAGACTGTGTTGATGACAAAGAATGGTGTTGATCTCTGTTCGACTTGAAACTGAGGAATAATCAGGGAGAATACATTTTCATTCCTTACCTTGTTTATTCTTCCACAGGAACCGCTGTTGTGAAATTAAGTCATCTGCGAGAAGCGGTTCTGCCTCGATATCGGCGGAAGTATCCGATCTACGGGCCAGCCGAGGCGGAAAAACTTCGGACAGCTTCGCGATTCAATGCCGAATTGATGGACGTGATTCGTCCGTTTGTCCAACCGGGCATCCGAACCTCAGAACTTGATGAAATCGCTCATCGTTACACCGTGGAGCATGGTCATGTGCCGGCTTGCCTGGGTTACAGGGGATATCCGAAAACGATCTGCACGAGCATTAATGATGTTGTCTGTCATGGCATTCCGGATGATACCGTTCTTCAGGAAGGGGATATCATCAATGTTGACATGACGACGATTGTCGATGGCTGGTATGGAGATCAGTCGGAAACGTTTTTAGTGGGGCAAGTGAGCGATGAGGCTCGTGCGGTCACTCAGGTCGCTTTTGATTCCTTATTCGTCGGCATTCGAGCCATTAAACCTTACGGCATGGTTTACGATATCGCCAAAGCGATTACGCGTTACGCCGAGGGGCGGGGTTATGGTGTCGTCAGAAATTATCAGGGGCATGGGATCGGACAGAAGTTTCATCAGGAACCGGGCATTCCCCATTTTCCACATGAATCGACGAAGAAAAGTATTGTCGTGCCCGGTTGCTGTTTCACGATTGAGCCAATGATTAATGTCGGTGGGGCGGAAACGCTTGTCGAGGGAGATGGCTGGACCGTGCGGACAAAAGACCGTTCGCTCTCTGCTCAGTTCGAACATCAAATTCTGATGACCGAGGAAGGCCCGGAAATTCTGACACTGACAAAACAAGGTCCGCAGGAAGGACATCGTTTCGTTTAATTTGTAAGGTGCGTTTCGACGCCTATCCTTTACACACAAGTCTGTTGTATTTCCAAGAAGGTGTAGGTCAGGCAGTGCCTGACCTACAGTTCTTACATTAATATCGATTAGATTTTAGACATTCATTTCAATATCAATCTACAGAAAGGTGCGTCTAGACGCACACTACAAATTTATCAAGCTGCCAGGCAGCGTTAGAACTATAAGATATTATGATTGAACATGTTGAAGTTGGCGGAGTGACATTACACCTTTCTCAGCCGGATACCACCGAAAGTCCTTGGATTGGACAGGGGGAAGTCCTCAAGCAGATTCTGGCCTGTTGGCTGGTCGTTGATAAATTGGATCAACCATTAACGCCTCGTCTGGTGGGGACGCCGGGAATCGGAAAAACGACATTGGCGATGGCGGCTGCCCGGGAACGTCAGCAGTCGGTTTATATTTATCAATGCACGTCCGACACCCGCCCGGAAGATTTGCTGGTCACTCCCGTTCTGGGTGAAAAGGGGACGATTCAATATCACGCCTCGCAACTGGTCACGGCGATGCTGACGGGGGGCATTTGCGTGCTCGATGAAGGAAACAGGATGAATGAGAAGTCGTGGGCTTCGCTGGCTCCCCTGCTCGATCATCGTCGCTATGTCGAGTCGATTGTGGCCGGGATTACGATCAAGGCTCATGCCGATTTCCGTTGTGCTGTCACGATGAACGACGATGAATCGACCTTTGAAATTCCAGACTATATTCTGAGTCGTCTGCAACCGACGTTGCAACTGACTTATCCGAGCAGAGATGATGAGATGGCGATCCTCAAATATCATCTTCCGTTTGCCGATGACGAACTGCTCGATTTGACGGTTGAGTTCCTGCAGAAATCTCATCAACTCAAACTCGATTTTTCCACTCGCGATGGATTGAATCTGTTGCGATACGCTCTCAAACGAATCGCTCAGGATCCGAAGCACCCGCTGGCAAAAGAGGTCGCCTGGAGAGAATCTCTGGAGCGCTGCCTCGGAGATGATGCCCACGATCTGCAGTCACTGGCCGATAAAAAGAATCAGGCCCTCGGGGGAAGTTCGCTGCCCATGGGGCTGGGCGATTTTTTCTTTGATCCCAATGATCCCCTGCATCCGGATTATGACGATGAGGACGATGATGACTACGAAGATGACGAAGACTAGTATTATACAAGCACGAAGCGCAAGCGAGTGTGTTAATAAACGTGCGGACACACTCGCTTGCGCTACGTGCTTGTATATATTTCCCCTTGAATTACCAGACAATACTGTGCATTTGCTTTGCGTACGTACACAAAGTTAGTTCGGAATTGCCTAGGAACCGGTTTTACGGTTTGCCCTGACTCGGTTTGCCCGTAAAATATCGATATGTCTGTAATTGTTAAAACTTGTTAAAACGAGCATTGGAAAATTCAGAACTAGCGATCGGGATTTTTATTCGTGTCATAGAATCCATCCTCCTAACTTTCCTCCATCTGCCTGCCTGAATATCGTGACAACATCCGTACCAACAACGTTTTCGACCGAGTTGCCCATGGCATTCGATTTTTCGTTTCCGACACGCGTGGTTTTTGGTTCGGGGTCTTTGAATCAGCTGGGGAGACTTGTCCGGGATTATCAGGGATCGCATGTCTTCTTAATTACCGATCAGGGACTGGCGGCTGCCGGGCATGAACAACGGGCGGTCGACTCACTCAAAGAAGCGGGCCTCTCCTGCACACTTTTCGATGGCGTGACGCCGAATCCCACAACAGACGATGTCCAGCGGGCAGTCGATTCGATTAACGGTCAATCGATTGATTTTATTGTCGGACTTGGTGGTGGAAGCAGCATGGACTGTGCCAAGGGTGTCAATTTCCTACTGACCAATGGCGGTCGAATGGAAGACTACTGGGGCGTCGGTAAAGCGACGAAACCGATGCTCCCCTTCATTGCGATTCCGACAACAGCCGGAACGGGAAGCGAGGCTCAGTCGTTTGCATTGATCGCCAATCCGGAAACACATATGAAGATGGCATGCGGCGATAAGAAAGCCGCGGCCAGAGTTGCGATTCTCGATCCTGAGCTGACATTGTCGATGCCTCCAAAAGTGGCCGCAGTGACGGCTGTCGATGCATTGAGTCATGCCCTCGAAACCTATGTCACCAAAAAACGGACCATTGTTTCCCGCATGTTTTCTCTGGAAGGCTGGAAGTTATTGACACAGGCTTTCCCGGTGATGTTCAAGAATTCGGAAGATGTGCAGTCTCGCGAGCAGATGTTACTGGGAGCCCACTGGGCGGGAGCGGCGATTGAACAATCGATGCTTGGGGCTGCTCATGCTTTGGCAAATCCGTTGACTGCTCATTTCAATACGATTCATGGGATCGCAGTCGGTGTCATGCTGCCTCATGTGATTCGGTTTAATGCGGAAGTTGTTCCTCAGTTATATGGAGAGTTGGCCGAGTCGATTGGGATATGTGCCGATGACGATCCTGAAGCGGGTGAACGGGTTGCCGAATATGCGCGGCATCTGGTTGAACTGACAGGCTTACCCACGACTTTGAAAGATGCTGGAGTCGATCGCAGCAAATTCGCCGTAATGGCTGCCGAAGCTGCCAAACAGTGGACTGGAACATTTAATCCCCGCCCCGTCGATGCCGAGAATTTACAGGAGTTGTACGAATGCGCGTGGAACTGAAATCACTCATCCAATTCACCTGCCTGGTGATTGTGACTTTGATGCCTACACAAGCGATAGTGGCACAATCCCCCGATCAAACGGGAGACTGGGCCAGTTTTCGTAATGGGAACTCTCTGCATGGGGTCGCCACTTCTTCACTGTCCGAAAAGCTGACACAACTGTGGACCTACGATTCCAAAGATGGCATCCCCGGCACTCCTGCCATTGTCGATGGACATGTTTACTGTGGGTTGCTTGATGGATATGTCGTTTGCCTGAAACTGAAAACCGGCGAAGAGGTCTGGAAGTATCGATCGATTGAAGATGTCGATCCGAAATCGTTTGCTCCTGGTTTCAAAGCTGCTCCTCTGGTGACAGAATCCAGTGTTTTTATTGGCGATGAAGAGGGCATCTTTCATTGTATCGATCGTAAAACCGGCCAGAAGAAATGGACGCACGAAACATTTGGCGAAATCGTCAGCTCGGCTTCCATCATCGATGACCGCATCATTTTCGGATCTTATGATAACAGTCTGTACTGTCTGAAAGCGGAGACGGGTGAGGAGCTTTGGAAGTTTGAAACCGAAGGCTATGTGAACTGCACCCCGGCTATCATCAACGGCTTTACTTTCGTAACCGGTTGCGACGAACAGTTGCGTGTGATTGATGTGGTGACTGGCGAGCAGGTGAAAATCATGCCACTCAATACCTATCTCATCGCCTCACCTGCCATCATGGGCGACACTTTGTATGTCGGCACATACGCCAGCGAAGTGATCGCCGTCAACTGGAAAAACCTGACGACCGAATGGGCTTATCGAGCCACGGTGGGGGAATTCCCTTATCACTCCTCTGCCGCGCTCACAAAAGAACTCGTGGTCGTCGGAGGGCGTGATAAAGTAGTGCATTGCATTAATCGTCTGAACGGTGAAGAAGTCTGGACGTTCGCGACACGCGGAAAGGTGGACAGCTCTCCGGTCATCGTGGGCGAGCGCGTTTTCGTCGGCAGCGATGATGGTCACATTTATGGACTGGATCTGAAAACCGGCAAGGAACTCTGGAAAGAACGCATCGGCCGAAAAGTGCCGGGTTCCCCAGCTGTCGGAGAACAGGTTCTGGTGATCGGGTCAGCAGAAACCAATGGCAAGTTGTATGCCTTTGGACAATCGCCATAATTGAAATAGACTGTAGGTCAGGCTGTGCCTGACGAAATAAGACGCGGAATTTGAATCAAATCGGGCAGTGTCTGAACTAAACCGATTTCGATCAGAGAACCGGAGGATTTTGTCACAATCGGCAGAACAACTTGAAAGATACATCCTTTAAGATATTGAAAATTTAAACCGCAGATGAACGCGGATAGACGCAGATATTTTGCATCCGCGTTCATCTGTGTTCATCTGCGGTTCTCAATTCATGAGAAAAGTGAAATGGGTTGGACCGACTCGCTCAATCAACTCAACCTGTTGAATGAATGTTTTAATCCGAAATCTGGTTTCCGTTTGGATCAGGTTTTAAAGCATTATAAACTTTGGATTGAAAAGATCGTCCAGCACGACAACACTGTGAATTAAAGTTATTGGACTCCCAATACAAAGCCCTCACAGGGCACGAAAGAGTAATTGAACATGGCTACGGAACTTCCACTGACGGAAAAGAAAGAGACAGAAGTCGGCAGTTACTTCATCAGTAACTACCCGGCTTACTCGGTCTGGAACAAACAGGATATCCCCAGTGCCAAGGAAGCCCTGAACAGCGAGCCGGATGCTTCTGTGCCGTTCGGGATTTATACGCACATTCCCTTCTGCCGCAAACGCTGCAAATTCTGTTATTTCCGGGTGTACATCCAACAGAATGCCAAAACAATCCAACGGTACGTGCAAGCCGTCGATGATGAATTGAGTATGCTCGCGAAGCTGCCAGCGGTGAAGGGGCGACGCGTCGAGTTTGCCTACTTTGGAGGCGGTACACCTTCGTATTTAAGCTCGAAACAACTGCTGCAACTTCGCGATCGTCTCAGTCAGTCCCTCTCCTGGGAAACCGCTCAGGAAGTGACTTTTGAATGTGAGCCGGGCACGCTCAATCTTGAGAAAGTCAAAACCCTCAAGGAAATCGGCATCACGCGAGTTTCGCTGGGAGTGGAAAGCTTCAACGATGAAATCCTGGAAACAAACGGCCGGGCTCATTTAACCGACTCGATCGAAAAGGCTTACGGCTGGATTCAGGATGTCGGTTTTCCGCAGGTGAATATCGATCTGATTGCCGGGATGATTGGCGAGACCGATGAAAATTGGCATCGTAACCTCGACAAGGCTCTCGAAATGGGAGCCGATAACATCACGATTTATCAAATGGAACTCCCGTTCAACACAATCATTTCCCAGGAAATGAAAGAGACCGGGAAAACATCACCGGTCGCAGACTGGCCTACAAAACGCCGCTGGGTCAGCGAAGCGATCGATCGCCTGCAGGCAGCCGGCTACCACGTCGCTTCGGGTCAGGAATTCGTGAAAGATCCCGAAAAAGATCGGTTCCTGTATCGTGACCATTTGTTCCGCGGTCACGATATTCTGCCTTTGGGTGTCTCTTCGTTCGGACATATACAGGGCGTGCATTATCAGAATAATGATCAACTTGAAGAGTACATCAGCATAGTGGAATCGGGCGAACTGCCGATTAATCGCGCGTATGTGCCGACACCTCAACAGGAGTTGATCCGCGAGTTTATTCTACGGCTTAAAGAGGGCGTCGTCGAAACCGATTCGCTGGATGAGAAATATGGCGTCAAAACAATCGACGAATTTGCAGAGGCTTTGAAAAATCAGGAAGAGGCTGGCTATCTGGAAGTTCACGGCACCACCGTTCAAGTCACCCGCAAAGGTTTACTGCAGATCGACAGCCTGCTACCTGAATACTTCGAAGAAGAGTATCGAAGGATTCGATACACCTAACACAGATGATTGAATCGGGATAATCGGCAGGTTTGCCATAATAGACGTACCTGCCTCGAAACAGATTGATGAGACTGGGAATACAATTTTATCAGTGATCTCATCGGGTCGAGTCGATACATTCGATATCCAGTTAACACATTCCTGATCTCTATTTGCTCAAAAAAATTGCCGTGAATGCACTTAAGGAATTACAGTCTCTGCTCGAATTGTTCCCGGACAATCCTCCGCTGCTTGAATCGGCTGAGCATGTCGCCGGATCGACCACGCCCGAGCCGTATAAAAGCATGCTCGTCCACGAGCATCACATGACGGTGACGATGGAGAACTATCATCAATCTTCTGTTGAAGTTCAGGTGCTCGATCGCAATCCGGATGAATCGAATTACGGTCGAAAAATCCTGCTGCTTAAAGAAGGGACGGATGAAGTCGTCCAGTTCGGCATTGTTCGCTTCAACTTCGAATATGTGACTGAGGAAGTGAAACAGGAAATCATCGACGAGAATATTCCACTCGGCCGGGTGCTGATTACTCACAATGTACTGCGTCACATCGATCTGGGAGCAATTCTCAAAGTCAAATGCGGCCCGACACTGGCAAAACACTTCAACTGTGAAGTGGGCACCGAGACCTACGGTCGACTCGCCACCATTTTCTGCAACAATCGCCCAGCCGTCGATCTGCTCGAAATCTCTTCGCCGCTTTCGTGAACGAGGATTCTGGTCCTCGTAATTGCTCTGTATCAATTATTCCGGTTAACCAGACCTCAAGATTGTCTGTGTCTGCTGATCGCTTCTGCATGATGCCTTTTTTCAACATAGAGTTGATTGAATGCATGCGCCTCGTCAGGCGTTTCATTCTCGTCTCGATATTGAAAATGTGTGCTGCCGAAGGAGTCGGTTATGTCAGTCGAAGAGAATTCAGATCCAGCCCCAACTGTTACGCGAATGCGAACGGCCTCCGTTGATGTCGATTCGCTGATTGTCGGTCGAGCGATCAAATCGCCGCTGCACGATCAGCATGGAGTGCTGCTGCTTTCAGAAGGTGCAATCATCACCGAATTGTTCAAGCAGAAGCTTCGGGATCGGGATATCAAAACGATCGAAGCTCATACTGAAGATGCCAATATCATTTCGACGACACACGTCGTTCAGAACCTGACACGTGCCCAGCAGCAGACTTCTCATGACGAAGGTGTTGATTCGCAACTTCAAAAAACCATCGATGATGGTCTGCAGTTTGTCACCAATGAGGGGCCGGCTTCGCGAGATTCCGTTCGCTGGCATGGTCAAGTCGGATATGAACAATCGGTGCGGGAAGCAATCGATTCGAGGGGCAGAGAACACTGCGAAGAAATTGATCAAATGATGCATTCTTCGATGAAGGCTGAAAGTATTGATGGAGTCTATTTGCATAAATCGGTAACCGCTTCGTTGTCGAATCTAAGGGATGATTTTGATTGTGTAAACGCCTCTGCTCTGCATCTCTCAGAAGATGCCAGTCTGGCACGGCACTGTTATCGCATGTCTATTCTGGGCATGAGTATCGGTGTCGAAATGGGGCTGAATGAAGATAATGTCTGTCGAATTGGGGTAGCAGGTTTGTTACATGACTGGGGAATGTTGAAAGTCCCCGAGCATATTCGTAACCCACAACGGGAGTTAACCTATTCTGAGAAACTGGAATGTCAAAAGCATGTGATGTATTCGGTTGACCTGCTGCAGAAGGTTCAGGGATTACCAACGCTGGTTTCACTGGTTTCTTATCAGGTGCACGAACAAATGAATGGAACGGGATACCCGCGAGGTCGACGTGGTTCCAATATTCATCTCTTTGCCCGAATTTTGAATCTGGCTCATCATTATGTGGAAATGACCACAAAATATCCGTACAAAAATGCGACGGCTCCTTATGATGCGATGCTCAAACTTTTTGAGGGAGCTAAGCAGGGTTTGTTCGATCCGAATGTTTTGCGCGCCATGTTACGGGCTCAGTCTTTGTTTCCGGTGGGGAGTATCGTGATGTTATCCTCCGGTCGTATGGCTCGTGTCCTGCGGGCGAATGGTGATCGTTATACCGAACCGGTTGTGCAGATCATTCAGGATGAAAAGGGCCAGACGCTTGCTCCCGATTCCGAAAAGAGTGTGATCATCAATATTTCCGAGGACAATTGCCATATCACACGAGCCCTGCCGATTCTGCATGGTCCAGAACCAATCCCGGCTCCGCACTTCCTCAAAAACCCTTCGGCATTGAAAAAATTACAAAAACAGGAGTCTTGAAGCTCATCACTGTATAAAACAATGTGAAATTGGAGGAACTGGAAATTATCTTGCTCCATTCGTAGCAGATATGTTACATAACCGAGTGATTGTGATCTGACTTCAGCTTCGATTGATGAATCGGTCATTCCAGGAGGGAATGAATTCAGGCTGAATCGGGTCGGTTCAAGCGTTTACCAGGGATGGTTCGTTGTCCAATTCTCTTCCTATTTCCAGTGCGATTCCTGACGATCAACCCGTCAGAGGTGGATCATTCTGGACATATTTTACCTGGTGTTTACCGGTAAGCCTGCTGGCCTGCGCCTGGCTGATTTCTGCTTACGATATTCCCATTGCCCGCTTTTTTCAGAGCGGAATTGTTCCCGGTTTTCTGCGTGAAGTTGTGGAAAATACAGAGCCTTTCGGTCATGGGATTGGTGTAGTCATCCTCATGGGGACCTGTGCGATTGTGCATCGCGAACGTTCCCGAACTTATGTTTATGCAGGAGCCATTGCCTTAGGAGCGGGCTTGTGCACAAACGTACTGAAGTTTGCCATCGGTCGTTCCCGTCCACGTGATCTTGATCTGGCCAGCTACAATCTAACCGAAACATTTTCCGGCTGGTTTCCGTATTTGAACGGAATCACAACCAGTCAGAGTTTTCCTTCCGGACATACCACCGTTGCCTGGGCTTTGGCTGCCATCTTTTGCCATTTGCATCCCCATGCTCGAATGTATTTCATTGGACTGGCCATGTTTGTCGGCTACGGACGCGTTCAATGCAGCGCTCATTTTCCCAGCGATGTTTTTGTGGGAGCAGCATTGGGCTGGACAGTCGCGACAATAGCCGCGCGGAAACTTCCAAACGTATTTGAAACACAGATTCAAAAGCAGAAATCAGATTCAGTCACAAACACCCTTCCTCAGGCACAAGCGGCCTGATCATCATTTCAACTCGCCAATCACGCCCTACTTATCTCGGGAAGCGATCAAACTCATGTCTGCAAAACAATCCTCGCTACTCAGCATTTCTGTTGTTGTTCCAATACACAATGAAGAAGAAAATATTCCGATTCTGCATCAGCAATTGCACGATGAACTTAGTGGGACCGGTCGCGAATACGAACTCATCTTTGTCGATGATGGATCGACCGATTCGAGTCTACAGAAGTTGAGTGAGTTATCGAAAAAAGATGACCATGTTGTCGTCGTTCAGTTTCGTCGAAATTATGGTCAAACTCCAGCGATGCAAGCCGGGATTGATTACGCGTCTAATGATGTTGTGATCACGATGGATGGGGATCTGCAGAACGATCCGACTGATATTCCGATGATGATTGAGAAAATCGAAGAGGGATACGACCTCGTTCATGGCTGGCGAAAGAATCGGCAGGACGCGTTTATCAATCGTAAGCTGCCGTCGAAGATCGCCAATCACATCATCTCAAAAACAACTGGTTTTCCAATTCACGACCTCGGCTGCACACTCAAAGCGATCCGCCGTGAAATTGCCCAGGAACTCGAACTTTACGGAGAAATGCACCGCTTTATTCCGATTCTGGCTCATCGTCGCGGAGCCAAGTGTGTTGAAGTGGTCACCAAACATCATGCTCGTCGTTTCGGACAAACCAAGTACGGCATCGGCAGAACAACGCGCGTCGTGCTCGATTTGATTACCGTCAATTTTCTGCTCAAATACTTCGACAGCCCGATGAAACTGTTCGGAAAAGCGGGCATGTGGTGCTTTGGTATTGCCGCAATTTCTGGGCTGGCGACCGTCGGCATGAAAGTCTTCGGCAATGTCGATATGACTGGTAATCCTCTGCTGCTCCAAACCGTACTTTCGATCATGGTCAGCCTGCAGTTCCTGAGTCTAGGAATCATCGGTGAAATCTGCACACGATTGTATTACAGCAATTCGCAGAATCGACATTACTCCGTCCGTCAGGTTCTCCGTCAACACAACAACGGACCTGCAACAATTCCTGCACGAGCTGCTTAATATTTCACGATGACATCTCTTTGCAGGTCAGCTCGGATTGATCTGCAAAGTGTTTTTAAATGTGAGTGAAGTTGATGAAGCATCAAAATCGTTTCCAATGCGTTTTGATGTTCTTCAGCTTTTCATGCATCTTTTCTCCTCAATACACATTCGGTTTTGGTAAACTTGCATCGGTCAGCAGTGCGGTCGATGAGTCGGATGGTGAGATTCGCGAAAAAGATAAATCACATTCCCATCACCATCATCACGGTTGCAACTGCTCGGAATGCTGCGACGACGATAATGATGGCTTCTTCTCGAAATTATTTGCAGTAGGAATCACATCCCCCTGGTGGATTCCGCCAATTGCTTTGGCCGATAACTCTGCAGAGTCCGGCAAATTTCTCTCGACTCCCTACCAGAACAACCATCATGGCCTGATGGACATCGAGCCCTTTGGAGAATTCAATTCTCAGCAAGTGCAATTCCGGTTTCTCGCCGACTACGGCTCTGATTTTTCTGGTTTAACTCGCATCGGCGGTCAGTTCGAAGTCGATACCGCTTCCCGACTTGGTTTTGAAACGTCCTGGAATCAATTTCAGGAAGACCTCGGCACCACGACTGATGAACTGTGGCTCGGAGATGCCAACATCACCTGGCGATTCGCTCAAAATGAGGCAATGCAATTTCATACCGGCGTCGGACTCAACTGGTTGAACGATGCCTCAAACACCGATACCGGTTTCAACTTCACTTACGGCTTCGATCTCTTTCCAGTCAAACCCTGGGTCTTTCGAGGCACGATGGATTTAGGTCGCCTGGGCGATACCAGCCGAGTCCACTTCCGTGGAGATGTCGGTCTCGTCTGGAAGCATTTCGAAATCTTCACCGGTTACAATCTCGAACGAATCAGTAATGTGAACCTGCAGGGTGTCTCTGCAGGAATTCAGTTTCGGTTTTGAGTGAATTAAACAATCTTAATCCGAAGCGCAAGTTTTGAAGTTGCACACCTTATCGAATATGACAAACATGGGCTAAAGTTCTAAGTGCATATTCAAAAATTCCCTTCAGCGTTCGGCAGGAGCAAATACAGCGTTTTAGGTTATTTTATGTTCATGCGACTGCAGAAACCATTTGAAAATGGTCTAAGTGGTGGAACATTATGAATTTAAGCCATAGAGAGCACAGAGTACACAGAGATTTCCAGAGATGTCTCATGTTTACCCTCTGAGAACTCTGGGATCTCTGTGGCAAAATAAAAAATCAGGAGGCCTATTTTACAGATTTGGACTCAACACCTGACTGCAGTTTTACAAACTTCAGTTGTAATTTAAAAACTGGAAAAATGCGTTAATCGATCGTGCCACGGCTCTGTGAGCCGTGCATTGCGTGATCTTATTTACTACCAACGCTCAAGTAGTAAAAACGCTGAAAAACACGGCTCACAGAGCCGTGACACTCGTGTTGATCAGGTTTTAATTCATTTCACGGCGGAACGTGCAACTTCAAAAAGCGTCAGCGAGGGGACAGTGTAGAATTCATATCAAGCTGCACCTTATTCATATCCAACCAGATCAACAAAATGGAGAATCAACGATAGTTTTTGCTTCAATGACTGCTTTTTGACTGAATTACTATCGGTTGAAGCCGATAGGTTTTTTGGCCGTGAGCTTCGAACTGAAGTCCTTTCGCTCACATGCCAGGT
>DEML01000114.1:71091-78718 GCA_002359185.1 Planctomycetaceae bacterium UBA2671
GACCCATCGCAAGGACAATAAAGCAGCATAAACGATTTGAAGAGCAGAGATTAACCGAATTGCTCATCGAACGCCGTCCCCTCGCTGACGCTTCGGTTTAAGAGGATATCCTCGTTTTCAATCATCCACCCTAAACCCTACGTAATAAACAACCGATAACCATGCCGATCAAACTCATCAATCACGTGCTCAAGCCGACTGGCGATCGCAGTCAGGACATAATCGTCTTTGATTTTATGTCCATCGAGATCGGTCACGTAAAATACATCGACAACCAGATCGACATGAGTGGTAATTCTGGCCAGTGAGATGGACAAATCGAGATCGTAAATCGCTTTTGATAACGTGAAGAGTAGTCCCGGTCGATCATGTGCAAAGATATCGATAATCGTGGCATGATACGATGTATCGTTATCCATGGAGACATGCGGCCGTTGATTGGAGATCGGATTCTGCTCGCTTTTGGTACGATAACGACGCTGCTTCTGGAACAATTGTTCAAAGGAAATTGGGCGTTCGACGGCTTTTGCTAAATTCTCGCGAACTTTCTCTAATCGAGCCGGGAGCGGTCGACCGGGAGAATCATGATCCTGAATCAGAAATCGATCGCAGATGAAGCCGGATCCACTCGTGTAAATGTCTGCAGTCAGAATTGACATATGAGCAGCAGTCAACACGCCTGTCATTCGATGAAAACAACGTTCAGAGCCATGCTGTCGAGTCAAGATAGTCAACTCGAGTGTATTTGTGTCCTCGTCATAACGATCGACGATTTCCAGTTGATGATCCGTCAGCCGCATGGCGATTTGCATATCCTGGACCATGTTTTCCGCAGAAGCGGAGACCAGATAATGAACTGGCATCGCATTCAATTCCTCGGACAATCGTTGTTGATCCTCCGCATTGGAATTCGTTTTAGAATACAAACGGAGTGCCTTCTCCTTGGTGCTCTTGAGTTGCTGTTCCAGATTGGGCTTATCAAATTTACCACTCAATGAGAGTGTCGTCCGTTCATACAATTCAGCCAGCAACTGAGCTTTCCAGTCATTCCAGATTCCTGGCCCGACCGCTTTAATATCGCAGATTGTCAGCAGATACAATTCTCTCAGCTTAGCGGCATCCTGCACAGTACGGGCAAACTCAGCGACTACGAGAGGATCTGAAGTATCCCGCCGAAATGCGAGCATCGACATGCTCAGATGCTGGAGCACAAGCAGTTCAATAGTCTTGGCATCAGTCTGTTTAAGTCCCAGCCTCGCAGCAGTTTTGAGTGCAATTTGTGCTCCGAGCTGGCTGTGATCCTGCTCATAACCTTTTCCGAGATCGTGCAGCAACATCGCTAGATATAACACCCAGGGTTGTCGTACTTTCGCGAAAATCTCTTTAGTGGGAGACTCTTTCGACAGATGATCCAGTCCTTCAATAACGCGAAACGTATGCTCATCGACGGTGTAAGCGTGATAGTTATTGAACTGCAGCAGACCACGGGCATGTGTAAACTGCGGTATCAAAATTTCGAGAATTCCACATTCATAGAGATCGCGAACAAATGTCCCGACCGTGCCTGCACGATTCAGTAAGGCGATAAACTGACTGGAAGCCTCGGGACTGATCTCTCTGGGTAAATCCGAAACATGATTTCGAATAGATTCAATTAATCGAGAAGAGATTCGCACCTTATGATCGGCAGCGACTGTAAACGCATGCAGAATGCTTTCGAGAGAAGAAATGACCTCTTTCACATTATGGCTGACCACATTCAACCGGCCGTTGAGCACGATATAAGTTTCATCCACGATACGTCGATAGACTCGCGCAGAGACTCGTTCCTGAAATGTTGTCGGCTTGCACAGTTCGATGAATCGATGTGACGTCCGCGCCACAAAGTCGGCTTTCCGGAAGTATTGCTGCATATACCGTTCGACGGCTCGCTGGCCTTCGAAATCGGATATCCCTTCCTGATCCGTCAACCAGAGTTGTTCCTGACGAGTCAAAACATCCTGGGCGCGTCCGGCATGCACATGGAGATTCATGCGAATCGTCGATAGATAGTATTGCGTTTCAATCAGAAACTCAGCCACCTCAGGTTTCAGACCCCCACAATCTGCCAGTGCCTGAATGCCAGTCACTTCATAACGGGCAAATCCCGCCCAGCGAATCAGTTGTAAATCTCGCAAAGTTCCCGGCGAGCGTTTCACATCCGGTTCCAGGGAATAAACCGCCAGAGCCGTTTCGTCGACTTCCTTCTTTCGAGATTTCTCGCAGTTATCCAGAAAGGATCGTCGAGATTTCTGTAACCAGCTTTCAAAGCGTGCCCGCAACCGATGATGCAATTCGGGGTTTCCCCAGAGGAGTCTCGTTTCCATGAGCGCGGTTGCGACTTGAGACTCATCACGAGCCAGCGAAACGGTATCGTTAATCGAGCGAATCGCCTGTCCCAGTTTTAATCCGGAGTCCCAGCATTGACGCACAAACTCGGAACTGAATTTCTCGACAAAGGCTCCGCCATGTGTGTCGAATGTGATCAATAGATCGACATCGGAATACGGAAACATTTCCCGACGCCCATACCCCCCCACTGCCAGAATCGCAATATCTTCCCGCAACGAATTGACCGAGGAATCTGGAATCGCTTTGAGGGATTCCTCAATCAGCAACTCGATGAAATCATCCATCTTCTGTGTGATTTGATCGAGAGCCTCATCGACCTCGAGATGCTTTTTCTGGAAAGCATCCACGACTTCTGCCAGACTCTCCTGCCAGCGCGCTTTATAAGGTAGTAGTTCCGACACAGTTCCAGGATCTCACAAAAAAAGCCACTCGCGAGCAACGAGTGGCTCATTGATTAATTCACCGTACTTTCAGCATTGGAGGGTACGCTGTGCGTACCATCTCTTGATTGCTGCGATATTAAAACATTCTGGTACGCTCAGCGTACCCTACTCTCTGTAAAAACATCAAATCGATTCTTCGCCAGTTTCACCGGTACGAATTCGAATCGTTTCATCCAGGCTTGTGACGAAGATTTTTCCATCTCCGATTTGACCGGTTCGAGCCGTGCGGATGATCGTATCAATCACTGTTTTGGCTGTTTGATCATCAACCACAACTTCCATTTTAACCTTGGGCATGAAATCGACCGTATACTCGGCTCCACGGTACTGTTCCTTGTGCCCTTTTTGTCGACCAAACCCGCGAACTTCAGAGACCGTCATCCCCTGAACTCCTGCCTGTGTCAGCGCGTCTTTGACTTCTTCGAGTTTGAAGTGGCGAATCACTGCTTCAATTTTTTTCATGTGTCTTTCCTGCAAATGATGACAGAAACTTCGAGACCAGCAGTTTCTGAAGGATTCACAATTGTTTCTGATGTCTATCTATTGTTCGATGTGCGAGGCAATTTGAAAAGGGAGAATTGAATCCGAAATCAAATCCCGGACTCAATTCTCCTCGATTTTTTTACAGGAAGATGTATCCTTCTTCGCCGTGCTCGGTTAAATCGAGTCCACGAACTTCACTTTCCTCGGAAACCCGTAATCCAATCGTCAGATCGATCAGCTTCAGCAGGATAATACTTCCGATAATTGCCAGACCGGCAGCCGCAGCAATACTGACAGCCTGATTCACTATTTGACCGGGATTCCCCTCAATCAAACCGACACGGGCTCCAGTAATACTTTTTGACGCGAAAACTCCGGTCAGCAATGCCCCCACGATTCCGGAAATACCATGCACACCAAAAACATCGAGTGAATCATCGTAACCCATCGCATTTTTCAATTTCGTACAAGCGAGGAAGCTGGCAATTCCGCCACATAATCCAATGACCATCGCCCCGGGAACCGCAACCGATCCACTGGCCGGTGTGATGCAAACCAAACCGGCAACTGCCCCCGAACAGGCTCCCAGAATGGTGGGACGTCCGAGTGTGAACCATTCCATCAACGCCCAGGCAATCAATCCGGTCGAAGCTGCCAGATGAGTCGCGGCAAAAGCATTGACTGCTGTCGCATTGGCAGAGGCAGCACTTCCGGCATTAAATCCGAACCAGCCGACCCACAACAGACACGCACCAATGAAGGTATAAGTCAAATTATGTGGTGGCATCGGCTCTTTCTGGAAGTTCAGTCGCTTACCGATCATCAACGCACAAACCAGAGCAGAAATGCCCGAACTGATATGCACAACAGTTCCACCGGCAAAATCCAACGCTGGGAACATTGCCGCCTCATTCCACTCACATAACCAGCCATCAGTCGACCAGACCCAGTGAGCAATGGGGCAGTAAACAAGCAGTCCCCAAAGAATAGAATACAAAGCCATCGCCGAGAACTTCATTCGTTCGGCAAAGGCACCGACAATCAAAGCCGGAGTAATGATAAAGAACATCATCTGGAAAACGGCAAACAGCACCGTCGGAATTCCTCCCGTTGCAGGATTCACCACTTCACCGAGCGATTCATTCCATTCCGGCAAAACGCCCTTGAGCATGACATGATCAAATCCCCCAACAAATCCCCCGAGCATATCGGGGGCGAATGCCAACGAATAACCAACCACAACCCACAGAACAGACATGATGCCCATCATCGCCACACACTGCATCATCACGCTGAGGACATTCTTTTTACGAACCAGTCCGCCATAAAACAGGGCCAGACCGGGACCGGTCATCATCAGGACCAGTGCTGAAGAAGTGAGCATCCAGGCAATATCAGCCTGATTAAATTCGACTGCCTGAGCTTCATCAGCAATCTCTGCTTCGGCAGCCCCAGCCTGGAGCGGCGTCGAAGTCGATTCGGGTGCAGGTTCATCTGCAAATGTCAGAACCGGGGCTACAACCCCGAAAGCAAGTAACAGAACCACCCCAGCCAAGCCAAAGCGGTGCAATGTATGAGCGCTATACATCGTGTGATCTCCTTGGAAGATTCTCTTGAATGAATTGTCAATCTACGGAGCGGACCACTCCCGGCGACGAATTCCTCTCTCTTGAAATTTACGAAATGTCCCTGTGGGGAACCACAGCACATTTCGTTCCCTGATGCAGGTTCAAGCCGGTGTTATCACTGTCTCATCAGCTTCAGCGTGAATATCCACGCTACAAAATAAGGATTTGTGAATATCAGAGAATTTCGAGATTTTCACTCAAGATTGACAGTTCTCAATTAACATGCACGGATTTGCGACGACATTGCTTAGAATATCAGCATCTGGAATTAGATCATTCAAGTAATGTTTACAGCAATTCAGAAATCGGCTGACCGTCAGGCAGAATCGGCATAGGACGACCGGTGTAATCGACGATGGAAGCATTGAAGTCGATTCCCAGATGCCGGTAGACAGTTGCCCATAAATCATTTGGCGAAAGCGGTCGGTCCTGAGGATGTTCCCCTTTGGAATTCGTGGAACCGATCACCTGTCCCATTTTCAGACCTCCGCCTGAAATCAGCATCGACATTGCGCCTGGCCAATGATCGCGGCCTGGTTGTTCAACTCCCGTCTGCGAGCCCTTCTGATGAGAAATCCGTGGAGTCCGGCCGAATTCGCCGGTCACAACCAGCAAAACACGTTGATCGAGTCCCCGAGCATACAAATCTTCCACCAGAGCCGTCACGGCTCGGTCGTAAATCGGCAATCGTAATTTCGTATCGTCAAACAGATGGCAATTGACCGCGTGAGAATCCCAGTTGTAGGTGCCGTTCTTCAGCCATTCCACGCCAGATTGATAGGGATTTTCCATCACCATCGTCACAAACGTGCAACCGGCTTCGACAAGTCGTCGAGCCATCAATGCCCGTTGACCCCAGGCGTGGCGTCCGTAGCGGTCTCGGGTGGCATCATCCTCACGTGACAGATCAAATGCATCACGAGCCTTGGGACTCGTCAGCATATTGACGGCTTGCTCATTAAACCGATCCATCGAAGTCATCATTCCACTATTGTCGACTTCACGGCGAATCGCGTCGATATCGTTGAGCAGCATGTTTCGATCGTCGAGCCGATCCGCAATTCGCTTGTCGAGCGAGAGATTCTTGATCTCGAATTTTTCCTCATTTGGGTCACCGGGTACATTAAACGGGACGTAGGTTGATCCAAGATAAGCAGCTCCGAAACTATAAGTATCGACTCCCGCCCGACCGGCATTCGTTCCCGACACATAATTCGGCAACCCCACATTTCGATGTTCGAAAGCTTTGGCGACAATGGAACCCACCATCGGAGCATCATTAACAAACCCTGTGGGAGTTTTCGGTTTGCGGCCTGTCAGAAATCGTTTATGCCCGCCACCATGATCCGCAAATTCGTGGGAGATCGAGCGGATAATCGTATAACGATCCGCACACTTGGCATGCATTGGCATGTGCTCGCACACTTCCAGCCCCGGCACATTGGTTTTGATTGGCCAGTAATCGCCACGATAATCGGCAGGAGCCTCCGGTTTGAGATCGTACATCTCCATGTGAGGAGGTCCGCCCGGCAACCAGACGAAAATCACCGCGGGATGATCCGGCCCAACCGTCTGACCAGCTTCGGCTTTGAGTCGCAGAAAGTCGATCAATCCAAAGCCACCAACGCCCAAAGCTCCTGCCTGCAGAAAGGCACGCCGCGAAACGGGGCCACCACATCGAACGTTGTTTCCAGTATTAGTAGTCTGTGCAGTCATGGGGGAGTACTCCGCGAGGCTTTGTTGGAGGGCAGTCATCGGTTTCTTTACAGACACGATCAACACTGATAGTCTACATTAAGTGAACAGATCAATCCATGTTGATCATTGATTCTCAACCATTTTTTGTGGAAGATTACGAAACGATTCCATACCACTACACGATTCGGATTCACCGCAATCCAACTGATTTAAAGGAATTCGCCTAATGAAATTTGCAATGCTGGCACTGACCCTGGGAGTGGCTGCGGTCCTCTCTTCAAGTTCGCTTCAAGCCGAAGATAAAGCAGGCTGGATTGATTTGCTGCCCGACAACAAACTCGAAACACACTGGCAGACCAAAGGAAACTGGAGCATCAACGAGGAAGGCGTTGTATCGCTGACACCGCGCCCCGGCGAATCTGGCTGGACCCGTTACGATTCTTACCTGTGGCTCGACAAGCAATATCGTAATTTCGCCTGTGCGTTCGATTACAAAGTGGAACCAAAAGGGAACAGCGGATTTTATTTCCACGTTGCTGATCGTTCTAATCCTGTGCAACAGGGAATTGAAGTGCAAATCTACGATTCTCACGGCCAGGATAAACTGACCGACCACACTTCAGGCGGCGTCATCCCAAAAATTCCACCCTCTGCTCAAAATGCAAAACCAGCCGGCGAATGGAACCATTTTGAGATCATCTGCAAAGACGACCAATTGACGGTCATCCTCAACGAGAAAGTCGTCAACGAAGTTGACCTTTCTCAAGGACCACTGGCGAGCCGTCCAAAAACCGGCTACATCGGATTCCAGGATCATGGCCTGCCACTCAAACTGCAGAAAATGAAAATCCGCGAACTTCCATAAACCGCATGCCAATGACCAAACCGTGTGCCACTGCTGGCTCGCCCAGCAGTGTTTTCTTGTCGTTTGAAACGATAAAAAAGTTTGAACCGCAAATAGACCTAGCACGGCATAGCCGCAAC
>DEML01000094.1 GCA_002359185.1 Planctomycetaceae bacterium UBA2671
TAATCGCGCACGGTCATTTAGCGACCTCGTTTCTCAACATTTTCAAGAAATCGCAAGTCATCATGAATGATTCATTCTCTCTTCAATCTCCATACGAACCACCGAACGCTGATCATCAAAAAGGTGATATTATGCCGAAACTGACTGCCCAACAGCTTGCCGCCTTGAACAAAGCAGAACGGGAAGCAGATGTCATCGAAGAAGTTTTGTTTGCAGCGAGCATGGCTGGTTCGGTTTCGGTGGGAAATCAAGTTGGCCCCAATGGCTTCAAGGTCTACCTGCAACGACTGTTGAAGCAAGCTGGCGATCCCGATGATCCGCTGGAACAGATGATGATTGAGCAGACAGCCCTGGCTCATCATCGGATCGCCCAGTTGCATGTGAAGGCAGCAGAGGCCGAAACCGTTGATGCGGCCAAACAGTATTCGACGATGGCGATCCGTGCGATGGGTGAACTGAGACGGATCGTGTTGGCAATCAAACAATACCGCCAGCCGACCAAAACCAAGCATTTCACCGTCGTTAAGCAGCAGAATCTGTCATCAGGGGATCAGCAGGTTGCCTATCTTGACCAATCTGCCACGCAGACAGATCAAACCAAAGATTCTTTTTTGCCCGACGGCAGCGAACAAACAAGTAAGAGACTCTCTCATGACACAAGTCCAGATTTCTTCAACAAATCCGAAACGCGTGGCAGCCGGTCGCCAGAACCGCAAACGACGCGGCCCACTGAGTCCCCAAGGACGTGAGAAACTACGCCAGACCGCACTTGCGAACCGTCCCTGGGAGCATTCCACCGGCCCAAAAACCGTCAGCGGGAAGGAGAGATCGGCAGCGAATGGTTGCAAACGGAAAGCGGTGAGCAACTCACGAAAGAGAGTCCGATCCACAATGGCGGACGTCGATTCCCTCATGGCCAGCATGCTAAAGCTGCGTAAAAGTCTCGAATCGTAAGCTGCTTGAGGAGCTTTTATCTGTTTGTTATTCCAAGTTCTGGAAATGATGCGTTCGCAGCGATAAGATGCAGACTCACTGGAGTTTCGATCCATCCAGTGAGATCGTAATGAGGATCGTTTTTATACAGGAGAAGATTGCCGGTTTGACCGGCTTATGAAGACAACTTGAACGACGCGTGAGCGTCAAGAACTGCTTCGCCGAAAACCGCCAACCTGAGCTTCGGCTCTTGAACATCGAAGGCAGTAACTTGAGCCGCGCCCCGCAAGGGGCGCTGGCCGGTTGCTGTTTCGATGCGCCCCTTGGCGGGGGTTCGGCGAGCGGGGCTGGTTCAGCGTCCTTTTTCTATGCGCTGACCCTTCCCTTGATTCGTTAACCCTGGCCGGTTGTAGGCCTATTCCGAGACAAATGGAGGGCTGTATGAAACATCTGATTTTGCCAAACACTACGTTACTCCTAGACTTCAATGCTGGAGCAATCTTACTTCTCATTTTACTGTGCGGTTGCGGCACCAAAAGTCAGCCAGAGAGCGCAAACCTGAGATACGCTACTGACGTGACGCTAACACGTATTCAGGAAACACGACGAGATAAAATGACTTCGTTCGATTCTACAATCAGAGCTTATCGTCAGTGCGCATTTCGTCTCAAAGCGATGTCTGATCGTGATGTCTCAACCGAGTTGGCAAATGCAGTTCACCGGTATGCTGATCACTGTTTGGTGTTTGCTGATGAACTTGCAGCTTTTCAAAGAACACCAGGCGCTGACTTTGCCTTTATCGAAGGTATGGCTGGTCTATATTTTGGGGCGAACCCATACGAAGTAGGGGAACGTGCCGGTTCTCGAATGGCCAATATAAATCAAGCATGGACACGTGTGGAATATGCGCACACACAACTTGAAGCAAAAGAAGCTGATTTATGGCGTGAGAGTTGGTCAAGCCTAACGCCTGAAGAGTCAGGTATGCTCACTGCACGGTTGCAACCTCTCCTGTCAGATGTTCAAGCTAATCTTGCTAAAACGCAACAAACTGACACACCCGTATTTGCAGCATCAACTGCTGAGTCGATTCCATTATCACAGAAAGACAAAAATCAATCTCAAGAAGTTAGCAAGCCACCATCTCATCCAGTTTCGCGGTTCATATGGTACTTCTTCGGTTTTATATATAGCTGGTTCGGGACTGGCGGAGTTATGGTTGCGCTTGGAATAATAGCGGCCATCCTGTTCTTCAACTCTGATGACTCTACTAAGGATTCAAATAAGCCAAATGACTCCAAAGCAACAGTGGCCAAGGATTCGTAGCGTCAAATGATTTTTATATATTCCAATGTCATTTTTATTCCCCAGAGTTTGATTCCCTCAAGAGTCTCCTTAGTAAGTATCGCTGAGATCTCTCTGATGGGTAAAAATAAGGTGGTGCAAATAAGCAATATTGCTACCGCCAAAGTCCCAGCACCATCCCCGCCCGGTTTGAAACTTGGGCGAGGACGGGCTGGGGTTTGATACTGTGAACTCGTTACTTCCGCGGGGACTGCGGACGGATTTCGCCGGACATGTAGGATGTTCCGAGCAGGATTGCGACGAGAACCCAGAAGAACGGCCAACTTTGGACGAAGAACGCCACGGTGCCTGCCACGATCAGGATTCCGTGAATCGAGGCGGCATTCAGTTTATGTCGAGCGTTGGGCATGAAGACCTCCAGTTATTTCTCTGTGTCTGTGTATGTAACTGAAATAATCATCCCCGCCATTTTCGACAGGGATCGCGGAATGGGCAGCAGCCGCAACTCATGGGAGACGGAGCCGGGTAGAATGTCTGAGATTCGATGGCACTCCAGACTCGTTCAATCACTTGTCTGGTCCGTGTTATACGTGTTGGGTCATAAGTGACCGGCCAGCGTTCTGCGACGGGCGTAGCCGTCTTCGAGATAACGGCAAACTCCAGACGAATCTTCTTGCTTGGTGCAAGTTGTTTGGCGAGTTCACTGTAGAGCAGCAGTTGCTCGCCAGAATCCTCCGCCTGCACACCATTCCAGCGAGAACGAGACGTTTTGAAATCGGTGATTGTCAGCTCGTCATCGTTTGCCGTGATCAGGTCGATTCGCGCCAGTAAATCGGGAATGCCGGGAATCAGTTCACCGCGAAGTTGTTCCTCGACGCCCAGAATCTGCCCATGTGGAATGGCGAGTTCACTTTGCTGAAACTCCACCAGTATCCGGTCAGCCATTTCGGCGATCTTGTTGATGTCTTCGTTTTTGCCGAACCGAATCTCCACTTCTTCGCCGCGATCATGCCATTCGTTCCAGAATGCAGACAACAGCATGTCTTGATCGGGAGCAGGATTCCCCATCATCAACTGATTGAAATGAAACTCAGCAGCGCTGTGAATCGCTCCGCCCAGGATCAGGTTGGAAGAAACCACCTCTTCCGGCAGTCCGGCGATGTACTTGAAGTAATATTTGAGTGGACATTGCTGGTACGTTGAGATGGCTGAGTAACTGATGTAATCGCGTTTCTTGGATTGCTTGACGGTCTGCTGCGTGGGGAGTTCAAGCAGTCCCGTCATCGGCGGCCTCCCGTCCCATTGGTCTGGGGTTTGATGGCATCAATCAGTTCGGATGCCTGGCTGAGCGTCAGGTCATCTGGGCGACTGACACCAAATCGTTGATTCAACTCACTGGGCAGATCGATTCGAGCCTTGTTGGCAATCGCGTGAATGGCCCGCACTTGGGAAGCTGTTGCTAGTCGTCCATTGGTCTGCCCAGACCCATTGCCGTTCTGGTGGGCATTACCATTAGCATGAGAGTGCCCGTTCCCATTGGTGTGATGACCATTCTGGTGGAAGCCGTTGGTCGGCATTGATGCTGGTCCGGCCTGCTGACGGGAGAGTTGCTCCTCAACAGATTGCTGGCAAGCCGCGAAGGCACTGCGGACTTTGTGATGGAATCCTTCGAGGTCGCCATCCAGTAATGTCCGATCTATCTCGAACTCAACGTGGCAGCTTGCGCAAAGTGAACCGTAATCGGGTTGGCCGATCTTCTTGTTTAGGCCGACCGAGAGTGTAACAGCCATAATGTCTCCTTGTATAAAGTAAGAAAAGACCGCCGCTCCTGAGTGGAACGACGGCCTATGTGATGATGTGAATACTGACGTATTACTATGCGACCTCCTGGAGTTGTTTCAGACTGGCGAGCGTACTTTCCACCAGTCGGGACTGCTTCTTTCGCTTCTTCAACGCAGCGATCAGTTCGCGAGTATGAGTGAGTGTGACTTTGAGAGAATCACGCAGGGCTTCGGCAGCCTGCAAGGGCGTGAGCGAAGATTCGAGTTCGGTGTTGTCAGTTTTGGGCAGTCGGTTTTGTGGTGCATGAGATTCTGTTTTCGGCATAGCGAAATGTTTTCTCCTGGTTGGTTGTGAGAACGTATTGGTAACTCGCTCGGATTCAATCCGAATCGCTTCAGGCGTAGCAGCAATGATGCCCGCTTTCCCAAGAGCCGCCCAGACATAAGTTCGCTCTGGTTCACGGCAAACCAATGGGGATTCCTGACCGTGGACTTCAACTGCCCGAAATCCCATTTGCACAGCCCGCGCCAGAAAATGCCGGTTGGTCGAAATCTTGATTGCTTCACCATCACGACGGGAAGATGTCAGCACGACTTCGGTCGGCTGCGGATCATCAGTTCCCTGAGCACGAATCGAAACGGCTCCGTTCAGATCGACGGTGACCGGATGATTGAGATTGTCGTTGCTCGGCAGTCGTTTGACGGCCTTGCTGAGAAACTCGGCATCCGCGTCGCTGATGAGCATGGTAGACGTCACGCTATTCACTGACGGGGCGACGTCATCAACCTGCGGGAACCGGTCCTTTTTGTTGATCAGTAGCCAGACCGTCCACGGACCCGATCGCAGACAAGTCCAGTCTTCAGTACAACCAATCTGCACTTCTGCATTTGATCGCAGATCGGAACTGGACAGCAACCGATTAGCAGGAATCAGTACCTCATTATCCCACGGAAACGAAAAGCCTGACTGAAGGAGTAGCTGACGACCATCGCTCGCAGCGATCTGTCCATCACGGGATCGCAACCGCAAATGATTGAGAGCGTATCGAGACGAATCATTATCAGCGACTTCAGCAGCGGCTCCGAGTGCCTCAAGCAATCGGGCGGGATTGGCTGCCATCTGTTCTGGGAGAGAAGGAAAATCACCGAAAACTTCCTGCTCAAACTGAGCGGATTGTGGGATGCCACTGTCGGTCCATTCGGCTGTCACAGAGTCACCAGCCAGTGAGAGCGTGACAGGTTCATCCTTGGTTCCTTCGCAGCGTCGGAGGAAGTCAAACGGAAGCGCGATTGATACATCCGGTTGTTCGCCAGGCTGGTGATACTCCAGGGCGATCTGATCATTTTGCGTTCTGATGAACAGACCTTGTGGCCCACATTGAAAATCAATGGTGGGACCCGATTGCCGAGCGGTAATCCCCAGCCCGCGACTGAAGGTAATCCGCAGTCGACGAATGAGTGAACGTGAAATCGTAATCAATACAAGAACTCCTTGAAGTTGAGGGAAAGAAAAACCGCCACCCCAGCCAATAGAGCCAGGGCAGCGGTAAGTAAGCGAAATATCAGGCCGCCTGATGGCAAAACGGTGGCTGTTCAACGATGGCGACATTGCGTTGCAGGTCGATCTCGTCCCAGTCGATCATCTGGGGTGGCAGATCGTACGGTTCCGGGTCGAAGTCGACCTCCAACGGGTCCGCCAAGCTAAAGCCCCGATTACGGATTTCGCTGAGGTCTTCACCAGTTGCGTCGGCGACCAGTTGGTTCAGTTCGTGTTGTGTCATTTGCGTGACCTTCATAAAAAGGAAACGCCGCCCCGGTTGGAGCGGCAGGAAAACTACCGCCCCGGTATGGGGCTCAAAGCATCAAATCACATTTAGCGAGCGGACGTCAGCCAGTTAGATTCCAACCACTGACGTTCTGCATCAAGAGCATCACTACGGTTAATAAATGGCCCAAGAACAGGACCTGCGACGGGTGACAAATCTGCCGTCCACTTACCATTATCAGTCGGTTCAACGTGACTGCCACGGGCGATCTCCAGTCGGCCCAGACCATGCAGGTCCAGTTCTTCGCTATACAGGCAACGAACAGACCCATCCGGTTGTACAAGCATCTGCATACGAATCTCCTTTATCGTGGCCGACGCTGGATGTTGCGACGGGGACGATCGACCAACAGTTGATCGAGGCCGGACTGGACCGCCGCCATCTGTGTCGAGACTTGTTGGCGTAACGCTTGACTGTCCCGAAGCTGTTGGGGCTGGACGCCCTGCACTACCTGCTGCACATTTGTAACCAGATCGTCAAGCTGTTCGTTCGAGCGAACATTCAATGCCCGAAATCGCTCAAAGAACTCGGTCATATTGGTAATGGCCGTGTCACGAAAGACTTTCGGTTTGCCATCCACATCCCCATTGAGTCGTTCAGTTAAGTGATCGACCAGCTTGGCTAGTTCTTCCATGAACGCCGCTTCGGCCAGTTGCACTGCCTCGTCAAACCGGGCCTGCACACGCTGGCACTCGGCTTCATATAGTTCCGGACTGAGTTGCCGTAAATAGTTCGGCGGTTCAATACTGGGATAGTCGTGTTCAATCGCAAACATCCCCACCAGTGAAGCGGGATAATCGCTGACGTTAAACAGATCGCCCAGGCGTTGACGAGCCGCACTTCGCAGTTCGTCGTAGTGGTGATCGAGTTCCATAACCGCGTCGTCCAGTTCTTCACGAAACTGAGCGATCTGATCATCAAACGTGTGGATTGATTCCTGACGTATCAATCGAATCCCTGGTTCGGGGTACGGCAGCGACACGCCTTTCCAGTAGGCAACGGTTTGTCCCCGGATTGTTGTGACCGCTTTGTAGGCCGGATGGGATGTATCGAGCAGCTTCTTGCCTGCAGACAGAAACTTACCTTCCGCCCCGAACGAATCGGCGGCCTGATTCTTCTGGGCAGACGTCAGCGACTTCCGCACTCCCAGCCAGTTGAAACTCAACCGAGCTGCCGCCATGGTGGTTCGCAGGCGTTCGCTCGGTGTCGTGAAACTTTGTGTAACAGCTTCTTCTAGCAAAGTCGACATAGATTGGTCTCCAGTAATAGAACAAGCCGGAAGTGACCACGCTGGTCACGTCCCGGCATTGATGGAATGAATGATTGTGGACTGTCAGTTATGCGACGGATCGCGACTGACACGGCGACGGGATTTACTTTTGGGCAAATCACCAGGACCACGATAGATGCCCGGTTCATTGGCAGACAAACAACGTCCGTTGGCCCATGACCGTAATCGCTCGACCGACTCGGCAGATGTTACCGCAACCGGCACGACATTCTGAGCCGCTTGCAGCAAAGGCACATCGAGCAACGCCGACAACCGGCAGCACGCTTTCACTTCCGCCCCGGTCCAGTTGGTGTCATTGGGAAGCCGCTGATCCCGATCGATCTCGAACAGATCGAGATACAAGTTCCAGATTGCATCCTTCTCTTCGCGGCTGGGAAGATCGAGAAAGAAGATGCCATCGAAGCGTTCGCTGCGTCCGAACTCCGGTGGAAGTTTGGAGACATCATTGGCTGTGCAAACCACGAAAACATCGCTTTCGTGATCGTTCAGCCAACTCAGGAACTGGCCGAACATCCGTGACGACACTCCAGAGTCACCATTGCCATTCAACCCTGCGAAGGCTTTCTCCACTTCGTCGATCATCGCCACACAGGGAGCCATCGCATCAATGACACGCAATGCTTGACGAGTTCGTTCTTCACTCTGACCAACCAATGATCCCATGAGACTCCCAACCTCCAGCGTGAGAACAGGACGACCGACTTCATTCCCCAACAACTTACAGAACTGCGACTTGCCGCAGCCCGGTGGTGAAAGCAGCAGCACGCCCCGAGGTCGCTTGAGAGGATTTCCCCGACTCGGATGCAGCATTGCACGTTTGCAGAACGCCTTGAGAGCCGACAGGCCCCCCAGGCTGCTGAAATCTTCAGTTCCCCGATGTAGCGAAAGCAGACCACTTTTTTTTAGCGTTTGGGTTTTGATCTCCCAGACTGCATCCGCTGTGATTCGGTCTTCGCGTACCAGCGATAAGCTGAAAGCATTTTCGGCTTCCATACGGGTCAGGCCCACCGCCGCGTCGAGCACGGTTTCCAGCTCCGGTCCCTCGGGCAACTCGTCTGCCTCGACGGCGATGCCGCGGGCGATCTCAGCAAGTTGTTCACGGCTGGGTAAATCATGCTCGATGACCACGAACATCTTTTCCAGTTCGGTTGGAATCTGCACCACGGGAGAAAGCACAACCACAATCGTGCGGTTCTGTTTTCCCGCGATGATCTGCCGAGAAAGTGCCTGCACGATTTCTGCGGACTGCATGAAGCGATGAAAGTTCTGAAGCACGAGTACAGCGGTTCCGTCAGGAGTAGCCAGAGTATTAATGGCTCGAATCGCCGCCAGTGGATCGGAACTGACGTTATCGGTTTCAGATTGGCCGGGAATGGTGAGCCCGGTTTCGATGTCCCAAGTCGCCAGTTGCCACTGCTGATCACGACAGAGACCTGCGATCTCGGTGAGTGCATCATGATGTTCATGGGATTCAATCCAGATCCCGGTGAAGCACGCCCGCACGTATTCGTTGAGTCGAGTACATAGGTTCAAAAGTATATTCCTTTTCAAAAGTGGTTTTTAGTTTCAGGTGTTGTCAGTTGTTTATTTGTTGGTTCTGTTGCACAGACTGATGAAACTCAGCGGTCAGTTGCTCACTGGTTCGTTGTCCCAGTGCCTGCTCAATAAACTGACTGGCCTGACGGCATTCGCTGCCAGTGAAGCCTTTGGTTTCCACACGGGACTGGCCGTCAGGGGTGACGATGATTTCGATGGTTTTATTCAAGCTGCACCTCCGATGTTCACTGTCAGTTTGATGGAGCCATCTTCCAGCGATTGCTCCGTGATGGTGTGCCCTTTCTTACGGGCTTCGAGCCTTGCCTTTTCAACCGCATACGATTGGAGGAAGCGATCCAGGTGAATCTGCTTGCCCCAGCGACCGCCGTAGTTGTCGAAACGAACCTGGCTGGTCTGAGTTTCACAAACAACCGGATACCGCCATTCCGGCAACTGCACTCCCAATCCGGTGGCGGTCGTGCTGAAGAGCTTGAACGTGCCCTGCGTCGGCCGCGGCAGACTGAGACGATCACAAGCCGATCTAACGGCTACCGGGTCACGCACTTCGGTTTGAATCTCCACAATGTGTGACATCAACTTCACCTTCGTAAAATGAATGGATGATTTGCGACGGCATCAACGCGAAAAGCCCCGAAGCAACTTTATTGGCGACTGCACAAAAGCAGCACGCCGTGAAGTCATTCCGGGGCTTTCCGTCCACTGGAACCCAATCCCAGCGGCTAACACGATCGCGTTCAAGTATCTTGCCCCGTTTGAGGGCTGGATTTAGTTATTCAACGCTATGTCATTACAACATTAAGAACTCCAGATATGTGAGCACTTTCAGAATCACGAAAAGTTTTCCCAATCGTTATGGCTGATTCAGTCGTCGCCAAATGACGAGTTATTGAGAAGACATGCAGATTCTTCGCACGAAGTTGCCGTTGGATTCCATGTTTACTTTACTTGTGGTATCTTAATAGGTGATAATATGTTGACTTAGCTTCTTCGTTCAGCAACTTTGAAGGTAGCAGTGTCCAACTCTTTAATGGATTAGTGATGAGTTCGTCAAAGGGAGTATTGAAAAACACGGGTTTGATGGGAAACTTGCTTTGGTCAGTCGCGGAGTTGTAAAACGTCTCGAAAATAAAATCGTCGACAGTCCTGTCAGTGCGGTCGATATTTTTTGCGGTGCTGGTGGTCTGACTCACGGGTTAATGACGTCTGGGATCGTTGTCGAAGCCGGAATCGACGTCGATCCTCAGTGCCGATTTGCATACGAGCAGAACAATCCCTCGGTGAAGTTCATCGAAAGAGATGTCGCCAAAATCGATGCGTCGTTGGTTGACTCTTGCTTTCGTTCAGAAGCTATTCGCCTTCTTGCCGGGTGTGCCCCATGCCAACCCTTCTCAAAGTTGACGAACGGAATCCAAAAGCATCGTTCCTGGAACCTACTTGACCGATTCGCATTGCTGGTCGAGCAACTCCGCCCGGAACTCGTCACGATGGAGAACGTGCCCGAGTTGATGAAGCGGGGACAGTCAGTTTTTGAGCATTTTTGTGAAGTGCTTCGGCGAACAGATTATCACATCGCATATGGGATCGTAAACTGTTGCGATTACCGAGTGCCGCAATCGCGCCAGCGGCTGGTTTTGCTGGCCTCACAACTCGGGCCTCTGCCGATTCCCCTAGGAAAGTCCCGGTTTCCCAGCCAACGGAAAACAGTCCGGAAGTCAATCGGGAAACTGCCACCGTTGGAATCGGGTGAGCAAGACCCCGATGATTCGCTTCATGTTGCATCATGCCTTTCCGATTTGAATCTCCAGCGGATTCGAGCGACTCCGCATGATGGCGGTTGTCGTCGCGAATGGCCCGACGAGTTGATTCTCGAATGCCACCGTCGCAAGAGTGGAGAGCGATACCATTCGATTTACGGGCGTATGTGGTGGGATCGTCCCGCACCGACAATGACAACCTTGTGCAACGGCATAGGCAATGGACGATTCGGGCACCCTGAACAAGACCGAGCTATCAGTCTCCGAGAAGCTGCGATTCTCCAGAGTTTTCCAAAGTCGTACGAGTTTTGGCCAGAAAAACAGATACTCAATCGAAAGGCAGTCGGACGGATGATCGGAAATGCCGTGCCGCCAGCGTTAGCGAAAGCATTGGGCGAAGCCATTCTTGATCATGTGACCCAATGGCAAGCCATTAATCGATCGGGGCATCTGTGATCTGATTGGTCTCGACTACATTGCGATATTGTCCTTCCGAGACAAAGAGTCATACCGAGTTTTTATGTTTTTTCGTGATACAATGTTTCCTATCAGTCGTTGATCTTGAAATGCTGCCATGCCTCTTATTTTTTTGCCTTATCAAGATATACACTGAGTTTTTCTTACGCACCCATGACATGATTTCCGATTCTCTACCTAAAGCCACATGCGAGTTTTCAAGTGCCGACACGGTAGTAATCTCACCGCGTGTTTACGCATGTATTCAGGCGTTGGTTGATGATCACTACTGTTTAGGCAAACTAACTGTTGACGCGGTCGAGGCAGCGATCTCCCGACGGGACATTGCTGGCAAAGAAATCGACACGGTTTGGGATGGACTCCAGGAACGCAAGATTACAGCAACAGTACAGGCAAGTGTCAAATCAGAAGACCAAGTCAGCTATTGTCCCGCGATTCCGACAACTCTCGTCGACGACGATCGGTTTCCGATGCCGAGCCTTCGCTTGCTCACGGCTGAAGAAGAAGTTGAACTAGCCAGACGTTACAACGCCGGTCGTCATCTCCTCGGCCTCTCTGAATGGGAAATATCCGAGATCGAGTGGTCAAGAGCGTGCCGAAGTCGGGATGCTCGCACTCTCTTAGCCATTTCTAACTTCCGCTTGGTTTACTCACACGTTGCATCTGTCGAGAAGTACTCGATACTTCCGCTCGACGATCTGATTCAAGCAGGCATCATGGGCTTATTGCGCGCGATTGAGAAGTACGAACCAGAGAAGGGATTTCGTTTTTCGACGTATGCGACTTGGTGGATTCGTCAATCGGTGACTCGCGAAATCCAAAACTCAGGCCGAATAGTCAGAGTTCCCGCTAACTCGCTTCAGGAACTCGACGATCTGAAGAAGCGGCGACGACGGCTATCTTTCAAACTGAATCGACGCCCTACTTTTCGCGAACTGGCAAACGAGCTGAATCTCAACCGTGACGAAGTCAGCTTTTTGCTCCAGATCGAACGCGATGCAATCGCCTTCTCTAGCTTCGGGCGAAAATCCGAAGGACAGAGTTTCTTGGAGAGCATTCCTGCCGGAAAGTCCTCTCGACATAGCGATCCTCAACAGGAAGCAATGGCAGATGAACTTCAAGAGATACTTTCTGACGTGATCACAACTCTTCCGAATCGCACCGCCCAAATAATCCGCGAACGCTACGGATTGGAAGGAACAACTCCGAAGACACTAGAAGAGATTGCTCAGGAACTCGGCATCACACGCGAGCGAGTTCGCCAGATTCAAAAAAAAGGTCTGGAACGACTTCGGGACCCCAACCTATGTGACCGTCTTCAGGTCTATCTCCCCGATGAGGATTCGGAACATGAATGACTTACAAGAAACCACCGTGCAGTGGCTGACCGAACGGATTCTAGCTGGTGGTCGAGGTGACGGTATCGATCGCTTGGAGGTCAAACCATCAGGACGGTTTTGGCTTGGACGACTGGCTCCGGAAATGGAAGTGATCAACTCTCCAATCGGCGATCGTTTTGAGCGAATGGAGCCCTGTGCGATGGGCATTCGGCTCAAACCGGCTACCGAACCACCTTGGGAGTTCAATGTCGAGGTTCGCTGCCGTGTCTGGGTTCGACGCCGTGTCTGGGTTCGACAAGGAAGTGGAGACGACGCGGAATGGACTAAGTCGGAACTGCTCGCGGCAAGGACATCCGTGTCTGTAGTGGATGCTATTCCAGGCGCACAAGAGATTCCATTTGCTCAGTTCGACACATTGTTCTCCAATGCGACTAGCGTACAAGATCACTCCGTCACGATTCGGATCGAACGCCAACGAAGTCGGGGACAACTCCCAGACTTGGTGGTATCTTGTGTCAATACATCAAACATTCGTGATCGGCAGCCAGTCGACCCATGCCTTTATGAAGTCGAAATGAGGCTGTCCCGACTCGAAACAAGTCCATTTCTGCTAGAAGGGCTTCCCGACTCTTTTCGTTACGATCGGCAAGTGCCAGCGTACGGTATCAACTGTGGTGTCGTTCAAGAATCCCAGGATTTTCGGACAACCGATCTCGTGGTCGTGGATCGTGGTCGGCCTCGGTATTGGCACATGGAGCGGCCCGAACCGAACCTGACGTTTGAGACGCTTGCCAACGACCCGATGCCTCACCTTGAGCAACTGGTTGAAGCTCATCGCGACTGGGGAGCGGAAGAGTGGTCAGCAAACCGACTCGCTGAACGGGCCTCTGAGGAAAAATGGACATCCGCGATGAGAGAGGAAGCCGAAGAAGGGGCCAATGCGTATCGAGAAGAAGCTCGTCGGTTGCAAGCGGGTTTGGGGTCTTTGCGAGCCGATCCAACATTGCTGAGGTGCTTCCAACTGACAAATCGAGCTATGAAGCGATCCAGTCGTGGAAAATACGAAGGTTGGCGATCGTTTCAGATTGGATTCTTACTCGCGAACCTAGAGTGCCTTCGCGATTCAGCGAATAGTGAAGATGAGACAAGCGATCCCGTCGAGATTCTCTGGTTCGCTACTGGCGGCGGGAAAACTGAAACATACCTCGGCCTGCTCGTCATGGCTGCCTTCCATGACCGTCTGACTGGTAAGACGAGTGGAATCACTGCTTGGAGTCGTTTTCCACTCCGTTTGCTGTCACTTCAACAAACACAGCGTTTTGCCAACGCTGTGGCCGCAGCAGAACTGGTTCGGAAGGAGGAGGGAATCGGGGGAGCGACATTCTCGCTCGGTTTTTTTGTCGGGCAGGGCGGTACGCCCAACAAAATCGAACGTGATTCCAAGCCGGGCTTTCCCGATCCAGATGACCCCGAAATGCCTGCGCAAAATCAAATCCTGATGGCTTGTCCATTTTGCGATTCTGGAATCGAGATGGGATTTGATCGTCGAACTTGGCGACTGGCTCATCGCTGTGCATCTGATGAATGTGTTTGGGGAGACAAGCCTCTTCCTTTTTATGTGGTGGACAGCGAGATTTTCCGCTTCCTGCCAACCATCGTCGTCGGGACTCTCGACAAAGTTGCCCTGATTGGCTTTCAAGCGGCTATGCGAGGTTTCATCGGCTCACCTTCGGGAATCTGCTCAGGGGAGATGCACGGCTACACTTATGCAGAGCGCAGCAAGTCGCCCAATGGTTGCCAAGTTCCTGATTGCGACCGGCCTCGCAATCCTCTTCCGATGGATGCCAAACGATATCGGCCTTCTATCCGACTTCAAGATGAACTGCACCTCTTACGCGACAGTCTCGGAGCAATCGATGCCCATTATGAAAGCCTGTTGGATTATCTTATTGAAAAAACTAGCGACTTCCGCCCCAAAATCATCGCCTCATCGGCCACGCTGACGGGATATCGACAGCAGTGTGACGTGCTTTACCGCCGCCAAGGTCGAGTGTTCCCAGCATTGGGGCCCACTGCAACGGAGTCCTTTTGGACTGTAGAGTCCGACGATTTGCTACGTCGCTATGTCGCGATCGCCCCTCGTGGTGCAACTCTGGAGTTCGCGGCGGACCGGATCGTAACTATTCTTCAAACCGCTGTCCGTGATCTTCTGACGGATCAAAACGGCGTCCGGGCAGCACTCGGGGTAGATGACGAGGAAGCCAAGATGCTCGTTGATCTCTACGGAACAGACGTTGTTTATGGAAACACGATTCGCGATCTCGATGCCAGCGTGCGATCGCTCGAAACGCAGATTCCCCTTGAGCCGCTGAAAACTGCGACGTTGACGGGCCACACGCCGTTTCCTGAGGTGCGCGATACACTCGAACGTCTGGAACATCCCGAAGAGGACTTCAACGAGCGACTGCACGTTATCGCTGCTTCGACGATGATGTCTCACGGTGTAGATATCGATCGCCTCAACGTCATGCTAATGCTCGGTGTTCCCCTCACGACTGCCGAGTTCATCCAGGCAACTGCGAGAATCGGTCGAAAGCACCCTGGGTTGGTGTTTGTTTTGCACAAAATGGCATTGGAACGAGATGCCAGCGTCCACCGTTCATTCACGTCCTTCGTTCGACAGGGCGACCGATTCGTGGAACCGATCCCGATATCTCGACGGAGTGCAAACGTCCTCCGTCGAACCTTTGCCGGTCTCGAACAATCGAGGCAACTTCAACTTTTGGAACCCTCATGCGGAGCGCGTCTGACAACGGTTGCTAACCTCGCACGGTTTGTATCGGATGGGGGAATGTCGTCCGCGACCGAACTGGACGAACTTGCAGAAATGCTTGGACTGGAAGGCGATTTGGACGAGCGGTTGCGATCTGAGTTACAAGTTCTCGTCGAGACATTTTTCCGCCAACTCGATAATCCACCATCCGACGCGATTTTTCCGAGCGATCTCTACATTCCTAGCGGTCCAATGAGATCGTTGCGGGACGTCGAAGAACAGGCTCCCGTCCGAGATTGACTCACCCACTTCTAAAGGTTTTCCAATGAGAGAGCAACGTAGCGGTTCGCAAATCCTGTTCGGATACCTTCCAAATCAGACCGTCGATCTCCAGGGGCGGGTTTGGAAGGTCAAAGAATGGTCGAACCCCGATACACGAAATGTCGATCAGGCGACCGTGCGACAGGAGTTGCTGAGGATGATCGGTAGATGGTCGGCAACGGGAAGCGATTCTGGCTTGGAAGATGAACTTCGCAGAAATGGGGACATCGAAGTTGTAACGCTGAACTATTCAAGCGGTGTGCGAGTCGAAGCGTTCCCCAAACTCTTTATCTGCAAGAACCCACAGTGTCGGAGGGTAATCGTCTCGGAAGACGGAGCATCGGCCTGCTCGTGTGGCAGCCGTGCCTTAGGCCAGTTCCATTTCGTGGGTTATCACGAGTGTGGTCGCCTCGCCGAACCTTGGATTCCAAAGTGCCCCACTCACAAAGAAGCGAGGATCGTATTTCCGGGAACGGCCTCTGCTGCGGAGATCAAAATCGTCTGTCCGGTTTGCAATGCGGTATTGAGAACCGGCCTTGGCATGTGGAAGTGCAAGCACTGTGATGATGACACTACCAAGTTTCGGCACACCGTCCATCGTGCCGCAGTCGTCTACACCCCACGCGGGATCGTCGTCGTAAACCCACCGACTTCAGATCAGTTAAAGGAACTTTCGGATGCGGGCGGCGTGGCGAGGGCTCTCAAATGGGTTGTCGACGGGATGCGAACGCGGAGCTTCAAAGATGTTGGTCAGACGAAGGAAACACTTCGGAGACAGTTGTTAGCCCTCGGTTCACTAACCGCCGAAACGGTAGAAGCAATGGTCGAAGCTGCCGCAGATCGGGGTGAAGTCGAACAGGATCAGCAACCGATCAACCTCAACGGGATTCCGGCAGACCGGGTCGAACGGATCGAACAAACGGCAGTCACACTCGCAACTGCCGTTATGTATGATCGGCTTCGCATCGAAAACCTTGTAGAACGGACAACTGCTGATTCGGGACTCGGTCGACTCTATCGGGAAGATTATCCTGCAGCACTCGAACAGGCTGGGTTACATGAGATTGAGCTCATCGATCGTTTTCCCGTTCTGACCGGATACTTTGGGTTCACACGAGGTAATCCCACACCGGGGGAATCGCGACTGATTCCTTTCCGCAACAAACGCAATCACCTAAGGGTTCATTCGGAGATCACTGAAACTGAGGCCCTCTTGGTTCGCCTTGATCCGGTGAGGGTCGCTGAGTGGATTACAGAGCAACGGCACCACACTATTGACGACTGGAACGATGCCGCCTCGGCGCGACAGTCCTTGCTTCGTGCTGGCATTTTTCCGGCACCGGGAACTGACCCACTACAACAAAGATCAGTCGGTTCGGACTTGCTAACACTGACCCACACTTACTGCCATCGAATGATTCGACGGGCGGCGGTGTTTGCGGGAATCGACCGCAATGCTTTGTCCGAACTCGTGATTCCCGAGCATCTATGCTTCTTCGTTTATGCAGCGTCCAAGGGAGACTTCGTACTTGGAGGACTGCAAGCACTGTTCGAGACTGAGTTGAACCGTCTGCTTGACGATGTTGTCTACGCGGAATCCCGTTGCGCGCTCGATCCGGGTTGCACGAAGAGTGGATCGGCCTGTGCCGCTTGCGTTCATCTCGGCGAACCATCGTGCCGTTGGTTCAATCGATTCCTTGATCGTTCGACGCTTTTCGGACCAGAAGGTTACTTCGATTCGTTGACTTGATTACATGTCAAGAACGTGGCTAGACGTTCGACGAGAAGTTCAGAATCTTTCGTTTCGCACTGCCAAATGACGAGTACCTCCCAGCCATCATATTGGAGATCGACATTCGCTTGCAGGTCTCGCTCTCTATTGCGGTCAAACTTCTCCTGCCAAAACTCGGCGTTGGACTTGGGCGTGGTCGTCAACCTACAGCCGTGTCGATGCCAAAAACATCCATGAACGAAAATCGCTTTTCGGTCCTTTGGAAATACTAAGTCAGGCGAACCGGGCAGATCGCGTCGATGAAGTCGAAACCTACGTCCAAGTGCATGACAAATCTTTCGCACAAGGATTTCTGGCTTGGTGTGCTTCTGCGGAACTGCTGCCATAATACGGCTTCGCGTTTCGGGTGATACGGTATCCATAAGTATGGATTCTACGAAAAACAGCTTCTAAACTCGACCAAGCCGAAAAAGACAGACTTAAAGTGTTGGAGCGATTGCAGGCTACGTCGTCAACTCGGCCTGCAAAGTTCGTGGAACGGTGACGAGAGGTTTCCACTGTCGATTGTACTATCACGAGCATGCACATAAAATAATGCGTTGCCCTCTCATTACACGTAACAAGATCGGGACTCAACGAATGATGCGAGCGCATTCGACCGCCGTTTTCGCGACATCGTCAACGGTAGGCAGTTCTCCGATTTTCTCCGGCATCTGAGGGACATCACGGATGCATTTTGCCAGCTTTGCTAGCGCCGTCTTCAGGCTCGACAACACTCTTACAAGAGTTTACTCTCGCTGCGGAAATCAGATCGGAAGACCGTGAAACTTCAGAAGCCACTCGTCGAAGCGTCGCTGGGCGAGCGACTACTCGGCTTCACTCAACCGTGAAGGGCTCACCTTTTCCTCCCAAACGTTCAAGATTTGGTAAAATCTGACGGGGGATGCACTCTTCATGGCACTCGAAGACACCATCACCGATGCCATCGACAACAATGCAGCCATCGTCAGGAATAAGATGCTCCCGCTGCACGTTGATTGTGTTGATTGTCAGGTGCGACTGGCCATGAGGGATGACTTTGTCACAGACACAGCAATATATGTAGTAGTCGCTCATTACTTGCTCTCGGATCTCATTGTAAACACGAGTATCACGGTCGCTGCTAAAATAAAAACCCACACGCCATCCTCTTGCAGTCGCCAGAACGGATACTCAGGATGATAAGACTTCCGTGTCTGGCAGAACTCCTTGAACAGTTCAGTCAGTTTGGGAGCTAAGTTCCGAAAAGAAATCAAGCTATGGCCGCTACGGGTCAACTGCCCCAGCGCGCCATCTGGCGTGACGATGATTTCGATGGTCTTGTTCAAGCGGCACCTCCGACGTTCACGGTCAGTTTGATCGAGCCATCTTCCAGCGATTGCTCGGTGATTGTGTGACCTTTCTTGCGGGCTTCGAGTCTTGCCTTTTCGACGGCATACGATTGCAGGTAGCGATCCAGATGAACCTGCTTAGGTGATGCGAACAGGTTGGACATGATCTGTCCCACCATGGCTGTAGGCTGTCAGTTCTTTGCGTACACCTCTTTGTACCGCTCGATTTAAAATGCCTGAAGAGTTTGGTAATCTGCTAAACGATTGAACCGTACTGGTAACGGGCTCATTTCACAGGAGCTTTTCCGATGCAGAAGTTGAGCGATTACGTACAGGTCGCGGAAGCGGCTGAGATGCTGGGTGTTTCCCAAAACACACTGCGGACCTGGGCCGCAGATGGAAAAATCCCGGTCCATCGCAACCCAGCTAATGGTTACCGTCTGTTTCGACGGTCAGACCTTGAAGATTTCCTAAAAAAGACTGCCGAGCCAGTCTCGCACGTGAAGATAAAAAAGACGAAATAAAGTAAACAACAAGGGCACCATGGATTCATCACAACTGAACTGGATTGCGGGCTACATTTGGGGCATTGCCGACGATGTCCTGCGCGACTTGTACGTGCGAGGCAAATATCGCGACGTCATTCTTCCAATGACTGTGCTGCGTCGGCTCGACGCCGTGCTGGAGCCAACCAAACCTGCTGTTCTCGCGATGAAAGAGAATCTGGACAAAGCAGGTGTGACCAATCAGGATGCCGCTCTGAGACAGGCGAGTGGACAGGCATTTTATAACACTTCCAAGTTCACGCTCCGCGATCTGCGAGCCAGAGCTAGCCAACAACAGCTCAAGGCTGACTTTGAGGACTATCTCGACGGGTTTTCTTCAAACGTGCAGGACATCCTGGAGAACTTCGAGTTCCGTAACCAGATTCCACGTCTCTCCAAGGCCGATGCTCTCGGCACGCTCATTGAGAAACTTCTCTCTCCTGAGATCAATCTCAGCCCGAATCCGATTATGAATGGTGACGATTCCGCCAAACATGAGGGGCTCGACAATCATGCGATGGGGACGATCTTTGAAGAACTGGTCCGCAAGTTCAACGAAGAGAACAACGAGGAAGCGGGGGAGCACTGGACGCCGCGTGATGCCGTCAAACTCATGGCCAATCTCATTTTCCTCCCGATCGCCGACGAGATCGAGTCGGGAACTTACCTTCTCTACGACGGTGCTTGCGGTACCGGGGGAATGTTGACGCTCGCTGAAGATACCCTCACCGAACTGGCCGAATCACATGGCAAGCAAGTGGCCACACACTTGTATGGGCAGGAGATCAACGCCGAAACCTATGCAATCTGCAAAGCCGACCTGCTCCTCAAGGGGGAAGGCGAAGCGGCTGACAACATCATCGGTGGTCCCGAACATTCTACACTTTCCAATGATGCGTTTCGCTCGCGCGAGTTCGATTTCATGCTCTCCAATCCTCCCTACGGCAAAAGCTGGAAGAGCGATCAGGAACGTATGGGGGGCAAGTCCGGGATTAACGACCCTCGATTCCTCACCGTACACGCGGGCGATCCCGAGTTTTCACTGATCACTCGATCCAGCGACGGACAAATGCTCTTTCTGGCCAACATGGTCGCCAAAATGAAGCACAACACTCCGCTGGGCAGCCGTATCGCTGAGGTTCATAACGGGTCGTCACTATTCACTGGGGATGCTGGTCAGGGTGAAAGCAATATCCGCCGTTGGATCATCGAAAACGACTGGCTGGAAGCGATTGTCGCTTTGCCGCTGAACATGTTCTACAACACCGGCATTGCCACGTACATCTGGGTACTGACAAATCGCAAGCCCGAACATCGCCAAGACAAAGTTCAACTCATTGATGCCACCAACTGGTATCAGCCTTTGCGGAAAAATATGGGTAAGAAGAACTGCGAACTGACCGAAGCTGACATCACCCGTATCTGCGACACCTTTCTCACTTTTGAGGAAACTGAAGAGTCAAAAATCTTCTCCAACGAAGCATTCGGGTACTGGAAAGTCAACGTCGAACGCCCTTTGCGATTGTCCGTTAATCTCTCAGCAAAGAACTGCAACACGTTTCGCCAGATCTGTCAGGATTCCAAAGAGGCTGAGCTGGCAGATGTTGTCGATCGAGTTACGAAGACTCTCGGCGCAGGTCCGTATCTCAACTTCAATATTTTTATGGATGCCATCGAAGCCGATGCGAAAGAGCACAGTATCAAGTTGACTGCCAAGCGTAAAAAACTGCTACAAAGTGAACTCGCGCAAAGAGACGAAAAAGCAGATCCAGTCGTCAAAAGGGTTCACAAGAAAGGTAAAGCGAAGGCCGATCCCATTCGCGGTCAGTTCCCGAATCCGATTGGTGATAAATCCCTGGTTCTCGAATACGAATCGGATTCTGATCTCCGGGATACCGAACAGGTTCCGCTGCTCGAAGAGGGTGGGATCGAAGCCTTCATCCGGCGCGAAGTCACGCCACACGCTTTAGATGCCTGGTTTGACGAAAGCTCGATCAAAATCGGCTATGAGATCAACTTTAATCGCTACTTTTATAAACCGAAAACGCTTCGTAGCCTCGAAGAAATCAGGGCCGATATTCTCGCTTTAGAACAAGAGACTGAAGGATTGCTGATGGAAATCGTCGGTGGACGTGCAAAATGAAGTTATCCAGTAGGACTAAACAAAACGGAAACTTAGTACAATGCCAATAACAGCAGAGATTATTCAGGGAGCAGTTGATCGCTATTGGCGAGAGTTCGACCGCTACGCGAAACTATCTGAGTTTGTGGGTGAGGCGTGTCGTCAACTGCTTGAACAAGATGTCATTCGAGGCTCAGTTCAATGGAGAGCTAAGAATCCAGAGCGACTCAGAGGGAAACTGGAAAAATGGATGAAGGCAGACGAGCATCAAGAAATCAACTCGGTCGACGATGTGTTTATCGTTCTCAAAGATTTAGCGGGATCACGGATCACAACTTATATCGAATCCGAACGAGTGAAGGTCGTTTCCAGCTTAGGAAAACGATTTGACGGATTAGGTGGAGCCGAAGTAACTCCCGATGTCAAAGATGTACCTGGCAGTTTCTACCGCGCGACGCATTGTATTGTCACGCTCAAGGCGGAAGACCTAATCGGACGCTACGAAAATCTCAGAGGGTTAGGTTGTGAAATCCAAGTGTGCAGCTTGCTAGCCCACGTTTATAACGAGATTGAGCACGACCTTCGATATAAGCCGCTTTCGGGGGAGTTATCGAAGCAAGAAACGGGCTTGCTTGACGGACTTGGACATTTGGTTGCGTGTGGCGACATTGTCATCAATCAAACATTGAACGCCGTGGCAGAAAGGCAACGAGAGAACACCGATCAGTTTGAGGATGAATATGATTTCGTGACTCGAATGCGGACGTTGTTTCCATCTGCAAGTAACTTCGCTTCAAATGCTGGGCAGTTGTATGAAGTATGCACCAAACTTGATCTCGATTCACCCGAGAAGATCAAAACCGCTATACAATACGACGAGAACTCAACCCCAGAAGTAGCGAGACAGGAGGCTATTTCGCTTGCACCACAAGTTGCTGCTGATGGTGGACAACTCGAAATCGAAGTGGAGAGCTCAGATCAGTTGTTGATCCTATTGTTAAAGGATCACGAACTGGTCACAAAACTGAAAGGACTCTTCCCATCTGGACGAGGTGTCGGTCGTGCACCTCGTTTCCTATCAATCGCCAAACGAATGGACGAGGGGTAGTACTTTTTATAATGATCAACCTAAAACCAAATCTGGAAATCAAAGACTTTGAGCAACCATCCCAGTCGCACGAGCAGTTCAAGCTCGCCGATTTCAATGGCCGCACTGAACGCTATCAAGTAATCGCCGATCACATTTGGAATCCAGATCGCTTGCTCGTGGAGGGAGACCAATGAGTCGAGTGGAAACTTTTCCGGAAGCCACTAACTCGGATGGATATAGCTGATCGAGTTCGGGCTTGCTACCTGCACGCCTGTTTGAAATATGCAAATCGAGATTACCTGACAAATGGTTCGATTCGCGAGCGGTTTGGAATCGAGAAAGAGAATAGCGCGATGGCATCCCGTTACATACGCGAGGCCGTCGAAGATGGAATGATCCACGCCGTCGATGCTGATGCCTCAAAAAAATATATGAAGTATGTGCCCTTCTGGGCCTGATTGCTTTATTTGACTGGATTCGTACCTGAGCTCACAATGAATCGTTCGCCATATCATAACACAATATATAACAACACCTTACGGCATTTTATCTTATTTGACGGTTATTTGACTGGGAGTCCTGTTACACATGTTCCATGCAACGTGTGTAACGACATGTAACTGAAGTTTTACGAAAACTCAATGAGCGACCGTAAATGATTTCCCTGCAACTCCTTACGTCCGTAGCAGGATGTACTACGAACCCCTACAGGGTGAGATAATGAAAACAGATACCTCCGAATACGGTCTTGAAAGCCTGATCGTCAAACACATGACATCAACCGGTTGGATCGCTGGTGCGCCGAGTGATTATGACCGGGCGTACGCAGTCGACTTGGTTCAGCTCTGTGAGTTCATCAAGACGACTCAGGAGCCGCTGGTGGAAGCATTCGATCTGGAGGAAGGCGGGCCGTCACGCCTCAAGTTTCTGGCCCGTTTGCAGGGAGAGATTACCAAGCGGGGAACGATTGACGTCTTACGCAACGGCATTAAGAGTGGGCCACATCATGTCGATCTGTTCTATGGCACACCGACACCAGGCAGCTACCGTGTCGAGAAACACGCTGCGATGCAGATTCAGCTTGCAGACGAGAACGCAGAAATCGAACCTGTCCCCACTGGAGTTGGCGGGAGCGGGGCAGAAGCCGAACTGGACAAGCTGTCAAACATCGTCAAAGCCTTCAACGACCAGTTCGGCAACATCCCCTGGGCCGACAGCGATCGCGTAAACAAACTCATCACCGAAGATATCCCAGCCAAAGTCGATGCCGACCCGGCCTACCAGAACGCAAAGAAACAAGGCGATAAAAGCAAGGCTCGCATCGAACACGACGCCGCCTTGGGACGTGTCATCCTGGGATTGCTGAATGACGACACGGAACTATTCAAACAATGGAGCGACAACGCAGGATTCAAACGCTGGCTTGCGGATACGGTGTTTGGACTGACATATGATAATCGAATCGCTTGACTTAAATCGAAATCGGCGACGCTGCCAACATATACGTAAGGTAACATCATGATGACTGAATATGATCTTTCTGACTGTGGACTCCAAGGCTTGAACATGCTGAGTATTGAGGGTGTGCTGACTAAGGTTCGTATCGTAGCGGGGGCGCCGATACTGTTCATGCTGGATGAGCATCATACTACTCCGGCATGCATCAAACAAAATATTCAGAACACTCAAGTGTTGATCAATGGTGCAGATGTGCAAGCCCTTTATGTTGAAAGCCACAAGGCAGGTGAGGCCGCGTCTCAACTTTCTCTTGTCAGTGCAAATAGTGTGTTCGCGGATCATTTTATCGAACAATGCCAGGTCGTAATCGAAGGTGTCGAGAACAAAGAGCTACATGAGCAGCAACATATTGATGTGGCCCCCCCCTTGTGGAATGAAATCACAGTTCGGTCACATCCATATGACCGTGCGCGATCACTCAGCTTTATTGCCAGCGTGTTTCGTAACTGGAGGTCGCGAGGAATGACAGGAAATGCAGTTCTAAACATGGGAGGTCATCATGCGGACGACATCTGTGACTGGATTGCACTCGGAGCATTAGACTCGCTCTCAGGAGTCTCCGATCTCAGCTATTTGAGGATTCGTCCAACGGCACACCCACCATAGAATCACTGATACAAAACTGCAGCGGAGTACGCTTTGGCCTCTGACTGGGTGAGGCGATGACTTTGTTGAATCTACATCTCCAGATCAGATTACGATGGTGCATGCAGCAGTAGATTTAGGTACTATAGGTATCAGTGAATGATAGTAAGCTGATGCTGAGTAATGATTAACTCATATTAAACTGATGAATGGAAGAGAAACGTGGCGGTATTCTGGACTAACAAATCTGTGCAGCCATTTGCCGACGCTGGTGACCCAGTATCTGCATTGATTGATCACGCAAATAATGTTCTCTTGGAGGCTGTCGAAAATGGTTGGACTGGTCCACCTTTCGACACGTTTGAGTTAGCGAATCTGCTTGGGATCGCCGTTATACCCTGCGAATCGATACGCGATGCAAGACTTGTTGCGCTATCCAAGGGGCTCTATCGAATCGAGTACAATCCGCTTCAACCAAAAGCACGAATACGGTTTTCGATAGCCCATGAGATCGCCCATACATTCTTTCCGGATTGTCACGAAATCGTTCGCAACCGTGCACCAAAACATGAGATTGAAGGGGATGAATGGCAACTTGAGATGTTATGTAACATTATCGCATCAGAGTTACTAATGCCGCTCGGCAGCTTCCCTGAAATAGGTCACTCTGAGTTTTCGATCGACAACTTGTTGCGATTACGTACAAGATTTCAAGTTTCAACTGAAGCGGTTTTATTGCGTTTCCTGAAACTTTCAAGAATACCATGTGCGGTGTTTGCAGCATCTGGCCAACAAGGTAGTTCCACAGTTTTGAGAATCGACTACATCAGGTGCGCCAATGGCTGGCAACTACCATTCAAGAGCAGCTGGAAAATCCCATCTAATAGTGTTGTCAACGAGTGTGAGTCTATTGGATTTACAGCTAAGGGCACTGAAGTCTGGGATTCAGTGGTAGGCGAGATGCAAATCGAGTGTGTTGCGATTCCATCATACCCTGGGTCAGATCGACCGCGTGTTGTCGGCCTGCTGGCTCCAACCGATGCTGAGAAAATGGATATTCCCACCATCCAATATCTAGATGGTGATGCAACTTCTCCTCGGGGTGATGGAAACCGTATCGTTGCTCATGTTGTGAATGACGCAACGCCCAGATGGGGTGGTGGATTTGCCAAAGTGGTCAGTCGAACTTGGCCAAATGCTCAGCAAGACTTCATTTCGTGGGCTAAGCAGAATCAAAATAGACTAAATCTGGGCAATAACTGTTTATTTCAGATCGAGGACGATCTTTGGGTATTTCATATGGTTGCACAACATGGCTACCGTCAATCCTTGCAACCTGGGATACGGTACCATCACTTGGAAACATGTTTACATGCACTGCTTGAGATTGCCAACGAGCACGTCGCATCGGTCCATATGCCTCGTATAGGGTGTGGTCAAGCGGGTGGAAACTGGTCGGTTGTAGCTGAGTTGATTGATGACATTTTGTGCCGCAACGGTATCGACGTGACTGTTTACACGCTTCCAACTGAACGGGCTAAATGGGAAAAACCTGAACGCCAGCGAACCCTTTTCGATTTCTCAGATTCCGAGTGATAATAGGGAACGCTGAATGGAAAACGTAATCGTCCTGTTGTCAGGCTCTGTTGCTTCAGGCAAGAGTACACTTGCATCGCTGTTGGAGCGAGAGTTCGACTGCCGAGTAATCAAGACATGGCAGCTGCTAAAGGCTGTTGATCCTGCAGTGAATCTAGACAGAGGTTCGCTACAGGTATTGGGAGAAAGCTTGGATAAGAAGACTGGAGGGGAGTGGGTTGTCGAAGAACTGGATAAAGTTATTAGGTCATCCCCTTTAAAAAGCATTGTGATCGTAGATGCAGTGCGCATTCAGGGACAAATCGACGCTATTCGTCGTGGTTATGGTCGAAATGTCAAGCATATTCACTTGGAAGCACCGAATGATACACTTGAGGCTCGATATGAGGGTCGAGACCGTAAATCAATCAAGGAGTTTGAATCGCATTCGGAGGTCTTGAAAGATAATACTGAACAAGCGGTACCTAAACTTGCAAGAACTGCAGACATAGTTATTGATACACACCGTAACACACCAGACGACGTTTTGGTTCGTTCTGCGTGTCACTTGGGGCTCTATGGCCGGGGTTATGATAGGCACGTAGACGTTCTAATCGGTGGACAGTACGGAAGTGAGGGGAAGGGACAGATTGCCGCGTATCTCGCTCCTGAATATGATGTATTGATCCGTGTTGGTGGTCCCAATGCTGGTCACAGTGTATATGAAAATCCGACCCCTGACGTATTTCATTCGCTTCCTTCAGGAACTAATCGAGCGACCAACTCAAAGATAGTGCTCGGTGCTGGAGCTGTTGTGAATATTGAGACCCTTTGGCACGAAATCAACTCATGCGAGTTGTCCCCAGATCGCTTGACTATAGATCCACAGGTCTTACTGATAACGAAGAGGGACATTACAAGTGAAAATGCAAACGTAAAAAGCATGGGATCGACTGGGCAGGGAGTTGGAGCCGCAACTGCTCGACGTATACTTCATCGCGGTGTACGATCTGTACCTATGGCTCGTGACGTGGAAAAGTTGAGGCCATATATTCGGCCCGCTAACGAAGTAATCGAACATGCTTGCAGAAATGGAAAAAGGTTGTTTCTTGAAGGTACACAAGGCACCGGGTTGAGTCTTTACCACGGCGATTATCCTCATGTAACATCTCGCGACACGACGGTCGCAGGATGTCTAGCTGAAGCAGGAATCTCGCCCAATCGGGTGAGAAAAGTTATTATGGTTTGTCGAACATACCCGATACGCGTGCAGAATCCAGAAGCTGAAGGAACACATTCTGGTCCAATGTCACAGGAAATCTCTTTGGAAGAAATAGCACTTCGATCAGGTATTTTACTCACTGATTTAAAGAAGACAGAAACAACTACAACAACAAAACGACAGAGACGTATTTCTGAGTTTGACTGGAGGCTACTCAAGCGAGCTGCCGAGCTCAATGCTCCAACGGATATCGCATTGACTTTTGTGGACTACCTCGGTGTCAAGAATCAAGATGCGAGGCGATTCGAGCAACTGACTGATGTCACACTACGATTTATAGAAGAAGTAGAACGAGTCGGGGGAGCACCGGTATCTCTGATTGCAACTCGCTTTCACCACCGGAGCATCATAGACCGTCGTGGATGGTAGGACTTTTGAACATGGCATTTTCAGACAATCACTTTATTCGCACGCGACCATATCTATATCATTTGACGGATCGCAACAATCTGGATCACTTACGCGTAACGTCATTATTGATGAGTGCGGCTGCCCTCATGCGACAGGCTAAAGAAACAACTTATCTTCGGAGCAAACGCCAGTCATCAATACAAGTAACTATTAACAAGCGACTGGTCAGCATACGGGATCAGCAGCCACTATATGCGGGCAACGTAGCATTTCAAGATGGGTACTTATTTGAAGATCTCATTGAAATGTTAAACGAACGCGTCTTCTTCTGGCCAGGTAGGCCAGACGGTCCGATTGACTATGGTCAACGGCATTTTGAACGCTACATGAACGATCATCCCGTCATCCTACGGATTAAAACCGCCGACCTGTTTCAATGTAACAATAGCGTTTCACCTCTTTATTGCCGTTACAACTCTGGTTCTCCGCGTTGCTCTAAAGGCCATGGTAGTCCACGTGGTCCTTCAACTTTTGTAAAAGCAGTAGATGCTGACTTTACAGCGAGCGCAACAGTCGAAATCACTTTCGTTGATCAAGTTACCTTGCCGAAGCGAGTCGAAATAAGTAACTCTACCAGAGGCCCGTGGCGATTGCTCTGAGTTGCATGAGGCTAACCCAGTTAAATGATGCTAAAATAGTCCACGCAGAATCTACACTTTACTCATTCAGTTAGTTGCTGAGAAGTTCATGGCTATAACAGGACACGGGTTGGAGGCGATTCACCTCCAATCAACATTCGCGTGTCTGACGTGTCTGATTTCGTGTCTGATCTTTGAAGATTTCAGAAAAATCTCCGTCGTGTCTGATTTCCTAAAGCCATTGATACCAAATGGTTTAAGGCCATTATTTTTGGGTCAAGATGCCTCCCCCCCGCCTCCACTCAAGCCGAGGTGCGAGAAATCGTAACTCGGCTTTTTTCATACAAATATGTGGATTAATAGGGTTTCAATGGCACTTCTGTCTTTGATAAGGGTGCCACAAGGATAGGCTCTGGCCATCGTTTGGGATAACTGTGGTACCCCAGACTTATCCCTATGACTGCTAAACGACTGATTTTCGTCGATTGCTGAGTCTGCGGATTCCACGTCGGGAATCTGCATCAAAGAATTCGACAAAGCGACGACCAGCTTCGGTGACGGCCAGTTCTCTGGCCAGATTCACGGCTCGTTCCAGCGACATACCAGATCGATACACTATCTTGAACAGAGCTTTGATTTCATCCCGCTCGTCTTTAGTCACGCCCGCACGCATCAATCCAATTGCATTGAGACCTGCAATCTCCCCATCGTGGTTTGTCATCGCAAAGGGAGGTATATCTTGACTGATCATGGCAACGCCGCCGACCATTGCCATTTCCCCGATACGAACGAATTGATGGATGCCGGTATTTCCAGAAATGATCGCTTTGTGACCGATCTGAACGTGCCCTCCCAGTAATGCACCGCTAATCAAGGTCACCTCGTCGGCCAGCACACAGTCGTGGGCAACGTGAGAATTCGTCATCAGGTAGCAGCGATCACCGATAACGGTGGCTTCTCCCTCGACACACGCCCGATGGATGGTGACTCCTTCCCGGATCACGCAGGCTTGTCCAATTCGACAGTAGCTTATCGCTCCGGTGAATTTGTGGTCTTGAGGGATGTCCCCGATGACGGCATGGGAATGTACCGAGCAGCCCTCCCCGATTTCCGTGTTCCCCAAAACTATTGCAGAGGGTCCGAAGTGGCAGTCTGGTCCAATGCGGGCAGGACCATCGATGACCACATTGAGTCCAATTTCGCATGACGGATGAACAATAGCGTCCGAGTGGACGAAAGCAGTCGCATGAATTCCCATTAGATTTCTCATATTGAGGCAGCCTGAAGATTAAGCTGCTGAGTGAAAAGCTGGATGATCGATTAAGTCAAATGAAAAAATTTCCCTGCTTAGCAACGCAGGCATACAATTCCAATTTGACACAGCTTTCCAAATGAGAAATAGCGAAACGGAATTTCGTCTCGCAAGCTATCAGCCGCGACATCATTAAACTCAGGGAGGGCACTCCAGGCGAAATGAAACTGGTGCAAATCAATCTGGACAATCGACCCATAGTCCAATCTCGGAGATGCCAAGAGATGCCCAGAAGCGGAGCTTGAACCGTTTTCGGGATCATCATCGACAGGGCCATCGTCCGAGTCGTCTGGTGGATCGCAGCCGAGAAAGATGAAATCCACCTCATTGTCGTCATTGTCTGCTGCTGCTGCAGTGGGATGTATTTCTCCACTCTTGAGATTGTCACCATCGAACACAGGAAACGGAACATGCATGGTGGCTGCCACCATGTATGTCACAATTATCCTGTGTATCCAGTTCATCTCGATGTATCCTTAGTTGAAAGTTTTCAAAACTGTCCCGGAATAATGAAAGTTGGTCAAGACCAATCTGACAGCACATTCATGCCAGTGGGTAGTTCAGAACGTGATATGATTTCAATGCAACCCAATCGGGGCTCAGCGTCCGGTTGGTGAGCCAGGATCATGAGATCGGTCTATCTGCTGATTGTCGGTGCAGGACGAACAATGCGTTGACAGCCGAAACTTATTCTCTTGGGTATTTCTTGAAAGTCTGCAATTCAAACATGAAAAGCGATCTCTCCATATCATATGAACATTAAGTCCTGGTTGCGTTTCATGCCATTACATCGCCAAATCGCCTGAACTGCGTTAAGTCGTCGCTGCTTGCTCGCTGAGTGTAGTGACGAAAACATCTTCATTGGAAAGGCTCTTCCGGGCTATGTCGACGAGATGTTGGTGGTGTGTGAAAAATATGACCTGAGTTCGATTTGATAATTCTGCGAGCACTTCGAGACTCGCAATTGCACGTTCATCGTCGAAGTTCATTAACACGTCGTCGACGATGAATGGAATTGACTCGTGTCGTTCGAGCCAGGTTTCCAGGCTGGCAAGTCGTAATGCAAGGTAAAGTTGATCGCAGGTGCCGTCGCTCATTCCCGATACGGGAACCGCTTCATTACTCGAACTGCGTACGCCTGTCAGAACGGGTTCCCCTCGTTCGTTAAAATCGGCACGAAGTTCTTTGAAGCCGTTCAGAGTAATCTGACTGAAGTTATTACTGGCACGACCTAGAACCGGCCCCTGGTTCTTTTTTCGATGCTCCTCGATAGCCGCATTCAACAATGCGGCACACATTCGCAGCTTAGCGAGATCCCGCACCTGTTCCTCCAGGCGAGACGCAATGCTCTCACATTTGGCCGCGTTTTCTGAGGCCTGGAAACCTCCATCGATTTTTCGGAGCTCAATACTCTCGGCTTCGATCTGAGCAATCACTTCGTCTCGCTCTTTCCCTAAGCGTTCGATGTTCTCCGCGAGTTCGTCAATTTGAGGCTGGAGCGAATCAATATCAACAGCCTCGGCTTCCGCCAGAAATGTTTCAAACTGACCGCCACCGCTTTGACTGCTGATTAATTCTTCAAGTTCATTAACGGAACGCTCATGCTCTCGACGTCGTCGTGAGTTATTAGCCGCTTCGGAAAGATGTTCATAGGTGTCACAGGCTGCTTGCCGGCACATTTCGTCCAGTGAGGCTTTGAATTCGGAGATCCGCTCTGCGGCTCCCTTCAGATTCCTTTCGTGCTCGTCTCGCTGCTTAATCAATGAGGATCGCTTTTCCTGGGCGGAACGGGCGGCCATCAATCGAGCAGATAACAATGCGACTGCGTCATCGGCCTTGACTTCAGCAAGTTCAGGAAGCGTCCGTCCAATGAGTTCGCGAACATCGGCATCAAACTCATTGGCATCGCGATCAATCCCTTCGAGCCGAACTCGATATTGATCAGAATCCTGAAATTTCTGGAACAAACGGTTTACATTGGAAAGAACGCTGTTCGCCTGGGACGGCATTGCATCATCCTGTAGCCCCAGTGCAGCCATCTCGGCTGCCCATTTGGCCTGCCATTCGGTCAGGTCGTTTTCAGAATCTGAAAAACGGGATTCTGCATCGATCAGTTCGTTACGATTGGACTCTAAATCGTTAGTCAGCTGGTCCAGAAGATTCTCTGCCTTTTGGATTTCATCGCACTTTCCAGAAGCGAATCGCAACAACTCGCGCAGAGAACTGTCTTCTGTAGTAGCCCCAGCATCAAAGGTAGTCAGTTCCGCTTTAATATCATGAACCATGGCTTCGACACGGGTTCTGAGTTGATTCTCCTTCATCTGTTTTGATCGAAGTTCAGCCGCAGTCTGCGAAAGAACCTGTTGTTTGCGGAGCCAGTCTCGCATCTCAAGTGGTGAAAGAGGGGTGATCGAGAGTGGTGCCCAGATTTCTTTCCATCGCGATTCCAGATCCAGAGCCTCAGCCTCCGCAATTTCGAGTTGTTGCTCAAGACTCTGAGAGTCGGTTTGTCGTTGCTCGATGTCGGCCTGGATCTTGACTTTACTGGCAACACGATCGGCGTCGGACCGCAACTGATCGGCAATTTGATCGGCTTCTTCAACACTACGTCGGTAGGCCTCCGCAAGACTTGTCGCCGGACTGAATTTCTGGAGGAATTCCCGGACATCCGCCTCGTTTTCCTGATCTTTATTCCATGCGTTGAGGACCAACTGCCAACCCTGTTCACGGCGATTTCGAGCGGTTTCAAGTTCCTCTTCCGTGGGGACTTTCTGCCCGAGTTCGAGTTGCTTGAGTTGAGCTTCGAGTTGCTCCTGATCCCGCGTTTTTTCATTCAGTCGTTCCCGGAGCGACTTGATCAGACTTCGCTGATCTTTGAACTCTTCAGAGTATTGATCGATGGATGCCAGAGTTGGGACTGCGAGTTTCTCCACCTCTGCGAGACTTCCCGACCACAACCCCAGTTGACTTAAAGCAACAGCCGCACTTTCCTCCAGTTCGCGAACTTCATTGATCGCGAGTTCGAGTTGGGATTCCAGGTCTCCCTCGTTTTGGATTTGGCGAACGGTACTCCGTAAGCTCTCCGTCGCTTTGGGAATCTGGATTCCGGCCAGCTTATTATCAATACGGCTGATCTCGCTGCGGATTTTCTCACATTCCCGTCTTGTAGACTGCACACGTTCGACAAGTCCTTCCTGCTGGTTTCCGAGGTTCTGGATACGAACCGTTTTATCTGTCGGGAGACGGAGTTCTTCAATGATCGACAAATCGGGAGCCCGGCCGAGTTCACGTAGAATTTCTTTGGCTTCGTTTTCTGCCAGTTCTCGCGACGTTTCCAGTTTCGGTCGATCCGACATCGCTTTTCGATAGCCACCCAGGCGGTCACGCAGCGATTCGGTTGCCTCGGATTCCTGCAGCAATTTCTCCGGAACAACCAGCTCTTCCAGTTCATTTTCGAGTTTTTTAAGACTCACTTCCGCATCTGCTTTTTGTTGCTCAGCGGTTCGCAATTCAATCAGGATCTCGTTGCTTTTATTTTCAAAATCATCCGCCAGGAGTGGAGCGTCGTTGAGTTGAGCGAGATCTTCTTTGGCTTTCTTCCACTTGCCGATGGAAGAAATCGCATCGCGAATTCTTGTCAGTCGATTCTGCTCCCTGCGATCCTTCCCGATCCGCTCATCGAGGCTGTCTTTACGTACGTTTGCCACGCGGAGGTTGTCGTCGTGTCGTTTCCAGGTCTCCACCGAAACCTGGGCCTGCTTGACGGCACTAGTTCCGTTCTGAAACTCTTTAATGTCCGTCGCAATGGTTCCCGTCCGCCCGGATTTTTTAAGCAGGACATCCATTTCTTCCTGGAGTATTGTCTGGACCGCCTGTAAATCTGCCAGTCCGGCTCCAGCCGCAAACAGTAACTCCCCAATTCGTCCACCCCCCTGAACGATCTCTTCACCACCACGCCTGAGACGCTCGTGATCGATGCCGAACATCATGTGAAACAGATCACGATCAACATCGCCCAGCAAGCGGGTTAGTTCAATGTCATCTACTGGAGTGGAGTCGTCTCCATTAAACAGTGAATTCTTGGTAGCCTTTCTTCGTACGATTTCCAGAATCGAACCGTCGCTGTGCTGCAATAGAGCTCCGATCCGCAATCGAGGATAGGGATGCAGGAAATTATCTGGGGTTCGCGAATGAATCCCATAAAGAAGATCTGTAATGGCCCGCAGCGAAGAACTTTTACCGGCTTCATTCGGGCCATACACGATGTGCAGTCCATGGTTGCCAGCTGAGAGGTCAAGCTCGGCATTGGTGAATGGGCCAAAGGCGGTGAGGTTTAGTTTGAGGATTTTCATTCTTCACCCTCCGAACCTGCAAGTCGACTCAGCAACAGAGGTTCGGCTTCGGCCAGAATTTCCCTGAGCCACTCGGGATCCTCAGGTCTGGCGAGCGTCTTGAGTTCTGCGGGCAACTTCTTCACGACATCGGCAAAATCAAAATCCAGTTCCGAGAGCCTGCCTGGATCCTTTTGAGCCTGATCAAATAGAGACGTGAGTTCACCAATCGCATCATCGGGAATGTTGCCGGGAGTCGATTTCGATGTTGGAGAGGACGTTCGCAATTTGACTTTTTCGATCCAGACATCCCCCTTTCCAACATCAATCGCGAGAGAGCGGATTTCATTTGTCCAATGATGCTTGCGGGCGTGCAGGTCTCGATGGGCGGATGTCTCCCCGGTCAGTTCAACTCTCAGTGCCAGAAAACGCCCCGCTGCGTTGCCATGACAGGACTCGATCTGTGTCGCGATGAGATCCAGTATTTCATCAACACCCTGGCACTGACTGACATCGATACTGGCGATGTCCCAACGTAAGACATCCAGCGCCCGAAAGTCCGTTTGCGTTGACTGATCGTCGTTCACTGTGACCAGCAGGCAACCTTTGGCACCGGTCTCCCTGATATGACGGCCCTGGATGTTTCCCGAAAATGCAATGAGGGGATGCTCCGAAAGGATTTCCCGGTTATGGATATGACCGAGTGCCCAGTAGTTGTACGCTTTGGCTTTCAAACCTTCGAGAGAGCAGGGGGCATACCGGTCATGACCTTCTCGACCGGTCGCACAGGTGTGAAGGATGCCTACATTATAATAGCCGGAGACTGCAAGCGGATAGCCTTCGGAAAGGTCATCGTAGACCGCAGCGGTGGGGAAGCTTTGCCCGTGGATTGCAACGTCCAGCTCGGGAATCAAAGCGGTTTCCGGTGCGTCGGCTGAAAAGAAGGTCACGTTTTCCGGCAGCCGCAGTGTGCGAGTCATCCGATTGGCAGCATCGTGATTGCCGGAAATCAGATAGAGCGGGATCTCCGCCTCCCGAAGACGCCGAACCTGATCGACAAAATACAAGCCGGTGTTGTAGTCTCGCCAGTCGCCATCGTAAATGTCGCCCGCAATCACGACAAAGGCAACCTGCTGATCGATCGCCAGATCCACAAGATTTGCCAACGCCCGGCGAGCCGCGGCACGAATCTCATCGACAGGAGCACCCTCATATTGTTCGAGACCACGTAACGGACTATCCAGGTGGATGTCAGCCGCATGGATGAATTTGAACATTCAATCGCCTCTCACTCATTACTTTATCATTCCTGCCACCACATCAGATGGCTTTTTATTCAGCATCAGCGTATTGCAAAACTACAGTATGGAGAATGTCGTGATCTGTCTACCGAGAACCGTCTTTTGACATACACCACTGCTGGCTTGGCTAGAAGATACAGTAGAATGCGTTAAAACCTGTTGTTTATACACAATTCTGTTTGATTTCCCTGTAGATGTAGGTCAAGCACTGCCTGACGACAAACGAGGTGGCTCGCACATTTCGTCAGGCAGTGCTTGACCTACAATGCTGAGACATACCGATCTTGATCAACCCGATCTTGATCAACCATCCTGTACGAATTGACATTCGCATGATGGCAGAATAGGCTGTGCCCCTCTCAGTAGTAATTGAATTCAGTAAATCTATGTCATCAGGTTACACTCATGTTTGTGATGGACAATCGTAAATTTGTTCTCGAATCATTTGATTCTGAGGACGAACTTGAACAAGTAGTTATCTCTAATGCTGAGCATATTTTTGGACCATCTTCAATTTATCTGCCGAAGTCTTTAATACGAACTGTCGATGGAGCAGGTACTATCCCGGACGGGTATGCAATAGATCTGGAAGGCAAATGCTGGTATCTCGTGGAAGCGGAGATCAGCAAGCACAGTGTCTGGAGTCATATTGCACCCCAGGTGGCTAAGCAAATTATTGCTGCTAACAATCCAGCGACAAAGCTGAAGCTTATTGATACGGTTATCAATCGAGTGCGAGATGATGAGTCGTTGCAGGAAAAGTTTGCTGATCAGAATATCGATCCGATCGATTACCGTCATGTATTAGGTGAAATCATTGCCTCAAATCCCATCATTGGGATGCCAATCGATTCAGTTAAGAATGATTTACGGGAATGGGCAGCAACATTAAAAGTAGATGTACGTTTATGGATAGTGCAGAAGTACGTTGAATTTAATAATCCGACCAACATCGCTTATAAAATCCCAGATGAATTCAGCCCTATAATGACGACTCAGACTGTTGAGGATCCTGTAATTGACAGATCAACTTACAACGTCACAATTTCTGATCTACTCGATGAAGGTTTTATTGAATATGGGCAGAAATTCCAGATGCCTTACAAACCACGCAATGGAGAGCAGAAAGTATATTACGCCGAGGTACTCGAAGATGGCTCTCTTGATGTTTTGGGACGTAAGTTTTCAGCACTCAGTTACGCAGCTTTGTTTGGCATACAAGACTCTGGGAGTACACGCACCAGCGTAAATGGTTGGCATGTCTGGAAGTTAGAAGATGGTCGCACACTCAATGAGATAAGAGAAAATTATCTAGAACACATAAATCCAGATAGCTGATTGATTTAAACTTCCCTCGCCGTCAGTTTTGCATCCCGTTCCGCATTGAACTGGGTGCTCTCTCCACGCTTGTCGTGGATATGCTTAACGCGATCTTCCCGTTAGGCAAGCACTTAAAAGAACGATTTCTAAATTGGATTTCACCCACATTGCATGCTCACACAAGTGTGAGCATGGCACTCAGTTCGACATGAGCTTACCAGGCTTGGTTTGTACGATGAGTGCCTCAAACGTTATGGTAATTCAAAGAGAACTCTGGAAATTAATATTGGAAATACTCTGGAAATCGATCTTATGAAATGCCGATTATTGATAGCCGATTTGTTTATCCTGGCGGCTCTCCTGTTTGTTTCGTGTTCGTCGAGCTTAGTGGCCGATGAACTGTTTCCAGCTGAATTGGTGAACTTCACTGCGTATCAGAAGAATCCCGTTTTTGCGGGAACGGCAGCTGAAACGTGGGACGATAAAATTCGAGAGCGCGGCTGCATTTTGCAGCACGGGGGGAAATGGCATTTATGGTATACCGGATATAACGACGAGCGAGCCGAGAAGAAGATGCTCGGTTATGCAACCTCACCGGACGGCCTGACATGGAAGCGGTATTCAGAAAATCCGATCTTCGATCAAGTGTGGACCGAAGATGTCCAGGTCGTGCGTCATGAGGACACATTTTACATGGTTGCTGAAGGCCTCGGCGACATTCCGCACATGTTGACTTCCCCAGACGGAATCCACTGGACTGAACGGGGCAGGCTCGATGTCCGAAACACCGACGGTTCACCGCTGTCTCCGGGACCTTATGGCACGCCGACTTTGTGGATCGAAGATGAAACGTGTTACCTGTTTTACGAGCGCGGAGACCGCGGCGTCTGGCTGGCAAAATCGACGGACAAGACAATTTGGAAAAACGTTCAGGACAACCCTGTTATTGAACGAGGCCCCGATGAGTACGATCGTCATGCGATCGCGCTGAATCAGGTCTTTCGTTACGGTGGCCGATATTACGGCGTTTATCACGGCAATGGCGATCCGAACTGGAAAGGGCCCTGGACGACCTGTCTTGCCGTCTCGGATGATCTGGTGATTTGGAAAAAATACCCCGGCAACCCGATCATCAGCACCAACAACTCAAGTGGTCAGATGATTCACGACGGCGAGCAGTATCGGCTCTACACAATGCACCCGGACGTTCGAGTCTATTACCCGAGTAAAGCGAAGTTTGATGAATAATGACAGCTTCAATATTGTAATGCACTAATTACGGCGGATAGCGTCCATGGGGCTCATGCGGGCGGCCCAGATGGCGGGGTAGAGGCCGCTGATGACGCCGAGCAGGCAACTGAACAGCAGTGAGGAAATGAGTAACTGCGGGCTGGCGTAGAGTTCGAATTTGGCGGGGAAGGAGGCATTGACGAGAAGCGTGAGTCCCCAGCCGATGCCGCATCCAAGCAGGCCGCCGGCCAGGCCGAGCATAAAACTTTCCCAACCGATCAGTTTGACGAGATCGAGTCTGCTCCATCCGTTGGCACGCAGGATTCCGAATTCGCTCATCCGTTCCGAGACCGACATAAGCATGGTGTTGATCACGCTAACGACGGCGATCAAAATACCCAGACTGGTGAGCAGGCCGAGCGCGATATCGAGATCCTCGGCAAACTTTTCGAAGCGGCCTGCCCAGTCAGTTGCCAGACGAACTTCCATCGGGTCGTCAGCAACTTTGTTTTCAGTCAGTATTCGTTGTGAAGACTCTTTAGGAATCGCCTCAGGCTGAGTCGCTGGTGGTGAAGTCGGTTGCTGTCCCTGTTTGAAGAATCGATCAATCGATTTGACCAGTTCGCTCAGTGGATTCAGGCCGGGGCTGCCCAATAACATTGAACCCTGCCAGGCGGAGGGACCTCGTCCTCGGAAATGATTCTGGATACGGTCGATCAACTCGTCATCGGATACGTCGGCTGTCTTTTCGATGTAGAAGCTGGAGACGGTTTCCTCGTTGAAGCGAGTCATTTTGCGGAAGGTGTTGTCGTCGATAATGATGGCGACATCGAGCAGGATGGAGCCTGTGTGATAGATACCGACGATTTTCAATTCGTTGCCATTGACTTCAACGGGGTCGCCAACCTTTTTGTTGTATTCCTCGGCGATCGGCAAACTCACAACGCATTTGAACGAGTTCAAATCTTCCTTATTCAAGTAACGCCCTTGGACAATATCATCTCGATAGATCCCCGTTTCGATTTGATTTCGACGGACAATATCCGACCCACACAACAGTCGCGGCGGCGAAACGACAACCTGACCATCAATCACATTTGCACGAGCCCAGCATTCCGGACTGACCGCTCGGACTCCGGGAATCGATTCGAGTTCTTCCACCCACGATTTCGGCAACGCGGAAAAGAGTGGAATCGGGGCGCCCCGTTGCATGGCGACAAATCCGGGGGCACGATCGAGCGTATTCCCGACGGCTTGATCAAGTCCTTCAGCTATCGAAAACAGGCCGACCATGCCCATAATGGCAACTGTCATCCCGATGACGGCCAGACTGGTGCGTACCGGTTTGCTGAGAACGTTTTTGAGTGCGAACTGAAACATGGGAGTGTGATTTCACACGGCTCTGCCGTGAATTATGATGAACCGCCAAGACGCCAAGTTGTAATAGAGCACAAGAGTTAATGGAGTGTGAATAAATATTGGAAGTAAACAAAACCAAGTCCCCTCTCCCTCAGGGAGAGGATTAGGGTGAGGGGAAATCGATGTGGATTATAAACCGGACGCTGAAGGGATCCCCTCATCCGGGCCTTAGGAATGATTACCGCTCACAAGGTGAAGGACGAAGTTCTAACCTCTAACAAAGTAACCGTTCAGCAGGCTTGCCCTGCTTCGCGATGCAAGCATGGCATCCATTTTTTGTTTAACAGCAGATTATAGCACTTACTTCTTAATTGCCCACAAGTGGCCGAAGGAGCGGAGGTACATCACGCCGTTGGAAACGACGGGTGAGGAAGACATGTCTTCTCCCAGATCATTCTCGGCGACGATTTCAAACTCTCTGCCGGCTTTGAAAACCGTGATGCGGCCATCGCGAGCAGTCAGGTAGATGTGTCCATCGACTAAGATTGGAGAAGCACGGTGTCTCTGAGGATGCGTTCTATGAAGTGGATAGACTTCTTCTCCGGAACGAGATTCAACGCAGAACACACTGCCATCCTGACGACAGATATAGGTGAGTCCGTCGTACACCAATGGCGATGGGACATCGGTTGTTTTCTCTGCTCGCCACAATTCAAATTTATCATTGTGAGTGACATTCCCTTTGGAATTTGCATCGACACAGACAACAGGGCCATTTTTGGCGGTCGGGCACACAACGACTCCATCGCCATAGGAAGGAGAGGCAACAAAACGCAAATAACGGTTGTAATTCTCTTCTGGATTCATATCCCCGACTCGCCAGATTTCCAAACCATCTTCGAGACGGTGAGCAGTCGTGTAATCGCCACCGTGGACGATCAGATATTTCTGATGATCGTCCTGATACAGGATCGGCGAGGCATAAGAATGTGTGTTTTCGTATGTGGCTTCGCTGGGACGGTCGACAGCATAATTGGCTTTGCCGGTTCTTTTATCGATGCGAATAATTTTCGCATAGCCGGTTTCTCCGGAACTCATGGAACCGTGGAGGATGGCCATGTAAAGATAATCGCCTTCGACAACCGGAGTGGAAGTCATGCCGAACTGGATGTCGAACTTGCCGTAGCGATCCTGAACGTTGAAACTCCAGATTTCGTTACCGTCAAAGTCGAAGCAAGCCAGATCGCCTGTCCCCATGAAGGACCAGACATGTTCGCCATCGGTCACAGGAGAAGGAGACGCGGCATTGCCTTCATCTCCGCGAGCCGTTTGACTGCTCTCTGCAATCTGACGGCTCCAGAGTTCCTTGCCACTCGTGTTAAAGCACATCAGCATTAAGGGCTGAGGTTGTTCCTTGGGAGCTTTGACCCCATCCTCGTTCACGACATACTCGACGACAGGTGAAGTGAGAAAAATGCGATCTCCCCATACGACCGGAGTCGCACCGGCTGGTCCCGGCAAGGCGACTTTCCAAGCGACGTTTTTGCTATCTTCTCCAGCGAATTCCGTTGGAATTCCTTTTTCGGTTGAGATCCCGTTTTGAGTTGGTCCACGCCAGCTGGGCCAGTTTTCGGCCTGAAGGGGGGAACTCATCATTAGAGTGAGACAAAACGTAAGTTTGCAAATGAAAGATGCATTTGTTCCGCAATGCATGCTGTTGTACTCCTCGGAGGGTGTTCAGGCTGGGACGAAACGCGACTCCCTCGTTCCGTCATATCAATATGCCACTATGACAGTTGGATAATAGATTATCAATTCCCGCGCGGAAATTCTGTGGAAGTCGTCATTGATTTATGAGTGACTATTTGAAATAGGGAAATCAGATCTAATGCCGACTTGTCAGCTGGTTTGCTCGATGTGTAGAGTTTCTGAAGTCGAAGAAAATGATTCCATGCCGTTTATTCAATCACCCCTCCCCCAATTCAGGGCGATTTTTCATCAGGAGATATTGAGATGCGCTTCCAATTCTTCCCATACTACATTCTGAGTTTTGCAATTCTTATCTGTGCTGGTGAGCGACCTGCTCAAGCCGTTGAGATATTTCATGCTCAGGGAGAAATGGCAGGGGAAGTTACTGCGACTTCCGTGCTGCTTCAGTCTCGTTTGACTGAAATTCCAGGCCCTGTTCTGGATCCTTCCGGAGATATTACCGGGAAAGCGGGCCTGGCAAAGTTCGAGTGGAGTATCGATCAAAACTTTTCGGATAGTAAGCAGACCGATTGGCTGAAGGCTGAACCGGAATCTGATTTTATTGTTCGAGCGGAATTGACGAACCTGAAACCGGGGACTCAATATTATTATCGGCTCCATTATGGAACTGATCAGGCAGATATGGAAACTGGACCAGTCTGCAGCTTTCGCACCTTGAATGATCCAGAGACAGCTGTCCCTCTGAAATTCTGTATGGGAAGTTGCATGAACTATCACTCGTTCATGAGTGGGAAATCGAATGGAGGTGGGCCAGTCACCGCGACCGAAGAGGATCGCAAACTCGGTTATCCCGTCTTTGAACAAATGTTGAAACTCGAACCTGAATTTTTCATCGGCACAGGCGACATCGTTTATTACGACCATCCCGGAAACAATCCCGCGAAGACATTGCCGGAGTTGCGTCAGAAATGGCATGAGCAGTTTCGGTTTCCCCGGTTGATCAAGTTCTTTTCACAAACCCCGGCATACTGGTCGAAGGACGATCATGATTTCCGATATAATGATGCCGATTTGAAATCGAATCGAGAACCATCTGTAGAAGTTGGAATCGATCTGTTTCGCGAACAGATGCCAATTCATCCGGCTGGTGAAAAGGACAAGCCAACGTATCGAACGCATCGCGTCAATAAGCACCTGCAACTCTGGTTTGTAGAGGGGCGTGACTATCGTTCGCCGAATAAAGCCGAGGATGGACCAGAGAAAACAATCTGGGGAGCCGAGCAGAAAGCATGGCTCCAGAAGACGCTTCTCGAAAGCGATGCCACCTGGAAAATCCTGATTTCCCCAACACCAATGGTCGGCCCCGACAGTGCCCGCAAAACTGATAATCACACGAATCTGGGTGGTTTCCGAGCCGAGGCAGAGGAGTTTTTCAACTGGCTCAATGAGCATCAAATCAATCTGATCAACTTCTGCGGTGACCGCCACTGGCAGTATCACAGCATTCATCCGCAGGGAGTCGAAGAGTTTTCCTGTGGAGCCCTCAATGATGAAAACTCAATCATGGGAAGCTTCCCCGGCCAGAAAAACAGCACTGATCCGGAAGGATTGATTAAGCAGCCTTATCACTACAAAAAACCGACAGGCGGATTTCTGTTTGTGCAAGTCGAACCGGAAACCAAGAAGAGTCCACCTAAGTTGATTATCGAGTCGATTGATGATGAGGGAACGGTTTTGAATCGCGTTGTGAAAGAAAAGTAGAAGTAGGGTCCGCTGTGCGGACCAATTGTGCGTATTATGGTCCGCACAGCGGACCCTACAGTTTTAGTAATTTTATGACCAAAAGATAAGTCCCGAATAATGCGGCCAACACAATCCACCACTTCGGGCCAAAAACAACCGTCGCATTGAAGATGATAAACCCCAAACTGGCATGCATTATCCTGACATACCAGCGGGGAAGTTTGTCGATACCCTTCTGGCAGGTCCAAAGCAAATCCAGCGGCCACCATAGAGCAATGAGGTAATTGATCCAGACGCCACCTCCCCAATGCCAGCCGGTAATCCGTGCGGTTTGTTGAGCGGTATGTTCATAGGCGGCTGCATGGCTCCAGTGATGCACGAACTGGAACGCGGCTGCGATGTGAATCAGATAAATGAACGCTGCTGCGATCCACACATTTCGCATGATACGGTTCGTTCGATCAGAGCGTATTTTTGGCCAGGGCCAGATTTGCAAATCGTACAGAAGTCGTAAAACGTACGCAAAAACGACCAGACGAGCGGTCCAGCGGACGATGAATTCAGAAGTCTCCACTAACGTTTTCCTTGTCAGGCGGACAAATTGAGGCCATCAAATATGGTGAACACCGACTGCCCTTTCAGGGCTTAGATTTGGGCCTCAAATATCTGAAACGCACTCCGTTGTCGTGCTTTATAACATCATCAAACCAAATTATAAGTATGGAAGACACACTACTTATCCTCACTCTCTTCACAAAGCTGGAGTGAAGCGAGTCGTTTAGCCGATCTCTATTTTGCCCCATTTGACGGAATTTTGATCCCTGCCTATCCTACGCGATCGAAACCAATCAGAATAGCATTCACAGAGACGGCTGATTAACAGCACGGAGTAGATACCATTGGCTGGTAAGAAATCGAAGAAATCGAACGGTGAAGCGGCTCTCATTCCCGATGAGACGGATCGCATCCAGTACGTCTCGCTTACAGACGAAACTCGCAGACGATATCTGAATTACGCGTTTTCGGTTATCCAGTCGCGAGCATTGCCGGATGTGAGGGATGGCCTCAAGCCGGTGCAGCGTCGTATTATGTTCGTCATGTATGACAACTTAGGGCTGACCAGTAACGTTAAAGCCCGTAAGTGTGCGAAAATTGCGGGTGATACGATGGGTAACTATCACCCACACGGCGACATGGCTATTTATGATGCCCTGGTCAGGATGGCTCAGGATTTCACGTTGCGGGAACCGCTGGTCGATGGTCAGGGGAATTTCGGGTCCATCATCGGCTTGCCAGCGGCTTCGTCCCGATATACCGAAGCTCGGTTGACTCCAATAGCATCTGAATTGATGTCGGAATTGAAATTCAACACAGTCGATATGCGGGACACTTATGATGGAGAAAGAAAAGAGCCCGTCGTACTCCCTTCCCGGTTTCCGAATCTGTTGGTCAACGGCACGCAGGGAATTGCGGTCGGGATGGCGACGAATATCCCACCGCATAATCTGGGCGAGGTCGTTAAGGCTTGCCTGCATTTGATCGACAATCCTGAGGCGACTGTTGCTCAATTGATGAAGTACGTTAAAGGGCCAGACTTTCCGCTCGGTGGCCGCATTGTGACCGACCGTCGGGATCTGCGAACCGTTTATGAAACCGGGCGGGGCTCGATCAAAGTTCGAGCTGAGTGGGAGCCGGACAAGCTGCAGACGGGACGAGTTAAAAATAATATCGTCATTACCTCAATTCCCTACGGCGTCGAAACAGGGCCCTTGATGGTCGACCTGGGGACGGTCGCCGAGACGAAAAAGTTACCGCAATTGCTCTCTGCGATCGATGAGAGCAGCGAAGAACTCGGCATGCGCATCGTGCTCGAACTCAAGAGTGCCGATGATGCCGAAACCGTGATGGCGTATCTGTATAAGCACACCTCGCTGGAGCTGAACTTCAACTTCAATGCGACCTGTCTGGTTCCCGATGAACACGACAATCTCAAACCGGCTCAGGTCAATCTGCAGGAATTGCTCAGCCACTTTCTGAAGTTCCGCCTGAAGACGATCACTCGCCGTCTCGAATACCTGCTGGCTCAACTGCTCAAGAGAATTCACATTCTCGAAGGCTTCGAGATTATTTTCAATGGGCTCGATAAAGCTTTGAAAATCATTCGCAGCAGTCAGGGCAAAGCCGATGCCGCGAAGCGATTGATGGAAGTCTTTCCGATTGATGAAATCCAGGTCGATGCGATCCTCGATATGGCTCTGTACCGAATTTCCGAACTGGAAATTGATCGGATCATGCAGGAACTGGAAGAAAAACGGGCAGAAGCAAAACGCATCCAGGCTCTGCTCGCCTCCGAGAAAAAGCTGTGGGGCATCGTCAGCGATGAACTCCGCGAACTGGGCGACAAATACGGCAACAAACGTCGCACGGCCATCGGCTCTTCGGAAGAAATTTCCGAGTTCGATCCTCAAGCCTACATCGTTAAAGAGAACACGAATGTCGTCATCACAAAAGATGGCTGGATCAAGCGTGTTGGACGAATTCAAAGCATTGAGAAGATGCGAATTCGCGAGGGGGATGAAGTCCTGAATGTGCTGCCGGCCAGTACGCTCGATGCGATTGTCTTCTTCTCGGATGATGGAGCCGCCTATACATTGCCGGTCGATCAGATCCCAGCTTCGACCGGATACGGCGAACCGCTCGGCAAGTATGTGAAAATGAGTGATGGAGCGAAGATCATTGCCGGTATGACGACCGATCCTCGCTTCACGCCGGCTGACAATCCGCCCGACGGAGATTCGCCGGAACCGTATCTGCTGATCGCGACTGCAGCCGGTCAGGTAATGTCAATTTCCTTTTCCTCATTCCGGCAGGCCTCGACGAAACTTGGCCGAAAATATTGTCGACTGGCAAAAGAGGATCGCGTTGTGTTTGTCGATTTGATCACCGATCAGCAGACAATGTTCCTCGCAACATCAGGGGCACGAGTGATTCACTTTGAGTTGAGCGAAGTCCCGCTCTTGGCAGGACCTGGCCGAGGAGTGCGGGGTATCAAACTGGAAAAAGACGACGAAGTTATTGGAGCAATCCTGCTGGCTCGTCCGGGAGATACATTGCACGTGATTAACGATAACGGCAATAAACTCGCCTTCGGCCAAGCAAAGTATGGCGTAACTTCACGAGCCGGTAAGGGAGTGAAAACGAGTCAGCGGACTGGCTTCAAAGAGATTGTCAGGCCGGAGATTCAACTGGTGGACTGGTCGGAATAAGAGTGGCCAGAGGCCAGTGTGGAGAAAAGTAGGTTGGGTTAGCGGAGCGTAACCCAACAATAGATGTGAATCGATTTCGTCAGGCAGTGCCTGACCTACAGATTAATAAGCAAAACAGGTACCTATGGCGACTGCAACTCCATCTAATTACAAAGCGTCCGATATTGAAGTTCTCGAAGGGCTCGAGGCGGTTCGGCGGCGGCCTTCGATGTATATCGGCGGGGTCGATCATCGCGGATTGCATCATTTGTTATGGGAAGTGATCGATAACTCTGTCGATGAATTCCTGGCCGGTCATGCCGACACGATTAAAGTCACGCTGCACAAAGATGGCGAAGCGTTGACAGTGGGTGATAATGGTCGCGGGATTCCGGTCGATAAGCATCCCAAGTACAAGAAGTCCGCTCTAGAAGTGATCCTCACAACCCTGCATGCCGGGGGGAAATTTTCCGATAAAAACTACGCCCGTAGCGGGGGATTGCACGGCGTCGGTTCATCTGTTGTCAATGCCCTCTCTTCCGAAATGGTGGCAACGGTGCATCGGGATGGTTTTGAATGGGTTCAGCGTTATAAGCGTGGCCGCCCGACAACTCCTGTCAAAAAGTCCAAGCCTTTCAAGGGGCATGGGACGATTATTTATTTCCGACCGGATGATGAAATCTTCCGTCGGATTGCTTTCAGCACCGACACGATCCGTCAGCATCTCGAAGATATTTCCTACATCCACGCTGGCTTGAAAATTCGTTTTACGGATGAAGCGAAAAATGAAACCGAAGAGTTTCATCAGCCAGAGGGGATCAAGGCGTATATCGAAAAACTGACGAAGGACGAGAAGAAAAAGCCTGTCCATGATGTCATTTTCTCGACCGAGAAAGATGACGGTCAGGTCAAGACGGAACTCGTTCTTCGCTGGACCGAAGCGACCGACGAGCAAATTCGCAGTTATGTGAATGGGATCCGCACGCATGCTGGCGGCACCCATTTGAACGGCGTGCGATCGGGGATTCTCAAAGCCGTCAAGAATTATATGGATGTGCATAATGTGAAGCCGAAAGGCGTCAACATTTCTGCGGAGGATATCCGAGAGGGGATGCTCGGCGTGGTCTCGGTCTTTCATGGCGATCCCATGTTTCAGGGGCAGACCAAAGAAAAGCTGAATAACCCGGAAGTGGCGTCGATTGTCGAAGGACTGGTTCGCCCGACGCTCGAAACCTGGTTAAACAATAATGCATCGATTGCCGATGCGATTCTCGGGCGAATCATTCTGGCTGCCCGGGCACGTCAAGCGAGTCGAGATGCCGTAGCACAAGTGAAGCGAAAAACGCCAGGAGGCAAACGAACCAGCCTGCCGGGGAAACTGCTCGATTGTCGTTCGAACGATGCCGGGGAATCGGAACTGTTTATCGTCGAAGGGGACTCGGCTGGTGGAACTGCTGCTTCGGGACGAAACTCGCGAACTCAGGCGATTCTTCCACTTCGCGGAAAAGTCCTGAATACAGAGTCTCTGAAGATCAACAAGGTGCTCGCCAACCAGGAAATTAACGATCTGGTTGAAACTCTCGGGGCAGGAGTCGGACCAAATTTTGATATTCATAAATTACGATACAACCGCATCATCCTGCTGATGGATGCCGACGCGGATGGATATCACATCAGTACACTCCTGTTGACCTTCTTCTATCGACACATGCCGGAGTTGATTCGTCAGGAGAAACTTTTCATCGCCCAGCCGCCGTTGTATCGAATAACGACCTCCAAAGAGAGCATGTATGCTCTGGACGATATGCATAAGGAGCAAATCCTGGCATCACTGGCAGCTAATCGGAAAGTCGAGATCAGCCGGTTTAAAGGTCTGGGCGAAATGGATGCCTCGCAATTGAAGGAAACGACCCTCGATCCGACGAAACGCGTGCTGTTGAAAGTCGAAATCGAGAGTCAGGTCGATGCCGATGAGACGTTCCATCAGCTGTTCGGCAAGGATGCGAGCGAACGATATCGGATCATCATGTCGGAGTCGGCGCTGGCAGATGATCTCGACGTCTAAAACCGGGCGAAATTTTAAAATACAAGCACGAAACGCAAGTTTTTAAGTTGCACATTTTTTAACATGATCGTTAAAAACAAGAAAAAGACGTTGATAAATGGTGCCACGGCTCTGTGAGCCGTGCATTGCGTGATCTTATTTTCTTCCAGTGCTCCTGATGCCTCCACCCTGAAAAACACGGCTCACAGAGCCGTGGCACACTTGTGTTGATCAAATTTTAATTCTTATAACTGCAATACCTGCAACTTCACGAAGCGCAAGCGAGTGTGGAATCGATATGCACACACTCGCTTGCGCTTCGTGCTTGTTGTTATACTATTTTCTTAACTCAAAAACATTTTGTTATCATTTAACTGATCAACTTCAACAATTGACAGGTAGAGCGGGATGATTCTGACAGGCCAGGAAATCAAGGCACAGCTGGGGACGAATATCGTCATCGAGCCGTATGACGAAAAGCGTTTGAACCCAAACAGTTACAACATGTGTCTGCATAACGAAATTCTGGTATACGAAGAGATCGTTCTCGATATGCAGCGGCCAAACCGGTATACTCGGTATACGATTCCTGAGGAAGGAATGGTGCTCAGTCCGAACCAGTTGTATCTGGGGCGAACGGTTGAGCGGACGGAAACCCGGAATCTGGTCCCGATGCTCGAAGGTCGGTCTTCGATTGGACGACTCGGCTTGTTCGTGCATGTAACCGCTGGCTTCGGCGATGTCGGATTCTGTGGCTACTGGACCCTCGAAATGTTTGCCGTACAACCGATTCGTATCTATCCCGGTGTTCCGATTTGTCAGATTTTTTATCATACGATTACGGGTGATGTGACCGAATACGCCAGCGGCAAGTATCAGCGAAATCAGGATATCCAGCCGAGTATGCTGTATAAGGATTTCGATCAGGCAAAAGATAAGCAGATGAAACTCGGCTTTGAAGAAAAGTAGGATGCAGCCATGATTGATGAAGTTCGTGAACCTGTTTTATCGCAGGAATATCTGGTCCGCTTTGGTCGACAGAGTGAAACGGTTCGCTGTTTTGGAACCGAGGATGAGAATCCTCAGCGTGGAGAGAATGTGATTGTGCAGACCGATCGCGGCGAACGGCTCGCGACAATCATGCAGAAACTTCCGCAACCGATTTTCGAAGAGACCGAAGCAAATCCGCAGGCCATTCTTGTCCGGACTGCCTCTGCGGAAGACATGCAGCGAGAGCAGGAGCTTCGACAGAAAGCCGATCAGGAATTTGGCATCTGGCAGGAAAGGATTGACAAGTGGCAGGTCGCTGTCGAACTGGTCGATCTGGAATGGACGCATGATGGCGAACGATTGCTGCTTTATGTGCTGAATGATCGTGGCCCCGAATGCACAAAACTGGCCTTGATGACCGCGGCTAAAGGTTTGGGGATTGTGGAAGTGGTGCCTTTATCGAGTAACGGAATTGCCGCTGAGAAAAAATCTGGTGGCGGATGCGGCTCAGGAGGTTGTGGTCATTAGTGTTGTAGGTCAGGCACTGCCTGACGACAAACGAGGTAGAACGCACATTTCGTCAGTTGTAGGGTGCGTCCTGACGCACCGGAATGGACACTCGGATGCAAAAAGAATCGTGAACGACCACTATTAACGTGTTGCAGACCGTACAAATAAAATCAGCATACGGTGGGGCAGGCCCCACCCTACTGACCCTAAGTAATAGACAAAGAGGCGAGTATGTGGGACGAATTGAATCAGGGGTTGGAAAAAAGCCCGGCTGAAGCATTGCAGACTTTAATTCAGCAACTCGGAGCCAAGGGGGATCCTCATCACTTGTTTGATGCCGAGTTGATGAAATGGAAGTTCGAGAATAATCTTCCCGTCACGCAGCCGACTTCGGTCGCCGATGTGCCTCGCGAGAAGAAGCTGGAATTCGAACAGGTTTACATCGAAGCGGCTCGTAAAACCGGCAAGCAGTTGCTGGATCGTGGTCAGCTTTCGGATGCCTGGATGTATTATCGTGTGATCGGTGAAACCGATGATCTGGCCGCGGCTCTGGATGCTTACCAGGCCCCTTCAGAGATCGACGATGAACTCGAAGAGATGCTGCAACTGTCCCTCTATCAGCGGGTCAATACGGTAAAAGGCGTCGAATTGATGCTGGCTACACACGGCATGTGCAATACGGTGACGACGGTCGATCAGATTTATCTGGATATGTCGCCTACTGATCGGTGCAAGTGTGCCGAAGTGCTGGTGAGACAATTGTATGCCGACTTGCTGCACAATGTCCGGTATGAAGTCGAACAACGCACACCGATGCTGCCTCCCGATCAAACACTTTCCGAACTTCTGGCGGGGCGTTTGTGGCTCTTCGAGAATGAAAATTATCACACTGATGTTTCTCACTTGAATGCTGTCGTGCGATTTGCCAGGTCCCTGGAAAAGGATCAGACCGAAGCTCTCGGCATGGCAATTCAACTCTCTGATTACGGGGCTCGCCTCTCGCCGCATCTGCAATATCCGGGCGAGCCGCCGTTTGATGATTACTATGTCGCCCATCAGCACTACTTCAAAATCGTGGCCGACAAAAACCGCGATGCCTCGCTCGATTTCTTTCGTCAGAGAATGGAAAAAGCAGAGGATGCTCAGGATCAGGAATTGATCGCCTATGTGATGGTCGATTTGCTGATGCGTCTGGAAAAACATGCTGAAGCAATTGAAACAGCCGAGAAGTATCTCGGGAATGTGAACGAACAATCTGGTTTTTCTTTCACAGCATTATGCGAAGATACGGGTGATATGGAAGCCCTCAAACGACATGCTCAGAAGATGAATAATCCGGTTCTGTATGTCGCGGCTCAGTTGAAGAGTGATCAGCAGAAGAAGTAGATCAGTTGATAATCAAAGTGAAGATTTGCCTGTTTTTCGAGTCTTCGCAAATTTCTGCAGCACCTCAAGAAACGATTTCAGAATCCGACTTTGATAGCGATAGGGATTCCACACCGCCACAATTGTGCGGGTTGGTTTGGAGCCAGTGAGTGAGCGATAAGTTCGATTGGGGCTTTGATCGATTCGCCGGGCCATTTCCGGCACCATCGAGATGCCGTGGTTGAGTGAGACGAGTTCCTGAATAGTGGTGAGCTGACTGGTTCGTTCAATAGAAACCGGATAGACCGACCGCTGACTGCAATACGATAAGACATTATCCGAAAGACAGTGGGCTTCCTGCAGCAGGATGAACGGGTAGGCGTCGATCTCTTTTTCTGTAATCGTCTTTTGTTTTGCCAGAGGATGTTGAGCTGGCAAGACGAGCAGGAGTTCTTCTTCAAATAACTCCATCACTTCCAGATACTTTTCGCGAACAGGCATGGCGAGAATCGCGACATCAATTTCTCCCTGCTTGCAGGCTTTCAGAATGGATGTCGTCACATCTTCCCGAACATGCACGCAGGCTTTGGGAAACTCTTTTGAGAATGTTCGGAGAAGATCGGGCAGGAAATAAGGAGCGATGGTGGGGATGGCTGCGATGCGAAGACGTCCGGTCTGGCCGTCATCGCGAATTTCTGCTTTGAGATCATCGAGCATCGCAATCAGTTGGACTGCGCGGCTCTGCAATACTTTCCCGGCATCCGTCAACACGACTTTCCGTGCTTGTCGATCAAATAGCGGCTGACCAAGTTCTTCTTCCAGACGTGCGATGGCTCGGGAAAGAGCAGGTTGGGAAAGACCAATCTTCTCAGCCGCCCGAGTCATATTCTGAAACTCGGCGACTTTCAGAAATGTATGTAACTGATCGGAATCCAAAGTTGATAATCCTGAGTGAACACAGTGATCGATTCATAAAACACATGCAATTTGATTGTATCATGTCTTTGTGGAATTGATTTTACCAGCATGACCTGCGTTGGAAAGTGCCAGGGAACTCTCTATAAATGAAGGAAACGCATCAAATTCATTCCCAGACAGGATTTCAAAATGCAATCACCCGTGCGCTGGGGGATTTTAGGGACAGCTCGAATCACTCGACGTATTGCTCCAGCTATTCACTCTGCTTCTTCTGCGAAGTTGATCGCCATTGCCAGTCGATCTGCTGGGAAAGCTCAAGTCTGGGCGGAGAAATACGAGTGTCCGCAGATCGTCGAAAGTTACGAGCAACTGCTCGAACGAGAGGATATCGATGCCGTATATATTCCATTGCCACCGCATCTGCATGCGGAGTGGACCATCAAGGCTGCTCAGGCTGGTAAGCATGTGCTGTGTGAAAAGCCGTTGGCGTTAAATACACATGAAGCTGCGTCGATAGTGAATGCCTGCCAACAGGCAGGGGTTTTCTTTGAAGAGAACGTAATGTGGTACCATCATCCACGCGCCGCTCAGATTCGAGACATTCTGAATCAAGGACGTCTGGGCGAAATCCGCCGCATCACCAGTGCGTTTTCTTTTCCCTGGCAAAGTACCGTGGATCCCACTGAGGAATATCGACTCAAGCAAGAGCAGGGAGGGGGCAGTCTGATGGATCTGGGCTGGTATTGTGTGGGAGCTTCTTTGTGGACAATGGGGATTTTACCAGAAGAAGTCTTCGGCAGAGAAGTTCCTGATGGATCTGTTGATGAAAGTTTTTCGGGCTGGATGCGATTTGATAATGGAGCTGAAGCCACCTTTGATTGTTCCCGCAATTTGACATCACGACGCTGGATTGAAATTGCCGGGACAGAAGGCTCCATTGTGTGTGATGATTTCACTCGTCCCTGGCAGGAAGAGAAGGCTCGCTTCTGGATTCACGATGCTCAGGGAAATGCCGAAGTGGTGAATTGTGAGCCCGCGAATCAGGAAACGTGTCTGATTGAAAACTTCAGTCAGAGAATTTTGACTGGACAGATTGAGAACCAGCAATCACTTGGTCTGAAGACTCAGCAGGTAATTGATGCATTGCGGAAGAGTGCGAAATCTAATCATATTGAAAGGGATTTTTGAACCACGGATGGACACGGATTTACACGGATCATGATTACAAACATCTGTGTTAATCCGTGTCCATCCGTGGTTCTATTTCTCTGCTGATCTTCGAGTATTTCTCAGGTAGAACGAGGAATACAATTCGGGAGATGTTATAGACAGGCTGGAAGCCTGTCCTACTTTTCTTTAGCCGATTCTTTTCATGTATTCGCGGGCGCGGGAGAGGACTGGGCCGATGCTGTTTTCGGGGACGTTGAAGCGTTTGCTGATTTCCGCATAGGAAAGACCATCGAGATGATAAGCACGCACAATTTTGCCTTCATACATCGAGAGCGAGCCGATCAGGTGTTCGAGTTGATCGCGATTGATTAGCTCGCGTTCGACTCCATGGCCATTCCCGGATGCTTTTTCTTGAGCGGTACTTTCCGTGATCGGAACCGTGCTCTGCTTACGTCGACGCGAAATATCCCGCACGCAAACGCGACGGGCGATGACAGCCAAATAAGTTGCCAAAGAACTTTTTCCGCGGAATTGACGCAAAACCTGAAATTCGTTGGCAACAATGGTCGTCATGATCTCAGAAGCAATCTCATCGATATCTTCATCTGTCAGGCGATAGCTCTGGCAGTCAGCCGTATGGCGAATGGCATGCACAAATAAAGCGAGAAAGCGATCGATGAACTTCTGCCAGGCCGCAGGTTCTCTGCGGAGACATCTTGCTATCAAATCACGATCTAAGGGTGTCAGTGCCATTGCTGCATGTGAGATTAGGGATAACGAACTTTGAAACAGCAGCAGTTCCGTTCCTGCAGCCCCATTGGCAACTTAAGAGAACACTCCGACAGGGCCGCAGTTTCCACAAATGGAGCCTCAGAAAGAGATTCGCATTCGCCCAAGTGGAAGCAGAAGGCTGATTCGTTCTCAACGATTTTTGCGCAGAATATCACAGAAGTCACTTCTGCGCACAAATATCATCTCAATCAAGTTTACGCGAGGTCTTGTGGCGGGACAAGAACTAATTTTCACTGATCGGAGAATGTTGTGAGTTACGCGCCGTATTTTTCCAGTCGTCCGGCATGGGCAAGCGCTAACGACATGAGGTATTTCGCAGGGAATTGCCCCAATCCCCCAGTCAGGCAGGAGGCTTCGCCGAAAGTTTCGCAGGCATCGTATCTGCAGTTATCTGCCGCGATCATCGTTGGCACAGGATGCCAGCTGTGCGATTTCATCTTGCTCGGCGTACTGTGATCGCCTGTCACGACGATGACATCCGGATTTAATCCGGTAATTTTTGGGATTGCGGCATCAAACTCTTCAATTCGCTTCACCTTCGCATCAAAATTACCGTCTTCACCGGTGGAATCGGTATATTTGAAATGCATGAAAAAGAAGTCGTAATCGTTCCAGGCGGCTTTCAGTCGAGCACATTGATCATCGAGTGTCTGACCGGCATCGAGCACATCCATGCCAACGAGACGGGCAAGCCCGCGGTACATCGGATAGACGGCAATCGCAGCCGAGCGGGTGCCGTAGACTTCTTCGTAAGTTGGAATATCTGGCTTTTTCGCAATTCCACGTAGCGTCAGGAAGTTCGCTGGGAAGTCGTCTTTAAGAATCTCGCGAGCCTGAGCCAGGAATTGCTTGGCGATTTCAACAGTTTTGGCGGAACCTTCAGATCGAGCAGTCGGTTCGAGTGGCTCGACGCCGGTTCGTTGAGGATCGGTATCATTGACATCTCCTTCGAGTCCTTCGCCTCGGAAGACGATGACCAGACGGTATTCCTTGACGTGTCGAACAAAAACCTCGACGCCAGGAATTTCGATTTTATCCAGCTTTTCACACAGTTTGGCACCGACATCACTACCGATACGGCCGGCTCGGCGATCGGAAATCTTGCCTTCTTCATCCAGACTGCAGTAATTTCCTCGAATGGCGACATCTTTGGGGCCGAGTTCGAAATCAATCCCCAATGCTTCCAGCACGCCTCGTCCAATATTGTAAACGACGGGGTCGTAGCCGAATAAACCCAAGTGTCCAGGACCACTGCCGGGAGTAATTCCGGGGAGAACAGGAGTGCTTAAGCCGAGTGTTCCCCGTTTGGCCAGGGCATCGAGATTGGGTGTGCTTGCAGTTTCCAGTTCGGTTTTATCGCCCGGTTTCATGGGCAAGCCACCCAGACCATCAGCAACCAGAAGAACAATTTTCGATTCGCTTTGTCGCTGCAATTGACGGGTGAGATCGTGAAAATTCATCGAGAAGCCTTATCGATTTAACGGTTACAGAAACAGCCGGAATTTCCGATGCACCTGGCTGCAAATTACTTTTCCCATATTCAGAACGCATTGTGATTAGACAAGATGAATTTCTCAAGTCTGTCGATCCTGCACAAGTAAATGCTTGGAAAGCAAGGATGATTATTGTACATTGAATCAAACTATGCTGATGTTTGATTGCCTCGCATCTCATTCCCGTATTCAATCTCACCATAAATCAAGAGGAACTTCCATGACCGAGCCGACACCAATTTCCCGACGTAATTTGTTGAAAACTTCTGCAGCAGTGACCGCAGCTGTTGCTGCCAGTGGGATCTCTTCTCGTGCCTATGCGGACAGCTCTGAAACCATTCAAATTGCACTGGTTGGCTGTGGCGGTCGAGGAACTGGAGCTGCGGATAATGCTTTAAACACACAACAGGGTCCTGTCAAACTGGTTGCGATGGCCGATGTTTTTGAAAATCGACTCAGTGGCAGTTTCAATGCATTGAGCGGCCGACACAATGAACGGATGGACGTTCCTGACGAACGCAAGTTTATTGGATTCGACGCCTACAAACAGGCGATGGATTGCCTCAACCCCGGAGACGTCGTCATCCTCACAACTCCGCCTGCTTTCCGCTGGGTGCAGTTCACCTATGCGATTGAAAAAGGCTTAAACGTCTTCATGGAAAAGCCGGTCACGGTCGATGCCCCGACCAGCCGAAAAATGCTCGAACTCAACGAGCAGGCCAAAGCCAAGAATCTTAAAGTTGGCGTTGGCCTGATGTGCCGTCACTGCGAAGCTCGTGGCGAACTGTTCGACCGCATTCAATCTGGTGAAATTGGCGATCTCGTTTTACTGCGAGCTTATCGCCAGGCCGGTCCAACCGCTTCCGCTTTTGTTGCTCCGCAGGATGGTGAAGATTTGACCGAACTGATGTATCAGATCAAAAACTTCCACGGCTTCCTCTGGGCGAGTGGTGGGGCATTCAGCGACTTCCTGATTCACAATATCGATGAATGCTGCTGGATGAAAAACGATTGGCCGGTTATGGCCAAGGCTTCTGGTGGTCGTCATTACCGCGGCAATTATATCGATCAGAACTTCGATAATTATTCCGTAGAATACACCTTTGCCGATGGTTCAAAAATGTTCCTGGAAGGCCGGACGATGAACGGCTGCGACAAGGAATTTGCCAGCTACGCACACGGCACCAAAGGCTCGGCTGTCATCTCGACTGCGTCACACACACCAGCCAAGAGCCGTATTTATAAGGGGCAGTCGTTCACCGATGATCAACTCGCGTGGAAGTTTGATCGTAAAGAGCCGAATCCATACCAGCTCGAATGGGAACATCTCATGACGGCTATCCGTAAGGATGAAACCTACAACGAAGTCGAACGCGGCGTGATGGCTTCCCTGGTCACATCCATGGGCCGCATGGCTGCACATACCGGCCGCATGGTTACACGCGACCAAATGCTCGAACACGATCACGAATTCGCCCCACAGGTTGCCGAACTGACACTCGAAGGCGATGCCCCGATCATGATGAATGAAAAGGGACTTTATCCAATTCCAATGCCTGGTTTGAAAACCAAACGCGAGTATTAAGATTTCGAAATTTTCCTGTTGATAACATGTCCCTTTCATTCCGAGAGGGACATGTTCATTTCTGCTTCTATTGCTGGTAACATCCTGATTGGTCGAGATCAAAATCATTGGTCATCGCTTTGAACCTCACCTGCGTTTATCCGCATTCATTTGCGGTTCTAATAATCCACCACCACGAATTACTCTTCTAAGGAATCCGTCTTCTCATAGAACAGGATTCGCATACTCGCGACGGCGATTTCGAATTCGGTTTTAATCCATGGTTCGGGGACTTCGGGCTCGCAACGGCGGGGTACGCGGACGATGAGCAGCGAGATTTCTTTGGCGGTTACTTCATCCGAGGCGAGTTTTTCCAGAGCCTTGTAGAGAGGTTCGCCCGGTTTGAATTGTTTCTCGGCCAGTGGATAGGGGGGATCGAAAAAGACAATATCGAAGGGAACGAATTCCGGCACCCCTTTCGGGCGATAGGAACTTTTCACGGCATTCGTTCGCCAGCAAAGGGTTCGATCTTCGACTCCCAGATGGGCTGTGTTCTCCCGCAATAGTGTCGCTGCCCGATGATCCTGCTCGATAAACACACAGCTAACCGCTCCCCGGCTCATCGCTTCCAGCCCGAGGGTACCTGTGCCGCAGAAGACATCGAGTACTCGGGCCCCCGGCAAATCGGCTTCAATCCGGTCAAACAGCATCTGCTTGACACGATCGAGAATCGGCCGCGTCGTCATTCCTGGGTTGACTTTCAGGTTTCGACCTTTGAAATCTCCGGCAATAATTCGCATCTGTTTCCTGGTATCGGCTGATGAATCTGGATGTGCAACCTTAAGTATAGCTTTCTCGGAAGGTGTGAACCATCGTGAATTGCGTTGAAATGTATCACTGGCTACAATTCAGTGTCTGCTAGAAAGTATGACTGGTCATTTAGAAGAGTTATTCCTGAAGGATATTGTCTTTGACTTATACACATTTGCTTCAATCGATCCGCAAAACCAGCTTGTTGATGCTGGTTGTTTTGGGCCCTCTGATCATCCTCGGCTGCAACGGGACATCCGGTACGGAAAACGATTCGACTGAGCCTCGTCCGCTGAAAACAGTTTTATGTACAACGGGAATGGTGGGTGATCTTGCCAGTGCGATTCTGGGACCGGAGGTTGAGGTCAATGTGCTGATGAAGGCCGGAGTCGATCCGCATCTGTTTACGCCCTCGCCGCGGGATATCAGCCTGATGAGTCAGGCGGATGCGATTATCTATAACGGACTGCATCTGGAAGCAGGGTTGTCGCAGACTCTGGAACATATGGAGCAAAATCAGAAACAACTCGTGTATGCCCTTGCGACAGGCTTAACCACGGAAGATGGTTTAATTGAAGTCGCAGCCGGGCAGTACGATCCCCATTTCTGGAATGATCTCGAACTTTGGCAGGTCGCCGCCAGGAAATTTGCGGATTCGCTTGGGGAACGATATCCCGATCAGGCAGAGAGTTATCAGGCTCGTGCAACCGGGTACTGCGATCAGTTGCAGTCTTTACTCGACTCCTCACGAGCGAAAATCGAGATGATTCCCGAGAATCGTCGCATCCTCATTTCTGCTCATGATGCCTTTGAATATTTCGGGCGCTCACTTGGGCTGGAAGTGGCAGCCGTGCAGGGGATCAGTACGAATGCCGAGGCGAGTGTGAAAAAAGTAGAGTTGCTAGTCAGTCGTGTTGTCGATCACAAGATTCCTGCGATTTTTGCAGAGTCGAGTGTGAGTGATAAATCAATTCAGGCAATTATTGCAGGTTGCAAGCAGCGTGGGTTCGATGTTCAACTTGGGGGGACACTCTTTTCCGATGCCCTGGGGCCAGACGGGAGTGGAGCGGAGACTTTTCCGACCATGTTTGCAGCCAATGTTAAAACAATTGTCGATACCCTCAATACTACTCCTTAAATTATGGATGGGTGGCTGGGGTCGAAGCGTTGAGAAATCGTGCCATGGCTCTGTGAGCCGTGCATTGCGTGATCTTAGTTTCTTCCAACGCTCCTGAAGTCATAGCGCTGAAAAAACACGGCTCACAGAGCCGTGGCACACATCAAACGTGTTTTAACAGCAGGTAAAAACATAAAAGATTATACCTGTCTACGAGATCCCTTTCACTCAGATGAATTACCGTGTCGAATCCTTTCAGAAATCTGATTCTTATTGGTATGCCCGGAGCTGGCAAAAGTACGATTGGGGTCATTCTTGCCAAGCAGACTGCACGGGATTTTGTTGATACCGATCTACTGATTCAGCTCAAGGAAGGTTGCTGTCTACAAGAGACGGTTAACGAAAAGGGTTATCTGGAGTTGCGGCGGATTGAAGGGGAGGTTCTGCAAAATCTGGATGTGAAAAATCATGTCGTCGCGACGGGAGGAAGTGCGGTTTATTCAGAAGCTGCGATGAGGCATTTGAGAGAACTGGGAACAATTATTTATCTGAAAGTGAGTCTGCAGGAACTGGAGAGTCGAGTGACGAATGAGGCTCAACGGGGACTTGCCCGGCCAGATGATCAGACATTTGCACAGATGTATGATGAACGCTGCGAACTGTATAAGCGGTATGCACAAGTGATCATTGAATGTGATGGAAAATGTCCTGAACAAATCGCCTGTGAAGTGGATAACATGATTGCAGTTTGATTAACAGAGGCAATTCTGAAACCAAAGCAGTTCGTATTCCTTCTAATACTCATCATGCAAACGACTCGCATAATCGTCAGGCCTCTGTTTGACGCAGATCTTGATTGACGATGAATGGAATAGATTTCCTGCGACTTATTACGAATTGATCATTTCATCTTCGTCTTCTGTGCATATTCCATTTGAGAGCATGATGTCTCAACCTGCGAGCGTTAAACTATGACTTCCCTGAATAACTCTCTGTTCGCAGTCCTTTGTGCCGTTCTTTTCAGTTCTTCAATGTGCGAAATCGTCTCGGCTGAGACGTTTTACTTCATGACGGTGTACGGTTCTCAGTGTGAGCCGCCGCGAGGGGATCGCGTGCATTCATTTGCAACTTTTGTCAAAGCGACCGGCTGTGGGAATGACTGGAGCCAGTATCAACTTGAAGTGCATACAATCAGCTGGTTGCCGGTGACCAAGGAGATCAAAATCTGGAGACTCGTTCCGGAAGAAGGAGATAACTTCGGATTGCATGAGACGATTCGCTGGGCTCTTAAGGGTGGGGCGAATGTGCAAAAGTGGGGGCCTTATCAAGTTTCCTGCGAGACTTTTCAACGAGCCGTGCATCGGATCGGCCTGCTGGATGCCGATTTGATTGCTTATCAGGCAGTTGATCCTGTCCTGCGAACTGAGATATCCAACTGCATCCATGCCGTATCGGGAGTGGATCCTTATGATCCTCGAACACGATATCCATTGATACGTGTTGGCTATTCTGCAAGCGAGCATATCGCCGAGGTCTTTCTGGAAAATGATCTGATTCTGGATGCTGAAGTGAGGCATCTGTGGTTAGACAAACGGCTGGGGTTGTGCCGCTATCCCATCGAAACGAGTTCTCTCAAAGCTCCATTGTTCAGTGCCGGTGTCGGGGTGACTCCCCGTCGGGAAAACCGCTCGGAACTGGATCATGTACGGGTGCGGTCTTGTCCTGATTTTATCGTCCCGCCAGGCTGCCGACGATAAAATCTGCTGCTTCTTAACGAGACGCTGACTCGTCAAATGATATCAATTCTTGTCATCCATACGAGCAGTTGAATATCGATAGCCTCCTCTTCACATGCATTATCTCCCATGCGTAATTGGAAATGTGGCCTGAATGTTGCCAAAAAACATCAGGCTGCATTTCCACACCCCGCTTCTGTTCATTTTACGTGAATTGCCCATTTTAATCTTTGCATTGCACTCCCTGATGTTAGATTATTAATCATGGGTATCCAGGCCCCCTATATTGACTATTTTGCAGCTCAGATTGGCAACGGGGGCCGACAGTCACGCGTGTGGTTGTTCTAATTATTTCAGAGGGGAGAAATGGTATGAGTAGTTGGGTAATGGGATCGCTGGGTCGATTCCTGGCAGTGGCATGTCTGGCTGTTGTGACGACACCGGCCTTGGCAGGCGATTGTGCATGCAAACCGAGCTGTGCTTCAGCTTGTGAAAAATGCTGTGAAGGTGCAGAAGGATGCGATAAATGTACTGTCGTAGAAAAAACTGTACGACGTCCACAATGGGTGACGGAAATGAAGACCGTCACTGTGACCGAGTACGAGAAGCAGGAAAAGGAAAAGACTTACACCGTCTGTAAGAAAGTTCCTCACACCGAAACGAAGACTCGCGAAGTTGAGTACACCGAGTGGGTCGAAAAGGAAATCGAAAAACTGTACACAGTTTGCGAAGTCCAGAAAGAGGAAAAAGAAGTCGAGTATGAAGTGATGGTTCCTGAGAAAGTCACCAAAACCGGAACTCGCACCGTGATGAAAAAAGTGGTCACTCCAACTGAAAAAACCTTCACACGCATGGTTCCTAAAGAAGTGACTAAGACCGGCACCCGCAAGGTTATGAAACCTGTCTGGGAAGAAGTCGAAAAAGAGTACACCCGTATGGTTCCTAAAGAAGTGACCAAAACCGGAACTCGTAAAGTGATGAAACCCGTTTGGGAAGAAGTCGAAAAAGAGTATACCCGCATGGTTCCTAAAGAAGTGACCAAAACGGGAACTCGCTGCGTCTGGGAAACCGAGAAGGAAGAAAAAACCCGCACCATCAAAGTCGACAAAGGCCACTGGGAATGCGTCGAAACTGAGTGCCCCTCTTCTTGCAACAAATGCTGTGATCCTTGCTGCAAATCATGCTGTGGTCCTAAGACCTACATGAAAAAATGCTGGGTTCCAGAGATCGTTGAAAAGGAACTCACTTACACTGTCTGTAAACGAGTTCCTGTTAAAGAAGAGTACGAATACACTGTGACTGTTTGCGAACCGGAAACCTATACCAAAATGGTTAAGGTCTGCAAATGCGAATGTGTTGAAGAAGAGTACGAATACACCGAAACTGTTTGCGAGCCGGAAACCTACACCAAAACGGTTAAGACCTGCAAGCACGAATGTGTTGAAGAAGAATACGAGTACACCGAAACTGTCTGTGAAAAAGAAGAGTACACCAAGACTGTTGATGTTGTCACTTGTGAAGAAGTCGAAGAAGAGTACGAGTACACTGTTGTTGAGTGCAAGCCTGTCACAAAGACAAAAACTGTCGTGACCTGCAAAAAGGTTCCTGTCGAAAAGACAAAAACCTATACAGTCAAAGAGCCTGTTACTAAAACTCGTACTGAAGAGTACGAAGAGACAACTTACGAACTCGTCAAAGAAGAAAAAACCAAGACATACACAGTTTGTGTACCTGTCCAGGTTGAAAAAGAAGTCGAAGTGAAAGTATGCCGCTGCGTTGAAGAAGTGATCGAATGCAAAGTTCCTTGCGAAGATTGCTGCAAAAAATGCTGTGGTTGCAAATAATCTGAACTGACTTTGTCAGTGAGCCGACTGAAGGAAATCTACTTGCGACTCAAGCCTGCTCCTCTGCAGTGCTAAAATCGAAAGATTGAATTCTCTCAGCGAAAATTAAAAAGTGACACGAGACTCCTCTGTCTCGGGTCACTTTTCTTTATTGGTGTTTAACTGGAATCTAAATCGACGCCGTCCCCTCGCTGACGCTTCGGGTTGAGATTTGCACGCAATTTTGAGAGTTAATACAAGCACGAAGCGCAAGCGAGTGTGTCCAGGCCAGAAGGACACACTCGCTTGCGCTTCGTGCTTGTATATTCCATTCTCCAGTTTTATTAATTGAATTTACGAGTTAGAGTCGAGTCTCTACCAAAGCTATTAACTCCAGCCAGCGATTCGGAAGTTTGGCTGGGTCGACTGTGATGGCAATGAATAACAGCGTGCTGTGAACGGCTTTTGTAAACAGCGTTGGAGGGGCGGGGGCTTCGGGGAGGTCGGGGGCGGAAAGGGAGCCTTCGCTCCAGAAAATCGTTTGAGCCATCCAGCCGGCTGGAGTTTCCAGACCTGCAACATCAACCAGTTTTTCTGCTTCGCGACGTTTCTCTTCCGTCGGCTCACTTTGCCAGGCCTCTGCAATGGATTGAACTTCTGGATTGAGTTCCGGGAGTGATTGCCCATAAGTCTGGTAAGCTTCCAGTTCCCAGGCGACTGATTTCTGAGCTCCGATCAATGCGGCAATCAAACGCACGGCTTCCCCCCAGCGTTCTTCCTGCTTGAGTTCGGCAATCACTTCAGAAGCTTCAAGTTCAGGATTGCTGACATCCAGACTTGTTGTAATCTGGAGATCCGCCAGTAATTTTTCCAGAAGAGGCGTTTCAACTTCGATCTGCTCAGGTTCTAACGATTCTTCCTGGATCTCTTCAACAGCTTTCTTCTGCGGAATCTGCTGAGCGGCATCGCGAACCTGGAAGTGAGAATTTCCTGCGACGATTAAATCGCCATGTTTGAGTGGCGATTGTCGAATCGGCTGGCCGTTGCAAAAAACGGTATATTCCGGACGAGCAGAATTTAAAGACCAGCCGCTGGAAGTGGAAAGAATCTGAAAATGAATATCTTGAAGTTCTCCATCCCGGGAACAGCTCATCTCCGCCCAGGAAGATCGGCCGACTCGCAGTTTCTGACCTGATCTTATAAACGATTGCAGCCCGAGATCCGGCCCTTCCACCACTTTGAGTACCAGCGTTTGCATCAGTTTTCACTTTCAGAGTGACAAGTGGGGTATTGGCCAGTGGCCAGTGTTGAGAGGAGTTTGAACCTTAAGCTTTATATAGCGACTGCTTTCCAAATGCTAATAATACTTCAGGCTGAAGCAAGAGTCCCCTCTTACCGTGGGAGAGATAGCATTGATCTTTTCTCCCGCTGTGAGAATGTGTGGGTGAAGGGAAATCGATGTCGATTGTAATAAGAACGTCGAAGAGATCCCCTCATCCGGCCTTCGGCCACCTTCTCCCCAAGGAGAAGGAAAGATTATCGCTCCTCTATTAAATATGGATTGTTTATGATTGACTCTGAAAACCCTCTGGCCACTCAACACTGGCCTCTAATCCCTACAGCAAGACCCCAAATATCATCACTTTGCCGAGAACACGATCTCCGGAACTTCGCAATCAAGTCGACATGAGCGTCTGTCGATAGGAAGAATACCTATATCCATTATGAATCCCCCATGCTACCTTGTCTTCCAGACAAGCGTGCTCAGATTGAATTCAATTCAGTGAAGAATGTAGCGTTATGTCGACCGAACCGATTCTTGATTTGGAATTATTGAGCCGCCCGATTTCGGAAGGGCTTCCTGCCGGGGTCGATTTGCGCGAAGATACATCACCGAATTCGCTTTATTATCGCATCAAGGATGCACGCTCACAAGCCCGGGCAGCCGAGCGTCAAATTGAGATGGGCGATAACGATGCAGTCGCCGACTGGCGGCCAATTCTGCAGACCGTGCCCGAAGTCTTAGAGAAATCGTCCAAAGATTTCGAAATGACCGCTTATCTACTCGAAAGTCTTGTAAGAATTCACGGCTTTGCAGGAATGCGGGATGGGTGTCGGCTCATTGAAGCGTATGTCAAAGAATTCGGAGATGTGATTTATCCACTCCCTGATGAAGATGGGCTGGAAACGCGACTGGCTCCTCTGGTTGGTCTCAACGGTGAAGATGCAACCGGCACATTGATTATGCCTCTCAAAAATGTGCCCATCACAGGTGAAACCAGTGAGGGAGCATACGGACTGGCGCAGTACACCCAGGCCATGGAACTGGAAAAGGTCGATCCGGGCGCACGAGATCGTCGAATTTCACAAGGAGCCATTTCCCTCGATACCTTTAATATGGCTCTGTCTGCCACGACAGCCGAGGAGTTCGGTGAGATACGCGACGATCTTCGGGAAGCGATCACGGCTTTCAAGGAGATGACAGCCGCTCTGGATGAAAAATACGGTCGGGATTCTCCGCCATCTTCAAGTATTCGACAAACACTGGAAGAAATTCTGGAGACACTCGAAAAAGTCGCCCGGGATAAACTGGCGACATTGTCCACTGATGACGAAACGGAAGTGGTGGGCGAAGAAGTGGCTGCTGAGACTGGCAGCACAACAGCTAAACCAGCAGCAAGTGTCAACAGCGTTGAAGGAATTCGCTCCCGGGAAGATGCGTTTCGAATCTTGCTGCAGGTGGCGGAATATTTCCGCAAAGCTGAACCTCACACTCCAATTTCCTACGGCATCCAGCAGGTTGTCCGCTGGGGACGCTTACCATTGCCAGAACTGATGAAAGAGTTAATTCCAGATGAGACATCGATCCACCAGATGTTTCGTCTGGTAGGCATTCGCACGAGTGAGAATGAAGACGAGGAATAATTTTCAAGCTCTTAACTGGCTCGCCTCGCCTTGTCCACCAACTGGTCACTTCAAAGTTGAATTTCTGATGAAGCTCTGCCAAACAGCTTTCAACTATATCTGCTCCATTTTCAAAAACTCTGCAGGTCCACATTGGCGGACCTCATTTCTTGAGCTAGACTGAGATAGGCGACTGGAACAAAGGGACAATCAAAGTCAAGACTTAATTTCTTTCATTGCAATTTTTTCTTGGCGGATGAATTTTCTTTTCAGTATGATCTCACGGTAACGATTTTAATAATCGTTCTGTGAATTAATAAATTTTTTGGAATCATGTTGGATGATTCCTCATTTGACTAATCTGCTTGGGAGGCATTATGGCGAGCGTGCATGATAAGCTTGGCCGGGTTCGCAAACCTCGGGTTCACATTACTTACGAAGTTGAAACTGGCGGTGCACAGGTTCAAAAAGAACTGCCTTTCGTCATGGGAGTCGTTGGCGACTTCTCCGGCGACCCAACCGAACCTCTCAAGCCGCTGCGCGATCGCAAGTTCGTGCAGATTGATCGAGATAACTTCGACGACGTCATGGGCCGGATGAAACCGGGTCTGGAAATGAAAGTCGAAAACACACTGGCTGGCGACGGCAGCGAAATGGCCGTCAATCTGGCATTCAAATCGATGGACGATTTCGCACCGGGAAATGTTGCCCGCCAGATCGAACCGCTGAGCAAACTGCTCGACACACGAGACAAATTGCGTGACTTGCTGACAAAAGTCGACCGTTCTGAAGATCTCGAGAATCTCCTCGAGAAAGTTCTTCAGAATCAGGACGATCTGAAAGCAATGTCAAAAGACCTGGGCCTTGAGGATACAGAATAGTCATCGTCACTGCTAAATGAACGTTAAATAAAAGTTGTCCAGCACGACAGCGGAGTGCGTGACAGTGATTTGTGCACCAAAATAAAGCCCGTACCGGGCACAAGAACGGAGATGCTTAATATGAGTGCGTCCGAAGAAACAAAAACTGATGCAGCAGCCGTCGAAACGACCGAGCAAAGTGTGAGTTTGCTCGATCAGGCGATTGCTGTGACCAAAGCGACCGATCGTTCACGAGCAGAAGAACTGCTGTCTGCTCTAACAACAGAAGCGTTGAAAGGGACGGTTCGCTTTGACAAAAGCATCACCGCAACCATCAACAATGCGATTGCAGCGATCGACCAGACTCTCTCTGAGCAGCTGGCTGTTGTGTTGCATCATCCGAAATTTCAGAAACTGGAAGGTTCCTGGCGAGGTTTACACCACCTCATTTCACAGAGTGAAACCGGGCAGAATTTGAAGATCAAAGTGATCGACGTTTCGAAGAAGGAACTGTTCAAGGATCTCGACAAAGCGGTCGAGTTTGATCAGAGCCAGTTGTTCAAGAAGATGTACGAAAACGAATTCGGTTCGCCTGGTGGAGAGCCTTACGCGGCTCTGATCGGCGATTACGAGTTTTCTTCGCATCCTCAAGATCTGTCGATGCTTGAAAAAATCTCGAATGTGGCAGCAGCCGCGTTCTGTCCGTTCGTCACCGCTGCAGACCCCGCTCTGTTCGGATTCGATACCTGGACCGAACTGGCTTCACCTCGCGATCTCGAAAAGATTTTCGATTCAGCCGAGTACGCCAAATGGCGTTCGTTCCGCGAATCGGAAGATTCACGTTTTGTTACGATGACAATGCCACGCGTTTTGTCTCGCCTCCCTTACGGAGCAGGAACTTCACCGGTTGAAGAATTTGACTTCGAAGAAGTCGAACTCGATGCTCAGGGCAATTCAAAACCTGTCTCTCACGATCAGTACACATGGATGAATGCCTCTTACGTGATGGGAACCAATCTCACACGCGCCTTCTCAAAATATGGCTGGTGCACAGCGATTCGTGGTGCAGAAGGTGGTGGTAAAGTCGAAGGTCTGCCTACGCACATCTTCAAGAGTGACGATGGCGACACCGACATGAAGTGTCCAACCGAACTGGCCATTACAGATCGCCGTGAAGCTGAGTTGAGCAAACTCGGATTCCTGCCGCTGTGTCACTACAAGAATACGGATTACTCAGTCTTCTTCGGCGGTCAAACGACTCAGAAACCGAAGAAGTATGACGATGCCGATGCGACTGCCAACGCAGCAATTTCTGCTCGTTTGCCTTACATCATGGCGACCGCTCGGTTCGCTCATTACCTCAAAGTGATGGCACGAGACAAAATCGGTTCGTTCATGGAAGTCACCGATTGTGAAGAATGGCTCAATCGCTGGATCACGAATTACGTGACGGCCGATCCTAAGCCTTCAGAAGATACCAAAGCTCGCTACCCACTTCGCGAAGCTCGAGTTTCGGTTCAGGAAATCCCCGGGGCTCCCGGTTCCTACAATGCCGTCGCTCACTTGCGTCCGTGGTTGCAAATGGAAGAACTGACGACCTCTCTGCGAATGGTCGCCAAGATTCCTCAATTGGGGTAATAGGTGTTATTAAACTTAAGATGGTTCCAGAGAATTCTTTATGAAGTCTCTGGAACCATTCTTGTTTTGAGATGGGATTTTTTCATTTCATCCTCTAAAATTCGCATGAGCCAGATTGTCCCTGGCTCAAATGATAGAACCTTCATTAGACGACATGGATTGTCGTGAACAGGTGGGCCTGATGCGAGCAGAGACTTCGAATGAGTCCGACCGGAGCGACTTATTTCTGGAAGAGACTGCCACCGCTGCCGAACCATCTTCTCACTCTCTGTTCGATTTAATCTCGACCAAACCCCAAACCTCTGAGCCGGATGAATTTCTGGATCGCTGGCTCAAAGAAAAAGATCCGATCAAGGCGCTGGCTGCCTGGATTGACCGTTCTGCAGGTCACTCGCTTCCAAACACAGCCAGGCAGGCACTCAGGCGAATCAATCGAGAGATTGGTCAAATCGATCAATTGCTCAATCGCCAACTCAACGAAGTGTTGCACCATCCTCGCTTTCAAAAACTCGAAGCGAGCTGGCGGGGAGTCAGGCACCTGATTGACTGTGCCGATCCCGATGCGAATTGCAAAATCCGCCTGCTCTCCCTCTCCTGGGGTGCGCTGGTTCGCGATCTGGATCGAGCGATTGAATTTGATCAGAGTCAGTTATTCAAGAAAATCTACAGCGAAGAATTCGGCACCTCCGGCGGCGAGCCTTACTCGGCTATTCTGGGCGATTATGAAATTCACCTGCGGCCCGATAAGAATCACAAAACCGATGACGTCAATGCTCTCAAATCTCTCACACAGGTGATGGCGGCCGCATTTGCACCGTTTATTGCTTCTGCTCACCCGTCACTGTTTGGGCTTGATTCCTTTCAGGAACTCGAACGTCCCAGTGATTTGACAAAACTGTTTAATCAGCCGGAATATGTCACTTGGAATTCGTTGAGGGATCTGCCCGATTCCCGATTTCTGGCTTTGGCCCTACCCCGTATTTTGATGCGGAAACCATATGAGGGACGTGGCAAAGAAGTGGCTCACTTCCCGTTTCAGGAAACAACCGATTCCCCCGATGAAGCCGACTATCTCTGGGGAAATGCTGCCTACGCTCTGGGTGGCGTGATGATTCGCTCCTTCTGCCAGAACGGCTGGCTGGCCGATATTCGCGGAGTGAGACAGGATCGAGATGAAGGGGGATTGATCACGGGGTTGCCGGAAATTTCCTGGAAGACGGATCGCGAAGGGATTGCAGTCAAACCCCCCGTCGATGTGGTGATTCCGGAATCGATGGAAGCCGAGTTCAGCAATCTCGGATTTACGGCTCTCTGCCCTTGCAACATCACCCGGTTACCCGCAATTCATTCCACACCCTCATTACAAAAACCAGAACAGTTCGACAACGAAAGCGCGAATACCAGTGCGCGACTTTCATCAATGATGCATTATATGCTGTGTGTCTCGCGGATCGCTCATTATGTCAAAGTTTTAGGACGCGAGAAAATTGGCTCCTATACGGAAGCGGCTGACTGTGAAGAATATTTGAACGACTGGCTGCGTCGTTATGTGACTCAGGACGATGATGCCGAAGCGGAGATTAAAGCCAAGTACCCATTGCGGGAAGCCGAGGCAACCATTCGAGAAAAGCCGGGCGAGCCCGGAAACTATTATTGTACGATCCATCTTCAGCCGCATTACCAAATGGATGATATGGTCTCTGCGGTGAAGCTGACAACAGAAATCAGTTCGACGAGCAGTCGGTAAGATTACCCCGTAGGGTGCGTCCTGACGCATTGGAACATCGAATTCAAATCGAACGTCATGAGAAATCTGGAACAAGGTTAATCAGGAATTAAAATTCATCTATCGCCATCTCAGAAGCAAGGTGCGTCAAGACGCACCCTTCTGTTCCAACTATCGCTAAATGTCGTTTACGTTCAGAGATCTGGAGCAGGCAAACTGCCTGCGGAATAGCGATTTGAGGGCGACATTTATTGCTCGAAAAAGCACTACGAATTTACTGAGAAAAATGGACATCAACTATTAATCACGTCAGGCACAGCCTGACCTACAAAAATGAGGAACATCCGTGAAACCGATTGAACATTTTGAAGCGGGCGAATTAAAGCAGGCTGTCGCGACGGCACTTGAATCAGTGAAGTCTGCTCCAACCGATCTGGAAAAGCGGATGGTCCTTTGCCAAATGCTTTCATTTGCTGGAGATTTTGAGCGAGCCGATAAGCAACTCGATCTGTTGACGACACAATCTCCCGATGTCGCAATCTCACTGGCTGAGTTTCGACAGTTGATTCGAGCCGAGCAGGCCCGGCGTGATTTCTACACCAACGGTCGCCTGCCTGAGTTTCTAGGCGAGCCGACCGAAAGTCAGAAATTACAACTCAAAGCCAGCATCGCCCTACGAGAGGGGAATGCAGCCGAAGCAGGAAATTTACTCAATGAGGCCCTGGAGATCAGTCCAGAGATTCAGGGCATGTGTAACGGAGAAGCCTTTACAGGCTTTCGCGATCTCGACGATTTGCTGGGAACAACAATTGAATTGCTGACCAACAATGGAAAATATTACTGGGTTCCTGCCGAACGAATTCGGGAATTAACATTCGCGCCAGCAGAAGCTTATCATCATCTTCTCTGGCGTCGTGCGGAAATTCACGTGGAAGATGGTCCGGAAGGGGTTGTCTATCTCCCGGCGATTTACGCGAATCCCGGTCTCGATGAGGATGACAAAGCCAAACTGGGCCGATTAACGGACTGGCATGAAGTTCCCGAGGGACCGATTCTGGGAATTGGCCAAAAAACCTGGTTAGTCGGCGAGAATGATCTTCCCATCATGACGATAGAGACGTTATCGGTTTCGACTGAAAATGAGTAATTGCAACAATCAATCTGTCGGCTCGCCTCTCCTGAAAGAAAAGTTTCAACATCGTGGATGTCAAAAAGCCAGTCATTTCATCAATCCTCGATCGTCTCATCGACGATCGCCCCGATCAGAAAGTCGAGACGACGCGCTACGTCCCTCAACTTCGTGATCTGAGGCAATCGGTGAGACGGGATCTGGAGAATCTGCTCAATTCGAGAATCAGCGCAGCGAAAATTCCGCCGCATTTCACGGAACTGCAGCAATCTGTTGTCGGCTATGGGATTCCCGATATCAGTGGAGCCGACTTGAGTACCGAACGGAAACGCCGGGAGTTTTTAAGATCCGTTCAGGAAGCAATTCAACGATTTGAACCACGTTTCAAATCGGTCCGTGTACAACTTTTAGCATCAGATGAATATGTCGACAGAACACTGCGATTTCGAATTGATGCCGTGATGTATGCCGATCCTCTGCCGGAATCAATCGTCTTCGATTCCTCCTTCGAACCGAAGTCTGGTCAGTTCAAGGTGAAAGGGATTTGACAGGGGATGAACCGCCAAGACGCCAAGGTGGAGAGAGTTTACCGTGGTATTGGGGGCCGAATAAAACTTCGATGAATATTTTTTTATTACCACTAAGGCACTAAGAGAGCATTAGTGTGCGATGTCAGATAACGAACAAAGTCTTAAAATTTTAAGGGATACGATTGGCTTTTAATTTGACGCTCAATCTCCCCAAAACTCTTTGTGCCTTAGTGTCTTTGTGGTTTAATAATTTTTCTTTTGTCTAACCAGCAAACTTACTCGATCAATCTCTCCAACAATCTTGGCGTCTTGGCGATTCAATATTTTTCATTCTTAATTTTCATTAGTTGCAAACGGTGAATTTGTATGCAGGATGATTTACTGCGGTGGTATAACAACGAGCTCGGGTTTCTCCGACGGATGGGGGAAGAGTTTGCGCGGGAGCATCCGAAGATTGCGAGCCGATTAAAACTGGGGCCGGAATCGAGTCAGGATCCGCATGTCGAACGGCTGATTGAAGCGGTTGCATTTCTGAATGCACGGACGCGCCAGAAAATTGATGACGATTTCCCCGAGCTTTCCAATGCGATTCTTGAAGTCCTGCAGCCTCAATTCCTGGCTCCGATTCCTTCGATGATGATCACTCAGTTCATGATCGGGGAAAGCGAAGCCAACTCCGTCAGTGGCTATACGATCGATCGTGGAACGAGTATCGAAACGGAATCCATTCAAGGCGAACCTTGCCGATTTCGAACCAGCAATCCCGTGACCATCTGGCCTGTCCAGATGCAGGGAGGTAGTTGTCACAGCAGGCCTTTCAAAGCCCCGATGACGAAAAACTCCAAGGAAGCTGCTGGCGTCATTCATTTGACACTGAAAACGCGATCACCCGAATTCTCGATCAATCAGATCGACTGGGAATCACTCCGTTTCTACTTGAGTGGACTTCCTCAGGTCACTTATCCCCTCTATGAAACGTTGTGCAATAATGTGACAGAAGTCGCGTTCGCTCGATCTGTGCAGGATGAGAATCCGCAGGTCTTTTCGTCCGAAATTATTCGACAAGTCGGCTTTGAAGCTGAGGATATTTTGTTACCTGGTTCCGAACGGACGGCTTGGGAACATCGCTTGTTGACGGAGTTCTTTATCTTCCCGGAAAAGTTTCTGTTTTTCGATCTTGAAAAGCTCGACACTCTCAGAGGATCTGATTTTACAGATGAACTGCACATCTTCTTCTATCTGAACGAGACTTCAGCCGAGTTAGAGAACGATGTGACAGTCTCCACATTCCAGTTGGGATGCACGCCGACGATCAATCTGTTTAAGCAACGGGCAGACCCGATCTATCTGACGCAAACCGAATTTGAATATCCGGTCTGTGGAGATGTTCGGCGTCCCGATGCCGTAGAGATCTACTCAATCGATGAAGTGACTGCACAAGACAGCAACGGAGATGAGTTTGATTTTCAGCCGTTCTATTCGGTCGATCATCTGCACGATGGAACGAGCGATCAAAACGGATTCTGGCATTCGATTCGCCGCGACAGCAAATTCAGCGAGACAGATGCTCAAAGTGGCTCTGAAGTTTATATCTCTTTTGTCGATCTGTCGTTTACCACTATTCAACGCGATGACTGGATTGTGAATCTGGAGACGACCTGTTTGAATCGGGACTTGCCGGAAAAGCTGCCTTACGGAAGAGGTCAACCCAAGTTGTTTTTCTCGGAAGAAGCCGGGGCAGTCAGTGATGTGCTGGCTCTTTCGGCACCGACAGCAACCGTGCGGCCTCCGATGTTGAATCATGCACGCTGGAAACTGATCTCCAACTTGAGTCTCGATCATCTCTCCCTTGTCGGAGATGACCAGGCAGCCAAAGCGTTGCGTGAGATTCTGGCAATCTACGATTTTGAAGAGTCGAGTGCCTCCCGAAACATGATTCAGGCGATCAAATCGGTAACTTCTCGACGGGTGACACGTCGGATTCACGAAAGCAATTACAGTGGAGTGAGTCGGGGAATTGAAGTGACGGTGACGTTCGACAGTCAGGTCGATGAGCCGAAACTGTTTGTACTGGCTTGCGTGATTGAGCGATTTCTCGGACAAGCCTGCACGCTCAATTCCTTTTCTCAATTGATTGTGCAATCCGATAACGACGATGTGATCTGGAAGAAGTGGGCCCCCAGAACAGGAAGTCGCATCCTCTTATGATTCGCCGTCTTATTAAGATGACACGTAAGTTCCGCTTGCTCCAGGCGATCCGTTTGGTAGAAATGCAGACGATTCGTGCGCGAATTGGTCGTGGTCGACTCCAGCAGATTGGCTCGAATTCGAGTCCGGATCAGGAACCGATTCGCCTGGGCTCCGTCGCGAAAGCACGATTTGCCGGCAGTGAAGTCGAGGAAGTTACCGAAGAATCAGCCACTCCACAACAAGGCTTTTCGAATCAGCTCATTCGGATACAAACGTCTGTCATGGGACTGACTGGTCCAACGGGTGTATTGCCGCTTCATTACACATCGCTACTGCTGCAACGACAAAAACTGCACGACAATGCGATGACTGATTTTTACGATATTTTTAATCATCGTGCGCTTTCCATTTACTATCGAGCCTGGGCCAAACAGCAAATTCCGGTTTCCTATGAAACGAGTCGATTGATTGGGGAACGCCCGGATCGCGTGACCTCATTATTAAACAGCCTGGTCGGTCAGGGATTTCCAGAACTCCAGAAACGAACGTCCGTTCCCGATCAAACGCTGTTAATGTTCGCCTCATTGTTTTCATCGAGAAGACGAACCGCTTCTGGTCTCGAAAATATTTTGCGGATCTGCATGAAGATTCCTGTCGAGATCGAGCAGTTTCAACCTCAATGGTTAAATCTGGAACTGGAGGAGCGAACCAGGCTCGGCAGTCGGGATCAGGAAGTGATCACGAATAATCAACTGGGGCGATCCGCGATATGTGGAGAGCGCGTCTTCGATTTACAAAGTCGGTTTCGCATTATTTTAACGACATCTTCCTACTCTGAGTTTGCGAGCTTCCTTCCCGACCAGAAAAAACTGAAGGTCATTCAGGAATTGACCCGACGTTATGTCGGAATGGAGTACGATTTTGACGTTCAGGTAAAACTTTCAGGAAAAGATGTCCCTGAATGTCAATTGAGCCGAGAACAGAAAATACCTGCTCGACTTGGCCGCAACAGCTGGCTGCGAAGTCGTCCGATGACGGGAACCACTGGAGATGCTGTATTTAATATCGCCGATTCTGCCTGAGAATCGATTGCTCTCCTGCAGGGAATGTCCTACAAATCATTTAATAAACCTCAGTGACTTATACGTTCCAATTTGATGGGAAAACAACTCGATGGTCAGCGTCAATCTTAAATCACTGGTGGGTAAGCTCAATCCGACAACTCAGCGAACTCTCGAAGGAGCAGCTGGGCTTTGTTTGTCGCGAACGAATTATAATGTTGAACTGGAACACTGGCTTTATAAACTTGTTGAAGAACCTGATACCGATCTCACCATTATTTTCAAACAGTTCGATGTTAACCCTGCTCGTGTGTTGCAGGAGTTGACCTCTTCAATGGATCGATTCAAAACTGGAAACGCCCGTCCTCCTGCTTTGTCTCCGGATTTGATTACTGCGATTCGTGAAGCCTGGATTCTGGGTTCCGTCGAGTACGGCAGTTCTCTGGTTCGCACAGGATATCTGCTGGCAGCGATTCTGGCGGATGAAACTCTCGGTCGAACAGTCGCAGGGGCTTCCAGTGAACTGAAGCAGATCACTGCTCCACAATTATTAAGCCAACTTGCTGTCTTGCTACAAGAATCTCGTGAAGCGGGTGGCGAAGCAATTTCATCAAAGACCGCCAGCCCCTCGTCTGGCGGTCAGCCGGTCAAGCCGGGAGGCGTTTCTAAAACACCTTCGCTCGATCAATTCACCGTCGACATGACCGAACGTGCCCGTCAGGGTGAGATCGATCCCGTGCTCGGACGCGATGAAGAAATCAGTCAGGTCGTCGACATTCTGACTCGCCGTCGTCAGAACAATCCGATTATCGTCGGAGAGCCGGGTGTCGGAAAAACCGCGGCTGTGGAAGGCTTCGCACTTCGCATCGCTGCGGGGGATGTTCCCGAGCCGTTGAAAAATGTTTCATTGCGATCGCTCGATCTGGCATTGCTGCAGGCAGGAGCCGGCGTCAAAGGGGAATTCGAAAATCGACTGAAGTCCGTATTGAATGAAGTGAAAGCTTCCCCTCAGCCGATCATCATGTTCATCGATGAAGCACACACGATGATTGGAGCAGGCGGTTCAGCGGGACAGGGCGATGCAGCCAATCTCCTCAAGCCGGCTCTGGCTCGCGGAGAATTGCGAACGATCGCGGCGACCACCTGGGCGGAATATAAAAAGTACTTCGAAAAAGATGCGGCTCTGGCTCGTCGCTTCCAGGTCGTGCAGGTTGGCGAACCTCCCGAAAAATCAGCCATCGAAATGATTCGTGGTATCGTCGATGTGCTGGAGAAGCATCATCATGTGCGGATTCTTGATGAAGCGGTTCGCGATGCGGTTGTGTTGTCCAAGCGATATATTTCCGGGCGGCACCTTCCCGATAAAGCGGTCAGCCTGATTGATACAGCTTGCGCACGAGTCGCGATGAGTTATCAGGCGACTCCCGGTCAGGTGACCGATTTACATCGTCGCGAAGAACAACTCAATGTGGCGATTAAAATTCTTGAACGTGAAGCAGCAGCGGGGGGAGATCACACAGAAGAAATTGAAGAACTGATTGCCGAGAAAGAAGCCGTCACTGCTGATTTGCAGGCGATCGAAGAACGCTGGAAAAGTGAACTCGAACTCGTGCAGCAAATTCGAGATGCACGGGAACAATTGATGAATGGTTCTTCTGAAAGTGAAGAAAAAGAAGCAGATTCGAAACCAGTCACGCTGGATTCCCTGAAAGCGCTCAACGAAAAACTGGAAGCGATTCAGGGCGATGCTCCTCTGGTGCATGTCTGTGTCGATTCTCAGGCGATTGCGGAAGTCGTTTCCAACTGGACGGGGATTCCTGTCGGTCGCATGGTTTCGGATGAAATCTCGAACATCCTGCACCTGAAAGATCGGATGGAAGGTCGTGTCGTTGGTCAATCGCATGGCTTATCTGCGATTGCAAAAAGCGTTCAGACCTCCCGAGCAAAATTGAAAGATCCCCAACGACCAATTGGCGTCTTCATGCTGGCCGGGCCGAGTGGTGTGGGAAAAACCGAAACGGCGATCACCCTGGCCGAGTTGCTTTACGGCGGCGAGCAGAACATGACGACGATTAATATGTCGGAGTTCAAGGAAGAGCATAAAGTCTCCCTACTGATGGGGTCGCCTCCCGGTTATGTTGGTTACGGCGAAGGGGGCATTTTGACAGAAGCGGTTCGACGTCGACCTTACAGTGTTGTCCTGCTCGATGAACTGGAAAAAGCGCACGAAGGTGTGCAGGAGATTTTCTATCAGGTCTTCGACAAGGGAATTCTGCGTGATGGCGAAGGTCGGGATATCGACTTTAAGAATACAGTCATCATTATGACTTCGAATGCGGGAACGGATCTCATCACCAAGCTGTGTGAAGATCCCGACACGATGCCGAATGCCGAAGGATTGAGAGAGGCATTGCATCAGGAATTGCTGAAGACATTCAAGCCAGCCTTCCTCGGACGCTGCACGCTGATTCCTTATTTCCCTCTTTCGGAAGACGTTCTGCGAGATATTATTCATCTGAAATTAAAGAAAGTTGTGAATCGTGTGCACGATAATCATCGGGCAACTTTGGAATATACACCGGCTGTCGTCGACAGTATTTTGAGTCGCTGCCAGGAAGTGGCGAGCGGGGCTCGAAATGTCGATAATATTTTGAATGGCACGATGCTGCCGGAGTTGAGTACCGAGTTTTTATCGGCACTGGCTTCCGGAAAGACAATTACAACCGCTAAAATTGACGTCGCAGAGGACGATCAGTTCTCCTATGACATTAAGTAACCTGGCTGACGACTTACTTCGAACTACCTTTGTTGGAATGATCGAACACTTAACCTGGCACTGAGAGGAGCACGACATGGCTTTTGATGCGTTTCTGAAGATTGACGGTATTCCCGGCGAAAGTACAGATTCCAAGCACAAAGACTGGATTGAAATCATTGATTACAGTCACACAATGGCGCAAAAAATCAGTGATACCGCAAGTAGCTCAGGAGCTCGCGCTTCAGAACGAGCCAATCACGGACTGTTCATTGTCACCAAAGACCTCGATAAATCGAGCCCGAAGCTGGCCGTCTCTTTGAATACAGGGGCTTCGATTGCCACCGTTCGCATGGAGCTTTGCCGCGCTACCGGTGACAAACAGTTGTATATGGTTTACGAAATGAAGGACGTGATCGTCGCCGATATTACTGTTCAAGGAGATATGACTGGCGAACGCAGCGTCCCGACCGAAGTCGTTTCCTTCAACTACGGCGAAATCGAATGGACTTACACAGTCACCGATCAGAAAACAGGGAAAGCAGCTGGCGATATCACTGGGAAGTGGAGTGTTGTCGAAAACACTGGTGGTTAATCTGCTGAGTGATCACAAGAATTCAAATCTCCTTCGGAATATCTCTGCGATTTTCCGGAGGTTTTTTATTTAACCATTTTCAAATAGTCTAAGCAGGCCTCCGAGTCCTAAGTGTTGTGATCATACTCGTAATCCTTATGATAAGAATCATGGCATCGAACAACATCGATGCGTTGTGGTCCTTTCAGCAAATCTGGATGTAGCATGATCAGTTCCTATTTTACTCCCGCTGAAATCGAACAGTATCAACAGAATGGCTTTTTACTGATCGAAGACTTTCTCGATACTGAGGAAGCATTATTGCTTCAGCAGGCCAGTCATAACGATGCGATCCTGCAGAAAGCGGCGATGGATGTTAAAGACGCTGCTGGGCGGAGGACGAATCTTTCTGTTTGGAATCATCCCGGCGACGACATCTACGGCGTGATCGCCAGGAGTGAGCGGGTTGTCAATCGGATGGAGCAACTGCTCGACGATGAAGTTTACCACTATCATTCCAAGTTGAGTGCGAAAGAGCCTCGCGTGGGAGGGGCCTGGGAATGGCATCAGGATTATGGCTACTGGTACAAGAACGGCTGTCTGCTGCCGACGATGGCCAGCGTATTCATCGCGGTCGATCCCGCCACCCGAGAAAACGGCTGCATGCAGGTGTTGACCGGATCGCATCGGATGGGGCGGATCGATCATCACTTTGAAGGTGAGCAGACCGGAGCCGATCTCGAACGGGTCGAACTGGCAAAACAACGCTTCCCGCTTTTCTACTGCGAAATGAAAGCTGGCACGGCTCTCTTCTTTGATGGCAATCTGCTGCATCGATCCGATCCCAATTTGAGCGACTTTCCTCGCTGGGGGCTTATCTGCTGCTACAACACTAAAACGAACGATCCTCTCCTACCCCATCATCATCCCGGCTACACACCTCTCAGCAAATTGCCCGACTCCACGATTCGTGAAACCGGCGTCAAAACTGCATCCCTTCAAAGTCAGTTTCTCAAGCAGGCGGAAGACAGAACGAGCCGGATTCTGAATGATGCGGGAGAGAATGCATGAGACTGCCGGGTGAGTATGAACTACAGACGAAACCGATCCTGCCAGCTGATCGTTCGATTCCCATCGGCTGTATTGGTGCGGGTTTCATCATGGCTGATTGTCAGATTCCCACCTACAAAGCGAACGGTCTGAATCCTGTTGGGATCGCGTCGCGTTCGCCGGACAAAGCCGCCGCAGTTGCTAAGCGACATGGGATGAAATCGTATGCGACTCACCAGGAATTGCTGGTAGATGAATCGATTCCGATCATCGACATTGCAGTCCCGCCTGATGTGCAGCTTGACATCATTCGAGAAGTTGTCCAGTACAAACACATACGCGGGATTCTTGCTCAAAAACCTTTGGGGATGGATTTTGCAGAGGCAAATGAAATAGTCGAGCTGTGTGAAGCAGCCGGGATCACTTTAGCCGTCAATCAAAACATGCGATACGATCAGTCGATCCTGGCAGCCAAGTCGTTACTCGATCAGAATGCTCTGGGCGAACCGATTTTTGCGACAATCGATATGCACGCAGTCCCCCATTGGATGCCCTGGCAGGAACGGCTCGGCTGGCTAACGTTGCGAATCATGTCGATCCATCATCTCGATACATTCCGTTGCTGGTTCGGCATGCCGAAACGAATCTTTGCGAGTTTGCGGACAGATCCCCGTACCTCAGAAAAGTTCGACCATGTCGATGGCATCTGCACTTATATCCTCGAATACGAAAACGGCCTGCGCGCCTGCAGTTGGGACGATGTGTGGGCGGGTCCCATAACGGAAGGAGCAGGAGCCGATCATGGAATTAACTGGAGAATCGAAGGTACCACAGGTCTCGCGAAAGGAACCATCGGCTGGCCGAAGTATCCCGAACGGTGTCCGAGTACCATCGATTATGTGACGAAGCAGAATCCAGCCAACTGGTTTCAACCACGCTGGAAAGATGTCTGGTTTCCCGATGCCTTTGCAGGACCGATGTGCGAACTTCTCTGTGCGTTAGAGCAGGGGATTCAACCTGCGTTGAATGGTCGAGACAACCTCAAAACGATGGCAATGGTCGAGGCATGTTATCTTTCTGCTCAGGAACATCGAGCGATTGAACTCCAAGACCTGCTCGGTTAATTAACCCACGTGATGAAATCAACAGAGCAATGATTATTGAACGACTGATCTCAAAATAAATACTTCGGGTGGCGGGGGCGCTCTCGAAGAGAAGCTCCCGAATCGCAGAACTTCCGGGGGCTTCCGCTGAAGCGGAGCGCCCCCGCCACCCGGGAACCTTTATGGAATAGAGTTTATTTCTAATTTCAAGATATCTATTTCGATTCGGCAATTCCAATCACCCCCACAGCCGCACGCGGCCCGGCATCCCCCGAGGGCTGACTTTTCAGATCGTCAACTCCTGCATGCACAACGATACTGCGACCAATCACGAAGTGCAGTTTGAGTCCCTTAGCCGTCTTGTTGACTTTGGCGACTCCATTTTTGTCGGCTTCGATATTACCAAGGTCGCCAGCGTGATGGTGTTTATCATCCGGACCGCCATGGTCGACTCCATCGGGATTGAAATGACCACCGGCTGATTTTCCATCCGCTGCCCGCAAGTCGCCGAATTCATGAATATGGAAACCGTGTTGCCCCGGCGTCAATCCTTTGATTTCTCCTGAGACTTGTACGTTTTTCCCTTTCTTAGTCAGCATCAAAGTCCCCTGAACATCATAACCGTCCATCGATTGCAAAACGACAACCGCCTTGTCCGGAAGGTCGGGCTGTTCATGGGCAGCGTGGTCGTGTTTATCAACATTGAGACTCAACGGGATAGAGGACGCCAGGATTGTGGTGAGACTCAGGATAAAAGAAGCGTGGTTCCACATGATCATTTCCTTTCAAGCTGGTGAAGTGATGAGCCTTGAGAGTACAGACTGACTCGAAATCGACCAGGCTGATTCCTCAGCGACTCGAACTTGTGACTCTGAGGGTTTAATGAATGAGATTGTGGATCAATGAAGTCTGAAAAACCCTGCGAGCTTATTTCAATTAATCCTCTGCAAAGTTGATGCCATGAAAATCTGACATAATTATCTCTCAAATAGATTTAACAAAATCCCAGGAAAGTGGGATCGAAATTTGAGAGGATTAGTTTACTCTTTCAAATAGGAACACAGTCGAAGAGATTACTCGGGAAAGAAAACAACATGGCCTGGAAAATTATCGAGGATTTCAAGAAATTCACTCTCCGCGGCAATATGCTCGATCTGGCGATCGGGTTTACGGTCGGAGCAGCCTTCACAACGGTAGTGAAATCATTCGTGAATGATATTCTCATGCCCCCCATTGGTCTGCTGACGGGCGGGACTGATTTTTCAGACCTGTTTGTCGTTCTCGGTCCACCTGAAGGAGGGCAGATTCCAGAAGGAGGATACACAAGCCTGGGAGCAGCCACAGAAGCTGGAGCAGTCACGCTCAATTATGGCGTATTTATCAACAACTGCCTCTCATTGCTGATCGTCTCTATGGCCATCTTCATTGTGATTCGGCTCATCAACAGGGTCGATGAAAAGCTCGACAACGTCTTCGATGAAGAACCGCCGCCACCCGAAGAACCATCCGATAAAAAGTGCCCACACTGCCGCACAGTCATTCCCTATCGAGCCAGCCGTTGTCCGAATTGCACGTCAGAATTGGAACCAGTAGAGGGGGCAGTGACAGCGTAAGTGCTTGAGGGTTTAAGGTTGAGTGTTAATTCTCGATTGCCCATCAGATAGAGAAACCATCTTAACCCGAAGCGTCAGTTTTGAAGTTGCACATTTTAAAATATGATCGTTGAAAACAAGAAATATACGTTGATCAATCGTGCCACGGCTCTGTGAGCCGTGCATTGCGTGATCTTATTTTCTTCTATCATTCATGATGTAAAAACACTGAAAAACACGGCTCACAGAGCCGTAGCACACTCCTGTTGATCAGGTTTAACTTTTTAAATCAAACAAAACATGCAACTTCAAAAAGCGTCAGCGAGGGGACGGCGTGAAAATAGCTTTTCGGGCAAGCGATAAAGATTCACACTTGGAGGAACAGTGTTCGTCTGGCTTCTCTTACCGTCTCAGCTTAATCGCTTTCCTTCTCCCCGAGGGAGAAGGTGCCCGAAGGGCGGATGAGGGGAACGATTAGTAAACGAGGTCAGATTTCATTCGTTGTTAAACAACATGTATGTCAGGTAACAAAGCGGATTTCCTTTTATCTCAGCGCGCACAAAAAAACCCTTACCGAACCTGCGGGGTTGGCCGTAGGTTAGGGTCGGGTTTTCGTGTTTGATCGATTGCCGGGGGGAGGCGGTCTTGAACACTTTCGAATATTATCTGCATCGATACGGCAAGAACAAATACAGCATTTCGCCGTTATTTGATATCCACGCGTCTGCAGAAATCATTTGAAAATGGTCGAGTCATGCGTATCGTCCATGATACGCGATGTCTGACCTGATCAATTGACTGGAGATTGGAATCATTCCAACCGGGTTCAGGCAATTGCTTTTTTCCGGGTGATCAACGTTCGCACACGTTCTGCCAACAGGGCAATATCGAACGGTTTGCGGAACGTTTCATTGAACAGTGTGCGATCGAAACCGCTGGCACTGTCATCGTCGCTAATTAAACCAACGAGCACGGTGTCGTTGTAATCAGCATTTTTTCTCAGGTTCTGGGCAATCATCAGAGCTTCGTTGCGGCCCATGGCGAAGTCGATGATGACTCCATCCGGGTGCAGCGATTCTGCTTGAATGCCGGCTTCAAATCCGCTTGCGGCAGATTCCAGTTTAAAATCCTCCAAAGGAAGAACTTCGCCAAGCATCGTACGGATCGGGCCTTCGATGCCAACGAGGAGCAGTTTGCCCATCGCTTCATCTTCCAGCTCGCCGAGAGGCATGCCATGTTCTTTCAAAAATCTGATCAAATGCTCGCGGGGAATTCGTCGGTCTTGTGAACCGGGAATTCGATAACCGCGGAGTCGACCAGAGTCGAACCATTTACTTACGGTTCTTGGAGCAACTTTACAGATCTTAGCGACCTGTCCAGTTGTGAAGATTGTCCTCATTACGGGCTCTCCAATCACACTTATGCCACTCTACAGCGAACAATTCACTGTAAAGGAAGCCCCCGCTGTCGATGGTCGGCATCCTTGCCAATGTTTCCATGGCGATGTCCACCGGACATGATTCAGGGTACTCTCAGGGTCAGGGTCTTATAACTCGATGGTGTTGCCTCACACGTTTTCAACTTGTTCGAATACAGATCTCTCTGAATTCTCGAACAGGGAAACGACTAACATACGTGGGCTCGTATATTTCTTTTGTCCATCGCCATGACAGGAGAGAATTGAGTCGACCGAACTGAAATGGGATAGGTCCCATATTCATGCTATAACCGTGTGACCAGACAAATGAGTCTGGTTGAAAATCTCAGCATCCCCATGCTGATCATTCAATAGTAATAGTGGTCTCGTCCTTGATGGAGTGTCCCATGAATACAACAGTATTCAGGCAAGTTTCCCCCCTCCATGACAGCTTCCAAAAGATACGATCGCTTCCCTGCAATCGTCGGAATCAACACCAGCAGGCTTTGGCCTGAGCCGCGGTTCGTGATCCTTGAGGGCCAAATCGAAAACCGATTTGAAACCCAAGAGACACGAACCAAACCATGTTGGAATTGATTCCAGCCGTCTAAGTATCTCATTCGGTATTTTTGACACCCAATCTTGAACCTGTTGGCCAAATGCGCGTCAGAACGTGTCAATCCGAAATGACTGGAGAATTCGTTCCGATCTGCCGAGAAGGACACAAAATCCGCAAATGCTTACATAATAGACACTTACGAACGAAGCCCTAGACAAAACGCTTTCCAGAGAGAGTCAAACCAATTTTGAAAAATTTTCACCGAACCTGATCGTGCAGTGACCATATAAACAGAGAATTAAGAACCACGGATGGACACGGATTCACACAAATAATAGGGAAGAAAGCACTTTGAAGTTCGGAAAGCCTAGAGAATCTCACAGAGTTCTCTAGTGGCGCAGCCACAGGAGGATTTGAAAGGTGCAATGGAATTGGAAACTCAGCCGTAGGTCAGGCTGTGCCTGACGAAATTCGACGATGCAATTCAATCAGAACCTATGTAAGTTTGCAAATGTTCACACGCCTGCTCATAATCATGGAATAGGTTATGCAGAATTTCAAAGTAAGATAATTTGTATTTAAAGGAGTTTTCTGTGACATCTCGTCTGGCTTACTTAGTTCTCATCGTAATGTTACTTCCCGACCTCGTAATCGCCCGGGATGATCCATCTCTACACACTCAGGTAGGCGATCAAATTGTACTTGATCTGTCGGGTAAACCAGCAGCAACTTACTTACGGCTTCTCAAGCAACCCGTCCCCGAAGTACCAGATGACGGTTTTTGCGTGCAATTAGTGGCGCGAATCATCAGGATCGATCACGACAATCTGATCGCGGAATTTCAGATCATGAGGGAACATGATACTGATGTGGCACAACTTATTTCCGTGTCTGTTTCGTTTTCGCGTGATGATTTGGTAGATCGCTCAAACTATCCTCAACCATATGGGATTGCCAACACCGAGAAAGAACGTCTCGTGCAAACCATCATCGCATGGCAAGATTCACTACCAAATATCCGAAAAAATTCATTTGAAGGGATCAAAATTCGAGTTTGGTCGCTGGATAAAGAAATCTCGGAATAGAGGCGGGTGGTTACGTCAACAGTGCAGTAGGGTACGTCCTGACGCACCTTTCCAGGATTGTTATTATCACTGAATAAGCAATTATCGTCGATCTCGGGAAGGACATCTTTTCTTTTTAACGGTCGTGACACATAAACGTCGTCAAATTCTCACGACTCCTAACTGGAAGAGAATATTTAAGAAATGAGATCCAGGCAGTTCGAGGCCAGTATCCATTCGATCTAACAGCGATTGTTCTACTTCCAGATCATCTTCACATAATCTGGAAATTGCCACGGGGTGATCAGGATTATTCCTTGCGGTGGCGCCGCATCAAATCTCTTTTTACAAAAAACTGGATGGCTGCCAGAGGCGTGACCGTGGCTGTCTCCCGCAGTCACATTCATCGAGGTGAACGAGGTGTCTGGCAGCGGCGATTTTACGAGCATACAATTCAAGAGGAATTGGACTTAAAGAGATGTGTGGATTATCTCCACGTCAATGCTCTCAAACACGGTTTCGTGAAGCGTGTTTCCGAATGGCCCTGGTCCACATTTCATCGATATGTCAAACTCGGAGAATATCCAGCCAATTGGGGGAGCCAAGCCGAATGGTATGGAGACGATTTCAAGAACTTCGAGTGAAAGGTGCGTCACGACGCACCCTACTATTCCAACTA
>DEML01000126.1 GCA_002359185.1 Planctomycetaceae bacterium UBA2671
TACGCAGCCGCAAAGTCACCCAAATCGCCGCAGAACTCCGTCGGAACGCCTGGAATTCTCAACGCTTATTCGCCATGCTGGGCGAACCCAATCTCTGAGCAGCCCTAAGAGTCGAATGAACTGCGGTTGACACTTGACCGAAAGGTCATAAAATTAGAATTATGAAAACATGTCTCCTCTCACTTCTAATTTTTGCGATTCTGGTCTGCCCATATCGCTGCATGACTGTGATGGCGAATCACAATCATGCTGAGGGAGTGTACATTCATAAGACTTGTTGTTGCTGTTCTAAGAAATGCGCCTCGGAAAGTTCGGAAAAGAGCCCCACATCACCTGAAGATAAAGAATCATGCTCTAATTGTCTCTGTCATGGAGCAGTTGTTCCTGCTGACAAGTTCGACCTCGATGTTGCAGGTTTGAAAGATGTAATCGCTTCGCTGCAACTTATTCTGAGTCTACGGCTCTCCAATGTAGAGGATTCTCGTGAACACTGGAGCGAGTCTCCGCCCGGTTCTCGATTGAGTGGTTTGACTCTCTGTATCCAGCACCAGATGCTGTTGATCTAATCTCGCTTTCAGGGCGTCGCTTACGCCCACTGTTGTTTGCTAACAGCCGACATCGCGGTCATTTAGAGTTAATACGTGACCAATCTCTCCCTGCGCTTGCCTTAAGTATACCGCACTTCAAATGTCTCTACCTGTGATCTAACGCACGTTGTGTACATAGATCCTGGAGTCTGAAGAAAGGAAAAATCATGAATCGTTTGTTTAATTGCACCTGCCTGACTTTGTTTGCTGCCTTACTCGTAACGGATATGCCCGAGTCTGTGCTGGCTCGTGAACCAGTACGTCTCACTGTTGTACATGTCGACGAGATGTGTGGTGGTTGCGTGAAGAAAGTGAATCGTCGTTTTGATGACGATCAGAAAATTGGTCACGTCGAATGTGATGTTGACGAGAAAACCGTCACGTTCTATCCGGTGAAAGGACAGCCATTTACTGCTCGCTATATCTGGGTGGAAATGGATGAGATCGGCAAGACTCCACTCAAGCTCGTCGGTCCTGAGGGCACTTATGAGTCGAAGCCTGAAAAATAGGAAAGCACCTACATGTTCCGTAAACGATCACTCCCCTGGGAATATGGCGTTCGCAATTTATTGCGACGTCCCACCCGGACTTTGTTGACGTTGGGGGCGCTCTCGACTGTGATCCTTTTGATCTTCGTGGTCGTCGGTTTCATTCGTGGACTGGAGCGTTCGCTGGCTGTCAGTGGAGATCCCTCGGTGGTTCTCGTGTACTCGCTGGGAGCAGAGGAGAATATCGAAAATTCCGCAGTCCCCGCTCGTACTCCCTCGTTACTGAAAGCCAGTCTGGATGGCATTCAACAGCGGGCCGGCGTCGAATACATATCACCCGAGTTGTATCTCGGCACCAGAGTGCAGACAGGTGACAATCAAAAAGGAGGACTCGGTTTGATCCGTGGCGTTACCCAAACCGCACCACTTGTCCGGCGGAACGTTCGGATTACGGAGGGAAAATGGCCCGGTGCAGGAGAAGTGATTGTCGGCAAACTGCTATCCGCCAAACTTGGTTGTCCCGTTGAGGATTTGGATATCGGGAAACAGATTACAATCGAAAAGAAGTCGTGGACGATTAGTGGTCGTTTCTCGGCTGGAGGGGCAGCTTACGAATCAGAAATCTGGTGTCGACTCCCCGACTTCCAACAGGCGTTAAAACGACAGGACATCAGTGTTGTGGCGATGGCTCTCACACCCGAATCCACTGCTGCGACAGTAACCTTATTTTGCAAGGAGCGAACGGATCTGGAACTGCAGGCGATTGGTGAAGTCGAGTATTACTCTTCCTTACAGCAACACTACAAGCCAATGCGTATCCTCGCGTGGTTGGTTGTTCTACTTGTATCCGGAGCAGGCGTCTTTGCTGGTTTGAACATGATGTATGGCGCAATCGCAGGACGGATTCGAGAAATCGCCACGTTGCAGGCCGTCGGATATCGTCGGCGAGCCATTCTGATGAGCATCCTGCAGGAAGGAGCGTTACTCGCAGCTGCCGGTTCACTCCTTGCGGCCACGATTGCGCTCCTGTTTCTCAATGGAGTCGCAGTCCGTTTCACGATGGGAGCGTTCGCGTTGCGAGTTGATGGCGTTTGCCTGCTCGTCGGATGTGGCGTGGGATTACTACTGGGAATACTGGGGGCGTTGCCTCCAGCCATTAAAGCTCTGCGACTTCCGGTTGCAGAAAGTCTAAAAGCAATTTGAATCACTGTATTTTAACGATCTCCGCAGGGGGATATTTTTGAACGAATTGAAAGGAAGATCATGAAAAAGGAATTTTTCAGCCTGTTCGGCTTCGCCACACTTTCGGCTACTCTGCTTATTGGATGTGCGGAGCAACCGGGAAACCCAACGGCATCGTCTGGGAAACCCGACAGTACCTATCTCGCCAGCACGGAACCAACTGGGGCTCAACCCGTCGGCGAGGCACGCGAATCGAGCCAGGATAAACAGGAGGTCGTCCTCGTAGGACGAATCGGTGGTTCCTCGAATCCATTCATTGATGGACTGGCCGCTTTCACAATCGTCGATCCCAAAGTGCCCTACTGTTCGGAAGATGAAGGCTGTCCCACTCCCTGGGATTATTGTTGCGAACAGAATCAGGTGAAGGAAAACATCGCCACCGTCAAGGTCATCAATTCGGAAGGGAAGCCGGTCTCTCAGGATGCCCGGGAATTGCTGGGCGTGAAAGAGCTGAAAATGGTGGTTGTTCATGGAACGGCTCAGCGGGACGACGACGGCAATTTGTCCGTACTGGCTGACCAGATTTATGTGAAAGAGTAATTGAACGAGAAGGAGTGGAGCCGTTCGTTTCATCGGGCGGCTCCACCTCAGTCTCTCATTTCGGATCAGAAAATGACATCAGCAACAAGTTCTCAACTCGACCTGCGTGAACTGGCACTCGATCGGCCTGAAAAGTCGACCGCCGAGCCCAAAGCTCGACGCAAGCCAATGCTCACGCGATACCTGATTCCCGGTGGTATTCTGTTGGGGTTTGTTGCCTTGCTGTCTGTAGCAATCAGCGAGCAACTGATGCCTCGTCACGAGGTTACTGTCGTTCCCGTGTTGACGAGCCGAGCGGAAGTCCAGCAGCAGGGAACGCCCTTGTTTCAGGCAGCTGGCTGGGTGGAACCGCGACCAACAGCCATCAATGTGGCTGCTCTTGCTGAGGGAGTTGTTGAAGAACTCCTGGTGGTGGAAGGACAGTCAGTTGAGCAGGGAGAACCCGTTGCTCGACTGATCAACATTGATGCCCAACTTGCGCTACGACAAACACAAACAACACTGAAGTTGAGAAAAGCAGAACTCGAAAGTGCAGTAGCTGATTACAAAGCCGCTGAGCTGCGAGTGAAATACCCTGTTCATCTGGAAGCGACTCTGGCAGATGCGGAATCGTCGCTCGCTCAGACCAGGACGACTCTTGCGAAACTTCCTCATTTGATCAAGTCTGCGGAGGCTCGTTTACTCTATTCAAAACAGAATTACGAAGGAAAGCAAGCTGCTGAAGAAGCAATCGCCGGGCGACTAATCCAGGAGGCTCGCGCCGAATACTCCGAAGCCGAGGCACAACTGACAGAACTCAATCAGCGAGGGCCTTATCTCAAAAAGGAAGTTGCCACGCTTGAGAGAAAAGTCGCAGCATTGAGTTCTCAACTTGAACTTCTGATTGAAGAATCACAACAACTCAATGATGCCCGTGCAAAAAAACAGTATGCGGAAACCCGAGTGGTTGAAGCCGAACTGGCTGTCGAAAAACAGCAGTTGAATCTCGATCGTACGACCGTTCGCAGTCCCATTACAGGCCTTGTGCTCAATCTCGTCGCAAGTCCCGGATCGCGCGTAATGGGAATGGAATCGTCAGCCGGGCAAAGTTCCAGCACGGTCGTCACAATGTATGACCCGGCAAAACTGCAGGTTAGAGCTGATGTCCGACTGGAAGATGTCCCACTCGTTTTGCCTGGACAACCTGTCGAAATACAAACCGCTTCCTCAAAAATTCCAATCAAGGGACGGGTACTATTGCCAACATCGACTGCAAATATTCAGAAAAACACATTGGAAGTGAAGGTCGCAATAGAAGACCCGCCGACAACAATTCGCCCCGAGATGCTGGTCACCGCGACCTTCCTGGCACCACCAGTTCCAGAATCGCAACGGGTAGATGTGCAAGAAACTGAGCGGCTGCTGATTCCGCGAGATTTGATCATTACGTCGGAAGGGGGAACCTCGGTTTGGATTGTAACAGCCGACAGAACAGCCGAGCTGCAACCAATCACGCTTGGAAAGGCTGGTGCAGAAGAACTTGTGGAAGTCACCAGCGGACTTGATCCGACATCCAAAGTTATCGCTTCAGGACATCAGGGACTCAAGCCAGGCGCTGCAGTGGATGTTGTTGGCGAAGCTTCGCTAGGAAACTGAGAGAAAGATCGCAGTGCGATCAAAAATATAAAGGAACGCATCATGGCACTTGTCGAAATTCGCAATCTTTCGAAGTCGTTCAGCAAAGGAGGTGAAGTCATCTTTCCGCTGAAGGACGTCGATCTGGATATTGAACAGGGTGATTTTGTTTCGCTCATGGGACCGAGCGGAACCGGGAAAAGCACGTTGCTGAATCTCATCAGCGGCATCGACAAGCCGGATCAGGGAACGATTGTTGTCGATGGAGTGGAGGTGACAAAACTCTCCCGCGGCAAACTTGCTGACTGGCGGGCAGCTAATCTCGGCTATATCTTTCAAACTCACAATTTAATTCCGGTTCTGACCGCTTACGAAAATGTCGAATTGCCGACCTTGTTGCTGCCGCTAACTTCTGCAGAAAGACGGCGAAGAGTCGAACTCGCTCTGGAAGCGGTCGGACTCAGCGATCGAGCCGATCATTATCCCCGCCAGATGTCCGGAGGACAGGAACAACGGGTGGGCATTGCCCGGGCCATCGTGGCTCATCCTAAGGTCGTTGTCGCCGATGAACCGACCGGAAGCCTGGATGTAAAAACCAGCGATCAGATTCAAATCCTGCTGCAGCGACTGAATCGTGAGCTCGATATCACTCTCGTGATGGTAACGCATGACAGTGAGGTATCTCAAATCGCCTCCCGTCAGATGGTGCTCGACGACGGGAAAATCCTGGAGAGAGACTCCAATCACTCCAATGGAACCAGTTCCAGTCAACATGTCCAACTGACAGGAGGTCAATAATGTTTCGACTTGTTTCCTACGTCCTCAAAGGAATTTGGCGGCATCGAGCACGCACAATGTTAACCGTCAGCGGAGCAGCTGTGGCGATGTTCGTGTTCTGCTTTGTAGGTTCGGTTCAGGAGGGACTGGAACGGCTCACTTCCGATGAAGATGCCCAGCGAACTCTGATTGTCTTTCAGGAGAATCGCTTCTGCCCGACGAGCAGCCGATTGCCTGAAGATTACGCGCGGCGTATTTCCGAGATTCCCGGCGTTAAAGATGTGATGCCGGTGCAGGTTTGGACGAACAACTGTCGGGCCAGTCTCGATATTGTGGTCTTCAACGGTGCCCCGCCAAAGCAGTTGCAGACAGCTCGGAATCTTAAGTTGACCTCAGGCAGCTGGAGCGAATTTGAAAGCCGCCGCGATGCAGCAATCGTGGGGCGAAATGTGGCGACGCGCAGAAATCTCAAGACGGGCGATCAGTTCTCGATTGGAGATCTGGATGTTCAAGTGGTCGGGATCTTCTCGTCACATGTTCCCGCAGAAGAGAATTTAATTTATACAGGTCTGGAATTTCTGCAGTACACGCGCGGACTCGACTCGGCTGGTCTGGTGACCCAACATGAAGTTCATCTCACGGGGAATGCAGACCCCGATGAAATCGCTTCGTCTATTGACGAGGCACTCCGTGCAGGACCTGTTGCCACGACCACTCGCCGTAAAGGAGCGTTTCAGACAAGCACACTTTCCGACCTGGTCGACTTGATTGGTTTCGCCCACTATCTCGGCTATGCCTGCGTGGGGCTCGTACTTGGTCTGGTTGCGACGACAACTGTGATGGCTGTGCAGGACCGGATTAAGGAACATGCGGTGCTGCAGACAATTGGAGTTCGTCCCGCGCGTGTATTTCGCATCGTCATTGCGGAAAGTCTAATCCTGTGCCTGGCAGGAGGCTTTACGGGAACTTTGGCTGCTCTCACAATCCTGACCTGGGGCGGATTGGCTATCGGAGCCGAAGGAGTCACAATTGCGTTTCGACCTTCAATTCATCTGGCCATGGTAGGGCTGCTGGTCTCTGCAGTCGTTGGTATATTAGCTGGAATTATCCCAGCAACTCAGGCAGCCCGAACTCCTATCGTTACAGCATTGAGACAGCCCTGATTCGACAACACTTCATTGAAAGTGAGTTAATTATTAGGGGCTTAGGACGCTCAGGGGTTCAAATTGGGGTTTCTCTCAAAAGTTTCAGGAGTGTTTTGTAAAGGTTTCTCCTACGGCAGTTGAAGCGAAATTCTGTTTCCTTCAGGTGCAGATAAAACATGTGTTTCGGCACACCTTTGAACTTGATCAATCTGCTTTTGGCAAAACTCCAGAACGATTCGATTCCATTAATATGTGAGGTCTGATTGACAAACTCGTTCTCTCCATGATGCACTCTCAGGAGAGCGATTGTTCCTCAGTCATAATGAATTAACCAAAGATGGTCATCAGTCCGAACCAATGCATTCTATATAAAATTGATTGAGTCCGATTTAATCTGCTTTCAGTATGCACATTTAAGGTTCAATAAAATATATTTTCTCTTTTCACATTTAGAGAAGAATGATGCCAACTGTCATGTGAAACATCGTCATAATCGTTACGTCCAGACGATCCATCAGGCTTAGGGTATTGGTATGTGAAATCGATCTCAACCATTATGACAATCGTGCCGAAAGTATTAGTGGACCGTGCCGCTTGAAATTACTGCAAATCCCATATTGTCATTGCGTAATATGCAACGGCGATCTGGTTTTGCATTCTAATCGATTCAGCGAGCCGTTATGCCTGCACGATTTCTGTATTTCGTTCTCCTGTTGGGGATCGCGGGCTGTTCTGCCTCCGAGAAACTGAATTCCGTCGTCACCAACGAAAAACCTCGCGTGAGGTCTCCTGAGAGAGTAGTCGCCTCTGCAGAAGACTCCTCTAGTATTGTCTTGGTCGGATTGAAGGAAGACTCTCAGCCTCAGCAGATACAAACCACCGAATCACTATCAATTGATGAAGCTTTTATAACTAATGAAAATACTTCAATTGCTCGTTCAGATTCAAATTCTGAGCGGATTTATCTGGAGTCTCTCGCTGCCGATCAGAATCCAAAACTGATTCGACTTTACCGGGAATACCAGACAGCTGCTTCACGTTCGCATTATGTCGACAAACTCCCAGATCCTAAACTCGGCGCCAATGTTTTTGGCAACCCCGTCGAGACGGCTTCAGGATCTCAACAAGCCAATATATCTCTCAGCCAGACAATTCCCTGGCTTTCAAGATTGAATGCCGAGCAGCAACGGGCCTGCTTTGAAGCGATGGCCATTCGTGCGGAATATGCAGCCGAGCGATTGCGCGTGATCGCAGCCGTGCAAACACAATGGGCCAGGCTGTATCTGATTGAACAGCAGATTGAAATCACACAGGCGAATCAATTGCTACTGGAATCTCTGATTGATGTGGCGAATTCGAGAGTCTCCATCGGAAAAGCCAGTCAGGGAGATGTCCTGTTGGGGACGGTGGAATATTCGAAACTTGAAGAACAGTTGCTGGTGTTTCGTCAGCAAAAGCAGTCAGTTGTTTCCGAGTTGAATCGGCTGACTGGACGACCTGCAGGCACGCCAATTAAACCTCCAGCGAAGCTCGATATCCTCAAGCCCGAGTGGTCGCTTCAGGAAGTGACTCAGATCGCATTGAATGAGCAGCCCGAAATTCAAGCGGCTCATTTGCGTACTCAGGCCACCGAGTGGGGAATTGAAGTGGCTCGACTGATGAGACGTCCTGAATTCATGATTTCGGCCAGTTACTTCATTACAGATGATAATCGTCCTCCCAGTCCCTTCGTCAACGTCGGCGAAGATCCCTGGGCACTGGGGGCTCAGATCAGCATTCCGATCTGGCGGGATAAGTATGATGCAATCAAAAACGAAGCCGGATGGAAACATCAGGCTGCACACAATAGCGTTCAGGAATTGCTGGATCGTTATGATGCTCTGCTGCTGGATCTGGTGACAGAATCCCACCGGGCGGCTGAAACCGCCAATTTGTATAAGAGCTCGATTCTCCCACAAGCCGAACAAACTCTGGCAGCCGACCAGGATGCTTACATCAATGGTGTCGTCGAGTTTGATCGCGTTATTCGCGACTATCGGAATTTGTTCACGCTCGAATTGGGTTATCACAAAGCCATCAGCGACCTGACCATCGCCAACGCAAAGATTCAACAGGCGGCAGGTGTCCCGGTGCCGCTTAAAAATGCCGCAAAATAAGCTCAACTCAGTAAACAGTACTTATTTCTCTCATCGACAATACGGACATGATGTCATGTTGAAAATGATTTTTGCAAAGCTATCATACAGCCATTACCTCAGTTTATTTCTGAGTCTGACAATTCTTTCACAGTCCGCAATGGCTCAATCTGTTCTGGAAATCTCAGTTCCAGAACTTGTGCCAAAGAGTGTGCGTCAGAATGATCAATTGAGTCTGGAATCAGTCTCTACTGCTCATCGGTGGGGGCGTGCTGCGGATTTGGAAAAGTCAAAGCGGAAGGCTTACGATCTGGAAATGTTGCTGGGGCTGGCTTCGCAAAATAATCCGACCATCCGCCAGGCACGTTTGCAAATTTCAGGAACTTTGGCTCAGGCACAGCAGGCTGGGTTCTATCCTAATCCGACGTTGGCCTACCTGGCTGAAAATATTAATTCGGGAGGTACCCCAGGTGAGTTTCAGGGAGCAGAACTGGAGCAGAGAATTGTAACCGCAGATAAACTGGCACTGAGCCGAAATAAGTATTTGCAACGAGCGAAAGTCGCTGAGCATCTGGCAGTCGCTCAACAATTCAAAGTCTGTAACGATGTTCGCATCCATTTTATCCAGACACTGGCGGCTCAAGATATTTTAGCACTGCGGCATGAAATGCTGAAAACTGCCCAGGATCAAATGGTGACCACCAAGGAACTGTTCAATCTCGGACAGGCCAATCAGGTCGATTTGCGAAAGGCAGTCGCTGATCTCAGACGTCATCAACTTGATGTTCTGGCTGCAGAAAATAAAGTCCGTCAGCAGTTTTATACATTAACTTCACTCGTCGGCGTGGAATTAGTTCCCGGACGTTTGGAGGGTTCTCTGGAAACACATTGTGGAATGATTGATTTCGATTCCGCGTACGCAACGGTACTGGTAGAAAGTCCGGAACTTCTTGCCGCTTATGCAAAATTGAAAGAGGACCACATCACCGTCCATCGAGAAAATGTCGAATGGGTGCCGGATATCGTGGTTTCCGGAGGCTCCGGCTATAACTTTGAATCTCAGGATCCAGTTGCAAATTTCTCTGTACGGCTGGAAGTGCCGTTGTATGAACGAAATCAGGGAACCATTCGACAGGCACAAGCCGATGAACATCGGCAACGCCAGGAAATACGCCGAATTGAAATGCTGCTTCGAATGAAACTATCTGAGCAGTACGACACCTACATCACTGCCTTACAAAAAGTTGAAACTTATAACGAAACAATTTTGCCGGAATCGAAAAAGGCTTACGAACAGAGTTTAATCAGTTATAAAAATAATCGGGAAGAATGGCCTGTGGTGCTGAACGATCATCGCGAATACACCATGCGTCGTATGGAACAGATTGACAATCATCTCAAGAAACGATCTGCAGAAATATTGATTAACGGGTATCTCCTGAACGGCGGATTGGATGCTGCTCCCAGTCCGACTCCTCCCGGTCATATTGATTCAACACCCAAGCCACGCTAAAGAAAAGGAAAACGGAATTAATGGCATCAACTGGTGTTGAGGAGCTGAAAAGTGATACACCAGTTCCATTATGAGTGAATTTTGCTGAAGAGGATATGAAATGAGTGATCACCCCACACAACCACGTCGTCATTTTTTACAGAATGGTGTCATCGCCGCAGCCGCTGTTGCCTCGGGACAGACTTTCGCAGAAACGCCCGATAAAAGTCAGAGCAAAGAATCTCCGAAAGTCGCTGACGAATATGATGGATTTTCCCGCTATAAACCAAGCCGGGGAAATGATCCGGATAGCGATTATTATCTGGGAAAACTTGTACCCGGCTTTCGCTCAATTGATGCTGGCCCGGCTCCTTTCATTGCATCCGATCTGCAAAAACTCGAATACCGAGAACGGAATGGTGCCAAAGAATTTCATCTGGTGGCTCAGCAGGTCACCCAGGAATTCTTACCCGGCTATCCGATGGTTGTCTGGGGATTTAATGGGTCTATGCCAGGCCCGACCATCGAAGTGACACAGGGTGATCGTGTCCGTATTATTGTGCACAATGAATTGCCCGAAGAAACGACGGTCCACTGGCATGGATTCGAGTTGCCCATTCAACAGGATGGAGCGATGACATTGACGCAGAATCCGATCAAGCCGGGCAAGTCATTCGTTTACGAATTTGATATTCATGAAGAAGGTACCTATTTCTACCACACCCATGTGGCCATGCAGGAAGCTTTCGGGATGGTGGGTTGGTTTATTGTGCATCCCCGCAAAGTCTTCAATCCGCCTGTCGATCGCGATTTTGGCTTGATCTTTCAGAACTTTCATATCAAGCCGAATCAGGTAATCAGCGATTCCTGGGCGATGGACTGGAACTGGCATACGATCAATGGAAAAAGTGGTCCCTTTACGACACCTCTCGTCGTCAAGCATGGTGAGCGAGTACGAGTGAGGCTCTTAAATTTCGCTCCCATGCAACATCATCCCATTCATCTGCACGGGCACACATTCTGGATAACCGGCCATGAAGGAGCCCGCATTCCGAAATCGGCCTGGATCCCCCGAAACACAGAATTGGTCGCTGTGGCTCAGGCCAGCAGTTTTGAATTCATCGCCAATAATCCCGGCGACTGGATGTTTCATTGCCATATGACGCATCACATGATGAACCATATGGTGAAGCACGTTGGCCCACGCATGCGAATGGGGGAAAGCGTTGATGGCTATCTGGCAAACCTCGACTCCCGGCCCATTGTGGACTTTTCTCATGAAGACAAAGGCTTCCATACGCCCGGTTACCCACAGGGGATGAAAGGGATGTCGATGTCTGACGATTTTATGAAAGCAATCTGGGCACGGCGAGAAGTGATGGGAATGCGATCCACATTTGCCATGTCTGTCAAAGGACTCATGACAACGCTTCGAGTTTTGCCGGAAGACCTTTATCATCAAGTCATGGAGACTGACCAGAAAATCCCCAAAGGTTCGATTTTTGAAGAGATCGTAAAGCGTTTTGGAACCCCCGAAACTTACGAGAAAGCCCCCATGATAAAGATGATGCACTGAGACAGGCATTAAATTTACCTGTTGACAGTTGGGATTCGGCAGATACGATGCAGAAAGGTACGAAACTCTAATTGCAGGTATTTCGTGAACTGGTCTCGCTTCATAACTGGCTCTCTCACAGCATTAATGTTGTTTGCGCAAGCCGTATCCCCTGCGCAAGCTGCGGTATGTCATTGTTCAGAGTCGGGGCAAATCTGCTGCGCCAACCCGGAAGCAACTTGCTGTTGTTGTCAACCGAAGGAATCTGCAAATAGTCCAGCGGGATGTCCTCATTGTCAGAAAACGCCTGAACAAGAGGCAACATCAGCTTTGCAGGCAGATTCTGTTTGTCATTGTGGAGATGCGAAACCGCTCTCTGTTCCCCCAGTCAATTCTCCCACGACTCCAACGAGTGATCAGCTCGCCAGTGTTTTGGGAATGTTATTACCGAATGTCGAATCGACGACATTGATTCAGACGAATTCCATCCGCTCATTTGAGATGGAAAATCAAACGATACTGCCGGGCTTTCGGCAATTCGTTCTTTGTGTCTGGCAAACTTAAACACTGATAATACTGCTTCATGTGACGACAGTCTTATGTTGAGATCTGTCTTCCGCTCTTACTGAATTTCGGGCTTCCGGTCCGTCTATTGACCTCATTTATTGCAAGGATTTTGCTATGCGCAGTTCTATTTTTCTGATGATTCTTTCTATCGCAGTCATTGGGTGCACTCAAGCTGACACACCTGCTACAAAACCTCCTGCTGGAGATTCGACTATGGGAGAGCATGATCATGCCGATCACGACCATGGTATGGAGATGTCGGGTGTCAAAACCGCTAACGAATATTGCCCGATTATGGGGGGCAAAGTGACCGCCGAAGGAGGCACAATGGAATGGAATGGCAAGACTATTGGTTTCTGCTGTGACGGCTGTGACGAGAAATGGGAGGCTCTCTCCGAAGAAGAGAAAGCCGCCAAGTTGGCTGCGGCTCAGGAAAAAGAGCACAAAGATGCTGATACTGCTTCCTGAGTGAAAATCAAATGAAGATTTGATGCGTCGAGCGACTGGCTGGGACCTTTCCCGGCACGGTCCAAAGCTGGTTTTGTGTTTTCAGTCAGTCGCTCCTTTCCTTCACGTTTATCGTTTCTGAGAGCAGAATCATGAACAGCACATCCATTGACACCAACTCATCTGGCGATCGCCCTCAACAAGCGGCTCGTTCGGGGGGATGGTGGATATTGCGGTTCCTGAATGTGGGATTATTTTTCGCAGCAGGGATTGTGCTGATCCTCTTACTGGGACTGGCTCAACGAACAGGTTGGATTCAATCTGGAAGCTTTGGTGCAGGGGGGAATTCGGCTGGAAGCTCTCAGGAGATTTACACTTGTCCGATGCACCCTCAGATCCGCCAGCCCGGAGAAGGTCGTTGTCCCATTTGTGGAATGGCATTAGTTCCCGCTGCGAAATCGGGAGGGGACTTGGATGAATTTGCAGTCAACATTGAACCCGCTCAACGCCGTCTGGCGAATATTCAGACTGCCGAAGTCCAGCAGCAGACGGTTTCAAGCTTTCTGAATACGATTGGTGAAATTCAAATCGATGAAAGCCGCGAAGCGACCATTGCATCCTACATTGATGGGCGAGTCGAGCGTCTGTTTGCAGACTACACAGGAGTAGAGGTTCAGGAGGGGGATCATCTGGCAGTCGTCTATAGTCCTCAATTGTATGCTGCCCAGGTTGAATATCTGGAGTCGAAACGAGCCTTACTTAAAAGTAGCAATTCGATTCTGGAGTCTGTGCGGGATGCTCAAACCCGGTTAGCCGAAAACTCTCGGCAACGACTTGTCGAGCTTGGGATGACAGACGAACAACTGACCGAACTGGAAACCACGAACAAGGCTCAGTCCCGACTCACTATATTTGCCCCGATTGGCGGGACAGTAATCGAGAAACTGGCCGAGGAAGGCAAATATCTTTCTGCTGGCGAGCCTATCTACCGGATTGCAAATCTCTCAACGGTCTGGCTGATGCTCGAACTCTATCCGGAAGATGCCTCCCGGATTCGCTTCGGCCAAATTGTGGAAGCGGAGTTGACCTCTTTGCCAGGCGAAACTCGAACAGGACGAGTTGCATTTATCGATCCCACTGTGAGCGAACGAAATCGGACCGTAGGAGTTCGAGTCGAATTCAGCAATGAAGAAGGACGATTGCGTCCCGGTGATTATGCTAAAGCTCAACTGACAATTCCCATCGGCCCGAAGGGAGAAGTTTATGATGAAGGTCTGGCAGGAAAATGGATCAGTCCGATGCATCCCCAGATTATTCGAGAAGAACCGGGAGAGTGTCCCATTTGTGGGATGAAGCTCGTTCCAACATCTCGTTATGGTTATGCCGATCAACCAGTCGCTCAACCGGAATCGGTCGTCATTCCACGCTCGGCCTTGTTAATGGCAGGTAACGATAGTGTCGTGTATGTCGAAACAGAACCGGGACGATTTGAGTTACGTAGTGTTGTTCTTGGAAACATTCTAAAAGAACAGGCGATCGTCCTGGAAGGATTGAAGGTTGGCGAACAGGTTGCCACGTCTGGCAATTTTCTGATTGACTCACAGATGCAACTGGCTGGTAAACCAAGTTTGATCAATCCGACACGCTATACCGTAAAGCCCCAAGAAAAATACCGTAATACTCCAATGCAGTTCGAGGAAATCAACGTCGCAAAGATTGAAGGAGAGACTGGAGAAATACTCGAACAGATCTATCAATCTTATTTCGAGATACAAAAAACATATTCCGAGGACAAGCTTCCGCAAGAATCTTCAGTCTCAACCTTGTCAAAACTGGCAGTAGAACTTTCACGGGAGGAATCCTTGAATGAAGAGGTTAAACAGCAGATTGAAATCATCGTTAAGAACAGTCCCCACCTGAATCATTTGGAATTGGCAGCTTCCCGTCAAAAGTTCAAGCAGATCAGTCATGCGATCTTAACTCTCTCCACCATGGTTCGAGGAGAGCAGGCTAATCAGTCATTCCAGCATTTCTTCTGTCCGATGGTTAAGCAAGGGGAAGGGGACTGGCTTCAGTCAGAAGGGCAACTGCGAAACCCCTATTACGGCGAAGAAATGCTTCGTTGCGGTGAATTGGTGAGGACGATTCCAGTTCATAGTGATATGCAACAACCAGATATAACTAAAGAATAAATAGAGAGTATTGCGCGTGTTGTCTGTTAATACAGACAAGCATCTGATTGAGTTCTCACGAGTATTGATGGGATCGAATGTTAAAGGCACTGATATCATTTTGTATTCGCGAACCGATCATCATGGTTGTTCTGACCATCGTTGGAGTGAGCTATGGATGGTATGCCGTGCAGCATGTCCCGATCGATGCGATTCCTGATATCGGCGAGAATCAGGTCATTGTCTTCACCGCCTGGCCGGGGCGATCACCAAAAGATATTGAGGATCAGGTTACTTATCCACTTTCAGTCGCTCTGTTGGCCGTTCCGGATGCCGAGTCTGTCCGAGGTAAAAGTCTCTTCGGGTACAGCTTTGTTCAAGTGACATTCAAAGACAGTGCTGATTTTTATTGGGCACGCTCCCGAGTCGCCGAACAATTAGGAACAGCAGGGGCGATGCTCCCGGAAGGGGTTGTGCCAACGCTCGGTCCCGATGCCACAGGATTGGGACAGGTTCTCTATTATGTCTTGGAACCGACAGACGAAACGAATCTGGCCGAACTTCGCAGCCTCCAGGACTTCGTTGTTAAGTATGAACTGCAAGCGGTTCCTGGGGTGAGTGAAGTCGCCAGTGTCGGAGGGTATGTGCGGCAGTATCAAATCGAGATCGATCCCGACAAACTCCGTTTTCACAATGTCCCACTCGATCTACTTGTGGATGCCATCAAGAAATCGAATGTCGATGTGGGTGCGAAAACGGTGGAATCCGGTGGTATGGAATACATCATCCGTGGCCGTGGTTTTATTGGAGCCGATCAAGATCCTGCACAGGCTGTTGAAGACATAGAAGAAACAGTCGTTCGTTCACAAGACGGAATCCCACTCCGAATCCGCGATTTGGGTCATGTCCAATTGGGCCCAGAGTTTCGCAGGGGTGCTATAGATCTCAACGGATCCGAAGCAGTTGGCGGCGTTGTGGTGATGCGATTCGGAGAAAATCCTCGCACGGTGATTGATCGCGTTAAAGCTCGAATCAAACAGATTGAGCCAAGTTTGAATGGCGTTAAAGTACGCATTATTTATGATCGTACCGGCTTGATCAACGAAACGATTTCCACACTCACTGAAGCCCTCACCCAGGAAGTGATCATCACTGCTCTGGTTATACTATTTTTCCTATTGCACCTTCGAGCCAGTCTTGTTGTGGCGATCACGTTACCAATCGCAGTTCTACTTGCTTTTGCTGCGATGTATCTGGCAGGGATCGATGCGAATATCATGTCGCTGGCTGGAATTGCGATAGCGATTGGCACAATGGTCGACATGGGTATTATCGTTTCCGAAACGATTTACGATCGCCTGGCCGATTGGGAAAAAGAAGGGCGTCCCGGCGGTCGAGAACAGCGAATTCAACTCATCAGCGAGGCTGCAGGTGAAGTGGCACCGGCGGTTCTGACTGCCGTCATGACAACAGTCATCAGTTTCCTGCCCGTCTTTATGTTGACAGGGCGCGACTACAAGTTGTTTGCTCCACTGGCGTGGACGAAAACCTTTTCGATAATTGCCGCATTGATTGTGGCGATTACAATAGTGCCGCTGCTCAGTCGTGTGTTTTTGACTTCGACTCAATTGAAATTCAAATACCGCATTATATTCAGCCTTAGTTTCGGATTAACTGGTGCGTTCCTTGCTGGAATGATGGGACGAAATCTGGCTCCCTCTTTCCATATTCCGTTCATTGCTTTCGTGGTCGGATCATCAATTTTGGCCTGTCTGGTAGGGTACTGGATCTTGGGAGAACGATTAAGGCCGGTGGACGAGAATCCCGTCAGTCGATTCATCCTCTGGATTTACAAACCGACATTACGCTTATTTCTGAAACATAAATTCAGCTTCCTGAGTGTCCCTCTGCTCATTATGGCATTGGGAATTGGTGCCTGGATTGGATTGCCAACCATTCTTCAACCGCTCGAATCAGCATCGAAGACTCTCGGGGCCGATCTCAATCAAGTCCCCGGCTATGTCGATGCCAAACACACCATGACGGGACTAAAGTCCGATGACTGGATCGCACTGGATGAGGGGAGCTGGTTCTACATGCCAACTCTTTACCCTGCTGCCAGTTTTTCTCAGGCGATGGAAGTGTTGCAAACTCAGGATGCTCTCATTCGTGAAATTCCTGAAGTCGAAAATGTGCTGGGGAAAATTGGCCGCGTCGAATCCGCACTCGATCCTGCACCTGCTGCAATGATTGAAACGTACGTCATGCTCAAACCCCAATCTGAGTGGCGAGAGGGTGTCACGACAATGGACATCTGGGATCAAATCAATGCCGTCGCGACACTGCCGGGTGTAACTCCTGCGTCTCCCTTGCAGCCAATTGAAGGGCGAGTTGTAATGCTGCAAAGCGGCATCAAAGCCTCGATGGCGATTCGCATTTATGGTTCCGATCTGGATGGACTTGCCAAGGCGTCTCTGCAGGTTTCTGAGTTTCTCAAAACCTTCTCTCAGGTGAATGGGGGAACAGTCAATCCTGATATTGTTCTTGGAAAGCCGTATGTCGAATTTGAAGTCAATCGGGAGGCCGCGGCTCGATATAATATGTCCACAGCAATGGTCAATCAAGTTATCGAAACAGCTTTGGGCGGATCTAATATTACCACGACTATTGAAGGACGGGAGCGATACCCCATCCGGGTTCGTTACGAACGTAACCTTCGAGAGAGACTTGACGAACTGGATCGATTACCCGTGGTCACGCATTCCGGAGAAGTCGTACCTTTATCGATCCTGTCAACAATGACCACCACTTGGGGGCCGGGAGTGATCAACAGTGAAGACGCCCGGCTTGTCGCACACGTTTCCTTTTCTCCCTCAGGATCACAGGGCGATCTGGAAACGGTACAGTCTGTCGAGCAGGCGTTGCTTCAGGCACAGGAAGAAGGAACGCTCGAACTCCCGACCGGTTATGCTTTGAAGCCGGTCGGTTCGTTTCAAAATCAAATCGAAGCCAATCAACGATTACTCTGGGTAATCCCTCTGGTGATCTTCGTTAATCTATTCATTATCTATCTTCAGTTTCGCCACATACCGATTTCTCTTGCTGTATTTGCAGGAATCCCGGTTGCCTTTGCAGGTGGCATGATCTGCCTGGCGATCAATGCGATTGAACTCAACACTGCAGTCTGGGTCGGCTTCATCGCTTTATTCGGAATTGCAATCGATGATGGAGTTGTGATGGCCACCTATCTCGACCAGGTTTTTACACGCAAGCGACTGGCTACAATCGATGATATCCGCGCTGCTACTTTGGAGGCCGGAATGAAAAGAATCCGTCCCTGTCTGATGACCACGTTCACCACAATCATCGCACTCTTACCGATCATCAATTCGACTGGCCGCGGATCAGACGTTGCCAAATCCATGGCCTGGCCAGTCATCGGAGGCATGACCGTTGAACTACTGACTTTGTTCGTCGTTCCCGTTGTCTATTCAGGATTCAAAGAATTGAAAATGAACTTGGGGTTAACAGATCATCATTGGGAGGGAAGTGAAGTAGATACTGAAAATAAGTAATTAAAATCATTTTTTAACAGCCATTAATATCGATGAAAGAGTTGCTTTGAGTGGCAATTGTGATTTTCCTATGACTGG
>DEML01000079.1:0-23899 GCA_002359185.1 Planctomycetaceae bacterium UBA2671
AAGACAAATTCAACGGACTGTTACACTTCCGCAAAGTTAAGCTTCATATTCCAATTCATTTAGCATGTGAAGGTCATGAACAATCCAGACACAAAAATCAAACAGATTGAACCATCTCTTAAAATCCTGCATTCTATTCAGACCAAACTCGGATCTGTCTGCATCTTGCTGTGTACGATCATTAGTATTATTGCAGCATCACTTCTAATCGCAGGCCAGTTCAAGCCTTACAAGAGAGAGTTTTCCGTCGCTCCTGAACTTAATATTATTATTTATCCTTATGGCTTTTACCAGGATATCGCCTTTGCAAATTATGGATATACTGGGATGATCGATATGAAATATGTTCAGTCTAAATATAAAATTGAAGCCTGCGGGATTCACTTCATCATGCTGAAATGGCCTGATTTCACCGCTCTCTCACTTCGCATTCACTTGCTCTATCCCACTATTATATTCGCACTTCCTTTGATGTTAGTGCTGGTGTGTCGCTTTTTCCCGAAATCATTTCGATCAGAAGGGAAAGAAATTTTGTAGTTCTGTAGACGAATGGCACTGGTTGACACGAAGTGGCTACCGATGTGACGAAGTCACAAAAGGTTATCTCCCGTGCCGGATGACATCTCCACACAGGCTGTTCGATCTGGACTCTCATGAAGATTGTAGAAAAAATCGTGCCGACGGTTTTGGACCTTGAGATAAAGCCTGAATACGCCAAAGCCAGAGCAGCCAAAGCTAAAGCCTTCGTGGAGCAGCGACAGAAGGAGACGCTGAACTTAAGGTATTGCGGCAAGGGTTGGCAAAAAAACTCAGTTTCTGTGCGAGTTTCTATCGCTTGAGATTCTCAATGCTCTTCTCTCTGGGAAATAATTGGAACTGTTCTAATCCGGAAATTTCGCGTTGTGATACACGTTCTGCACGTCGTCACATTCATTGAGTAGATCCAGAAATTTTTCAAAAGCTTCGGCATCTTCTGTGCTGAGTTCCACATCTGACTGTCCGACAAATGCGATTTCCTGGACATCGAATTCGAGGTCGGGCTGCATTTCCAGGAGCGCCTGCTTGGCGTTGTAAAAATCCGTGGCGGCTGCAAATACGGTCAGCTGACCTTCTTCGCTTTCGACGTCATCCACATTCACGTCCGCTTCCAGGAGTGTTTCGAGAATCTGGTCGGCATCCTCCCCTTTGAATGACAGCACGGCCAGATGATCGAACGAATGCGCGACTGTCCCTGTATTTCCCAGCTTCGCTCCACCCTTGTTGAAGCAGTTGCGAACGTCGGTGAATGTGCGGGTTGGATTATCTGTCAGGCAATCGACAATCACTGAACATCCCCCTGGCCCGAAGCCTTCATACTTGGCCTCCGAGTAATCTTCACCCCCGGCTCCCCGGGCTTTTTCCATCGCTTTTTCGATGACGTGGGAAGGAACCTGTTCTTTCTTCGCCTTTTCGATCATGTTCTTCAAAGCCGGGTTCGATTCCGGTTCAGGCACACCATTCTTGGCCACCACGTATAACATTTTGCCGTAGCGTGAATAAAGCTTGGACTTCTGTGCAGCAGTCTTGGCAATCGAATGCTTCCGGTTTTCGAAACTTCTTCCCATGGGACGAATCTACTTAATTTATAGGTGTCAAAAAGAACTTGAACTTCTTAAAGAATAGACAAATCTATTGCCAAGAGCAATTACGAAAGGAACGGGAGTGAGTACCGGAACGGAGGACTGTGACATCGGAACAGGATTTTCGATTCCTTCAATGAGATCGAGTTCAGTGACATTTCGGGAGAAGTATTCGTTATCCTGTTCAAAAAACAGACTCGGCTTGATATCGGCAAGAACACGGCGGGTGGCGTGGGCGCTCTAAAAGAAAAGCCCCCCGAATCGTAAACTTCCGGGGGCTTCCGCTGTCGCGGAGCGCCCCCGCCACCCCAGATTGATTTGATTAAGTCAGGCTCGTTAGCGGCTTTAATCACAGACTTCACTTGATATCGGCAAGAAAACGGAATCAATTATGAAAATCACATTTCACGGAGCAGCGGGGGAAGTGACCGGGAGTCAGCATTTGCTGGAGTCTGACGGTCGTAAAATCCTCTTTGATTGTGGACTCTTTCAGGGACGTCGCGCGGAATCGCGACGTAAAAATGAGGAGTTCGCCTACGACCCTCGCGAGATCGATGTCGTCATCCTGTCTCACGCGCATATCGATCATAGTGGAAACCTGCCCCGTTTGTTTCGGATGGGGTTTCGTGGTCGCGTCTTCTGCACACATGCCACTGCTGACTTTGTCGAGATCATGCTCAAAGATGCCGCCAAAATTCAGCAGGAAGATTCCCGCTATCTGTCGCGACATTTGAAGCCGGGTCATCCCTCGGTCGAGCCGTTGTATGATCAGGATGATGTTGACGGATTGATGGCGCTATTCGAACCGCTCGACTTTGAGAAGCGTCACGAAATTGCCAGTGGGTTTCGACTTCGCTTCCTCAACTCAGGGCACATTCTTGGCTCAGCGATTACCGAAGTCGATCTTGAGGAAGACGGAGTCTGGAAACGAATCGTGTTCACGGGAGATTTAGGTCGACGCGACTTGCCATTATTGCCCGATCCAAGCACGATTGAACGCTGCGATGTGCTGATCTGCGAATCGACTTACGGGAATCGCGTGCATCCCCCTTCACGGGATATCAAGATGGAACTGCTGCGGATTCTGAAGGAAGCGATTGCGGTCGGAGGCCGGGTGATTGTGCCAGCTTTTGCACTCGGGCGAACGCAGCAACTGGTTTATTTTCTGAACGAACTCTTCAACGAAAATCTGCTGCCCCCAATTCCGGTGTTCGTCGATAGTCCACTGGCGACACGACTCACGAAAGTTTATCGCGATCATCTGGAGATTATGGATGAAGAAATTCAACTGTTGCTGCGAGATGACGATGATCCTTTCGGATTTCCCTGGCTGAGATATGTGCGGTCTTCACATGAAAGTAAAGAGTTAAATGATCGCGAAGGAACGATGCTCATTATTTCTGCCTCGGGAATGTGCGAAAGTGGGCGAGTCGTGCATCATCTGGCGCATGCGATTTCCGATCCGCGCAACACGGTCGCCTTAATTGGCTTTCAGGCAGAGCACACGACGGGCCGCCGGATTGCCGAGCGGCAAAAGTACGTCAAGTTTTTCGATCGCGATTTTCCACTCAAAGCTCATGTCGAAAAGCTGGATGGACTCTCTGCCCATGCCGATGTAACGGACTTTCGCTGGTGGTTCGAACAGGCCGCTCAAGCGGGGGGAATCGGTCAGGCATTTCTCGTCCACGGCGAACCCGATTCCGCAACTGCGCTAGCCGAAGTGCTGAGAGATTTCACGGATGAAGATCCGATCATTCCCATTCGAGGACAAACTTTTGAGGTTTGAAAGAAATATTCTTAACCCAAGTGAAACCCATACACAACAATTTGAAATCTCAAAAGGTAACCGGAATTCGTAACCCATCATATGCCAGGTCGATTCCCTTTGGCAATTTCCCCGAAACATATTCATGCTCGATATCATGTGCGATGTGTGTGAAATATGTCTGCCGGGGACGGAGTCGCTCGCTCACCTGAGTTGCCTGCGTTAGATTGAAGTGGGTGGGATGCTGGCGAAATCGTAACGCATCGATGATCAGTACGTCCAGATTTTCCAGCAGCGGCCACGTCTCAGCCGGGATTTCGCTGACATCGGTACAATAAGCGACATTCCCGAAGCGATAGCCGAGAATTGGCAGACGACCATGCATCAACCGCAGAGGTTGAACTCGAATGCCGAGTAAATCAAAGGGTTCTGTTGTTGCCCGGTGGATTTCAAATCGGGGCACTGCTCCGCGACGTCCATTCGGAGGCAAAGGTGTAAAGGCGTAAGAATACGCCTGCTTGAGTTGCTGTTCGACCATTTGTTCGCAATACAAAGGAATGTCCCGATCGAGTAAATGTCCGAACTGACGTAAATCATCCAGACCGAAAATGTGATCCGCATGGCAGTGCGTGAATACGGCTGCATGGACGAGGCGGACTTTTTCCCGGATGAGCTGGATTCGCATTTCAGGTGTCGTATCGACCAGGAAATTTCCTTCCGGAGCCTGCACAAGAATACTGCTGCGAGTGCGGTTGTTCCGAGGATTCTCGGACTGACAAACCGGACAACGACACCCAACCAGAGGCACGCCATGACTCGTCCCTGACCCGAGAATGATAATCTCTCCCTGGGAACTTCCCGGCTGTAATATCTCGACACCCATTGAACTTCATCCACTTTTTTACAAATAGCTCTGACAACTCATCTCCAAAACTGTAAATTACAATGCAGCCGCGCAAACCGGAAGCGGAGGCACATCTGCAGACGAACTTCTGTTGTGATCGAAAGGTAATCGTGGATATCACTCCTGAACAATTCGGAGACTTGCTCGACATTCATCAACTGGATCGAGAGCGATATGTCGAAGTGGAGCGAAATCAACAAATCGTGCTGAAGTTGCTGGAAGAAACCCGCTACGATGGTCTTCTGCTGACTCTTCCGGAGAATATCGCGTGGTTCACAGGAGGTGGTCAGGTTCATTTTCAGCACGCCAGCGGAACCTCAGAAACGGCTCTCTTCATCAATAAAACGGGTCGAGTGATATTAGCAGTTGATTCAATTGCTCCATTGCTCTTTGATCGCGAAATCAAAGCACTCGGCTTTCAACTCAAGGAGCGACTCTGGACAGAAGGTCTCGAAGAACTGGCCGATGAAATTTGTCGAGGACGCGCGGTCATCAGCGATTCCGGCTTTGGTCGCACACGCAATTTTTCAAATCGAATTGACCCCATCCGTCAGCAGCCCTCAGCCTACATTACTCAAAAGTACCAGGCGACTCAACAGAAGTTGACTGAACTGATTCAAGGGATTGCAACTTCGATCCTACCCGGACAAACCGAGATCGAAGTCGCAAGTAAAATCTCAGCAGAATTGATTGCCCATCAATTTCAGCCGCAACGCCTGCAGGTTTATTCAGATGAGCACCATTATCAGTATCCGCACTGGGATTACGACCACACACCGATTCAATCTCGCTGTGCTGTGCATGTGGTGGCGTCACAGGCTGGACTGCATTATGCCGCAACTGAGACCATTGATTTTGAACAGGCTGATTCCTCAATACTTCAGAGTCGCGAACAAGCCCAGGTGATCCTGAAACAGGCGACGGAACTTTGTAAGGCGGGATATTCGCTGACCGAACTCTGGCAGGAAATCCTCAAAACGTACGCAGAACTCGTTCTCCCGGATGAATGGCGGACCGCCGAATTCGCGATGCAACTCGGCTATCGCAATCCCGAGCAGATTCTTATCCCGAATCTGGAGGGAGAATTGCAACCAAATACATTCTGGTTCTTGCAGATTCGGATCGGTAGTACTCTGACGGGAAAGTCCATTCACGTTTCAGAGTGATTTCATTGATCCGACAATACAAGCACGAAGTCTTACGCTTCGTCTTGCCGACTCAATTCGAACTTGCGGGCGGCTCGTGGCAGTTTTTCCCCGCAATGTTTGCAGTAGATGGCATCGGTTTCATGCTGATGGAGGTCGCAATTGGTACAGGGCATATCGAGGTGCTTGCCGGCTCTGCTGGCGGCGACAATTTCCACAGAGAACACACCGGTGGGCACGATGATAATGCCGTAACCGAGAATCATCGCGACTGCAGCGAGCGACTGTCCGAGAACTGTTTGCGGAGCAATGTCTCCATATCCAACGGTCGTCATGGTAACGATTGACCAATAGACGCTCTTCGGAATACTTGTAAATCCATTCGTCGGGCCTTCAATCAAATACATGGCCGAGCCCATTAGCAGAATGATTGTCATGACGACGACGAGGAATACCAGGATTTTGCTTTGAGTCGCTCGGAAGGCAATCCATAAATAATTGGCCTCCTTCATGCAATGAGCGATTTTGAGAACACGAAAGACACGCAACAATCGCAATGCTCGAATCACGAGTAACGATTGAGAACCGGGAATTGCTAAAGCAACAAATGTCGGCAAAATGGAAAGCAAATCGACCATGCCGAAAAAACTGGTGGCATATCGCAACGGTTTGGCAACACAACTGAGCCTCAGGAGATACTCTATCGTGAACAGAATGGTTAGCACCCATTCGATGATGAAGAAAATCTGACCGTATCGTACTTGTAAGTCGTGCACGCTTTCCAACATGACGGTCAGCACTGAAATCATGATCGCGATCAGCAGCACGATATCGAAAAGACGTCCGGCAAAGGTATCGACACCAAAAATAATCTCGTTCAGCTTATGCTGAATCGGAGAAAGGGTTCGGCCCCCCAGAAAAGGATCGTGCCTGGCATCAAAATGATATCGCTCGCGACGCTTCATAATACTCGTCTATTCGTCAGCTTATCTCTTAGGGAAAATCAGTCTTTGAATTGCATCATTCGATCATGAGTTTTTAGCAGTCACATACCGATGCGTTGGCACCGGTCGGCCTGGTCGGAAGCTTTGCAGTTGCCGATACTCCAGAGCCGCATCGATTTGTCGGGCTTGATGTTCGAGCACTTTTTTTACAATCTGTTCAAGTAATTCCGGATCGCAGGCGACACGGGCATTGACGACGATGTCGGCTACTTTAGCCTTTTGATGGGAAGGGAGCGAGAGCCGAACGTCGGTATCGCTGCTGATCAGATTCGCGACGCCAAAGAACCCTTCCCACAAGCCAATCGTTTTCAGATGAGCAGGCTCGGCTCCATTCGTCAACAATTCCTGACGGATTTCCTCGACAATGTCGACTAGAAATTTGTCGAGATCAAACTCGGCTTCGGCACTCAGTCTTACACTGCAGTTGAGCCAGCCCAACTCGGCTTCACCCTCGGCATACACATCGTAATCGATATCCAGAATTTTTCGGCCAAACTCGCCCCGCTGATCGAGAAACTCGGCTATCGCTTCAAAGCCAGTCCCTTCCGTTGCAGATCCCCGCAGAACAGGTGTGCCCGGAAAGTTGGTGGCGAGGAGTTGTTCGAGTTCATCGGCTTCGGGTGTGCTCAGTTCATCACAGCGATTGATGAGAATCAGGTCAGCTTCCTCCAACTGCTTTTTCAGGATGTACTCAGCTTTCGGGGAGAATCCGGTGGTCGATTTGGCGGAGAGAATTTTCTTACCGTGGCTCGGTTTCAAAATCACGGCATAAGGAGCGATCTCAAATTCCCGCTCGAACAGATGCTTAAGGGGTTGGATGACAGTCGCAACCAGATCGGTACAACTTCCGACCGGTTCAGCCAGGATGACATCCGGCCGTTTGTCGGCACTCAGAGTTTGCATTTGGTCCATCAGTTCGTTGAAACTGCAGCAAAAGCAGGCCCCGGCTACCTCTTCGACGTTAAAGCCCAGACTGCGAAGCAGACCGGTATCAACCAGATCGTCTGCCTGATCGTTCGTCACAATACCGACATTCAATCCCTGCTCGCGATACATTCCCGCCAGTCGAGCCAGGGTTGTCGTTTTTCCGGCTCCCAGAAAACCTCCGACCATAATGTAACGGATTGAATCAGCCATAAGATTACGCTTTCAGAGCAGTGAAAAGAATAACAGGTGCAGATGTGAAAATTAAATTATGCAAATCTGCGAACTTAGTCGCAAGAAGCATTGACGATCAGTATTTTATCGATGATAATCTACTTACTTAATTCATACCCGTGTGTTTTTCGGTTATTTTAGCGGGCCTGCGGTTTTAGACCCCATCAACACACATCCGCCCGGATAACATCTGTTGTCCGGGTTTTTTCATGCGCGGACGGAATATGAATTTTCAAAAAAACCGTAGGACAGGCATCCTGCCTGTCCTACCACTTGGCCCCAGGACCATTTAAGGGAGAAACCCTTTCTCGCGGAGTTCGGTCAGGTTTTCTGGCGCACTTGAGATAATTCGTTCGGCTGCATAGCGGATCAGGGCAACTCCTGCCAATGGTTCGGGTGCGACCAAAATTGCGATACGATCCTCGTCTTCCCGATCCAGTTTTTGATTCAGTCGATCGACCACTTCCTCAACCTGATCGCTGACAATCTCTTCCTTCCCGGCATGATTGGTCAACTTCAAATTGGAGAAAGCCGCTGTTCGGGACATCAGAAATTGAACCAGAGAATCGTTTTCTTCGGATTCATAAAAATCCTGAAATTCGAGAGACGCATCGCCCGGCCTCACGATCAATGGCTTCGTGATTTTAATTTCGCCCTTACGGATTTTTACCTGTGCATTCTCAGCTTGCGGCTTCAACACAAGATAATACTCCAGATCGGAAACCCCGAAGGTGAATAACGAATAAGGAACAGAACGCGCGATGCGAACGGAATTCCAGACTCGTTTCATAGACATCTCATCATCAAAATTATGAAAATCCATAGTCACGCTAGCCGATGCCCCTGGAGGGCCTTGAACAGTTCTGAATACGACAACAAAATTGGTCGTCAAATTTCGTCAGGCACAGCCTGACCTACGACATTCTATGAAATAAATTTACAATAGATTATTCCATTGTGCAGAATCAGCCCCGCGCTCACAAGGTTGACAAATCGCCCACACGTTGAAATAGTTCTTCTCATCATAAGAAATGACACGAATCGCCGTATCACGGCACAAAATGAATAACGAAATACGAACAGGATTGATTGTATGAGTGGCCCGATTGTCAGAACAGGTGCAACCCCGGAATTTTCCGAAGGCTGGGATCGGATCTTTTCCGATAAAAAATCAAAACCAATCAAGTCAGCGACTTCAAAACCGAAAGCCGTTAAGAAGGCTGCCAAAAAGAAGACCGCCACAAAAAAGAAGACTTCTAAGAAAAAGGCTTAGTCTTTCGACAATTGCTGTGGTCCATTTTGTGATCCCATTAAATTTGATAGCCTGTGCAAATTGTCGTTGAGTTCCTCGACTGCTGAGCAGGCCATTAATAATGTCGCAAACACTTCCTGTATCCTTGAATACAGCCTCGATTCCGGTTGCGAACGATCACACCTCTCGACTACCCGGTTGGCTGGTCGGTATTCTCGCCCTCTGGCTGATGCTGCTCGTCTGGTCATTTGTACGGACTCCCATCCCGGCCGTGAATGAGCCGCACTACATGACGAAAGCCAGGCACTTCTGGAATCCAGAATGGTGCGATCGAGACTTTTTTCTGAGTTCCTCAAATCCGCATCTGTTCTACTATGTGACCGTCGGCTGGTTGACGAACTTCTGTTCGTTGCACATGGCGACTCTGATCAGCCGCTTGTTTGGACTGTTGATCTTTGCAATCGGCTGGAGCAAGCTGGCTCGCTCACTCGTGCCGGGTTTTGCCGCTGCGCATCTTGCGATGGCGTTGTTTTTACTCCTTCAGGCCAGTGTCAATTTTTCCGGAGAGTGGGTCATCGGCGGCATTGAATCCAAAGTCTTTTCCTATGGATTTGGCTTCTGGGGAATCGGATCTCTGCTCAGAAAGCAGCCCGTATGGGCGGGAATTCTGCTCGGACTTTCGATCGCCTATCATCCCTTAGTCGGATTGTGGCTCGTATTGGGATTGATCTTTTACGCTTTATTTGCCAATCGATTTCAACACTCGAAGTTAATTCCACTGGCTCGCCATTCCATCCTGCCTGCGATCTGTTTATTCATTACCAGTCTGCCGGGATTATGGCCAGCACTGATGGTGATTCTTGATGATGCCCCCGCCGCGACAAAATTCGCGGGCGATTACCTTCAGGTTTACCAGCGACTCAAACACCATCTCGATCCCATGGAATTCGAGTGGTGGCGATACGCAGCCTATGCTGTCATGACGGTCGCCTTGCTGCTCAGTTATCGATTTCTCAGCATCAGAAACCAGAACGAATCCCTAGAGTCTCGAACTGCTCTGCGATTGCTCGTTGGGATTTCCCTGGCAGCTTTACTGTTTGCCTTTGTCGGCGTGCTTGTCGGATTACGATTCGTCGAACCGGCTCAAATGCTCGGACTGACTTGGCGCGTGAAACTCCTGAAGTTCTATCCGTTTCGATTGTACGATTTAATTCTCCCCGCCGTTCTTGCAATCGTTTTGACGCGAGTTCTCATCGTCTGGTTAACAAATTCGGAGCAGGATTCGCTCAATTTGAAACGACAATCCTATCTCAATTTTTCTCTCACAATCAGTCTTTTCGTTGTGGGCATCACTCTCCCATTTGGTGATCGCAATTCTTCACGAATGCCGACTCAAATGCGTCAGGACTGGCTGGCGGCCTGTCACTGGATCGAACAGAACACAGCGGAAGACGCGCTCATCGTCACCCCTCGACATTCCTGGGCATTCAAGTGGTTTGCTCAACGAGCGGAATACGTCAGCTATAAAGATTGCCCACAGGAATCCGCGGGGATACTCGAATGGAACCGCAGGCTCACCTACAAGTACAACTGGAGCGTGGAAAGTTATACCGACGAAATCATCGATGAACAGGATTTAGCGAGACTGGCTCAGGAAACACAGGCGGAGTACTTGATTGCTACGGACACAGGTACGGTTTCGGTCGATCCGATTTTTGTGAATAGTTCGTATCGGATTTTTTCTTTGAAGTAACAACTTACTTTTACTTGTAATTTTTGACATGACAGCAGAATCCTCAACATCTCGATGGATCTTTCTTTTGGGATCCAACTGGTCAGGAGGAATTATTCTCGGCTTACTGGCCGGGCTGATTGTCATCCTGACGATCGATCCCGGCGGGAGTTACCCTCGCTTAGCCGAAGGTCCGGGAATTACGATTGATGAATCGTTCAACGTTCAGCAGGGAATTCTGCTGGTCGAAGTTTTTCGTCAATATGGACTGTTCATGTTCGATCCGACGAACTCACAGGACATTTACGGCGATCCTGGAAAAATCCCGTATCTGCCCGATCATCCGCCGTTGGGCCGCTGGGTTCTCGGAATCACGCACCATCTCTGGTGGAATCTGTTTCCTCCTAATGATCCCGGTTCAATTGATGTGACCGCTGCCGCCCGAGTCGGTTCCGCCGTCATGTTTACATTGACTGTTTTTCTTGTCGGAGCAACTGCAGGAACATGGTTTGGTCCCGCTGCCGGTTGGATTGCTCCCCTGTCTCTCTTGTTGATGCCTCGTCTCTTTGCACATGCTCATCTGGCTTCTTTGGAATCGAGTGTGAATCTGTTTGTAGCGCTCGCCGTGTTGTGCACCGCCCATAGCTGGTCGAAATGTTTTCGTCCTGATGCAGACGTGCGTCCACTACAGTTGTCCTGGAAAGCAGGCTTAATTCCCGGTCTCTACCTCGGCCTGGCCATGCTGACCAAAATTCAGGGATTTCTGATCATTCCCTGCATCATCGGCTGGGCTCTCTGGTATGGACGAAAGCAGTCGATTCTGCCCCTGTTGAGCTGGGGCATCGTTGCAAACCTTGTCTTCTTTCTCGGCTGGCCCTGGCTATGGCTCGATCCTCTGGGCAACCTCAGCAAATTCCTCGGCTCTGCCACAGACCGCGTTCACCTCAATGTCTGGTATCTGGGACAAGTCTTTCAGGACACCGAAGTCCCCTGGCATTATCCCTGGGTGATCTTTCTGGTCACCGTGCCTGTTGGACTCCATCTGCTCGGAGGAATCGGGCTGATCCAGTTTCTGAGAGAAAGAGGCAGCGATGCCAGACTCTCGCTCGTACTGATCTGTCTGCTCTTTCCATTACTACTCTTTTCAACTTCCACCGCAGTGTACGATGGCAGTCGCTTGTTTTTGATGGCATATCCCCTCTGGGCCATATTCATAGGCTGGGGCGGACAACTTGTCTGGCAGTGCATGCGAGTTCGATTCTCCTTCCAACGAGCTGCCATCGTTACCGCAGTTTTCCTATCGTTGCAGGCAATCGGGATCCTCAGCACACACCCAAATCAATTGAGTTACTATAACCTGCTGGCTGGAGGCACCGCCAATGCCAGACATCTGGGCTTTGAAGCGACCTACTGGCAGGACAGCTTAACTCGCTCATTCTGGGAAGACTGTGCAGAAAAAATCCCCGCAGGAGCCACCATCCATGTGATGCCCGTCCTGCATCAATTCCAGTTGGACGACCTGAAAAAACAGATTCCAATCATCCGCAAACAACAATGGAATTTAAAACCGTGGTCCACCGACGAAACCGAAACCAATCCCGAATACCTCATCGTATTTTCCCGCTACGCTGACATACCCGCTGAATTTCGGGATAACTCGCGGGAAGCAGTCGTTACAATTGACGTCGGAGGACTGGGCATCCTCAAAGGCACCCGCATCGCGGCTCTGTATTTAGTGAATAGTCGCTAGTGAATAGTTAATAGCATTTCAAAATCCACTATTAACTAGCGACTATTCACTATTAACTAAAAAAGAATCCACCATGAACGACTTCACACATTTCGACGACACCGGAGCCAGTCGCATGGTCGATGTGAGTGCGAAAGCGGTCACTCAGCGAATCGCGCGAGCGGAAGGTTATGTGCAAATGCAGCCGGCGACTTTACAGCGAATCCTGGAGCGGGGATTCGGTAAGGGTGATGTCTTCGAAGTCGCCAGACTTGCAGGGATCATGGGGACCAAAAGAACGGCCGATCTCATTCCGCTTTGTCACACATTGCCGCTTGAGTCCACATCAGTAGACATTCAGGCAATCGAGCCGGATCGTGTTCGGATTGAAGCCCGTGTTGCTGTGACTGCCAAAACAGGCGTGGAAATGGAAGCGCTCACTGCGGTGACAGTGGCTGCCTTAACTATTTACGATATGTGCAAATCCGTCGATCGGGAAATGATGATCAGTCAGGTGCAACTGATCGAAAAACAGGGAGGTCGCAGCGGACATTTTTTGAAAGAAAAGACTCCGGGGTGAAGTCCCACAAGCATTCTGTTTGACCATTGGCAGTCGCATGGACGACAGTTGATAAAGTTCGCTTGGCTTGCTCCTGCAGAACGTGTTTTAAAGATAGTAACTTGGGGGATCTCGTCCTTTGAAATCCACTTAAGTTGATTCTGCAGATCTCTTTCAAATCGCAACAGTTAAACGTCTGTAGTCGACCCCTCTTCGGTCTCACACTCTTTACGTTTGATCGCTTCGTAAACTTCCTGACGATGGATGCTCACATTTTTAGGAGCTTCGATGCCAATTCGGACTTTGTCGCCCTGAATGGAAATCACCATCAGAGAGATGTTGTCGCCAATGATAATTTTCTCGTCCTGTTTTCTACTGAGTACCAGCATTTCACATCCCCGAAATGCACCGACGATTACGTCGGCCATCCTTTTAAATAACGGTCCATTGTTTCCTGACAGATCCACTCTCCAGAGATGAGATCTGTAGCCAATTCGGGCAGCGAGTTCGTTCACCCGTCCGTCCGCTGACTCTTATGCTTAAACATAAACTGCATGACGACCAAATTGTTGAGGAATCTTTTACAGAAATGCTCAGAGGCTCGATTCCTGTCCACCTGTAGCGAATCTTCCCGTTAATCCACCAACACCAGTGCCCACCGGAAAGGTCACTGCAAAACCCCAAATTCCACATTTCAATTCGCACAGATTTCAGGACATCTCCTCAACACCTTGCCAGTTAAGGGGATACGTTACCAAGGGGTGGGAGCGGAAACTCAAAATGGGATTCGTAGTTCTACTTACGCGTGAATTTCATTCTTGATAGAATTCCATTAACTTCATACGAAATTTCACAAGTCAGAGTTTGAAAAATCGCGGTCAGGGTTTTTGCCTACGGGTTTCGGAATCAAATAATCTTGTTCGCCAGCCCCAGCAAGGATGTGATGATGGGTGTTCCAGTTTCCCAAATGTGGACGGTTTCCCGCTATGTGCTCACGCAGCGATTGCTTGGTCGCAAACGCTATCCACTCGTGTTGATGCTCGAACCGTTGTTCCGCTGCAATCTCGCCTGCGCCGGTTGTGGCAAGATTCAGCATCCGGTCGATATCCTGCGTAAAGAACTGACGCCCGAGCAATGTTTTGCAGCCGTGGAGGAATGCGGGGCTCCCATCGTTTCCATCCCCGGCGGCGAACCGCTGCTGCATTCTCGTATCGATGAAATTGTTGCCGGCTTGATCAAACGCAAGAAGTACATCTATCTCTGCACCAACGGCTTGCTGCTCGAAAAGCATCTGTGCAAATTCGAGCCGAGTCCTTATTTGTCATTTTCAGTGCATATCGATGGCGTCGGCGATATTCACGATCAGGCTGTTTGCCGCAAAGGAGTTTACGAGACGGCTATTCAGGGAATTAAAGCCGCTCTCAATGCTGGATTTCGAGTCACGACCAACAGCACCTTCTTCCGCAATGCCGACCCCGCTCATGTGCAGGAGATGTTCGACGAACTGACTGCTCTCGGTGTGGAAGGCATGATGGTTTCCCCTGGCTACGAATATGAGAAGGCGCCCGATCAAAACAACTTCCTCCCCCGCGAACAAACCGTCTCTCTCTTTCAGCAAGTCTTTTCCAAAGCGGGCAAAGCATGGCGGTTCAATCAAAGCCCGCTTTTTCTTGAATTCCTGAAAGGCCGCTGGGATCTCGAATGCACGCCCTGGGGGAATCCCACCTACAACCTGTTCGGCTGGCAAAAACCCTGCTACCTGGTCGATGAAGGCCACGTCAGCAGTTTTCAGGAACTGATGGACCTGACCGACTGGTCCAATTACGGACGAGCCAGCGGCAATCCCAAATGCACAAACTGCATGGTCCACTCCGGCTATGAAGCAACTGCCGTTCAGCAGACATTTACAACGTGGCAAGGTTTCTGGAAAACTGCAAAATTGACACTTTTGGGTACAAAGTCAACGTCTGCACCACTCCCGATGCTGGTAGCCTCCACCAAAATCTCGTGCCAACCTGCCTCTTTTCCAAGCTCACAATCGGATCTCGTCCCGTTGCAAGTCCCCGAAAACATAACGGAATCAACATAAATCTGCATGAATCGATACAGATAGCAGGTACATACTTCCGATAATTCCTGATGTAGCAGTTGTAGGATCCCATGACGGATCGCCCGCTGCAAACTTTTCTTATGCAGGAATTCGTGATTATGCTTCGCCACTTCCCATTAATTGTGACTGGATTGTTCGTCGTAGCGGGAGCGTCCTTTGCGGCTGAAAAACTCCGCATGACGGCTGCGGAACTCGAAGATCATCAATCGTCCATGATGCTGGCAAAACTGGCCAGTTCCCAGAAAATTACGAATGGCCTCGTGACAAAAGACTTCGAGGAAATTTCCCAGGGAGCGAATGAGCTTGTCAGAATTTGTGTCGCAACGGAATGGGCCTCTCATAAAGATCAAATTTATGCCCACCATCGGATTGAGATGCAGAAACAGGCCGAAAAACTCGAACAGATGGCCCGTCAAAAAAATCTCGAAGGGGCGGCATTTGTCTACATGAACTCTCTGACAACCTGCATCAATTGTCATGAATACTGCAGAGATGTCCTGCGGATTGCAGACGACCCGAAAAAGTCCCGAGTCGTTCCTATTCCGACTCATGATGTGGAAGTTCGATTACCGATGGATGTTCCTGTTCTTCGATAAGAGTCTTAAAAATCGACCGGCTCTCCATCTGCATACTGAACCATTCGGCGAAAAACTTCTGGATTGATTGTCTTCGATAGAGTTCTGACTAACCCATCCATATATAGTACTAGAATTCCGTCGTGATTCGGATCGAGCTTTCCAAGACACTTCAACGGCTCTTTCGAATCGAACTCCAGCCCACCAGGCTTCGTCCAGATTTCTGCCGTCTCTTCGCTGGCTTCAATGGCCAGAATCGTATTGGATGCGCCATCGGTAATGTCACGAAAATTAAGTCCCTCACCAAATTTGAATGGGGCACCTTCCCCCGTTAGAAGATGAACCTGTGTTTTGCCGTCAGGATTGTCTCCAAAGATTTTCGGCATTTCGGATATGAGCTTCTTGTTATGTTCACTATCCCAGGACTCGTCGAGATGAAACGCTTTGTGCAATTCGAGGTGACCAATATAAGGTAGCAAGTAAACCCGCCAGCTCAGACCACGGTTTTCATTGGTAGTATCGGGCAACCCATCTAAGGCAGGAAGGCCTGAATGGGCTTTGTGAAAATAATGAAACGCCAATCCAAGTTGTCTGAGATTATTTTTTCGCTGAACCTGAAGAGACACAGCATGTGTCTTATCCAGCGCAGGCTTTAAGGCAACCGGCAAATTGGAGAGATGCTCCGGTCGTGACAATCGAATTTTCACCATATCATCGTCCGTGTTCACGCTGGCATCCGTCAGTGTTTCGGAAAGAATCTCAACCAGTTCCTTCGAGTTATTCTGTTCAATCGCAGCTTTCTGAACTTCAAACATCTGACGACCTGCATCGAGCTGTGATGAAGCCAATGTACCCAGTTTAGTGGCATTGTTCGAATTCGACATCTTCACATCGACTGCGAGCAATTCTTGGTGATCGAGATCAAAAGCCAGCAGCAGATTGCGGGCTTCGCGAATGTAGAACATAATAATCATTGCGGGCGGGAACTGTTTGATCATGTTTGGGGAGAGACCGCTCACTAATTCCTGAGGAATATCCCCAGCAAATTGCACCATCCGAGAACCATTTGCATGTAACTGATTTGCGATTGTTGCTGGTGAGGCGGAAGAGGAATTGGCTTTTAACAGGGATTGAATCGTATCCGGATGATCGGCAAGGATAAATTCAGTTCCACTCAAAAACATGTAGGCCCACCGTTGATTTTCATCAACCAGACAGACATGCCCGTCGACTTCTTTTAATGTGAGTGTTGAATGGGAAAACAGAAACCTCGACATGGATTCCACATCTAAAGGCACTGCCGAGTGCATATACACGGCAAAGTGAACAGTGGGTCCGTTGACTGGATCTGGCATTTCGATGTTTTCGACAGCTTCTAGGGGTGTAATCACCAGTCGAAGCTCATCAATGGCATCGGCTCGAAATCCCGCTTCTTCCGCGGCTTGACGAACCCCCTTCAACATTTCATTCCATAGAAACTCCCGAGCCGATTGCTTGGTCCAGTTGGCTTGCTCAGCAGTCTCGATAACCAGAGGATGTTCCAGCAGATGACGGGGATAGGCCACGCCAGCGAGCAAGGCATTATCGGGAATGAATTTCGCATCGAATTGAGTTGGCATCGGTTGAGCCGGGGGAAGTTCGGGGAGTTCAGCTACTGGTTCGGAATGGCTGCTCGCAGGCCTCAGCTCTCTAAATTCTCCAGGAATAATTTGTCCGTCGTTATGCTGAATGAGTCGAGCGAGAAACGGGATATCTGTTTTCACTTCCCGAACCGAACCATCTATCATCGCTACCAGAAAAGTTTCTTTCACTTTTCCCAGTGCAGCTTTGGGGTTCTCGACATTCAATGAGAGCCCACCCGGTTTTGTCCAAATATCAGCCTTATCATCTCCGGCTAGTACACACAGGATCGTATTTGTAGTGCCATCTATCACATCTACTAAACGAGGCCCTTTTTCGCCTGAAAACGGAGTGTTCTCACCCGCAAACACATGCACTCTCGTTTTGCCGTCCGGATTACTTCCATAGTTCGCAGGCATTTTGCTAATCAAAGTTTTGTTATGCTCACTATCCCATGCTTCATCAAGATGAAACTGATTGTACAATTCTACCTGATCCAAAAATGGAAGCAGATGGACTCGCCAGCTCAATCCGGTCTTCTCGGCTTCACCACTTCCACCAGCTGCAGGAAAGTGAGTGAAAGTATCGTGATAATTATGGAAGGCCACTGCGATATTCCTGAAGTCGTTTTTAGAAACTTCAAAGATGTTCGCCTCTTCATAGACCTTCGTCAGGATTTTAGTAATCTCAGGATCGGGCTTGGGCAATTCGGCAGGAGTTCCACCCGACGCCACATCGGTCAATTCCGAGGGAGCCACCGGCGGCGGTTGCCCCGGCTTCAAGTTTTCAACGGGAGTAGAGTCGGAATTCTTAACGACAGGTTTCGAAGCTGGCGGATTCGCTTGAGGTTCAGCAGACGTGTTTTCTGTGACGGTTGCAGGTGTCGCAACGGGTGCAGGTTCCGACTGCTGATTGCATCCCCATAGAACCAAAGACAAACACATGGCGAGCAGCGAACGATAAGCGTTCAATTGATCTCTCCTGATTCGGTTGAATTTAAGTGAAGTGTGTGAACTGATCCTACACATCCATTCACGCATTCGCAATCAGCAGTAGGTCAGGCTGTGCCTGACGAAATGTGCGTGCCACCTCGGTTGTCGTCAGGCATAGCCTGACCTACAGCTTAATGACACAGAGATTGAGGGATCCGCTATTCACCCCTTCACGACAAAGTTCACCATTCGACCAGGGACACAAATCGTTTTGACAATCTGCTTTCCTTCCAGCTGCTGAATGATCGTCTCATCAACTTTAGCCGCTGATTCCATTGCGTCTTTATCCGCCTCGGCTGGCACTTTGATTTTCGCGCGCAACTTGCCGTTGATCTGGACAGGGATTTCGATTTCACTTTCGACAAGTTTGCTCTCATCGAACTTCGGCCATTCTGAATACGTCAACGATTCCGTCTGCCCGAGAACTTCCCACAACTCTTCGGCAATATGTGGTGCGAACGGATTGAGCAATTGTACGAACGGAATCATTGCCGACTTCGGTCGCGGCTGTTGACTGCTGAATTCATTTGTGAATTCCATCATCCGACTGATCGCCGTGTTGAAGGATAATTTCTCGATATCCTCTGTCACCGCTTTGATGGTTTTGTGCAAAGTCCGCGTCTGCTCGTCGTTAAGTTCAACATCCTGAACGTCCGCATGCAGGACCGTTGCGTCATCATTACGTTCATCGACAATCATCCTCCAGACACGACCAAGGAATCGATACACGCCTTCCACGCCCGACATATTCCAGGGCTTGGTTTGTTCGAGTGGTCCCATAAACATTTCGTAAAGACGCAGTGAATCTGCTCCGTAGTCGTTGACGATATCATCGGGATTAATGACGTTGCCGCGGGATTTGGACATCTTGTGAGCACGAGAATCGATAACGATCGATGTATCCGATTTGAGGATAAAATCGTTCCCTTTTTTGGCTGTCTCTTTTTCGTCGATCAGCACCGCTTCGAGGATCGCTCCCGTCTCTTTTTCCAGATACTTACTGTCCTTCTCTTCAACATTCCGGCTCGAAACCCAATTCTGTTGCAGATCATCCGCAAATGGCTCGTCCCGCTGATCGCTGACTGCACTCTCAGCAGCCACGCGATAAGCCGTGAACTCGGCTTCGCCCAAAATCATCCCCTGATTCACCAGCTTGTGAAACGGCTCCGCCGAATGCAGATGCCCCAGGTCGAACAGCACCTTGTGCCAGAAGCGGGAATACAACAAATGCAGCACCGCATGCTCGGCTCCTCCGATGTAGACATCGACCGGCAGCCAGTATTTTTCCTTCTCCGCATCAATGAAGGCTTCACTGTTTTTTGGATCGCAGAACCGCAAGTAGTACCAGCAACTTCCCGCCCATTGCGGCATGCTGTTTGTTTCGCGTCGCAGTTTTGTACCGTCGTCCAATGTGCGATACAACCACTCTTCCGGAGCAGCAGAAAGCGGTGGCTCGGGTGTTCCCTTCGGCGCGAAATCATCCATATCCGGCAGACGAACCGGCAACTCGGATTCCTCAACCGCACGCACATTTCCGGTCGGTTTGCCGTCTGCATCCAACTCATGCCAAATCGGAAACGGCTCGCCCCAATAACGCTGACGCGAAAACAACCAGTCCCGCAACCGGAAGTTGACTGCCTCTTTGCCTAATCCGTCTGCATTCAAAGCGGCGGTAATTTTCTTCTTGAACTCCACAGTTGGAGTGCCATCAAACTCGCCGGAATTGATGGCCGTACCCAAGCCGGTAAATCCGATTGGATCGACATCTTCATCGGGAGGCTGAACAACGGGAATCACTGGCAACTCAAACGCCTGTGCAAATTCAAGATCTCGCTCATCATGCCCCGGCACCGCCATGATCGCTCCGGTCCCATAACTGATGAGCACATAATCGGCGATCCAGATCGGAATTTCTTTTTTGTTGACAGGATTGATCGCATAACTGCCGCTGAAGACGCCGGTCTTGCCTTTAGCCAGGTCGGTTCGATCCAACTCGCTTTTCAATGATGATTTGCGAACGTAATCTGCAACTGCTTCTTTCTGGTCGGCAGTCGAGAGAGCATCCACCAATGGATGCTCCGGCGCAATGACCATGTAAGTGGCACCGAACAAGGTGTCGGGACGAGTCGTGTAAACTCGCAGAACATTCTCTTCGGGCGTTCTTTTAAAGCCCGATTCTTTTCGAGACGATTTCCAGGCCTCGAAACTGTCGCTGCTCTCTAGTCCCTTGACCAGAAAATCGACCTCTGCCCCGACACTTTTACCGATCCAGTTTCGCTGCAACAACTTAACCGATTCCGGCCAGTCGAGATCATCCAGTTCTTTCAACAGACGATCCGCATACGAAGTGATTCGCAACATCCACTGTCGCAACTTGCGACGTTCTACCGGATGACCTTCTCTCTCACTTCTCCCATCTGCTGTGATCTCCTCATTGGAAAGCACTGTCCCTAAACCAGGGCACCAGTTGACCGGAGCATCGGACTGATAAGCCAGACGATGTTCATCCTGATATTTGCGAATCGCGTCTTCGCCAGCTGACTTCACTTCTGCAGGAATCGGAAGTTCTGAAATCGGGCGGGCTTTGCCGGTGCGTGTTTTTCCATCGGGGCCGGTCCATTCGCGTTCAGGATCGTACCAGGACTTGAATAACTGTAGGAAAATCCATTGGGTCCAGCGGACGTAGTCTTCATCCGTCGTCGAAATCTCTCGGCTCCAGTCGTAACTGAACCCCAGCATCTGCAACTGACGGCGAAAATTGTCGATGTTCTTATAAGTCGTATCTCGGGGGTGCGTTCCTGTTTTGATCGCGTGCTGCTCAGCCGGCAATCCAAACGCATCCCACCCCATCGGATGCAGTACATGTTTTCCCTGCATCCGCGAAAACCGGCAGAGAATATCGGTCGCCGTGTAACCTTCCGGGTGCCCGACATGCAAGCCATCTCCCGAGGGATACGGGAACATATCGAGGACATACATTTTCCCCTGAGAACCTTTACGAGGTTCATCAGGAGTGACAAACGTATTATTCTTCGCCCAGAATTGCTGCCATTTCGGCTCGATCGACTGTGGTTCGTAACGTGGCATGGGATCTGTTCAGATTGGGAGTTAAAAGCGTGAATGAAATTCCAAGCCACCCTCACATTTCCAGAAGATGGCAATTCAATCCATAGTTTAACGGACATCAGCCGGTTGTATATGGTTCAGTGAAGCGGAAATCATTTACAAGCACGAAGCGCAAGCGAGTGAGTCCATCTGGGAAAACTCACTCGCTTGCGCTTCGTGCTTGTATCATTTGAATTCTACAGGAGTTGCCATCTGCCAGTCTGCTGCCAGAGGTTTCAACTTTTCGAAGAGTGAACTCGTAAGAGCCTCAATATCGATCTGGCGGTTCGTGAGATTCTGCAATCCCGGAATTTCGGGAGCGAATTCAGAAGTGCCGAGAATGAGGGAGCCGTGCTGGAGGATTGCCCCCTTGCGGCGACGTTGAGCACTGCCGAGAATTTTGTATTCTCCCGAAAGGACATCGTGCCGATCACCTCTTAGAAAGCAGAGGAATTGATCGTTGCGATCGGCTTGATCTTCTCCCCGCATCGCGACTTCAATCTGCTGTTCTGCCAAGGCCTTGATGATGGCTGAGTGAGCTACGGAATAGAGTTCGGTCGGGTCCTGTGAGATCGGATGCGAAGCGGGCAGAGCGATGCTGTAAGTCAATTCGAGATCATGCAGAATCGCTCCACCGCCGGAGAGCCGTTCGACTTGTGGAAGGTCTTTGAGTGTTGGGGGTGGATGGAATTCGCGGCGACTTTGAAAATAACCCAGGCTGAGGGTCGGCTCTTCCCAGCGATAAAATCGAAGTGAGATTTGCTGTTGTTCAATCGCCTGAGTCAGCAGCCATTCATCGACGGTCATATTATACCGACCAGACTTTGGTGTCAGATCGTTGTAGAGATGTGCCGTGGTCATGAAGCCACCTAAGCCTTAACTTCTGTGCCACGGCTCTGTGAGCTGTGTGAATGACCAGCGACCAGCAAGCACGGCTCACAGAGCCGTGGCACACTTATCAAATAAACGAAGGAACAGCTTCTGTTGTCGCCGGTTTGTTTTCGAGATCCAGCTGCACATCGCAAGGGCAGTAAGTCAAAATCGGCTCGCGGGCAGCCTTCACTTCATCGGGTCTACAGACGGGTGTCGAATGCGGTGCGTTCTGAACCTTCTCGGGATCTTCGGCGATGATCTTCTTAAAAGTAGCCGCGAATTGGTCGAGTGTCTGTTTCGATTCCGTTTCGGTCGGCTCCATCATCATCGCTTCGGGAATGACGAGTGGGAAGTAGACCGTTGGAGCATGGAAACCGTAATCGAGCAGGCGTTTGGCGATATCCATGGCCGTAATCCCCTGCTTTTTCAGGGCACTGGCCGAAGCGACAAACTCATGCATACAACGATCGCCATTCGGCACATCGAGCACATCTTTGAGCAGGGCAAGCAGGTAGTTCGCATTCAGAACGGCATACTCGGAAACTTCCCGCAAGCCGGGGCCGCCGAGTGTACGGATATAGAAGTAGCCTCGTAAGAGGATGCCGATGTTGCCCAGGAAGGAGCGGAGTTGTCCGACCGACTTGGGGGGATTAGTCAATCGGTAAACCGTATTTCCTTCGGCATCGTTTTCTTTCACGATGACGGGGCCGGGAAGATAATCGGCCAGGAAATCGCGGACTGCTATCGGCCCTGCGCCCGGCCCGCCTGCTCCGTGAGGGCCAGTGAATGTTTTGTGGACGTTGTAGTGCATCATATCGCCGCCAAAATCGCCGGGGCGGGTTTTGCCGAGGATGGCGTTCATGTTGGCACCATCGATGTAGACAAGTCCGCCCGCTTCGTGAACGAGTCGGCTGGCTTCCACAATATCAAATTCGAACAAGCCGATGGTGTTCGGATTTGTGACCATGAACACAGCGACTTCATTGGAAAGATGCTGCTTGAGATCTTCCAGATTCACCAGTCCGGTTTTGGAAGGCTTGAGCTGAATGCATTTGTAGCCAGCCATCGAAGCCGAGGCCGGGTTGGTGCCGTGAGCACTGGCGGGGAAGATGACCGTCTTGCGATCTTCACCACGATCGGCAAAGTAAGCCGAAGCGGTCAACAGAGCCGCGAACTCTCCTTGAGCGCCAGCTGCTGGATGCAACGAGACGGAGGGCAGGCCGGAAATTTCGGCCAGCATATCCTGCATTTCGTACAGAATCCCGAGCAGCCCCTGAATGTCGGCTCCATCAGCATAGGGATGCACATTGATCAGCCCATTCAGTCCGGCCCAGCGTTCGTGACGTTTGGGGTTGTACTTCATTGTACAGCTGCCCAGCGGGTAGAAGTGGGTATCAACCGACATATTCCGCTGAGAAAGCGAAACGTAATGCCGTACGATGTCCCCTTCTGCCAGTTCCGGTAGCTTCAGTTTTTGGGAGGCACGATGTTCTTCAGGCAGCAGAGAGGCGATGTCATCGGTCGGAATGTCCTCTGCGGGAAAGCAGGTGGCACGTCGTCCGGTGACAGAAAGTTCCTGAAGCAATTGTAAGGCGATTCGATTTTCCATGGGATCGCGATTTCCATTCTGAAAGAATGATGTTGTGTATTATTGAGGCGAGCCGTCGCAGTCATGCGACGGGTGGGTTCGATAAATAAGTGACATTGGAATTTGATAACTTCGCACACTGATCGTGACAAAACCCGAGTCATAACTG
>DEML01000079.1:24031-62149 GCA_002359185.1 Planctomycetaceae bacterium UBA2671
CATAACTGACTCGGCTCGCCTTTACGATTTCAAAGCCGTGACCAGCCGATCGATTTCTTCTCGGGTTCGTTTTTCCGTCACGGCAATCAGCAACGAGTTTTCGGGACCGCCGCTACTAAACTTGAATCGATTCAACTCCGGTCCAAGATTGAAGCCAGCGGCTTTCGCTTTAGTGAGGATCTCAGCAACCGGCTGCTTGAACTGGAACACAAACTCTTTGAAAAACGCATGAGGAAAGGCGAGCGTTCCCAGTCCGGCTTCGGTCAGTTTCTCAGCGGCGTAATTGGCTTTATGGCAACATTGTTTTCCGAGTTCAACGAAACCTTGTGGCCCCAACTGAGCGATATAGACTGAGGCTCGGAGTGCCATCAAACCCTGATTCGTACAGATGTTGCTGGTCGCCTTGTCGCGGCGGATATGCTGTTCCCGGGTCTGAAAGTTGAGGACGAATGCACGACGTCCTGCTTTATCGGTCGTCTGTCCGATGAGGCGTCCCGGCATTTTGCGAACGAATTTTTCGCGACAGGCCATCAATCCCAGATAGGGGCCGCCGAACTGCAGAGGAATTCCGAGGGATTGTCCTTCTGCGACCGCGATATCGATGCCGTAATCGCCCGGTCGATTGATCACACCCAGACTCACAGGATCGAAGACTTCAATCGCCAATGCCCCCGCCGCGTGTGCCTGATCGACTACGGACTGGACATCTTCCAGACAACCAAAGAAATTCGGATGCTGGACGACGACAGCAGCTGTTTTGTCGTCAATCTGCTGAGCCGCCTGCTGCCAGTCGGTAATGCCATCGATGGTATCGACAACGACAATTTCGCAGGGATGTCGATGCAGATAAGTGCGCACCGTCTGAATGTATTCGGGATGCACGCTGCCAGAGATGATGACTTTGCCAGCCCGATTGGTGCAGCGAATCGCCATGATGATCGCTTCGGCCAGCGCACTGGCGCCTTCGTACAGACTCGCATTGGCAACATCGAGCCCGGTCAGTTCGGCGATCAGCGATTGAAATTCAAAGAACGCCTGCAAAGTCCCTTGACTGGCCTCAGCCTGATAAGGCGTGTAAGCCGTATAAAATTCGCCGCGAGAGCAAATTTCATCGACGGTGGCCGGGATGAAATGGTCGTAAGCTCCGCCGCCCTGAAAACAAGTGCGATCTCCCTGGCGGGCGAACTCGGCACTCACCTGATTGAGCATGCGATCGAGTTCAATTTCACTCAGAGCCGGCGGGATGTCGAGTTCTTGCGTTCGACGAACCGATGCGGGAATTTGCTCGAAGAGATCGTCAATTTTTTTGACGCCAATCTCCTGAAGCATTTGCTGAGTTTCGTCGGGGGTAGCGAACAGGTAAGACACGCTGGAAATCCTTATGGCGTGAGTTTCGGAATTCAGAGGTTCAAGCTGCTGACAGGCTGAGCAAACTCTGCAGCAAATGAATTGAATCTGGTGCAATCACCGGGGATTCAATTCTAGTGGATCGTTCCAGTTAAGGCATCGGGGTGTGTGCCACTGGCTTCGCCAGTGCAAGTCGTGACTTATTGCGGGTTACCATGCACTGGCAGAGCCAGTGCCACCCTGTTTTCTAATTGGAATAAAACACCATCTGTATTGTAGACAATCAAAGCCTCAGTTCCGAACCACTGGGGAAACCGAAATGCAAAATGTGACAATTTGACCGGGTCACACACTCTCATTCCACTTTTCTGATAATTAGAACCGCAGATAAACGCAGATGGACGCAGATTATTTGCATCCGCGTTAATCTGCGGTTCAATATCAATATAATTGAGAGCCGATTTCATGAATGTGTAGTAGGTGTTTGGCTGGAAAAACAGGCGAGTGTTTCCTGATTCGAACCGAATTGGGAGCCGTAGGTTGGGTTAGCGTAACCTGTCCTTTATACACATGTCTGTTGGATTTCCAAGAAGGTGTAGGTCAGGCACTGCCTGACGACAAACGAGGTGGCACACACATTTCGTCAGGCAGTGCCTGACCTACAGGGCTTCGTCACTCCAGTTCGCCCCCAGCCACCAGTCGTAACCAAGGCCATCCGCTGGCGCTTCTGACCCCGCCACCCGGGTTTGATTATTTTCTGGTTTTCATCTGGAACATGTTTAGATTGGTAATCAGTGAGCTTCGTCTTCGCACATTTTTTCGTAAGCGGCTCGATCGAGCAGTTGCTCGATCTGGGAAGGATCGCTAGGCGTCAGTTTGAACATCCAGCCTTCCTCGAACGGGCTGTCGGAAAGTTTTTCCAGCTCATCTGCCAGATTTTCATTGGATTCGGTCACTGTTCCATCGAGCGGAGAATTCAAATCGCTGACTGCTTTCACACTTTCGACTTCACCGCAGGATTGCCCCGCTTGAACATCGGTGCCGGGCGCGGGGAGTTCGACAAAGACCAGATCGGTCAATTGGGAGACCGCAAAATCGGTGATGCCCACGGTCGCCGTCGTGCCATCCCAGTGTACCCATTCGTGTGATTTGCTGTATCGCAGGGAAGCCAAATCCATCCCATTCTCCCGAGTCTGAAAGTCAACAGTATGTGTAATGAGCAGCCCGAGATATTCTACCGAGTCTGAGCGATTTTACGACTGTAAATGCTGGATTACTGAAGTGACTCAAAGTCGGAGATTTTATCGAGCCTGCGGGCGTGCCGCCCCCCTTCGAACTCCGTCGTCACCCAGATTTCAATCATCCGATCAACGAGTTGTTCGCCCAGTAGTTCTGCCGAGAGACAGAGTACGTTGGCGTCGTTGTGGCGTCTGCTCATTTCCGCGGTCACTTCATCGTGACAGGCGGTCGCACGAATGCCTTTGATTTTATTAGCGGCGATACACATTCCCATACCGGTCCCACAGATCAGTATGCCGCGATCGGCTTCTTTAGTGGCGACAGCCTTCGCCACACCGACTGCGAAGTCGGGATAATCGACGCTTTCACCAGATTGGGGGCCCATATCAATGGATTCGTGGCCGAGATTTGTCAGACGGTCGACAATTCTCGCCTTTAAATCAAATCCACGGTGGTCGCTTGCGACGGCTACTTTCATTCGGTTTGGTCTCGTCATCCCTGCAAAATCTCGATCGGCCGATCAGACAGCCTGTATAAAAGCAGGGCATTCCATTATGAAGTTACATTTCGGTGAATTACCAGAAGCCCTATTGTTCACGGAAAGTCTTATTGGTCAAGCTCACGGACGATTTCTTCGGCAATCAGTCGTAAATTCTGTTCAATGACCTCTTTACACTGTCGGTAAACTGCGACATCCCCGCCAATCGGGTCCGGAATGTCTCGCCCATCCTGCCCCAGAACCTGTACACGGTCTCGTAATTCCGGGCGATGTGTGATGATAATTTCGCGATGGTGGTTGGTCAGCGTATACACGCGTTCGGACCGTTCTAACAGCGACTCCGTTAAAGGCTGACTCTGATGAGTCGACAAATCGATTCCCTCATCGGCGAGTAGCTGAACCGCTTCGGAAGCTGCAGGATGTCCGTAATCAGCCGCGATGCCTGCCGAGGCAATTTCGATTCCCTGACCGGCCAGTTCAGCGGGCTGACAGTTCAGCCGCTCGGCGAGCATATTGCGAAAAATCGCTTCGGCCATCGGACTGCGGCACGTATTGCCCGTGCAGACAAAAAGAATTCCTGCCCGGGTATTTTCGAGGATGGTCGCGTTATTCAATTCATTGGAAGGAATAATACTGACTCCCTGATCGAGGAATTCTACGACAGCTGGTGCAGAGTCGGTTTCGACGGGACCTGTCTGCATCACATAATTCAAACAGTTTGGCAGGTATTCTACAAGGCTCTGAGCTGTTCTACAGTAATGATAGTCATTTAATGAGTCCGATTGCAGCGGCCAGAGAAGAAATAACGGCCAGGCGGTGTAGGGATGAACATATTTCGCGAGCGGACCCGAGCTCAAAATGTAATTGTGGGGGAATGATTTGAGAGAGTGCGCCACATGACGAGCCTCTTCACTGAGTAAGTGGAGATCGTCCTGTCGGTCAAACAGTGACGAGTCCCTTATAGAGGTAAACTGCAGGACGATCGATCCGTTTGGCAATCGAGAAATCAGCCTGCCTGCTGCTTTTCGGGAGGTCTGCAAGTAATCTGCTAGTTCTTCGTGATGCCTCAAGGCGAGGATCGGTGAAATGTTCGTCAGTTTTTTCTCAGCCAGTAGTTGCAGATTTCGAGTCGCAGCAACGTAGCCATAATCTGTTGCGACCCCGACAATCTCCCCTGCTGCCAGATGTGCGACCGCTTCCTGACCAGTATCGATGCAGGTCTCAGAATTGTGGCAGGTTCGCACGATCACGCTGAAGGATTCCAGGCATTGAAAAGGATTGGTCTTATCAACAATATAATAAGTAGTGAATAAATCGCATTGGGACGAAAATACAATGCCTGTTCCAGTTGATGAAGTCTAGAAAAACTCAAACTGACATTTTAGGCCAGGCAGGTATCAATCTTCATAGCGGACCTGGCTCCATTCACAAGCCAGTTCCGAGAGGATTTTCAGTGTCTCTGGATTCGCAGAGGTTGCGACAATTCCCGGCAGTCGCAGCATGTCGGCTCGGTCATCCATCCAGGTTTCTGTGAAATTAACTCGCTTGCCATTGTGTACCCAGACAGAATCCCCGCCGAGTTCGCGGGCAATCTGGAACGAAACGGGATAGTCGTACACATTGGGAGTATGAATTAACGAGCCTCCGAATTCTCCGGTCGCCAGTAAAGGATAAATGCTGCCGGGCATTAAATCGGGAGCAATTCCGTCCAGTCCCGCTTTGGTCACATCGGCTGCGCGAGCCTCATCGTGCTGCTGGAAACCGATGATATAGATTTTTTTTGAGTCGGGGCGTGTCTTCACATCAATCGGCGTCATGCTGTCCAGAACCTGACGAGCTGGCAGGCTGGGATCATCGGGGCCTGCGAGCATTTTCCCCGGTCGAACTTCCACCCAGCCCCCGTTCGGCCCTTGAGCAGGCAGGTAAACGAGGGAATAAATGACATCGTCCATGGTCCGCAAATGCAGCATGACGGCATAGCCATCCCCTGTTTTATCGCGAAACTGCTTTGTTCCATCAATCGGATCGAGAGAAATCACATATTCGCTCTCTTCTGCAAACCGATATAAATCGCCTGTCGATTCTTCGGCTTCAATTCGACACTGCAGAAAAATCGGATCCAGATCACGCAGCGCATTTACGAGCAGATCCTGAATGGTAAGATCAGCCAGCGTCAATGCATCCGTCAATGCACTGCCGGATGTTTTACCTGTGATGGCAATATTGTGTTTTCGCAACTCCCGAGCCAGACTTCCCGCCCAGCGCATAACTGTCGGAAGATGTTCAGCCAGTGCAGAAATAATCGCGTCGCGCATAAGAAATCCTGAGGGACTGCAGTAATGGGAACATTTTCAAATAGCAGTTTAAATCAGGATGGTCATGGGAACAAGGAGCAACTCAAAGTCTCGCTTTCGCATCAGTAATGATTGAAATTGATTGCCAGGTTCTGCTGACTGTGATTCGACACTGACTTTTACTTGTTTCCAAGCTCCTCGCCTGAAAAAAGCTTTAGGTTACAAGCACGAAGCGCAAGCGAGTGTGTCCATCGTTTAACTCACTCACTCGCTTGCGCTTCGTGCTTGTAATGCTCACTTGTTCTCATGGAGGATTCCGGGAACAAGTAAATTATTGAGTGTTGCAAAGCTCAAGTTATCCTTCAGATATTTCTTCTGGAAACATCTTGGAAAGTGTCATGCGAGGATTTTCGAGATGCTTTTCGTTCTGCAGAATCGTTTCCCGAACCAGTGGTTTCATGGGGCCATCCAGTTTTTGGGAGAGCCGCTGGGCATTGTCGGCGAGGATTTGATCGGAGGCCTGATAATTCTTTTTCAGTGAGGCGATGACCGCTCGACCAGCAAATCCTACGGGAACGAGATTGAACTTATCGTTGGAGGCTTGTTCAATAAATGTTTCGAAAATCCGACTGGCTTCATCCAGACGTCCCTGATTCAAGTACAGAATTGCCAGCCGTTCTTCTGCCCGCCAGCGTTCTTCCGAGGTCGAATGAAAGACCCGCAGTGCTTTCCAGGCATCTTCACTGTTTCCGATCAGCATGGCATCGGCAAATTGCTCACGGGGACTGTTTCGCTGGGTAGCGTTCAGTTGCGGGTTGGCATTAAGTCGGGGACGTGATAACCAGCCCAATGTTCCGCCAACTGCCAGAAACAAAATGCCGAGCACAATGTAACGTGACCAGGAGATCGGTTTCGAATTTTTTGAAGTCGAGGCGTCATTTGAAGATGTCTGCGTACCTGTGTTTGCTTCAAATGCAGAGAGACTGACTTCATCTTTATCTCCCTGCAGATTGCGTGAGACTTTTCTTAAATCCGTCAGAATCTCCCCGGCATCCTGATAACGGTCCGTCACTTTTTTGGCCATCATCTTATGGATCATATCGCAGACGGGAACCGGGAGATCCGGGCGACGTTTCGACAACGGAGCCGGCTGCGAGTTCACGTGTTTCATGGCGATCGCGATGGCAGTTTGCCCCCGGAAAGGAGGACGGCCAGCCAGCATATGATAACAGGTCACTCCCAGCGAATAGATGTCACTGCGATGATCGACCTTGTTTCCTTTTACCTGTTCGGGACTCATGTAGAGTGGAGTCCCCATCGTGACACCTTCCTGAGTCAAATTCATTCGCTCGCCACTGAGCGTCAGTTGAGCCAGCCCGAAGTCCGCAATTTTCACGACCCCCTTACGGGTAATCATGATGTTTTCCGGTTTGATGTCGCGATGAACGATCCCCACTTCTCCCGCTTTCTGGAGAGCGGAGGCAATCTGTTTCATCACATGCAGCGCTACATTTAGTTCCGGCGGACCATTTTTGGAGATAAATTCCCGTAGATTCACACCCTGAACATATTCCTGGGCGATGTAATTGAATCCGTCGGCTTCCCCAATTGTGTAGACCTGCACAATATTAATATGGTTCAGGTTCGCGGCAGCCATGGCCTCGGTTTTGAAACGATCCAGATAGGTGGCATCGGAAACGAGATCGTTTTTCATCACTTTGATTGCGACGTGCCGATTCAAAGCGGTCTGCTCGGCCAGATAGACATTGGCCATCCCACCTTTGCCAAGCCTTCGAATCAGACGAAATTCACCGAGTGTCTTATTAGACAGGTCAACCTGGGGTTGTTCCTGAGACGATTCGGTCATTCTCAGCATTTCGGTTTTATAATCGACTTCATCATCAACCGATTTGTTCTCTTGCTTTTCAGAGGTCATAGAATTGCGTGCTTTATTTTCAGTTGTCCGATTGCGGCCAATGGATGATGCGAATTTAGGAGATTAACTTGTCTTATAGTCTAATGAGAGTCATAGAGAAGCCTCAATTATAAATTGATGGAATTCGGGCAGATCGGAAATCATTCCACAACCAGCCTCAAATCACCTTACTCAGATTTCGGACATTTGGTTTTCAGGAATTGCGAGCGAAATTCATGGAATCCAAACCCTGTTGATTCGTACCTACACTCATGATATTTCCATCTCATGATCCCCTAACGGCACAAGCACATGAGACCAATCGCTACCGACAGTTCAGAAATAGATGCCTGTCAATTCTTTGATGCCTTCATCATACTGCTGGCAAACTCTCGCGAAAAAGTGGCAATCGAGATACTATTGAGCAGTTATGACCAGTCGAAATCCGGCTGAGATTGTAATCGGTAAACTATTCAGACACTCGAAGATAACTATTTAAGGTCGTGCCGTTATGGAAATGATTGACCCGCATAAGCATCAGGCGCGTACGAAAATCATCTCAACATTAGGCCCGGCTATTGCCTCCAAGGAAAAGTTACATGCTCTGGTGGCAGCGGGTGTCGATGTCTTTCGGCTCAATTTCGCCCATGGAGAATACGACTGGCTCGATAGTGTTGTGACAATGGTTCGCGAGGTCTCCGCGGAAATTGGACAACCGATCGGCATTCTGGGAGATTTGTCCGGGCCTAAAATCCGACTCGGAGAATTACCTCCTGAAGGTGTCGATTGTCAGGTTGGGCAGCGATTTGTATTTGTCAAATCAGCAGAATCCTATGAAGCCTCAACACTGACCTGCTCCTACGAATATCTGATTGATGACTTGAAGCCGGGGGATACCGTCTTACTGGCAGATGGGACCGTCGGTATGAAAGTTGTCGACAAAGTTGACGATGTTTCCATCACTTGCGAAGTGAATCGCCCCGGATTAATCCGATCACGCCAGGGGATCAATCTTCCCGGAGCAACATTGAGAACTCCGTGCCTGACAGAAAAAGATATTGAAGATCTGAAATGGGGACTATCCAAACGATTGACCTTCTTCGGTCTCAGTTTTGTTCGCAGTGCCGATGACATTGTGAAACTTCGCAATCTGGTGAAGGAACTTGCTCCCGATTACGAACCGCAACTGATTGCAAAAATTGAAAAGGTGGAAGCGGTTCGGGAACTTGAAGCGATCACTAAAGTATGCGATGGAGTGATGGTTGCTCGGGGCGATCTGGGTGTGGAATCGGATATTGCTCGCCTGCCGATTCTGCAAAAGCAGATTATTCGTCATTGCAACGAACGCCGCATCCCAGTGATCACGGCGACACAAATGCTCGACAGTATGGAAGAACAACCGTTTCCAACGCGAGCAGAGGCAGCCGATGTGGCCAATGCGGTATTTGATGGAACCGATGCCGTCATGCTATCTGGCGAGACAGCAATCGGAAAATATCCCATCCGTGCTGTTAATATGATGGATAACATTGTTCGCTGTACCGAAGATGAAGTTCCTCATCGCGGAGATGTCGACTGGAAAACGGAGTCGAAAAATCGTGCTCTGGTTGTGACTGAGGCTGTGACACTGGGCGCCTGCACGGTCGCTGAGCGGCTGCATGCAAATCTGATGGTGCTCTGTACGAAAACCGGTCGGACGGCTCTGGCCATTTCACGACAACGCAGCCGGATTCCCTTGCTGGCGATCACCGATAACCGACTGGTTGCCAACAAGATGTGCCTCTATTGGGGTGTGATTCCTGTGGAAAGTGATGTCGTCAGTGAAGACCCGAATTCGATCTTGAAATTTGCTGTCGAATGGGGCAAAAAGAAGGGAATCCTGGAATCAGGAAGCCGGATTGTTCTCATCTCCGATACCGACTGGGGGGCAGAAGGCCACGATTTAATGGTCGTGCATCTGGTTCGATAGCCGGACGCCTTTCCATCTAAATTTTTGGAGGACTTTTCATGCAGGAGAAAAAAGCCCCTCTTGAAAGTTATGAAGCGTTTGCAGATCGCCTGATCCGCGAAGCCGAAGCCCGGGGTGAATTTGCCAATCTGCCCGGCTTGGGAAAGCCGATTCCGGGGATTGATCAGCCTCGTGATGAAAACTGGTGGATCAAAGACAAACTCCGCCGGGAAAATCACAACCTGATACCCACCCGTCTGGGAGTGAAACTCGAAGTTGAGAAATTGCTTGAGACGCTCAAATCAATTCCTTCCGAATCCCAAGTCCGGGATCGGGTTCGCAAAATGAATCAGAAGATTCGCGAAGTCCACTATTCCTCTGCAGAAAGTCCTGCTGTGATTATTCTTCCACTCGATGAAGAAGTGATCGTCGAGCAATGGCAAAGCAGATCCAATGAATTGCAGGGTGCCAATAAAAAAAGACGGTGAAGAAAGAGGGGACTTTCTTCACCGTCAGATTTTCAAGCAACATTAAGTTGCGTTGTTATCGGCAGTCAAGCGACTGCGTTCAAACTAGTTGCAGCAGTGTGGTGCACAGCAGCTTGGAGCACAGCAAGTTGGGCAGCATTCGTCATCGCAGCAGCTTTCTGGGCAGCAGCAAGAAGGAACGCAGCATTTTGGTGCACAGCAAGATGGGCAGCAATCATCGCAGCAATCGTCTGGGCAGCAGCAAGTTGGTGCACAGCAAGTTGCTTCGCAGCAATCATCGCAGCAATCGTCTGGGCAGCAGCAGCTTGGAGCACAGCAAGTTGGGCAGCAAGCGTCATCGCAGCACTCGTCTGGGCAGCAGCAAGAAGGAACGCAGCAATCATCGACACAGCACTCGTCTGGGCAGCAGCAAGAAGGTGCACAGCAGCTGACGTAGCTCTGGCATTTCTTCAGGAGACGACCTTTGAACAGACCAGCTTCAGCGTCGGCGAAGCTCATACAACACAACATCATAGCAGCAGCGAAACAGATAGTCTTTTTCATAGCAAAAACTCCTCGAACTCTTTTCTGAGGACAGCGTCGCGAATCGTAATATGACTTCGGGGACATTCCCGAAAGGATCAGTCAGAGAACCATTCACTCGACACGGAAATTACAGGCAAACCTGCTACTTTATTTCGGCAGTGTCTCACGCAGACACTTACCAAAATTGTTCAGTTACCAAGTTGAACTCAATCTCAGGCTCGTTGTGACGATTGTTCCGATTATGACGATTCCGGTCATTCCTGCAGCCTGACACACTTGTCCAACCGCATGTGCACACACTCGTGAAGAGCAGGAAATTTCAAAACTCGTCAAATCAAAATTCACGTCGTCTCAAACCTTACAAAATCTCAGTCGTCAATCTTCAAGGTGGAACAAGCAGCAATAAAACTCACTGCATTCGAAGTACTTATTTAGAAGTAAGATGATGGTCCGGAAGGAAGGGACAGTTTCCGGTCCGACAGGTTTTCGACTTTACCGTCTTGTTAACCTGGTAAGACTGGTGAAAGTTTTCCTGTCAGTGAAACTGCTCCCAAAGTTTGCAGGATCTCGGGTCTACTTCGTAATAACTAAAAACTCCGTCCACTTGGCAACAGTCATCAAAAAACAGGTTGATGCCAGCGACACATTCAATTTCGACCTTACAGCGAGCGCAACTACTAGAGAAATTTGCCACAGTGATTTCATTCCCCAAGCGATAAGCTCTTCCCGAACTACCTTATTTACCAATTCATGAATAACCCTTAAAAATCAGGCTTGATTACCGTCTTACGGATGCCATTCGTATCTCCAAATGTGTTTCAGGCATTCAGGGTGAAGCGTGGCCAGAGGCAACATTGCACAAAAAAACCGCACAACTTTTTTGTTGTGCGGTTTTGGAATGGCCAGTGTTGAGTGGCTAGTGGCTAAAGTTGTCAGACAGAGAGTCTAAAATTAGATCGGGTGCTGACCGCTTTACACGAAATCAAATTCCCCTCATCACTGACTCTAGCCACTGGGCATTTCCCCTTCTTTAAATTTGATCAAGACCCTGCTTTAAATCTCGAATAATATCTTCGATATCTTCGGTCCCTACCGAAATACGTACAAAGTCAGGAGTGACACCGGTCGACTGCTGTTCTTCAAGCGACAACTGTTGATGCGTTGTACTGCTCGGATGGATAATCAGCGATTTGCTGTCTCCGATGTTTGCCAGATGCGAGAACAGCTTCACACTATTAATCAATTTAATGCCGTTCGCTTTCTGCTGCTCAGGAGTCTCTCCGGCTATTCCGAAACCGAAGACGGCACTGCTGCCCTTCGGCAAATACTTCCGTCCTAACTCATAACTTGGATGCGTCGGCAAGCCCGTGTGATTCACCCACGATACTTTCGGATGATCCGCCAGAAATTCCGCCACTTTCTGAGCATTCTCGCTATGTCGAGGCATCCGCAAATGCAATGTCTCCAATCCCTGCAGGAACTGAAACGCGTTGAACGGACTCATCGCCGCGCCGGTATCCCGCAAAATTTGAGTGCGGGCTTTGAGAATGTAAGCCAGATTCATCGGGCCGAATGTTTCATAGAACTTCATCCCATGATAGCTCGGCTCCGGTTCAGTCAGCTCGGGGAATTTTCCGTTATCCCAGGGAAATCCTCCTTTTTCAATCAAGATACCGCCGATTGAAGTGCCGTGACCACCGATGAATTTGGTGCAGGAGTGCACAACGATATCGGCTCCCCACTTAAAAGGCTGACACAAATAGGGGGAAGCGGTCGTGTTATCGACAATGACCGGAATTCCAGCTTCGTGAGCAATCTCTGCAATCGCTTCGAAATCAGGAACATTCGCTTTGGGATTTCCAATTGTTTCCAGAAAGATCGCTCGGGTGTTTTCGTCGATGGCATTCCGAAATGTTTCCGGATCGGTCTGATCGACAAATTTGCAATCAATTCCCAGTTTTGGAAGTGTGTAATGGAACAGATTATACGTTCCACCATACAGGCTGGAGGAGGAGACGATATTCTTTCCCTGTCCCATGATATTCAAAATCGAATACGTGACCGCAGACGATCCCGAAGCCAGCGCCAATGCTCCAGATCCACCTTCCAAAGCGGCTAATCGCTTTTCGAGAACATCGCAGGTCGGGTTCATCAACCGGCTGTAGATATTGCCGAATTCCTGCAAACCGAATAATCGGGCGGCATGATCGGTATCGTTAAAGACATACGAGGTCGTCTGATAAATCGGCACTGCTCGCGAATTGGTTGCCGGATCGGGCACCTGGCCAGCATGCAGGCACAGCGTATCGGGATTGTAAGTTACTTCTTCACTCATGGTGTCAACTTTCGATGTGTTTCAAGTTATAAATAATGCCATATAATTGGATAGCCCAGATAGCTCCGCGATCTGGGGGGACGAAGTCCACAAGAGGACTTCAGTTTGACAATTGAATTTCCCCACAAACTTCTTGCGGCTGCGCCGCCCCAATCGAATCTTTCGGGACTATCCTCTATATCACCTCATAAGAAACTTTTGGGGTGACCATGATTTAACAGCCGAAAAAGACTTTATAGAATGAACTCATGAGGGCTTCTTTGGACTTGCGAATGCCAGCATATTCGTCCAGTTCGCTGCCTTCGTACTCGATGCCGTAGTAGCCTTTGTAGCCAGATGCCATGACGATCGCCAGCATTTTCACCAGATCCGTCTCTTTGTTAAAACGTCGATCATAAGTGATATGAGGATTGTCTTTGTCGAATTCATGTGTTTTCACACTGACAGCTTTTGCATAAGGCATCAACTCCGCAACACCCTGATAGCGGTCGTACCAGATGTCCTGATTGCGATCAATCGCGAAGTTGCCAAAGTCGGGCAGGGTGCCGCAGCGAGGGTGATCGACCTTCTTCATCACTGTCGATAACCAGGCCCCACTGGAAGAGAGGCCACCGTGATTTTCAACAATCACATTGATGTCATGCTGATCACCGAATTCGCTCAGGCGACGCAAACCATCAGCTGCTCGTTCAACCTGTTCTTCATAGGTTCCACTGCTGGCGGCATTGACGCGAATCGAATGACAGCCCAGAAACTTGGCCGCTTCGACCCATTTGTAATGATTCTCGACCGCCTGTGTCCGCTTGGCCTCATCGGCATCGCCTAAATTGCCTTCGCGATCGATCATAATCAGCAGGCTTTCGACACCCTCGCCCTCTGCTCGGGTTTTCATCTCTTTGAGATAGCTCTGATCTTTCGCTTTATCCTTGAAGAACTGGTTGACGTATTCGACACCGGTAATTCCGAATTCCTGCTTGGTTGTTTTCGCAAAATCAAGATGATCGAGTTTGCCATCGAATAATGCTTTGTGCAGCGACCATTGAGCCAGAGAAATTTTGCAAAGGGGTTCCTTCTCAAGCAGGCTTGCCTGAGAGAAACCGGGAAGCAGGAAACCCGCACCGATAGCAGAACAGGTTTGCAGGAATTGACGGCGGGAAGTATTCATGGTGTCTCGCTTGAATCGGAAAGGAATAGAAATAGTGAACTTTGCGATGGCATTGAGCATACGAAACCCAATGCAGGCTCACAATTCTCTGCCTGTGAAAATTCAAGCGAAACTGAAAATCAAAAGAACGTCGGGTGGCTGGGGTCGAAGCGCAGCGAAGCCCCCAGAATATTCGCAGGGTGACGTAATCTTTCCTTCTCCTTGGGGAGAAGGTGGCCGAAGGCCGGAGGAGGGGATCTCTTCGACATCCTCATTCCAAGTCACATCAATTGATCACGCCATAATTTCCTTCACCACATTACCCTTCACATCCGTCAAACGCATATCGCGGCCTGCGTAGCGGTAGGTGAGGCGTTCGTGATCCAGCCCGAGCAAGTGTAAGATGGTGGCGTGCCAGTCGTGAATGTGAACACGTCCTTCGACAGCTTCAGAACCGTAATCGTCGGTCGCTCCATGAGAATATCCTCCTTTTGTCCCACCTCCAGCCATCCAGGAAGTGAAGCCTCGATGATTGTGATCCCGACCATCATCTCCCTGAGCATAAGGAGTCCGGCCAAATTCTCCACTCCAGATGACAAGCGTATCTTTCAGAAGATCGCGTTGTTTTAAGTCCGCCAGCAAACCTGCGATCGGTTTATCGATACTCTCCGTTTTATTCGTCAGATCCTGCTGCAGATTTCGATGGTGATCCCACTGACCCGAAGTCACTTCCACAAATCGCACACCAGCTTCGACGAACCGACGAGCGAGTAAACACTGACGCCCGAAATTATTGGTGGCTTCTTCTCCAATGCCATACATCGACTGAGTCGCCTGAGTTTCGCTGGAAAGCTCCATCAGTTCGGGTAATTCGGATTGCATTCGGAAGGCGAGTTCAAGTGATTCAATCGCTCCTTCCACCTCGTTATTCTGCTCTTCGAGCTGGAGTGTTTTTTTGTTGATCGATTGAATGTAATCGAGTTGCAATCGCTGATAATCGGGGGACTGCTGCGGATTTTTAATGTTGCCAACGATTCCACTGGGAGATGACTGGCCGCGACGTCCGGCTGCTGCCAAACGGGGATTTCCCATCGTGATCGGCGTTCCCTGACAGATCGCTGGTAGAAATGCACTGCCATAGTTAGAAGGCCCCCCATTATTTCGCGGCGGGCTGATCGTCACGAATCCGGGCAGGTTTTCATTCTCAGTTCCCAATCCATAAAACGCCCAAGCTCCCAGTGAAGGACGTTTGAATTGAGAAACGCCAGTATGTAGACGCAATATTGCTTGAGGATGAGCAGGTACATCCGTATGCATTCCGTGCAGCATGCAAAGATCATCTGTATGATTGGACAATTCCGGAAACAATTCCGACATCCACATTCCACTTTGGCCATGCTGCTGAAAATTCCAGGGAGATCCCAGCAGTTTCGCGGATCGCGATCGGGTGTCTGTCATTGTCTTGCCATGATCCTGTTTCAGCTTTGGCTTGTAGTCGAAGGTATCGACATGCGAAGGAGCCCCTTCCATGCAAAGGAAAATCACATGCTTGGCCCGAGCAGGGAAGTGTGTCGGCTTGGGAGCCAGCAGATTTTCTTTTTCAGCCGCCATGGTTGAAAGACCCGCAAAGGCGAGATACCCAAATCCAACACTAGCCGATTTTAAGGCAGTACGGCGTGAAAACAGTGCAGACTCATTAAACATGGATATTCTCCCAGTGGATGTTAGTACGAGGGAAGTGTTAGATCTGAAGTTTTGCAAAACTCCAATAAGCAGATAAATCCAGATCGACTCGATGAGTCAACAATTTTTTTATTTGCCACAGAGTCCACAATAAGGTTGACTGATTCTCTGCAATCTGTGTTTATCCGTGTCCATCCGTGGTTCAAAAAACTGATTCGTTACCGCAGCGAAAACTCAGCACTGGCAAACAGGGCCTGACAAAACGCAGCCCAGGTTGCAGTCTCGTTGTGCTCTTTTCCATAAACGTAGAGGAACAGTGTTGCGTTTCTCATTTCCGAAGGTTCCGGCAAACGTGAGTAACACATGCGATAGGCATAATTCACTCGATCGCTTTCTGTCGAATATTTTGAGATTAGATGAGCAGACATTCCGGCGGCTTGTCGAATCACGAATTCACTGTTCATTAAGAACAGAGACTGTTCGGGTATCGTTGTCGAAGATCGTTCGCCGATGATCAGACTCGGATCAGGGAAATCGAAGATGGAAAGGATTTCAGGAATCTCATCGCGGACAATTGGCAGGAACACCGAACGATGCACATCGCCGGCGGCGAGGTCGCCTCGGATCCGGAAACTGACATTTCCCTCACCCTGTTGAGCGACCAGACTTCCTTCCGGAAAATCGACATCGAGGTTCTGACCTAATGCGAGTAAAGTATCCCGCAACGCTTCGGCTTCGAGTCGTCGTTTCGGCATCCGCCAGACATAGACATTATCGGGATCCTGACGGTAGTTCTCGGGATCCATTCGTGAAGAAAGCTGATAAGCCCGGCTCAGAACAATCGACCTAATCAGTTGTTTGACCGACCAGTCATTTTCGACAAACGAGATCGCCAGATGATCCAGTAATTCTGGATGGCTTGGCCGTTGACCGGAAGCTCCGAAGTTATCGACCGTTGTCACCAGACCCCGTCCCATCAAATGCAGCCAGACGCGATTGACCATCACCCGAGCTGTCAGCGGATTCTCTGGGGAGGCAATCCACTCCGCCAGTTCCATTCGGCCACTGTCGTATCTGCCGATGCTGGGTTGTTTGTCAGTCAACACCTGAGGAAATCCTCGCTTCACCATCTGTCCGGGTTGCTCGATTTCTCCTCGAATATATAGCGGGCAGTCATCTGTTCGGAGACCTTCGCGTACTCCCATCGCCCGTAACTTCGGGGTGCCCTGCTCGTCATATGAGTTCAGTTCGCCAGTCAGCTGACTGACACGAGACTGATAAAAAATCCGTCGGATATTGCTGTCAGGGCCACTTAGTTCAGCCAGTTGCTCACGTTGAATTTCGATCTGCCGTTCCAGCACGGCTCGTCGCGAAGTATCCAGCGAGGCCACTCCTGCAGGAACATTCGCGTCTGCTGGCAGAACGAGAAGCGGACTCGGATGATTACTCTGTACAGATCTGATAGTTCCGTAGCACGTTTCCGTACTGCGAAAGATGCCAGCCAGGGCGTAATAATCCGTTTGCGGGATCGGGTCAAAACGATGATCATGACAACGGGCACAGGCGACAGTCAAAGCCTGAAACGCCTGAAAGGTTGTATCGATCTGTTCGTCAACGACATCCATTTGAAACTGCTGTCGATTCCGTTCGTTGAGCGACTTGGGGCCAATTGCTAGAAAGCCGGTGGCAATGAGATTAGCAGCTTGTTCGGTTTCATTTTGAGCTGGCAACAAATCTCCAGCCAGTTGAGCCCGCACAAACTGATCGTACGGCATATCATTCATGAACGCTTCAATGACCCAGTCGCGATACCGCCAGGCATGCGGAAAGGCAAAGTTGGAAGCATTTCCAGACGACTCCGCGTATCGAGCGACATCGAGCCAGTGCCTTCCCCAGCGTTCACCAAACCCCTGCGATTGCAGCAGTTCATCCACCAGCGATGCGACTGCTGCCTGAGCATTATTGGCATAATCTTTCTCGAACTGAGCCAGTTTTTCAGGAGCAGGAGGCAGGCCGACCAGATCGAAATATAATCGACGAGCGAGAATATTCGGTTCGCAGTCGGCGACAGGATCGAATCCATTGGCTTCCATTTTGGCGAGCAGGAAATAGTCAATCTCCGTCCGAGGCCAATCCTGAATTCGGACCTGAGGGAGTTCAACGGCAGTGGGAGGCTGAAACGCCCAGAATTTCCGGCCTTCTTTGATGTCGATTTCGTACTGAACTTTTGCCCCGCCCTCGCCATCTCGCGGGTCGGGTGCTCCCATCGCAACCCACTTTTCGAAATCTGCAATCTGATCTGCAGATAGTTTTCCGTCCGGAGGCATTTTTAATTTGGAATCGGAGTAGCGAATCGCTTTGAGCAGCAAGCTCTGGGAATGATTCCCCGGCACAACAGCCGGCCCCTGTTCGCCGCCACTGCGAATTCCTTCACGCGTATCGAGCGTCAAACCACCCTCTCGTTCATTTTCCTGAACGGAATGGCACGAATAACACTGCTTGATGAGCACCGGCCGGATTTTATTCTCAAAAAACTGAGACTGTTCCGGACTCAATGTTTCTTCCGCCTTCAACTCTTGCTGCACTCCAGCACAGGCTGTCAGCATGGCAACGCAGATTATGGGCTTGGAGATTAAATCACGCATGGAAACATTCCTGCCAGAAAAGAAGAGAAGTTCTGTGTGATTAAACCATCAATAAAGGCATTTGTTTCGCTCTCCTTTAATAATTGTCTGTTTTCCAAATCGATTGATACTCTTCAGCCTGAACTGGACTTCCTCAAGAATCTTTCGAGGCCACCCAGAAAAAGCATTACTCACAATCAAGTCGAGTTGATTTATTGCATTAAGCATTTCTCAACCAATTCGTAATTACTTTTTTATCACTCTAATTTATTCGTTTGAGACTTCTGAGGAAAGTCTGCTTTCCCCTTGCTAACGCTTCAGGTTATGATTTGATTCCTCGTAAATGAATGGACTTGTACGAAGCGAATTGATACAGACGGGATGAATTGATGTTGCATGCGGTGATTATGGCGGGGGGGAGTGGGACGCGGTTCTGGCCATTGAGTCGGAAGACGATGCCCAAGCAATTGTTGAATCTCACGAGTGACCGGTCGATGATTCAGATGACGGTCGATCGCTGCGAGGGTGTCGTCGAGTTGGAGTCCACCTGGGTGGTGACGAATCAGGCTCAGGCTGCGACCACAGCTGAGCAGCTTCCGGAAATTCCGGCTGAGAACATCCTGATTGAACCGGTCGCCCGCAATACGGCTCCATGCATTGGACTTGCGGCTATGCATCTGCTGGCGAAGGATCCTGAAGCAGTTATGTTATTGATGCCGGCTGATCATGTGATCGAGCCTCGGGAGGAGTTTCATCGATCGGTTCGGATTGCGGAATCGATCATTGCAAATGATGAACAACGGCTCGCGTTATTTGGTGTAGTTCCCGAGTTTCCTTCGACCGGGTTTGGTTACATTGAACGGGGCTCCCGGCTCGATGGAGAGTCGGCATCGAATGTTTATGAGGTTTCCAGTTTCCGCGAGAAGCCCGATTACGAAACCGCTCAAAGTTATATGCAGCAGGGAACTTTCTTCTGGAACTGCGGCATCTTTGTCTGGAAAGCACAAACGATTCTCGATCTGCTTGCCATCCATCAGCCTCGGATAGCCGAGCCTCTGGATGAAATTCGAGTGAGTCTCGGCACCGAGAATTACAAATCGACATTGGCCAAATGGTTTCCGGAATGTTCCTCGATTTCTATCGACTATGCCGTGCTGGAAAAATCGGAGAACATCGCCGTCGTCGAAGCTTCCTTCAACTGGGACGACGTCGGCTCCTGGCAGGCAATGCATCGGCTGATCGGCACCGATGACAACGGCAACACGATCCTCGGTGCCCACGTCGGTTTCGATACCAAAGACTGCATCATCCGCTCGAACGAATCGCACCTGGTCACAACCATTGGCCTCAAAAACTGCATCATCGTGCATACTCCGGATGCGACTTTTGTGGCGGATAAATCGGACGAAAATGCGATCAAGGAATTAATTGAGATGATGAAGGAGAAGGGGTTAGAAAGGTATTTATAGATGGGCGAATTGCAAGAAGAGGGAAGCCCTCGCATTACATACTTACCCTGCTGCGCGATGCAAGCATGGCACCCAGTTAATGAAGTTAAGGATATGCTGACCGATGAAAGTTTCTCTTGTTGAAGGTGATTTACTGGATCAGGAGGTGGATGCGATTGTGAATGCATGGAATCGGAACATCATTCCCTGGTGGCTATTGATACCTCAGGGAGTTTCCGGAGCCATTAAGAAGCGAGCAGGATTGCAGCCTTTTCGGGAACTGGGACGCATGGGAGCCATTCCGCTGGGAGGAGCCGTGGAAACCACTGCGGGTCAGCTTCCTTTCAAATCGATCATTCATGTTGCCGGGATTAATATGCTTTGGCGTTCCTCGGAATATTCGATTCGAAATTCTGTTCGCAACGCAGTCTCGATGGTTTCTGACCGAAACTATTTATCGATTGCGATGCCGTTAATCGGAGCCGGTTCAGGAGGTGGGAAGGCAGACAAAGTGCTCGAGCTTATTCAGGATGAACTCACAAAACTGACCTATGATGGGGAAGTGGTCATCGTTCGATATCGTAAAAAGAATCGGTGAGAACCATGTCCATCCTGCTGTATGACGATCTCCTGCAGGTTCGGGCACCGGCGGTGAATTTTTATGTCTTGCGGGATTCGTCCGGGCTTACGCTGTTGGATGCTGGTTTCATTGGCGGGAGGAGTCTGTTGAAACGGGCACTGAAAAAACAGGGGTGGGAACGCGAGCCGATCCGAGGAATCATTGTCACTCACGGACATCTCGATCACATTTTGAATGTGGCGAAAGTGGCCCGGGAAGCAGGAGCCTGGATTGCGGCTCCCCGGCTCGATGCAGACCACTACAGTGGACATCCCCTCTATCAAGGCTGGTCTCGTTGTACGGGAATTCTGGAACGTGTTGGCAGACCACTCCTCGGGTTCAAGTCCTTTGTCCCGGATCGCTGGCTTGGAGATGGGGATGAACTTGATCTCTGGAACGGTTTAACTGCGGTCCATTTGCCGGGGCATACACACGGACATATGGGCTTCTACTGTGAGAAGCTTGAAATCATGTTTACAGCGGATCTGTTTGCCAGCTATCGAGGCATGGTGCACCACCCGCCAGCGATCTTCAATTCCATCCCCGAATTGATTCCCGAAAGTGCTGCCAGAGTGTTAAGTTATGATCTGACAGGCATCATTCCCAATCATTGCGATCGAGCCAGTCCAGAAGAACATCTCAAGCGATTGCGAACCTTATCGGAGTCCCAATGACGGCGAAATCAAATTCTTCCGAGCCTTACGTGCGACTGGCCACTTCGGCGGATGCGGCGGCGATTGTTGAGATCTATAACTATTACATCACCGATACGATCATCACCTTTGAAGAAGAGATCATTTCAGCGGCGGAGATGGCTCGACGGATGAACGATATCGCGGCATTGAATCTGCCCTGGCTGGTGGCGGAGGTTGAAGGGCAGGTTGCCGGGTATGCTTATGCGGGTTCGTTTCGAACGCGGAGCGCCTTTCGTTTTACAGCTGAAGTGACCGTTTATCTTGATTTGAAATACGCAGGCCAGGGTCTCGGCACAAAGCTATATGCAGATTTGTTCGCGAAGCTGAAAGAGTCAGGCATTCATGTGGTCATAGGCGGGATTTCCCTGCCGAATGAATCGAGCGTGGCTCTGCATGAAAAGTTTGGCATGGAGAAAGTCGCTCACTTCAAAGAGGTGGGCTACAAATTCAACCAATGGATTGACGTCGGCTTCTGGCAGCGGATGTTGTAATACGCATGTAGAATCAAGCTATTTTTCTTTCAGGCTGACAGACCAACCCCACATTCCCATCGCACAGACCATCAAGCCAATAATCTGCAGGAAGAGTCTGGTGTCGCCGTGTGGAATATATGAGCCGCCGAGTATGAGGATGGAGGCTGCAAGAACGATGATTGATCCACTGAGGGCTTTCATTTCGTTTGATACTCCATAAAACATGATGATGTTTGATTCGAAGTTTCTTGTGACGATCCATCAGTAATGAATAGTAACTGGTATGTCGATTCCTTGATACCCGTCCGGACAAATGAGTCCACTTGAGTGTGCAGTATTTCTTAATTTCTGAATCAATACAATCGTTATTAAATATGCGTTTGCGCGTTCTGCTGCAGTGGTTGCTCAGGAACGCAACATCCCAGACGTCTGAAATGTACGCATGGTCGAATGGCCGCAAGTCCACTCCAGTGCTTTTAATTGAGTCTTGTAGGCTATTTGTATAACAACTCAGCGAAACGGACCTGTTTCGTGAAGATTTCAGCAATTTGGTGACTTCGGCACGCGTTCTGCTAGGTAATCTTCCTTAGCAGATTTCAGAAAAACTGCGCAATCGATTGGCGCTCATTCCCACCGTTTGACACATAAGCATCTGTTTCCTTCCTTCGCTCAGATGATCAGGGCCTGTTGAACGTTTCCCTCCCCAGCGGCACAGCCGCATTCTTAATGATGTTTAGGAAATGAAAATGGCAAAAGCGATGCCCTACCAGTCGCATGGATTGTTACTCGACATGGACGGAGTGATTTATCGAGGCAATCAGTTGATTCCCGGAGCCGATGAGTTTGTGGCGGAATTGATCAGCAAGAAAATTCCGTTTCTGTTCCTCACCAACAACTCTCAACGAACGCAGCGGGATGTGGCCACGAAAGTTCGCCGGATGGGAATTCCGGTGGAGGATCATCATGTTTATACCTGTGCGATGGCGACCGCCAGTTTTCTTGCCGATCGCAAACCGCACGGCACCGCCTATGTCATTGGCGAAGGGGGACTGCATAATGCATTGCACGATGTCGGCTATTCGATTGTCGAGTCGCATCCCGACTATGTCGTTGTGGGGGAAGGGCGAACGTTCACGATGGAAATGCTGGAACGTGCCTGCAATCTGGTCATCGGCGGAGCGAAATTGATCGCCACTAATATGGACCCGAACTGTCCGACGCAATTTGGCTTACGCCCTGGCTGCGGGGCGATTGTGGCGATGATTGAATCCGCAACCGGCATCAAAGCGTTCAGCGTGGGTAAGCCGAGTCCGATCATGATGCGAGCCGCCCGAAAGGAGTTGCATCTGACAGCTGACGAAACGACCATCATCGGCGACACCATGGAAACCGACATCCTGGGCGGAGTCCAACTCGGCTACCACACCGTCCTCGTCCTCTCCGGCGGCACCCAGAAAAGCGACCTCAAACAATTCGCTTTCCAACCCGATTTGATCGTTGATTCGATTGCGGAGATTGATCTGGAAATGTTGCTGAATGAGCCGAAGGCGATGGCGACGGTTTGAGAGAGAAAAGTTTGTTAAATTGTTATTACTCGATCACCTCACCAAACCCCCGAAAGATGGATCGCCTCAGTGGATTCTGTCGCGAAGTGAACTCGGCATCCTCGGCTGTTTTTTCGCCGAGGGCGAAGGCCATCATCTGGAATTTGGCGTCGATATCGTCGGCATAGTGCACGAGCAACGCTTCTGGAGTATGGGGTGCGATGGGTGAACCCCATTCGGGCAGGTTCTGATGCGAGACGATGATGTGTTCGAGCCGGAGGAGTGTTTCGGGATTGAGGTTTTCGATCTGTTTTCCATAGTCGCGCACGAGATCGCGGCCTAACAGGATATGACCGATAAGGCGACCGGCAGCTGTGTAGTCGGCTCCGTGAGGTTGAGCAGAGAGTTCTTCGAGCTTGCCGATATCGTGCAAGACTGCTCCCGCGACAACGAGACTGATCGAAAGTGGCGGCGACATCTCCTGATAATACTCGCGATATTTGTGAGCGAGATACACAGCTGTCTTCGTCACCGAAAGCACATGTTCAAGGAAGCCGCTGCGGTAGGCGTGATGGTTGCGGGAGGCAGCCGGGTACTCGCGAATGTTCTCTTCATGATCCTGCAGGATTTTCAGTACGAGTTCCTGCAATGGTTCTTCTATGATTTCCTTCTCAACTATCTCACACAATTCCCCATACATGGCCGCTGTGTCAAAGCGGGAGGCGGGGAGATAGTCGGCGGGATTAAAACCAGCGGCCCGGTCTGCATCGTTCACTTCGCGAATGCGTTCAATGTCGATCTGCGGGCCGTATTGATTTTCACTGTAGCGACATCGCAGCCGAAAGAATTGGCCGGGCTCCCAGGATTCATCGCAGGCTTCGAACCAACTCGAATCGTTCCAGATCATCGAAGTGGCTGTCCGTTTCAAATCACGAAACTGACACCGATAATACGGCTTACCATCACGAGTTTCGGCACGCTGTTTGTCACTCAGCAGGGCGAAACAATCCCCTGATTTCCCAGCCGGGATTTCGCAGAGTTTGACGAGATTGTCAGAAGATTCCTCGTTTTGTGCAAATAAATTACGTGCCACAATTGGAACTCACATAGAGAGTTAATTGAATTCTTCTTATCCGCTGAGATTCAACATATCAGACAGGAACACAGATGTGAATTCAGAACTTCGGATGTAAAATGACGTTACGCTTGAGCGAAAGATCACCAGTCGATTTTACGGATGTCAATAAACTCTCCAGAATCCGTATTCGACGGTGCTTTTTCAATGACAGCTGCAATTTTCGGTGCGAGCACTTCAGCAGTTGGCATTTGTTCGGTCCCTCGCCGACTTTTGAGGGAATCGAGTGTCGGAAAGCGAGAGTCTTCATCCAGACTACAGAGGATGTCTTGCATATGCGTGGCAATCAACCCGGGAGCGATGGCCAGAAAATGAGTCTGAGGAGCTTCCTGAGCGTAAAGTTTGGTCAGCATATTCAGAGCCGCTTTGGAAATCGAATAGGCATTCCAGCCTCGATTACCATTCACAGCCGCCCCTGAGGAAATGGTGACAACCTGCCTGATTTCAGGATAACGCGGCAACAACCAGTCCAGTATGATTTTGTTCGACCACAGATTGACATCCATCACATTTTTGCAATCATCCAGGGATGTCTCCTGAAGGTCGCCAAACGGGCTGAGGATACCGGCATTCAGGATGGCGAGATCGCACTTTGATGTCCCCGAAAATAGACTTTCAAGTTGATCGGGAATCGCGTCAAAATCGGAAACATCACAGGAGACGAACTGAAAATTCTCGTACTGTGTCAGGTCTTCTGGTTTCCTCCGACTGCAACCGAGAACGTTGTGTTCCTGTTCCAGATAGTATTCTGCCAGACCATGTCCGAGCCCGGAACTGACGCCGGTGATCAAAATTGAATGTGACAATTGACTGTTTCCTGATAAACTCTGAGTTCGTTACGTTAACGATAATTGTATCATCTTCCCTTTATGTTCCTACACCACAAGCCCTCATGCCTCTCTCTACTGACATCCCGGAACCGGTCTTCGCTGAGGGTCGATATCATTATCCTCAACCCGCGCCAATGCCACCGATCTCGTTCGGCAGCCTTAAACTGCCAACGCGTTTCTGCCTCTCGCCGTTGGCAAAATATACGAACCTCTCTTTTCGTCGCGTTGTCCGAGAGTGCGGCGGACTCGGAATGGGAACGTGCGATCTGGTCAATGCCCGGGCTTTGCTGGCGGGAAGTCATAAGTCGATGGCGTTGATCCGCACCTGTCCGGAAGATACTCCGTTTGCTGTGCAGATTTTTGGGAGCGAACCCAAATACATGCGGGACGCGGTGCAATATCTGGAGAGTCTGCCGGGAATTGATGCGATTGATATTAATATGGGATGTCCGGTCGACCATGTGACCAACAATGGAGCCGGGGCTCGCATGATGTGCTCGCTCCAGCAAACCGTTGCTCTGGTGCAAACCATTGTGGAAGCGGTCTCTTTGCCAGTGACCGTCAAAATGCGACTTGGCTGGGACGAGACTCAACTGACCGCTCCGAAATTCGCACGAGAATTTGAACAGGTGGGCATCAAAGCGGTGGCCATTCATGGTCGCACTCGTGCTCAAGGTTTTAAAGGTTCAGTCGACTTGAGTGGAATTCGTCGCGTCGTTGAAGCGGTTGAATCGATCCCCGTCATTGGCAATGGAGATATCCGTTCGATTCCCGATGCCGCTCGCATGTTTGACCGAACCGGATGCACGGCAATCAGTGTTGGTCGAGGAGCGTTGGCCAATCCCTGGATTTTCCATCAGTTACAGCAATGGGAAGAGACCGGCAGTTATGATCCGCCGGGGAATTTTAATCAGCGACTCGATCTCGTCTTGCAGCAATTCGGATATCTGGAAGAACTCGATGGCCCCGAAAGTGCGTTGATCGCCTACCGTCGGACGGTGCACTGGTATCTGAAAGCAATGCGGGTTCCTGCGAAGTTACGGGAAGGGGTTCAGAAGTCAAAAACCCGCAGTGAGTTTCTGACCGCGATGGAAGCCGTTCGCGAACAGGGTCCCATTGAAGGATCCCGAACAGGCATTCTTCCTGAACTCCAGGTCCCCGTTCCGGCGGGACCTGTCGAACGCTGGTGATTCATTGCACAAATTATTTGAACTTGGTTTAACCAAAGGTGTAGGTCAGGCACTGCCTGACGACAAACGAGATGGCACGCACATTTCGTCAGGCACAGCCTGACCTACGGCTGTTCATTTTTGCTCACAGTAATTTAACCAGCAATCAGTTTGACGGAGCCATCGGGGGCGATCTGACGAAGTTGCCAGCGACCGTGGCGTTGTGTTGTTCGAAAGGCGAGTTGTGAACGTTCCCAGAGTAGATCCTCAAACTGATCGAGTCGGGTCTCGCTGGCGGAAAAAGTGGTGCAGCCAAATGTCACTGTGACAAAAATCTGCTCGTTCGATTCGGGATGCAGATAGACTTTATGACTGACTGCTGTTCGGATTTGATCGGCCAGTTCGGTCATTTGGCTGGAGGTCAATTGCGGAAGCAGGCCGATCAGTACATCGTCTGTCGCCTGGCACAGGACATCCTCATCACGAAGATGGCGAACAATTTGAGAGGCTGTCTGTTTCACAAATTCGTTGGCCGCAGGCATGCCATATTGTTTGACGTGACGATCGTAGTGATCGATCTTAATAAATATCGCCCCGGCTTCGGCTGACGTTTTCTCAAGCGATTTCGCCAGAGCAGTCAGATTTTGCTGATAAGCTGTGAAATCAGGCAAGCCAGTCCGATCATCCGTTGGCAACTGACTCCACTTCGGTTGACGAAACGGCTTTGACTTCTTCTCCACGATTTTGGCAACATTCAATTGCTGGACATGTTGGCTTAATTTGCCACAAGAAATCTGGAGTTGAGACTGCTGCTTCACATTGAGAGGCTGAGTCTGGGCTCGCTTCTGTAACATCTGGCAAGCCCGCTCGGCCTGGTCCAGACATGCAGCCACGTGAGCAAACAGTTTTTCAAATCGCTTGCTGGTTCGTTGCAAAGTGGAGGCGTGGTACCAGCGTTCGTAAATCAGCCCGAGAGCAAACCCGACAACGAGAGTCATGGGCACAAGCACTATAATTCCCAGCATTTCGCGGGAAATGACGGCGAGCGGAATGGGTAGCAGCAGATCCATAGTTGAATTCAATCGCAGGAGGTATCAAAGGTTCATTGATTAAGTCTAGGTTCGATCAATCGGGTGAGGGGAGGATTCCCTACGAATTTTCTCTACAAGAGAACAGATTGCAGGGGTTGTTGTGGTTGTGATGCCTAATGGGATTCCCCCATCTCAAGGACACCCGCCGTTCTCATAAACAATCTCTGTCACTTAACTCTGCTGCGAAAAATGAAACGTCATTTGTTAAACTCAAGGGATGACTCACCAAAACACCATTCTGTTCGTAACAGGCCGCCTGGCAGCGCCGGCTCTGGAGCCCATTGTTCGGGAAACTGGTGAGCGGAATCAGGTTGCTACTGAAATCGTAGTACTGGGAATTAATGTCGCTGCCCTGATGCACGTCGACTTGGTCGCTCGGAAACTCGAAGTGCCCGAACATATTCAACAGGTCATTCTGCCCGGCTGGTGTCAGGGGGATCTCGAAAAGCTGAGCAAAAAATGGGGCGTACCCGTATTACGCGGCCCTAAAGATCTGCGTGATCTGCCACGCTGGTTCGACAAGCGGGATCAGGAGCCGCCCGATTTATCGAAATATGACATTGAAATTCTTGCAGAAATCAACGGAGCTCCGTTACTCAAAATAGACGAGTTGCTGCGAATCGCCACCAGCTATGCCAATCGTGGAGCCAATCTCATCGATTACGGCTGCCTGCCTGGGCCAGCGGCTTCGCAAGTGGGGGAACATATTCGCGAACTTCGTCAGGCCGGGTTTCGGGTTTCGATTGACAGTTTCGATCAGCAGGAAGTCGAAGCGGCTGTGGAAGCAGGAGCCGAGTTGATTCTGAGTGCCAACTCAACCAATCTCGACTGGGTCACCCAACTCGGAACAGAAGTCGTCGCGATTCCCGATGACTTTCAGAACCTCGACACCTTCGAGCCCATTCTCGATCGACTGGAAAAGTCGAGCGTTCCCTATCGGCTCGATCCCATTCTCGAACCAGTCGGCTTCGGCTTCGCGGCTTCGCTGGCTCGCTATTACGAAACCCGGCGACGCTGGCCTCATGCAGAAATGATGATGGGGGTCGGCAACATTACCGAACTGGCAGAGGTCGACTCGGCTGGGGTGAACTTTATTCTGGCCGCATTGTGTCAGGAGTTGGGGATTCGCTCGGTCTTGACGACAGAAGTGATCAACTGGGCTCGGGAGTCGGTCAAGGAATTTGATCTCGCCCGCCGGATGACGCATTATGCGATCAACGAAAAACAATTGCCCAAACATATCAATGCCGGACTGCTTTCGATGCGGGATCCGCGGGTTCATCAGTTAACGGAAGAAGAATTGAATGAGCTGACTGCTCAGATTCGCGATCCCAATTATCGGATCTTCGCGAATGACGATGCTCTACATCTGATCAATCGTGATGGTCATTTTCAGGGGAATGATCCGTTTCAGCTCTTTCAGCAGGCAGCAGAACTGGGTGAGATTACGCCGTCGCATGCTTTTTATCTCGGCTACGAACTGGCCCAGGCCGAGACAGCAAAACGGCTTGGAAAACAGTATACTCAGGATGAACCATTAAACTGGGGGCATTTGACCCGCTCGGAAAAGCATCTCAGTTTGAAACCGACATTTCGCAAATCTCCTGACAGTAAAACTTCTGATTCATAATGTCCCTCGAACGCATTTCCCTGAAGATCAATCTCTCACCGGTGGAAGCTCTTGCTCAGTTGAGTGATGAGCCTTGGCCAGTGCTGCTTGAAAGTGCGCGGTTCGAGAAAACTCGTGGACGATACTCCTATCTCTCAGCCGATCCGATTCAAACCTGGCAACTCGATCGAGCTGAGTTCGGGTGCGATCCTTTTGCAGAAATCCGTTCGCTCTCCGCTCAATATTCCCGACCTGCAGAAGCGGGCTTGCCTCCGTTTTGTTCGGGATTTGTGGGCCTGCTCAGTTACGAATTAGGACACGCATTCGAAAAACTTCCGACTGTCCCCCACGATGAATTCACAACTCCAGCCATGGCGGTCGGCCTGTATGACTGGTCTTTGTGCTGGGATCATTTTACAAATGAAACATTTCTGATTCGCGATCATTCCCTGCAATCCGTTTTCAATTCAGAAGCCGAGATTCGCTGGAAGCGGCTCCTGCAGAAGCTTGAGAATGGAAACGCAACGATCGAACAATTTCCGATACCGACCGCCCGAATCATCGAACCAACTTCAGTGGAGCGGGAACGGTTTCTGCACTCGGCTCAACAGGTTCTGGAGTACATTCGAGCCGGAGATATTTATCAGGCGAATCTGTCGCGGAAAATCGAGTATGAATTTGATGGCAGTGCTCTCGATTTGTATCGGCAAATTCGCGTTCTCAACCCGGCTCCTTTCGCCGCGTATTTTCAGCCAGCTAACGATTTCGCGGTTGTGAGTGCCTCACCTGAACAGTTTCTGCAGGTGAATAATCGGCAGGTTTGCACACGACCAATCAAAGGGACCCGCCCCCGCTGGGCCGCTGGCGATCTCGATTTGTATCAGGGTCTCGAACTGCAGGCGTCCGAAAAAGACCGAGCGGAAAACACGATGATTGTCGACCTGCTTCGCAACGATATTTCCCGCGTCTGCAAAACCGGCAGCGTGAAAGTACCCCGCTGGTGTGAGCTGGAAACGTTCGCGAAAGTGCATCACCTCGTTTCTGAAGTGACGGGCGAACTAAGGGACGATGCCGACATCTGGGACCTGTTCGCGGCGACCTTCCCGGGGGGCTCCATTACAGGGGCTCCTAAAATCCGGGCGATGCAAATTATCTCCGAGCTCGAACAATCGACCCGCGGCGCCTACTGCGGCTCCCTCTTCGCAGCCGACCTGAGCGGCTCCCTGCAATCCAGTATCCTCATCCGCACCCTCACCTGGAAGCAGGGGCAGGTTCAAGTCCCTGTCGGAGGAGGCATTGTTGCGGATTCCGTCCCGGAAATCGAATTTTCAGAAACCGTCCACAAATCCGCTGGCCTGATCGCTTCGCCAATGAGTCACTCAACGACTGAGTCGTAAATATTTTGAACCACGGATGGACGCGGATCAACACAGATGTTTTACAAAACAATCTAAACCTGGAGTGACAGCGAGAGGGGCGGCGTCCAATTTGTCTGAGGCACTTCGCTGCGATATCACACCAGCCATTCGAATGCTACTGGGCAGTCAGGCGTCTACTAAACAGTCTGTCCGGCGTGCTTCCCTTCGGCGAATTCTTCGATCGCTTTCTTGCAAAAGGCGGGTAAGTCATCCGGATTGCGGCTCGTGACCAGTCCCTGATCACAAACACATTCTTCATCGACCCATTCTGCTCCTGCGTTTTTCAGATCCGTTTTGAGGCTGGGCCAGGAAGTCACGCGACGTCCTTCAACAACATCGGCTTCGATCAGAGTCCAGGGGCCGTGGCAAATCGCAGCGACCGGTTTTCCCTGCTTGAAAAAGTCTCGGACAAAATCAACGGCTGTTTCGTTCATTCGCAATGCATCGGGATTGAAGACCCCGCCGGGAAGAACCAGCCCCTCATAATTTTCCGCACTGACTTCATCGATGGTTTTATCGACAGAAAACTGATCCCCTTTTTCATCGTGATGCACACCTTGAATCTTGCCGGATTTGAGCGAGATGAGATGGACTTCCGCACCAGCTTCCTTGATTGCATCCCAAGGCTTGGTCAATTCGACCTGTTCGAAGCCATCGGTTGCGAGAAATGCGATTGTTTTTCCTTGAAGTTTTTGTTTCGCCATTGGATTCCCTCCTGAGATTCTATTTTATTTTTGTTAAACGAGACTTACTTTTACGTACCGAATTATGCACTCATGCTCTTACAAGTCTTTGCACAATCGCGGCAGGCCTCTGCACATCGCTGGCAATGATCATGATCGTGAGCCCCGCATTGCTCTGCACACCACGAACAGATTTCCGCACATAATTTGCAGATTTGAGCGGAATACTTACTTTCCCGAGCCGAGGCTTGTGCGCACAGCAGGCAAATGTCAATACACTCCCGGCAACAGTGCGGGCAATCGTTGTCACTCGATTTGCCAATCATTTCCTTCAGGCAAACTTCACAAGCGATTGCACATTTCAGACAGGCATCAATGCAAGATTGATTCTTATTCATGGCTCTCTCCTCCTACTTCATTTGGAATATTCTATTTCCATTGAGAAGAGTGCAGTTCATATTCCAAACCGGCAGAATTTGACGAATAAATCAGATTGCTTGTATCTTCAATTTGATCGTTGAAAACGATTGAGCGAAAGTCAACCAGAATGGTCTGTGAAAAAGCAATCAGCCGTTGGGGGGTGCGCTGTCGAAGCATGCCTGCCCTGTTGCGCGATGTTAACATGGCAACAGGCTCTGTCGGAGGATTCATTAATCCTCGCTCAGATTTGCATTTTTGAGTTTTTCTCTGAGTGTCTGTCGGTGAATTCCCAGGATTTGAGCGGCTTCGGTGCGGTTGCCTTTTGAGAGTCGAAGAGCCTGGCTCAGTAATGTTGGTTCGGCTTCCGTCAGGAATTTTTCGTACAAACCTTCCACGCTGGCAGCTTTCGGAATGGATTGGAGCTGCTCGTTCCACCAGTTTTCGATTGCAATGTTCAACTGGTGAGTGGAGCCAGAGTCATCGCTGGTTCGGGTTGTTGGTGGGGGGAAGGATTTTGCTGAGATTTCGCCGGAACGCGTGACGATGACTGCATGTTCAATGACATTGCGAAGCTCGCGGACGTTGCCATTCCATGGACGTGAGTTTAGTTCTTTCAAGGCCGTCGGGGAGAGCTGGACTTCTCCGGTTGGGTCGAGGTTTCTCATGAAATGTTCGGCGAGTAGCGGGATATCTTCCGGTCGTTCCCGCAGGGGAGGAATTTCGATGCGGAAGACATTCAGGCGATAGAAAAGATCCTCGCGAAATTTCTCTTCAGCAACCATTGCTTCCAGATTTCGATTGGTTGCGGCGACGAGGCGAAAATCGGATGATCGCTGATCGTTGCCACCGACGGGGGAAATCATTTTTGTTTCCAGGACGCGCAGAAGTTTGATTTGCGTCGTCATCTCGATATCGCCAATTTCATCAAAGAAAGCGGTCCCCTGGTTGGCGGCTTCCAGTAAGCCGTGTCGTTCGGTGATCGCGCCGGTAAAGGAGCCTTTCGCGTGACCAAAGAGTTCACTTTCAATCACGGACACATTCATCGCGGGGACACAAACGGGAATAAACGGTCCGGTTGAGCGTTTGCTGTAGCGATGAATGGCAACTGCGACCAGTTCTTTTCCGGTGCCACTTTCTCCCGTGACCAACACGGGAACATCCCTCTCAGCCACGACAGCAATTTTTCGAAAGACGGCCTGCATCGCTGGTGATTTCCCCAGTAACTCCTGCTCGCTGACGACTTGAGTGGAGTTGATTTCGGTAGACAGTTCCCCCCGCGGTTTCGCATTCAGAGCTTTGCGGATGACCTGAATCGCATCTTCGAGATCAAACGGCTTGGTGAGATATTCATAGGCTCCCCGATTAATCGCTTTGACCGCGGTTTCGAGATTGCCGAACGCAGTGATCATGATAACGGGCGTCGCACCGATTCGGCTTTGCAGTTGTTCGAGAGCAGTCAATCCATCGATGCCGGGAAGGCGAATATCCATCACGACGACATCAGGGATTTGACGTCTCGTGATTTCAAGAGCATCTTCTGCAGTTGCGGTCGTTGTGATTATATGACCATCCTCTGCCAGGGCTTGTTCGAGGGCCCAGCAGATTGAAGGTTCATCATCAACGATCAGAATGTTGCTCATCTGGTGGATCTTGTATTAACTCTAGTACTATATTGCCCGACAGGGACAATTCAGATCGATTTTGTCAGTCGGGATTGAAAATGTCACAATACATTTGAAAAGTCTCACGGCATCAGCCATTATGGTGAATAGGTGTCTCCCTTCAAGACCATTCATTTTAATTGTAGTCAATGACCATCAAATGCATAAAGGGCCGAATCGATGAGAACCGTATCTGCAGGAATCCTCTGTTCGATCTGCCTCACTCTCTTCTGGTTCATTCCGCCTTGTCAGGCTCAGCCGGTTGAAGAGGCTGGTGAGTTTGAGGATCAGGTCCTAATTCTGGAAACGGTTTCGAATGTGACCGACGATGCTGGCGAAGAGTTGTATCGCTATTATCGGGGCGATGTCCTTTATTACGACCGCAAGGAAAAGGATCGGTATCACACGACCGACCCTGTGGGCTGGATTCCGGCTGATGAAGTGATTGAACTCGACAATGCATTATCAATTCTGGCTGCACGAAGTCGCCGTCGCCGGAATGATCCTGCGATTCTAGCCGATCGAGTTCTCGTGCAGATGGCTCTGGGCGAGTTTGATGAAGCAGAAAAAGCAGCCGATCAGGTTCTGGACCGCCAACCGAATCAGTTGAAGATGCTGGTGACACGGGGACTGTTGCATCTGGAAATGCTGCAAACGGAAGAGGCGCTTGGCGATTTGCAGCGGGCATACGAACTCGATCCCGAGAATATCCAGACGGTTCTCCTGCTGATCCGTTGCTATGAAGATGAAAGTGAATTCGAGCAGATTCTCGAAATTCTGCAGGATGTCCCGATGGATGTTGAAGACGATGCCGATCTGCTGATTGAACGGGCGTATGCCCAGTGGATGACCGGTGAAGATGAAGCGGCTATCAAGAGTTCGAACCGGGCGATTGAATTAGGGACGAAGCGTTATGCACCGTGGCATTATCGAGGGAATGCCTACATGTCCTTACGTGATTTCAAAGCGGCAATTGAGAGTTACGATGAAGCGATCGAACGTGATCCTGAATCACTCAATTCCTATTACTTCCGGGCAGAATGTTATGCCGAACTGGGACAACTCGATCAGGCGATCAGCGATTACTCGACTGTTATTGAGGCGGATGCGAATGATTTTGATGCCCTCAAAGCGCGTGGCCGACTGTATCGCTCTCAGGCAGAGTATCAAAAGGCCTTCGAAGATTTTGATTCGATCGTCGAAAATGCGGATGCGGATTCCACAATCGCCCTGGCTCTCTTCTTAAGGGGATTGGTCAATGAAGATCTCGGAAAAAATGAACAAGCCTTAAGCGACATGGATCGCAGTATCGAACTCGATCAATCAACGTCCGGTCCGTTTCGGGAACGGGCTCGCATGAATTACGGGAAAAAAGGAGCTAAGGCTGCTGAAACGGATTTGCTCAAAGCGGTCGAGGTCGATCCCACAGACAGTCTGTCCTGGCGTTTTCTGGCTGATCTCTACCGATTGGAAAATGTCCCTCAAGATGCCCTGGAGTGCTATACGAAAGTCGTCGAAATTAATCCCTCGGATTCGGTTGCCTGGAATAATCGGGGGTTGATTCAGGAAATTTTAGGGAGACGGGATCTGGCACTGGCTGATTATGAAAAAGCAGCCGAGTTGCGACCGGGGGATCCGACTTATCACACGAATGCGGCGTTAATGCATCGTGCCAACGGCGATTATAAAAAGGCAGATAAACACCTGTTGACTGCGATTGAGCGTTACAACCTTCAGGATCAAGCTCAATTGGCCGAGCTACACTATCAGCGGGGTGAAGTCTTTCGTTTTGCAACGGAATTGGACCAGGCCGTTGAACAGTATGAGATGGCGATCAAGCTGCATCCCGAGCATGCCAATGCCTTCAACTCACGGGGGATCTGTTTTGAAAATCAGAGCAAGTTTGACGAGGCATTGGACAGTTATAACCGTGCGATCGAATTAAATCCGGAATCGCCCATCATTTTGACCAATCGGGGCGATACCTATCGGAAAACAGGCCAGAACGAAGCCGCTTTTGAAGACTACTCTAAAGCGATTTCGATGAACGACCAACTTGCACTTCCCTATAATCAACGGGGGCTCCTCTATAATAATGTCGGAGATTACAAGGCTGCGATCTCTGATTTTCAGGAAGCCTTGAAGCGAGATCCCAACTACGGATCTGCTCAGGGGAACCTGGCAGATGCATTGCGGTTTAACCATCAGTATGAGGAAGCGGTGAATGCTTATTCGCGGGCGCTGATCACGGCTCCGTTAAATCTGGGCTTACTTTACGGACGAGCGGAATGTTACCGCAATCTGGGACGCCGTGCCGAAGCCGAAGCGGGGTACCAAACTGTCCTGGCTCAAGACAAGTCTCACGACCTCTCCTGGGTCGGACTGGGTGAATTGTATGAGCAGGTTGATCAGTTTGAACGGGCAGTCGCACAATTCACGAAGGCCATTGAAATTACTCCAGATTATGAATTTGCGCTGTATCGCAGAGGGTTTTGCCTGTCCATGCTGCGGAAAGATCGAGAGTGCATAGCCGATTTCGATCAAGTTCTCAAGCTCTCTCCCAATCATGTCAATGCCCGGTTGTTTCGTGCCAATTCCTATCGAGATCTCGGCGAGTTCGACAAAGCTTTGTCCGATTATGAACGAACTCTTGAGGTTGACCCGGAATACGAATACGTTTTTCTGGGACGAGGCCGCTGTTATGAAATCATGGAGCAATTTGGCAATGCCGTCAAAGATTTCGGACGGGCCATTGAGATCGATGGGAACATGGCCAGCGCACTGAATGACCGTGCTCGAATTCTCGCTGGGGTGACTGCCCCGGAAGTTTTCGATCCGCAAACCGCTGTGAATGATGCCCGGCAGGCTTGCAAGCTCACAGAAAACAGCAATGTCGGTTATCTCGAAACACTGGCCATGGCACTGGCGGCAGCTGAGGATTTTGAGGAAGCCGTCAAAACTCAGCAGCAGGCGATTGAATTGGCTGAATCTCAGGGAGGCTACTCGAAAGAATTCCTGCAGACCGCTCAGGATCGACTCAAGCAATTTGAAAATGAAGAGCCGATTGTGATTGCCACGACAACCAAAGACGCCAAAACGAATAAGCCAGGCAGTTCATCAATGGCTCGCCCCGGCGGTGGATTATCTGGAGGAGCTGGAAAGCTACTTGGCAAACCCAGACCAGCCGAAGAAAAACCGAGTCCAAAACGAGGTCAAAAGCGTCAACAGCCACCGAGTGAGATTCCCGCTCCTCCTTCGATCTAAGCTTCTGGATGAGTGTCGGCGATGGCAATACAGGCACGAAGTTCAAGCGAATGTGTCGAAATTAAGTTCGGAACAGACTCACTTACTCTTCGCGCTCGTAAGGAGGAACGCGCATGACAAAAGGCCGATCAAAGATCGGCCTTTTGCAATTTCACGCTGACTCATCAGAAGAGTCTTATTCTTCCTTGGTTTTCTTCTTCTTTTTGCCGATGACTGTCTTGATCACGCGGACTTTAGGCAAGCCAACCGGGCTTTGACCATCAATCCAGCGATCTTCGGCTTTCAAAAATGCAATACGCTCTCCACGTTTGAGAACGTTTCGGGTTCGACGCATTTTACTGCTGGCTTTGAGGCTGGGATCGAGAGACATTTGTCTACACCTTCATCAATGAGCGATAGTCGCATCGCGTTCAATTCACAATTCGAAAAATCAGAGCCGAGTATCCTAATCGGACTTTTCCCACAACGCAAGCCACTCTTACGGGAGATTTCAGTGAATCTTCTCTGCAGAGGCTTAAAATCCGCATGTCAAATCCACGAACGCTGATTCGACTTCAGTGAAAAACGGCTTAACTTCGTTTTTAAAACACCATGAATTGCAAGAATTCTGAGAATTCACGACACTGGCATTCAATCATCCCCGATATCCTGGCGTTTTTTTCGTACTGAACAGTATTCACGCTCAGAATCATCTCCATCGGCAAAAAAATCTGCGGAAAGAATCGAGAACGGTTTCCAATGGACTTCTTAACCATTCTCGCCACCGTTGTTTTCACCGTCTTCGCTTTCGGATACGGAGCCTGCTTTGGGAGTTTTCTGAATGTTGTTGTCTGGCGTTTGCCGCGTCGGATGCCGATTCTGCTTGCCCGCAGTCACTGCCCCAAGTGCAAGCAGGACATCAAAAGCACTGATAACATCCCGATTTTCGGCTGGTTACGGCTGCGGGGAAAGTGCCGGAATTGTCAGTTGCCAATTTCCCCCCGCTATCCGCTCGTGGAAACCGGTGTCGCGCTGCTCTTTGCCGTGTTGTTTCTGCTGATTATCGTCGCCCACGGGATCACGTTGCCAGCCAGTACTCTCACCGATCATCATGGCAACTGGCTTACCGAGTTTCCGGGTTGCCCGCTGCTGGCTGTCTATCTTCATCAAATCACCCTGGGCTACTTTCTGCTTTCGCTGGCTTTAATCGATGAAGACCAGCAAAAATCTCCCTGGAACTGGACGCTTTTCGGCCTGATCATGCACGGCTTGTGGGTCTTAATCGAACCCTCAGTCGGACAACTCGATTTTCTAGCCGCTACGCAGGACCCGCTCAAGCAATCTCAAGGGACGCTTACTCAAGCTGGCATTCTCAGTTTTCTCGGTCTGGCGTTTGCGGGCCTCTTCTCCCTGATTTTCCGCTGGCTCAAAGTCCCGCATCAGTTCACAAACTGCTCTCAGGCGATGATCCTGCTGGGAATCTTCCTCGGGCCGGTTGTCCTCTGCTGGACCACCATGATTATGAGCGCTTCCCTGCTCGTTCAGTGGATCACAAAACGAATCTTACCGAACAAAACCAATTCCACATCCGGAGCAGCCTTGCAGCTTTTCCTTGGCTGGTTGCTGATTATCTGCACGTGGAGATGGTGGCCGATGATTGATTGGGTTGCTTGATCATTGGGGTTATCCAGGCACAAAGCAAGATTAAGTATCATGCGATCATTCACATTGATATGGACTTCAAGCAAATCCCATTATTCAAACGGAATGATGTCTTTGGATTTGCTGCGGAAATTGTATTCAAATTTCGATGAACAGGGATTGCGAACGGTGAGACATCTTGTGCTTTCAGTACCTGACCGATCAAGTCGGTCGGGCTACCCGCGACTGAATCGGGGTAAATTTCCTTACGTTTTAAAAGCGAACTGGCGATAGCGGAATCGGTCTGAGTGGTGTGTTTCTTTACACATAAACTTGGTAAATTGCTTTAACACAATCATTTTCATCAAAAAAAACAATTAGTCGTCCCTGCATAACCC
>DEML01000072.1 GCA_002359185.1 Planctomycetaceae bacterium UBA2671
TGTAAACAACGGCCAGAAAACGTAGCGCCTGGGGGTAGGTGGAAAATGAATGAAATTGTGTAGCGCCCAGATGATCACCTGCCATCAACCTGTCAGACTTTTATTTTTCAAAATGTCTAACGTGTTGCTGGCAGGAGACGAGGGTGTACACAAAGATGCAGCAATGGACCGAGATTCGTCGTCGTGTGTTGAGCGGCGAGATCAGCAAGCGGGCGGCATGTCGAGAGTATTCGATTCACTGGGACACACTCCAGAAGATGCTCACACATGTCGAGCCACCTGGTTATCGTCAGAGCAAGCCACGAGGCTCGAAGATAGAGCCCTTTGTGCCAATCATTCATCGGATCCTCAAAGAGGATCAACACGTTCATCGTAAGCAGCGGCATACGGCCAAAAAAATCTTTGAGCGGCTTAGGGAAGAACATGGATACGACGGCGGAATCACGCTCGTACAGAGGTTTTCTTCCTCGGCCTTGAGAAGCCGAAGGGTCCGCGAGTGGAAGCACCATCGTCAGGAAGTCTTTTTGCCGCTGGTTCATCGTCCCGGCGAGTCTCAGGTTGATATTGGTTTTGCCGACGTCCTGCTCAACGGCGAGATGATCAAAGTCTGTCTGTTTGTGATGACGTTGCCCTATTCGGATGCGATCTTCATGCAGGCGTTTCCCAGGGAATGCACCGAAGTATTTCTCGAAGGACACAAACGTGCCTTCCAATTCTTTGGAGGAGTGCCGACACGGATCAGTTATGATAACGCCAAGGTGGCCGTCGCTCGGATCGTCGGAAACCGCGAGAGGACGGTGACCCGGGAGTTTCTGCGACTGCAAAGTCACTTCCTGTTCAAAGAGCACTTTTGCCTGGTCCGCCGCCCCAATGAGAAGGGACACGTCGAGCGGTTACTCGATTTTGCGCGGCGGAACTTCCTGGTACCGGTACCCCAGGTCGACTCCCTGGAACGACTCAATGAGCAACTCCTCGTACGTTGTGACACCGACCTCGAACGAAAACTGCGTGGCAAATCCACTTGTAAGCGTACACTGCTGAGCGAGGAACAACTGCAGCCTCTCCCCAGACAGATCTTCGAGGCACATCGCCTCGGTCAGGCCCATGCCGATTCTCTGTCACTGGTTCGGTTCGAGACCAACAGTTACTCGGTACCGACGAAGTACGCCCATCGGGCGATCACGATTGTGGCAACGATCGATGAAGTTCGCCTGATCTTTGCAGGACAGTTGATTGCCCGACATTGCCGTCATTGGGGACGTGAGGAGTTCTTCTTCGATCCGGTGCATTATCTGGCGTTGCTGGAACGCAAACCGGGTGGCTTCGATCACGCGCGCCCGCTGGAGGATTGGGACCTGCCACTCTGCTTTGGGATTCTTCGCCGACGACTCGAAGCGGACTTCCAGGGAACGGGGACCCGTGAATTTATCAAAGTGCTCCGGTTGCTGGAGCGGACTTCACTCCCCAGATTGAAGCGGGCGGTGGAATATGGCTTGGAAATCGGTGTCCTCAATGTCGAGGCAATCCGCGTGATTCTGGATGCGCAGGCCGAGCAACCGATCCCCCTGTTCTGCCTCGATGGACGACCTCATCTCAAGTTTGTTCGCGTTGCACAAACAGATATTTCTGCTTACCAAACGTTACTCATAGGAGGATAATCCATGACGAAGAAAGAAACAAAGAGTCTGGTGCTGTTGCAGCATCATTTGAAAAGCTTACGGCTGCCAACGATCTTGCGGGAATCGGAGAAAGTGGCACAGAGGTGTGCCAACGAGAACGTCGATCATCTCGGCTTTCTGTTGCAGTTGTGTGAACTGGAGTTAATCGAACGAGAACGCAAGGCGGCCGAACGAAGACTCAAAGCGGCCAAGTTTTCCAACCATAAAACGCTGGAATCGTTTGACTTCCAGGCTCAGCCATCCGTCAACAAATTGCTGGTGAGCGAACTGATGCGGGGCGAGTACATCGAGAAGCGGGAGAACATCCTGCTGGTCGGTAATTCCGGAACGGGGAAGACACACTTAACGACCGCACTGGGAATCGCAGCTTGCGAACAGGGGAAACGGGTTAGGTTTTATCAGGTGACCGAATTGATTACACAACTGCTGGAAGCCCGGGAGGAGCGAGATTTATCGCGAATGAAACGTCAACTGGGCAAACTTGATCTGTTAATTCTCGATGAACTTGGCTACGTCCCGGCCAGCAAGATCGGCTCGGAATTACTGTTTGATGTGATCAGTACTGCGTATGAACGACAAAGCGTGATCGTCACCACAAATTTGCCATTTGAAAACTGGACAGAGGTGCTGGGCAGCGAGCGATTAACGGGGGCTACGCTCGATCGCTTGACCCATCGCTGTCACATTCTGGAACTGGGTGGCGAAAGCTACCGATTACAGGATGCGAAACGCCGGCATAAAAAACGCTCAAGCAGCGAGCCTTTGCAGACGAAGTAATCATTAACCATCTGTTCGTCTGACTCCATCCACTCATTTCAGGCGAACCTCCAACAACTCAGCGCCACACTTTTCGCCCCCCAGGCGCTACGTTTTCTGACCGTTGTTTACATCCGTATTGGCGAAAGTTGCCGAATCAATCAGAGTGAGTTTTTTCTCTGGCTGTTTGGGCTCATAATTTCGACCTAAAAACAATCTATCTGATTCGCGTTTAATTAACTCGGGATCAACATTTCTCGCCTTTTCTCGAAAATCGCTAAAATCTGTAATCCCGTGCCGCCGCATCATTCGCTCGAAATGACTTTCAACCACCCTTCACCCCCTTGCGTACAACTGCAGAAAATAACCGGCAGAATCGGGGGTCAGCTTCGAAGGTAGTAATTAAACGAGATTTCCATTCATCGTCGAATGGTTCTGGTCTGAGAGAATTGAAAACCTCGGCTACCTGTTCGCCGTCATGCGGTTTTGTATCAATCAGCCCTTCAAGGTAAGCAGCTTGATGCTGCTCAAAGCTGATCGGGTGATTGACATCCCAGCCACGAGACAAGCGGTCTCGGCATTCCTGGAGATAGGAATCGGAATTATTGCAAGTTGTATTACTCGGGAGCCGATTCGGATTAAAATCTGGCCGAACTTGCGAAACGATATTGCCAAATTGCTTGAGAGTAGTCATAGTACGTTTGGTTCTTTCAAAGAGTGCCCGTCTGACTCTTCCCGGAGTTGGCGGGCATTTTTCTTGCCTGCCGGTAGTCAGTGAGCGTTGCTATTATGGCTATGATGGGACTAGTTTGTAGGCTGGTTGCTGAGATATTCCAGCCAGTCAGAGCCAAGAATGAATGCCCGTCGATGAGCCCGACGAACTTTCAATCCTGCCTGGCGTGCGGATCGTAGGCCATCTTTGCCGATCCCTTGCAGCTTCTTGAATTGTTCAAGTGTGTAGCTTTCATCTGCTCGAATTGCTCCGAGTTGGTCTTTATCAACTGCCATCGTATTTCACTCCCGTCGCTTGAGTTATATTGAGTGCCGACTCATTAGCGTTCGGCTGACGGGATGGATTAGAGCGAAAATCAATCTGTCTGGATATTGCCCATTTAGTGGCTACTTTATGCCTTCGGGGGTCTATCCGGTCGGTAGTATCCGTATCCCCTGTGATTTTTCACATATCCATTGTTTTTTAGTTCGTTCAACCCCCCTTTTTTATAAAGTCGCCTCGGTTCTACATGGCATGCGTCTGCGAGCTTGGAAGTTGTTAGTTTCTTCCCGTCCAGTTCATTTAAGATCGACTTTTGTAATGGCGTCAATTCAAAGTGACTGAATGCTTGGTCACTCTCATCTTCGAGAAGCAGTTCAACGGCAATCCTGAGCCGCGAAATTTCGAAGTCTGCCCTGTTTAATGACTCAGTGAGTGAATCCGGCATTTCAGGTTGCAAGCGTACCGAGGAATGAAATTCAATTAGCCGTGAGACATAAAATGCGTTAATCCCGTGGAGACTGGCAAGTAATGAAGCGATTTTACACCAGCGGAGAAAATCAACTGGGGGCATTGGCGGCACTCCCCAAAGATCCTCGATATATTCATTTGTCTTACCGATGGCACTTAGCCATTGGATCGACTTTTCACATTCAAAATTGTCGATAAAAACCATTTCATCAGTAGCACTGGAATATAATCCTCTGGCTATCCTGAAGACATCAATATCGTCTTCCATAAATCACCCTCCCGAGTGAATCCAAAAAAAACGGGGAAACCAGATGGATGGTCTGGCTTTCGGCTGGCCTGCCTATCCCCGACTGTTAGCTAATGTGTTAGCTGAGTCTGCCACCCGACGCTATTCCGTCACTTTGGCGACAATCAGCAAACCTCTACAATTAAAGGCTGAAATCATTATTACGAATCTCAGACAACAGTCAACTGCAGTTGATACCCGACTTCTAATCCGTAGGTCGGAGGTTCGAATCCTCCCGGGCGTGCTTTTTCAATAACTGATTTTTTTTGCGTTCTGCCTGATCATACACTACTTGCCAAGGCATTAATCGTACGTGCGGAGGCACGTGGCATTCATAATGCTTTAGATCTGAATGCAAACCGATTTTGTCTGAAGATAATTCTCCAGAGCGGCATGGCCCATTTCCCGGCCCCAGCCGGATTGTTTGTATCCGCCAAAGGGGAGTGCGGCGTCGAAGATGCTATAGCAGTTGATCCAGACGGTCCCTGCTTTGACAGCTTTGGCGAGTCGATAAGCTTTGGAGATATCGCGGGTCCAGATGCCTGCTGCCAGACCGTATGCCGAATTGTTAGCCTGGCTGGCAATTTCGGAATCGTTTTCGAAAGACATAGCCGCAACCACTGGCCCGAAGATTTCCTCTCGGACAACCGACATTTCAGCTGAAGCATTCTTTAATACTGTCGGTTGGACAAAATAGCCGGGGCGATCCAGACTGGCTCCTCCAGCAGACGCTTCTGCACCTGCTTCGAGGCCCGCCTTGAGGTATCCTGTCACACGTTGGAACTGCTCGCGGGAAACCAGTGGTCCCATTTGTGTGGCTTCGTCAAATCCATTGCCCACTTTGAGATTCTTTGCAATTTCGCTGACTCCAGCGACAACATCATCGTAGATTCCCTTCTGGACAAACAATCTCGAACCAGCACTGCAAACCTGGCCTTGATTGAAGAAGATCGCATCGGCTGCCCCGGCGATGGCGAGATCAAGATCGGCATCGTCATAAACGACATTCGGACTTTTGCCTCCCAGTTCCAGAGTCACTTTCTTCAGATTGCCGGTGGCTGCATTGATTATTAACTTGCCAACTTCCGTGGACCCCGTGAACGCAACTTTGTCGATCTTTTCATGCGAGGCAATTGCCGCGCCCGCAGTCTCTCCAAACCCGGTGATGATGTTGACAACTCCATCCGGGATTCCCGCTTCCTGCACAAGCTCTCCAAGTCGGATTGCAGAAAGCGGAGTCTGTTCTGCTGGTTTCAGCACAACTGTGCAGCCAGTCGCCAAGGCTGGCCCCAGTTTCCAGGCTGCCATCAGTAAAGGGAAATTCCAGGGAATGATCTGACCGACAACTCCAATGGGCTCTTTCAGAGTAAAGGCATGAAATTCCCGATCGGGAGCATATGGTACATTGAGAGGAATCGTATTCCCTTCAATCTTAGTCGCCCAGCCAGCCATGTAGCGAAACATATCGGCTGCCAGAGCCACATCAGCCGCTTTGGCAATGCTGAAAGGTTTGCCGTTATCCAGTGTTTCCAACTGAGCCAATTCGACGGCATGCTCTTCAATCAACTCACCAATTTTCCAGATGAGTCGACTGCGATCTGATGCAGTCATCTTCGGCCAGGGACCTTTATCAAATGCCTCGCGGGCAGCGGAAACGGCCAGATCCACATCTGCAGATTCCCCTTCAGCGACTTGAGCGATGACCTGATCCGTCGCAGGATCATAAACATCAAATGTATTCCCACTGCACGAGTCGACCCAATGACCATCTATCAAGAGTTTTTTAGGAGCACTCAGAAACGATTGAAGTGATTCCGGTACTGATGATGGGGTAGTGGTCGACATGATATTCTCCTGAAAACAGATAACTTCGCCTGGATTTGCTCAATCAGAATGGATCGATGAATATTTATCAGTATATCAGAGATTGGCGTGAAGTTTAATTCTGAACAGAGGTATTCTGCTCGCTCCTGATTAACTCCAGAGTAAACTCATCAGTAATTCTGGCGTGACCTGATCCAGATGATCGATCAACAAGTCAGCTGCTTCGAGTTCTTCCTTTGTACGACCTCGGCTGACAAAACCGATCGACTTCATCCCCGCAGAGCGAGCCGCCTCGATGCCATGCGTAGCATCTTCAATGACCACGCAATTCTTAGCCGGGACCTGCATCCGGTCAGCCGCGCTGAGGAAAACTTCGGGATCGGGCTTGCCGCGCGAGACATCATTTCCAGAAATGGCAGCTTGAATTTGATCCTGAATCCCCAGTTTTTCAATTGCCAGATTCACATTTTCGACCGGTCCTGAAGAGCCCAGTGCGATATGCCAGCCAATTCGATGCAGATTGTGTATCAATGCACTTGCATGGGGCATTTCCGGAAATTCCGCGGCTATAATTTGACGATAAAGTTCTTCCTTCTCGTCATCGAGGCGACGATAATCGGCTTCACCCAAATTCGCATCAGCCCATTGAGCTTCAAGGACTTCCCGGGTGGTTCGACCGAACTGATCAGCGAATTCTGATTCACTGCAGGTCCGACCGTAATTTTCAGCGAGCTGTTTCCAACTCAAATAATGAGCGTCATAGGAATCGACGAGGACTCCATCAATGTCGAAAATGACCGCATGGTTGTTCATAAAATACGCTTTCTCAGGAACATTAGGTTGATATGATCGCCGAAGTGGAGAATTCTTAACAGAAAACACGCCGCTTGTTGGCAATTCTGTTCAAAAAATATTAGCTTGTAGACACATCCTTCGAGTCCAATCCCTTGGAATGCCCGCCATGAAGATACTGATGACAGCCTCTGAAGCCGTCCCGTTTGCAAAAACCGGGGGTTTAGCAGATGTTGCGTCAGCGCTTTCGCGCGCACTCGATCAGGCAGGACATGAAGTTTTGCTCGTTCTACCCCATTATCCTCAGCTATTACCGCATGGGGCACGCCAGAGGTTTCAAATAGAACCGATCGGCGAAGAGTTTACGTTACCAGTTGGTCCTAGAAAGTCGAAAGGCTCTTTCCTTTCTGCCAAACTGCCGAATTCGAATGTCAAAGTTCTGCTGGTCGATCAACCCGATTATTTCGATCGACCGTCACCCTACGTCTTCGAAAATATTCCTTACGAAGATAACTGCGAACGATTTGTCTTCTTCAGTCGGGCAATTGTAGAGGTGATGAAGCAGTTTGGTCCCTACGATATCGTCCACGCAAACGATTGGCAAACGGGACTGCTGCCTGCATTAATCGACATCGAAGCCCGCAAACAAAGTGCAGACATCCAACGCACGGGGACTGTTTTTACGATCCACAATCTCGCCTTCCAGGGACGATTCTGGCATTGGGACATGGTCCTGACCGGCTTGGACTGGAAGTATTTCAACTGGAAACAGATGGAATTCTTCGGCGATTTGAATCTCTTGAAAACCGGCATTGTGTTTGCCGATATGGTCACGACCGTCAGCCCGACATATGCGCGTGAAATTCAATCCCCTGATTTCGGTTGGGGCCTCGATCCTGCCCTTTCCGGCCGTGGAGATTCACTGGTGGGGATCCTCAATGGTGTCGACACCGACATCTGGCATCCCGAGAACGACCGCTTCATCAAGTGCAACTTCAATGCAGAGACGGTGGAAGAGAAGAAGGCCATCTGCAAGGCTGATCTGCAAAAGACATTAGGGTTACCAGAAAAACCTGATGTCCCCATCGTCGCTATGATTTCCCGCATGTCCCAGCAGAAGGGTTTCGACCTGCTCAAAAAAGCAGGCGATCGATTACTCAATAATGATGCTCAATTCGTTTTCCTGGGCACCGGAGAACGGAATTTTGAGCAGTTCGTTAAAGAACTTGCGCAAACTTATCCGAATCGCGTCGCCAGTCTGGTTCGCTTTGACGAAGAACTGGCTCATAAAATTGAAGCCGGTTCGGATCTGTTCTTAATGCCCAGTGAGTTCGAACCTTGCGGCCTGAATCAATTGTATTCCATGCTCTACGGCACGGTCCCGGTCGTCCATGCCGTGGGCGGTCTGGCAGATTCCGTCGTTCCGGTCTCTCCAGAAACATTGGCAGAAGGAACAGCAACAGGTTTCAGTTTTGAACGCTATAGCACTGAAGCATTTTTAAATGCATTTGAAGCCGCCTTGTCCGCTTTTCGCGATCCTGAACTCTGGCAGCAAATCCGACTCAACGGCATGAAACAGGATCTCTCCTGGGACAACATCGCCAACGAATATGTCCGGGTTTACGAACGAGCCATCAAAAAACACACCAAATAATAGACATGCACGAAGTGCTTGTAAGATTTTATCTAATTAAGCAGCCTTTGGCCCGATTGACTTTGTCCCTTTCGATGCTTTCGCCTTCAAATCGAACAGGCCGAAGACTTCCGCTGCGTTCATTGAGAGTGATGTCGTTGAGGTATCCCCCTCGCCCAGGACTTTCTCAAAGATCTCCCGCTTTTGCTGCAACACGAGATCGATTCGTTGTTCAATCGTATTTTGACAAATAAAGCGAGTCACAATCACGGGATTCTTCACACCGATTCGATGAGCCCGGTTAATCGCCTGATCTTCAATCGCGGGATTCCACCAGCGATCATACAGAAAGACATACTGTGAAAATTGCAGATTCAAGCCGACCGCTCCTGTGCCATAGCTCATGAGCAGAAGATGACTGTTCGGATCTTCCTTGAACTGTTTCAGAATCGGCTCTCGCTTTTTCGTCGGCACACCGCCATGATAAACCAGCGTTCCAAACTGCTTGGTCCGTTCATAAAGCCAGTCGATTGTTTTCGTCCATTGACTGAACAGAATCGCTTTGGCACCACTGGCTGCGATTTCTTCCATGTCAGCCAGAAGGCGCTCCAGCTTGGACGATTCTCCTGTCAGAGGATCGTAATTCGTGATCTGCTTTAACCGCATGACGAGTTCAAAGACATGCTGAATCGTGATCTCATCTCCCAGATCGTTCAACTGCACGATTCCATCACTCTCGGCAATCTGATAAGCCGATTGCTGAGCAGGGGAAAGATCAAGCAGGGCATCTCGATCCAGCCGAGGAGGCATATCCGGCTGAACGAGATCTTTGGTCCGCCTGAGGATATACACATCAGCCAGTTTTTTGAGTTGTCGCAAATCGGGGTTCGAGCGGGGCGGGACAACTCCCATAAACTCAAACAACGAAGCCAGCTCTTCCGGTCGGTTTTCAATCGGTGTTCCGGTCAGTGACCAGGATCGTCGTCTTGGAATTCGCCGAATGACCTGCGATGTGACCGAATCCCGGTTTTTAATACGCTGCGATTCATCAAGCACCACCAGATCAAACTTCGGCATCTCTTCGTCTTCAAGATTCTGTAAATCCCGTGCGAGGATCTCATAGTTTGTCAGCAAAATAGGGATCGATGTCATCTGCCATAACATTTTACGACGAGCTCCATCTCCCTCCATTTGTGTGATGGGTAATTCCTCAGCCCACAATTTGAACTCTCTCTGCCAGTTCGGAATTAGTGGTTTAGGACAAACCATCAGCACACGCCGCACCTGCCCGCTGCGTAGTAGTAAACGGACAGCGGTAATCGTCTGCATTGTTTTTCCGAGACCCATTTCATCAGCCAGCAGGGCCGATTTCTGCGCGAACAACCACGCAATCCCCTCATACTGATAGGAAAAGGGCTCAAAAGGCATGACCAGTTCCTGACCGGACAACCAGTTTTCCAGAGGCGGTTGCAGGATGTAGAAGAGCCGATCTTCCATCGAAAGCAGATCATCCGGCGGCTTTATTCGTGTCGGCTTTCTGGCGGGGCGTTTTGGCTCACCCTCGCTCTCGGCTCCTGGTGGTTTCAAGCTACGCAGTTGTTCGCGTTCTTTGCCTTCAGGTTTAGGCTGCTGAAACTCAATGATATCTGGAAACGCGATCTGCAGTGTCTGCGGCTTCTGCCAGTAAGGCTTCCAGGAAGGGACAAACCCGGGGCGAGTCAAGAGTTTCTGCTCATTGACTCCGACTTGAGGCCAGCGTTTCAGAGCCCCGTTAGCTCCACTGGCCAGTGATTGGACTTTCAACTCTTTGCGGAGCTGATCGACGCGCGGAGCCGGCAATAGCAGAGGGGATTTTTCATTCGTACTGTTCAACGTAACTGCCTCATCCTTGAGTGCATTGATCGTATTTTAGCTGGGGCAAAGTCTGCTTATGCAGCCTGTCCCATTGCTTCATCAAGAGCCTGCTCGACTCTGACCAGTGGTTCCTGCAAGCTGGCTGACTCCGGTAGATATTCCTTCAACTTCGGCTGCATCTTCTGAAAGGCCACTAAATGATTTGCTGTGACGAAGCCCTTTTCATTTCTGGTAATCTGCTGTTCCTGACCATTGGGAAATTCTGCAAAACATACCACACCAATCTCTCCCCAGATTCCCTCAGCCACACAATCGGGGTCTGTTACAAAAAGGATGTCTGGTTTGGCCGATAATTTGTCGTAGAGAGCCTCGGCGATCAGTTCCCCTTTGATAAAGGGCATGAGAGTTGTGCCGTAGAGTGTCTGTTGAGTTGCATTCGGGCGGATCGGTAGAGAACATTGAAACTCAATAGGACGCCCCAGATGAGACGTAATCAACACACCCCCGCAGATTTCTCCGCTCGGGCGAGCCACTGTTTGATAAAATCCCAGAACACAAGGGGGACGTTTTTTCGAATCAGCCATGTATTTTCGCGTTCTTCCGTATTGATCGTTTTGAAACTGTCAAAATGATGGTGTGATGTTAATCTTCCATCAACCGTGACATTGTGAAGATCGTCGCAATCACAGGCGTGACTTGAATCCCTTCACAAAGACCGTCCAGCCCGACCGATACAATCCTAACTCAAGACTGTCAAAACAGTTGTGACATCACAATTTCTTATCGGAATCCATACAACGGAGTTGAAATTGATCGATCAAGCCGTATTGTTGGCGTAATCGCCCTTTCTTCTCAGGATTTACTAAATCAACATCTCGGAACAGTGCTTAAATCCATGACTGAACAGATCTTACCAGAAAACCTGAGTCGAGATGCGATCATCGATTCTCAGTGGAAACAATTGACAGGTTTACTCAAGGCAATCGAAACAAATCCTTTCTGGATGAAGCGGCTTTCTGATCTCGATGTTCAACCTCAGGACATCAACAGCTGGGAGGATTTTCGCCAGCTCAAACCACTCACCAAGCAGGAACTGGTGATCGACCAGAATGAGAACCTCCCCTATGGCACTAACCTGACTTATCCACGCTCGCGTTATACTCGTCTTCACCAAACATCGGGAACAACAGGACGTCCGATGCGTTTTCTGGATACTCCTGAAAGTTGGAACTGGTTCAAACGGTGCTGGGCACAAATTTACCGTATCATCGGGTTGCAGGAAAACGATCGATTCTGCTTTCCGTTTTCATTTGGCCCTTTCATCGGCTTCTGGGCAGGATTCGAGGGAACTTCTCAGTTTCAGAATTTATGTATCGCTGCAGGTGGCATGAGTAGCGAAGTTCGACTGCAGGTCATTCAGGAACATGAAGTGACGATCGTCTGTTGCACGCCAACCTACGCACTCCGTCTGATCGAAATCGCCGAACGAGATGGCATCGACCTGGTCAACTCCAGTGTCCGCGCGATTCTCGTAGCAGGAGAACCCGGCGGTAGTATTCCTGCCATTCGCAATCGAATTGAACAGGGCTGGGGAGCACGCGTGTTCGATCATTGGGGAATGACCGACATCGGTTCGCTGGGCATTGAATCTGTCGAAGACCCCGCCAGTCTGCTGCTACTCGAAACCGAATGCATTGCAGAAATCGTCAACCCGGAAACCTTCGAGGCAGTCACTCCCGGCGAACGAGGAGAATTGCTGATCACCAACCTGGGACGCTGGGGCACACCTGTGATTCGTTATCGCACCGGAGATATCGTTCAGGCGGCGACAACACCCAATGCCTGCGGCCGAAATTTGCTCCGACTCGACGGCGGCATCCTCGGACGCGCAGACGATATGATTACCATCCGTGGCAATAATGTTTTCCCATCGTCAGTCGAAGCAGTACTGCGTGAGTTTCCGGAAATTGTCGAGTACCGAATCACGGTCACGGAAAAACAATCGATGCATCATCTCGTCATCGAAATTGAGCCGGCGATGATCCAGGACCTTAACTGGTCCGAATACACAACCTCACCCCAACGACAGGATTTGCTCGCACGACTCTCAAGAACCGTCCGCGACCGCCTCAATTTTCATGCCGAATTTGTGACGGTCGAACCAGACAGCCTGCCACGCTTTGAGTTGAAAGGCCGTCGGTTTCATCGTGCGTGAAAAGGAAAATAAACGGCAAGCACAAAGTCCAAGCGATTGAGTTTAGTTTGTCCCCTCTCCCTCGGGGAGAGGGTTAGGGTGAGGGGGAATCGAGGTTGATTGTAATAAGGTCGTCGAAGGGATCCCCTCATCCGGCCTTCGGCCACCTTCTCCCCCAAGGAGAAGGGAAGGTAACCGGTTCCTGGGAGAAGGAAATGAAGCCGCCACCAGGAGATCGTATTAATGCTTTATCCCAAAATCGGAGATAACCATTTCCTGGCGTCTTCCAGTTTCATTCCGCTGCGGTGTGCGTAATCTTCGAGTTGTTCTTCCGTGATTTGTGTCACCGAGAAATAACGCGATTCCGGATGAGCGAAATACATGCCACTGACCGAGGATGCCGGCCACATGGCCAGAGAATCAGTTAATGTGATACCCGCATTTTCCGGTACATTCAGCAAATCGAAGAGCTGGCGTTTTGGCGTGTGATCCGGGCAAGCCGGGTAACCGAACGCTGGGCGGATGCCGCGGTATTTCTCTGAGATCATCTCTTCATTGGTGAGAATTTCGTCCTTGCCATAACCCCAGTCTCTGCGAGCAATCGCGTGCAGAGCTTCGGCAAACGCTTCAGCCAATCGATCGGCAATTGCTTTGAGCATGATCGACTGATAGTCATCATGCTCGGCTTCAAATCGTTCGAGTGGAGCTTCAATTCCCAAGCCGGTTGTCACGGCGAACGCACCGACATAATCCCGACGTCCCGAGTCCACTGGAGCGACATAGTCGGACAGCGAACGGAAATTCGATTGCCCTTTGCGTTCCCATTGCTGCCGCAGCATTGGAAAGCGGACCAGTTCTTCGCGTTCCTCCAGCGTCGATTCCGGCGTATAAAGCACGACATCATCCCGCACGGTATTCGCAGGCCAGAAGCCGTAGACACCTTTCGCGGTCAGCCATTTCTCGGCAATCACTTTGTCGAGCATCTGGTTCGCTTCATCAAACAGTTTCTGAGCTTCTTTACCGATCACATCATCCTGCAAAATCTTCGGATACTTGCCGATCAGCGACCAAGTCTGGAAGAACGGAGACCAGTCGATGTAAGGTCGAATCTCTTCGAGCGGAAAATCATCCAGTACACGCAGTCCGAGAAAATCGGGGGTCGGAATGTCGACGGTTTCCCAGTCAGTCGCAAAACGATTTTCGTAAGCGTGATCGTAAGAAACGAGTTTTCGCTCCTGACGCTTGCCGAACATCTTGCGATCGCGTTCCTGCTCCTTGAGAATCTTTTCGGCAAAGATGGGACGTTTCTCGGCATCAATCAACGCTTCGACAACCGGCACTGAAAGAGATGCATCACCGACATGGGCGACGATCTGTTTATATTCTGGAGCAATCTTGACAGCAGTATGCTTGGCAGAAGTCGTCGCTCCCCCAATCAGCAGCGGAGTTGTCATCCCGCGACGCTGCATTTCCTGAGCAACCGCCACCATCTCATCGAGTGAAGGCGTAATCAGGCCGGAAAGACCGATCACATCAGCTCCCACTTCAATGGCGGTATCCAGAATTTTATCGCAGGCAACCATCACTCCCAGGTCAATCACTTCAAAGTTATTGCACTTCAGGACCACACCCACGATGTTCTTACCGATATCGTGGACATCGCCTTTAACGGTCGCGATCAGAAAAGTCCCTCGGGTCCCTTTGCCCGCTTTTTCCTTTTCGGCTTCCATGTACGGCGTGAGGTAGGCGACCGATTTTTTCATCACACGAGCCGACTTCACCACCTGCGGCAGGAACATCTTCCCGGCTCCGAACAACTCGCCAACAACAGCCATGCCATCCATCAATGGTCCCTGAATCACATTCAAAGGACGACCATATTTCTGGCGCGCTTCTTCGGTGTCCTCATCGATGTAGTCGGTTATTCCCTTTAGCAGGGCATGAGCGAGACGTTCTTCAATGGTTCCGTTCCGCCACTCGGCCATTTTCTTCTGAGCTTCTGCTCCCTGATTGCGATCCTTGATGGATTCGGCATAATCGAGAATTCGCTCGGTTGCATCCTCACGACGATTCAACAGCACATCTTCAATATAGACGAGCAGTTCTTTGTCGATCTCTTCATACACTTCAAGCTGGCTCGAATTGACGATTCCCATATCGAGCCCGGCTGCAATCGCGTGATACAGAAACGCAGCATTCATCGCTTCGCGGACAACATCGTTCCCACGGAATGAAAACGAAACATTGCTCACCCCGCCCGAAGTTTTCGCTCCCGGACATTCGATTTTGATCCGCTTGACCGCTTCGAAAAATTCGACAGCATAATTGTTGTGCTCTTCCATTCCGGTTGCGACGGTCAGGATGTTGCAGTCAAAGATAATATCTTCCGGCGGGAAGTCAGCCTTTTCCGTGAGGAGTTTGTAGGCTCGTTTGCAGATTTCGACTTTTCGATCAGCCGTGTCGGCCTGGCCCTGTTCATCAAATGCCATCACAACGACAGCCGCACCGTATTTACGGATGGTCCGCGCCTGATCGAGAAAGCGTTCCTCATTATCTTTGATGCTGATCGAGTTGACGATCGCCTTGCCCTGCACGCATTTCAAGCCCGCTTCGATGACTTCCCATTTGGAAGAGTCGATCATAATCGGCACTGGAATATCGCCGTCGTCGCTGACCAGCCAGAGAAATTTCTGCATGCAGGCGACGGAGTCGAGCAGACCTTCATCCATATTGATATCGATGACATTCGCCCCGCCTTCAACCTGTTCGCGAGCAACGCTCAGGGCTTCATCGTATTTTTCTTCGCGAATGAGCCGGGCGAATTTGCGGGAACCGGTGACGTTCGTTCGCTCGCCGATCATCAGGAAGTTGGAATCGGGACGCAGTTCCAGACGTTCCAGTCCGGCATACGTCGAAATCGTTTTCTTGGCCGGCACACTGCGTGGCTTAAGATCACGCGTCGCCTCGCCGATTTTGTGAATGTATTCGGGAGTCGTGCCGCAGCATCCGCCAACGATATTGACCCAACCCTGTTCAGCATAGGAGCGTAATGTCTCAGCGACCTCAGCAGGATTCGAATCGAATCCCCCCATGCCATCCGGCATACCAGCATTCGGATAGCAACTGATGCGACAATCAGCCACCTTCGAAAGGGCTTCCACGAAGGGACGCATCTGTTTCGGTCCTAACGCACAATTCAGACCAATACTGAATAACGGAAAGTGAGCCACCGAGGTATAAAACGCTTCCACCGTTTGAGCGGTGAGTGAGCGGCCGGTATCAAAAATCGTTCCCGAGACCATCACCGGCAGAGAAATGTTCCGTTCATCAAACACCTGACGAATCGCATACAGGCACGACTTCATGTTCAACGTGTCGAACGACGTTTCCGGCAGCAGAATGTCTGCTCCGCCATCGATCAGACCGCGAACCTGCTCAGCATAAGACTCGACCATTTGATCGAATGTCACCGGTCGCGAGCCGGGATCATCCGCATTCATCGACAGCAGAAACTTTGTCGGCCCAATACTCCCTGCAACAAAGCGAGGCTTATCCGGATTCTTACGCGTGAATTCTTCACAGGCCTGTTTCGCCAAACCAGCAGCGGCTGCATTGATTTCGTGCGTCAAATGCCCGAGACCGTATTCAGCCTGATTGAGAATATTCGCGTTGAAAGAGTTTGTTTCGATGATATCCGAACCGGCATCGAGATATCGCCTGTGAATATCGAGAATCATCTCCGGCTGTGTCAGGCAGAGAATATCGGTCGCATTCTTCAAATCGGCATCGTGATTTTTGAATCGTTCTCCCCGAAAGTCTGCTTCGGTCGGCTTGGAATCAAGAATCAACGCTCCCATCGAACCATCGAGCAGCAGGACGCGGTCTTCGATCAGATTATTGAGCAGGTCGGAAGTCGAATTGGAAGTCGCAAATGTCATCGGCAAATTGTGTTTTTAATCCTTGAGGAGGAATTCTTATTGGCAGGGGAATTTCTTTCAGGCGAGATGAGCCAGTCTTGGCTCAAGTTTTCTCACGATCCTTGTGTGCTATCTTGATCAAATTGAGGCATCCGTCAATCGACCTCATCCTGATATTATTTGTAGTGCCACGGCTTTGCGAGCCGTGTAATTAACGCTGGACACACAAAAGCACGGCTCACAGTGCCGTGGTACGATAATTAAGCGGTTTTCAAAGCTTCCAGTATTCTTTGACACGCCTGAGACTTATTAAGTGCATAAAAATGGATGCCCGGAACATTATTTTCCAGTAATTCCCGACACTGGGAAATCGCGAATTCGATGCCGATTTCCAGCTGAGCGTCAGGATCTTCTTGCACATTCTCCAATCTGGCGGAGAGTTCAGCCGGGAAAGCGGTGCCACACATTTCCGTAATGCGTTTGATCCGGGAGAATTCGGTGATCGGCATGATTCCCGGAATCAGTGGAATCGCACAACCTGCTTTCTCGTAGCGATCACGAAAGGCAAAAAACAGATCATTGTCAAAAAACAGCTGCGTAAACGCCGCATCGGCTCCCGCGTCAATTTTTCGTTTCAGATTGGTCAGATCCAAGTCGGCATCAATACATTCCGCATGCTTTTCCGGATAAGCCGCCACACCGATTCCCATTTCGGGATGCCGTTCCCGAATCAGTGAAACGAGTTCGTTGGCATAGGAAAGTCCCCCTTCGACGGCTTTGAAGGACGTTTCTCCCTTGGGAGCGTCACCACGAAGCGCCATAATATTCTGAATTCCAGCCGCTGCCGCCTTATCGAGCCAGGCAATCAGTTCATCCCTTGAAGAACCGACGCAGGTGAAATGAGCCGTCGCGGGAATTTCATACGTCTTCTGAATGTGCTGGCACAATTCGAGCGTTCGGGTTTGCGTTGTGCCACCAGCCCCGTAAGTGCAGGAGATGAACTTAGGCTCGAACTTCGAAAGAGTATCCAGCGTTTCGTACAGAAGTTCATCCCCCTTTTCCGTTTTAGGTGGGAAAATTTCGATGGAAATCAGCGGGGAGTCAGATTTCAACAGGTCCGGAAGTCGATTCATAGATTCAAACTCAGTGCGACGTTCCGCCGCATCTTGATGGGAGTTAATATGTTAACGAAATTGATTCCCGAAAAAACAGTCCTGGAAACAGCAATTCCGACTTGTGAGATATTTCTATTTGGTCTATCGTTATGGCAATTCAGGAATTCTATGCAGAGTTTATCAATTCCTCAATATCTGGCGAGCGTAGTAATAAACCATAAGCTCCCGTTTTGACAATCGATATTTTCAGACCATTTCAAAAGTTCCAGGCTGAAAGAGCCTCAAATTCACAGCAGGGACAATGAAGTCTCCGTGAAATCCTGAATCGCAGATCGCATTGCGTTAGCGATCTCATACTCTTTTGACTGAAAACAATTCTACAAGGCGGTTACCATGTCGACGATCGAACTTCTTCCCTATAAGGTCAAGGATCTCAACCGAGCGGAAGCCGGGCGAAAAGACATTTCCCTGGCTGAAACCGAAATGCCAGGCTTAATGTCACTTCGTGAAAAATACGGTGAATCCAAACCACTGGCAGGTGCTCGGATCGCTGGCTGTCTGCACATGACAACTCAAACAGCCGTGCTGATCGAAACCCTCGTCGCACTCGGAGCTGAAGTTCGCTGGTCGAGCTGTAATATCTTCTCAACTCAGGATCACGCCGCAGCAGCCATCGCAGCAGCCGGTGTCCCCGTTTTCGCCTGGAAAGGCATGAACGAAGCCGAATTCGACTGGTGCATCGAGCAGACATTGTTCTGGCCAGATGGCAAGGCATTGAACATGATTCTGGACGACGGCGGCGATTTGACAGCCATGGTCCACAATAAATATCCTGAGTTACTCAAAGATATTAAGGGCTTGACCGAAGAAACCACCACTGGTGTGCATCGTCTGCACCAGATGCACAAAGAAGGCAAACTCGGCGTCCCTGCGATTAACGTCAACGACTCTGTCACTAAGAGCAAATTCGACAACCTGTATGGCTGCCGCGAATCGCTGGCTGATGGAATCAAACGAGCAACCGATATCATGGTTGCTGGTAAAGTCGTTGTTGTCTGCGGTTATGGTGATGTCGGCAAAGGTTGTGCAGACGCCATGGACGGTCTCGGTGCTCGTGTCATCGTGACTGAAATCGATCCGATCTGTGCCCTGCAGGCTGCGATGGAAGGTTTCGAAGTCATCACAATGGAAGAAGCCGCCCCTAAAGGCGATATCTTCGTGACGACAACTGGCTGCTGCGATGTCATCCGTGGAGAACATATGGATGTGATGAAGCACGAAGCAATCGTCTGTAATATTGGACACTTCGATTCCGAAATTCAGATCGCTTACCTGAATAATCGCAAAGACATCAAAAAACAGTCGATCAAAACTCACTCTGAAGAGGGTGGTCCGGTCGATCGTTATGTTTATCCCGATGGCAAAGCTCTGCTCGTGCTGGCCGAAGGACGACTGGTCAACCTCGGTTGTGCAACCGGCCATCCCTCGTTTGTAATGTCGGCCAGTTTCACCAATCAGGTCCTCGGACAGATGGCTCTCTGGAGTGAAGACGCCAGCTACGAACTCGGTGTCTGGGTTCTGCCAAAAGAACTCGATGAAGAAGTGGCTCGTCTGCACCTGGGCAAACTCGGTGTCAAAATGACGACCCTGACTCAGGATCAAGCCGACTATCTGAACCTGCCAGTGGAAGGTCCTTACAAGCCGGAATACTACCGCTACTAAGTGTTGATTCGCTTGATGTGAATGACAGATAAGAATATTGAAACCCCGGAGATTTTCTCTCCGGGGTTTTCTCATGGATAGGTCGTCGATAACATTGAGAAAATAATATTAACTGAAGTTTTGTAAAACCTCACTTACAAGCACGAAGCGCAAGCGAGTGAGTCTATTCCAGGATCAATTTGAAAACCGGAGAAATAAGATCTCCTGACAAAACTGAAATTATTTTTCACCACAGTGACACAGAGGACACGGAGAAGGCTTCAAATCCAAGGCGTATGAAGAGTTCGATTGTTTGAGCGTGACAGAACTTTCCGAAAATGTCTCTGTGTTCTCTGTGCCTCTGTGGTATTAAACTTTCTCAAAATCTGTTGAGTCATTTTCGAAGTTTGGTTTCAAACTGAAGTTTTGCAAAACTCCAGTATTAAGATACAGAGTCTATAGTTTCTCCTTCTCCATGGGGAGCGGTTTACTTCCCTTCTCCTTGGGGAGCGGTTTACGGCCAAAGGCCGGATGAGGGGATTCCTTCGACGATCTAACTGAATACAGCGTCGTCTTCCCCTCACCCTAAGGAGATGGGACTTTTATCGGATAATGTTTTACATAGCGATTAAAAAACAGGAGAGCAAAATGCACATCTGGAAATGGAGTTCACTCGGGACTTCGGTCCTCATCCTGTTAATGATGTTCACTTCGGCTAGTGCTGATGAAGTCACTACGCCGGTAGAAGAAACTACGGAGCCGAAAACCGAACAGAAATTTGGTGTGGCATCTCCGGAAGAGGATTATATTGCCGATGAAATGCAGGTTCCAGTTCCGGCTACACAAATCGATGCATCCTGCAAACGGGGCGTCGATTTTCTAATCGGCTATCAGAATAAAGATGGTTCCTGGGGAAATGCGACTCGCACCAAAGGCTTGAATATTTATGCACCGATTCCCGGCGCTCATCACGCTTTCAAAATGGGAACGACGGCTCTGGCCATTTCTGCGTTGATCGAAATGGAACCGCAGTTTCCCGAATGCAAAGAGGCGATCGATCTGGGGGAATCGTGGCTGGTCGAAAAACTCCCTTATCTGCGACGAGCTGATCAAACCGCGATTTATAATGTCTGGGGTCATGCCTACGCGCTGCAGGCACTGGCGAGAATGCACGACCGTAATGCCGACAATCCTCCGATGCAGGAGCAGATTGCCGAACTGGTCGCACAACAGTTTGATATGCTCACCCGTTACGAATCAGTCGATGGCGGCTGGGGCTATTACGATTTCCGCTATGGCACAAAACGCCCCTCAAGTTCCTCCATCAGTTTCGTAGCCGCCACAGTTCTTGTTGCCTTCCATGATGTCGCTCAGCGCGGGTTTGAACCTCCAAAAAAAGTGCAGGAACGAGCCGTTGCCGCGATTTTGCGACAGCAGAAAAACGACTTCAGTTACCTTTACGGAGAATATCTCAAGAACTCACCGGTCCATCCAGTCAATCGACCGGGGGGAAGTCTGGGACGGTCTCAAGCCTGCAACATTGCCCTGCTCTACTGGGGACAAACTGATATTACTAAGGACGTCCTGAAAGAGTGGCTCGAACGCTTAGTCGTTCGCAACGGCTGGCTCGATATCGGTCGCAAACGCCCGATTCCACACGAAGCCTGGTTTTCGGTCGCGGGCTACTTCTACTACTACGGCCATTACTACGGAGCGTTGTGCCTGCAAGAACTTCCCGTGGCAGAGCGGGGGCAGTTTGCTCATCCTCTTGCCCGCTTAATGCTCGAACGTCAGGAAAAAGATGGCTCCTGGTGGGATTATCCCCTCTACGACTACCATCAGCCTTACGGCACCGCTTTCGCGCTTATGTCTCTGAAACGTTATCGCACACAGAATTCAGCCATTGAATAACTGCAATCCTTATCAGTCGATTATTCATGCGAATCAGCAGATTCGTTCTATTCGACAACATGCCATAAAATCTCCTCCAGAGGCCATTATTTCATTACAGTAGGCCGGCCAGGATGATAGAATTGGAAGGACACGCAATATGGGAAGACTTGAATCTGACTGAGTGAGGTAACAATGATGACGAAAACATTAACAGCACTGACCATCTTTTCTTGCAGTTTGATCACTTTTGCCGGGGCAGTAGCCGGGCCAATTCTTGTGCAACCGGGAACAACTTACGAGGTGGCTCCCCCAGTTTATGAGACCACGCCATTGCCACCGGGGGCTCGACACGAGTCGATGTATTTCCCGGAACCCCAGGAATATCAGACGGTTGTTCCCTATGTGGAATCTGCTCCCTACTCCCCGGCTTTGCCACCATTATATGACCGGGTGGACTATCGGGATCAGCATCGAAAACATCCTCATGCGATTCCGTATCTGGTCGAAGTTCCGCTCTGGAAACCAATTCTTCCAAGACGCCGAGCCAACTACTGTGGACCCGAATGTGCCATGATCATCATCTGTGTGCCACCTTGCGATGTACCACGTGTACGAGTCACCCGTTTTGGACACAAACTGCGTTACGATTTCGGTAAATACGAAGTCGATGTCGTCGTCCGTCGCGATGGACGAATCATTGTCGATTACGACGCTTAATGCAGAAGCAACCTGACTACGTCTACAAAATTTGATATGAGCAGGTAGAAAGTTATCTGCTCATTTTTTTTGAAAGATTAGAATTTTATACTCGGACAGGAAAATCGGTTTCAATATTCCGAATCAATTCACGATAAGTTTCGAATAGTACTTATCTTCCGAGTAATTCGTCTCATTGGTACCGGGGTTGGGCAAAGCCCGGACGATATTCATTTTGTCCTCGGCATGTAAATCAATGAGATTGATATCTGCCTCTTGATCGACGAGTTCTCCAGAGGCGTCCTGGACTCTCATAACAATTGGTTGAGTATAAAAATCCTGATTTCTTCGTATGACCTGTGCGACACTGTCATCAGAAAGCAAGACATAACTCCCAATCGGGAACAGGGATTGAACTTTCAAAAATGCTCTCACAACCTCTGCATCCACAAAGTTTTCGCGAGCCTGTCGAATGAGACATTCCATGGCCGCATACCGCATCATGGGCGCACGATAAGGACGTGTCGATGTCATTCCAACAAATGCATCAGCGACCTGAAGGATCCGAGCCAGAGGATGAATGCTTTTCCCCTTTCGACCGCGAGGGTATCCCATGCCATTCATTCGTTCATGAACCTGATAGGCAATGAGAGAGATCACTTTAGGCATACCGGAAACACGCTGAATCATCTCAAGGGAATGGATGGGATGCTTTTTGATCTCCAGCATTTCCGATTCATTTAATCGCTTTGTCGCTGTTCTGATCTGTTGAGGAACCTTTGTCATTCCCCAATCGTGAACAAGTCCGGCTATTGCGAGCAGTCGTGCGTTCCTGGCATCCAGATTCATTTCAATCCCAATTGACATTGCCATCAAGGCAACTTCAATTGATCGAGATGCGATTTCGTCATCACTGAATTGATGGATGATCGAACTGAGAACATTTCCGACATCCTTAGTCATCGCTTCCAGATATTGAGTGGCCATTCTGGAAACTCTGGCGCCATTGATCGTTTCTCCGTGAATGACTCCGCTAATCATCTCCTCAAGCTCTTGACCATTCTGAAGATGCTGCTTGATGACTTCTTCACGTTGTGCTTTATCGTAACCTTTCCTGCCTGCATCCAGCAGAGTCTGCTTAACCGCTGGTCCTTCATTTTTGAATTCAAAAAGACCACCCTCGATAATTGCATCGAGTTTTCTGGTGACTTCTGTATCCAATTCCAGCAATGCATAATTGCGTTGAAGAAGTTCCCGATTGAAGGAGATTCGCTTGGAATCTAAGCAATTCACTCGAATTTCAAGACAGCCACGCTGAAGAATGGCCAATTTTCGTTCCTGAGTAATCTCAGAATTCCCAGCCAGGAGTAGAATTCCACTTTGATCATAGATCGCGTGTTGATTTGTACGTCCAACGATTAAATCATTGATCGAAATTGTCGTGAATTGTTCAGTATCCAGTGGGTTGTCAGCTGATTGCTCAGATGTCATCTGAAATGATCCATTTCCAGCACCCGCTTGTATGGAATAGAAAGGAGATAATTAAATTATAATGGAGGGAATTGTCTGCACAATTCGTTATTTGGGAGGCCGAGTTTGCGACGCATATTATGGAGAATGTATATGCACCGGAAAAGAATTCATCATTTCAGGATGAATTCAGAGCAATTTCAAAAGAGCCGAGGTAAAAAAATTAATGATCCGTATCTTCTTTTCTCTATCATTCACAAACGTGAATTGTTACCAGAAAGAAATTCGCGAAAGTGGTCCATCAATTTAATGCTTTCGTGATTTTATTTTAATTTACTCGTCAAGTATTTACTAATGACTTGAAGGAAAATCAGCTAGTTTCACGGCATCTGGATTATGTCAGCAGTAATCGCATTTTTAATCAGTTTATGCCCTAACAATTGTCGGCATCTTTGTGATTGGCACCGATACACACGGAAGAATTATCATGAATTCAGACTGGAAAAGTAGCTGTCTTCTGAATAGTTAATTTCACCGGACCCCGGTGTCGGTAGAGCATGCGTAACGTGCAGATCGACCTCTTCATGCAGATCAATCAGATTCTCATCAGCTTCACGGTCGACAAGATCTCCTGAAGCATTCTGAATCCGAGTCACAATCGGTTCGGTATAATAATCCTGATTTCTACGCGTCACCTGGGCAATGCTCTCGTCAGAGAGTTGAACAAAGCTGCCAATCGGGAACAAAGACTGAACTCTCAATAACGTCCTTACAACTTTAGAATCCACATAATTTTCGCGGGCCTGTCGAATCAAACATTCCATGGCCGCATATCGCATTAACGCTGGTCGATAAGGTCTTTTCGATGTCATTCCGACAAAAGCGTCTGCAACTTGCAGAATGCGAGCTAAGGGATGAATACTTAAGCCCCGACGACCTCTTGGGTAGCCTTTGCCATTCATCCTCTCATGAACCTGATAGGCGATAACGGGGATGACGGTCGGTAATGCCGATACATGCTGAAGCATTTCCAGTGAGTAAATGGGATGTTTTTGGATTTCCAGCAATTCCAGAGAATTCAATTTTTTATCCGTGGATCTTATTTCGGGCGGAACTTTCATCATCCCCCAGTCGTGAATGAGCCCGGCTATTGCCAGATTGCGAGTGTTATCAGCATCCAGATCCATTTCAATTCCAATGGCCATCGCCAACAGAGAAACTTCCATCGAACGGGAAGCGATGTCGTCATCCTGGAATTGATCGATGACCGAGGTCAAAACATTATCGGTATCGGTTGTCATTTCTTTGAGGTAATGAGCAGCCATTGTTGAGACCATCGATCCATTGATCTTTTCGCCATGCATGACCTCACTGATCATATCCCCCAGAGCTTTGCCGTTGGATTTATGCTGCTCAATTAATTCTTTCCGCTTTTGCTGGTTGTAGCCTTTACGCCCCAGAAACACGACATCATTTTTTACTGCAGGACCATCGTTCTTCAGAGCCATTAACCCACCATCGATGATCGTATCGATCCGTTTGGTCAACGCTTCATCGAAACCGATCGTCGTGGGCCCCAGGTTTGTCAGTCCAGCATTAACTGTAACCCGTCTGAAATCCTCTTGACTTATACGAACTTCCAGGACGCCGTGCTGACGCATCGCTCGCTTGCGTTCCTGGGTGATTTCAGAATTCTCTGCCAGCAGCAGAACACCATGAAGATCGTAAATCGGAAACTGAATGACTCGACCAACAATCAGATCATTGACACTGACAGAAGTCAGATTTTTATCCTCTGTGATATTTTCTTCGATTTGCGTCGATGACATCAGTACTCTTCCATTTCCTGATCTCGTTCCATTCAGACCAGGAATGAACCAAGCTTGTAAATCAGTTTGCTGGACGGATTTGACGTAACCGTGTCAAACCACAGGTGGGCGCTTTTCCAACGACTTAAAGATAGCTCCAAAAAACAGTCCTTAGAGCTCTCGAAAGCATAATTCGCAGTGGTGACAATAACTAACAATGCAGGTGATGATGTTTATAGCAGCGATGTGGATCACATCGATTGATCGAGCGTGAAAAGCTCCAGTTTTATGTGATCATTTCGTAATTCAAGAAGATCACGTTTTAGACCATTTTCAAATGGTTTCTGCAGTCGCATGAGCATCAAATGACCCTAAAGCGCTGGGTTTGCTCCTGCCGGACACTGCAGATGATTTTTGAAAATGCTCTAGAGATCAAGCAGCTTGAAATGATAGTTACTCTGGCTTCTTCCCGGCCTTAATCGCTTTGAGTTCCTGGAACTCCGGACGGGATTTATAGTAATCGTCCAGCGGGTAACAACCGGAAATCAATCCATTGCGAGGACCGGTGGTACAGTCGCTGAAAGTGCGACAGATTTTCTTAGTCGCTCGATAGTCTTCCCCATTCAAAATTTGAGTGGGCATTTGCCACTGGCTGAGAACAAGTCGACCGATACCGACAAAATCGACATCGCCCCGCCGGACCACCGCCTGAGCCACATGCGGCAAATACTCTTGAAAATAAGAGTAAGCAGAGCCCACAATCGGCAGATCGGGAACGGCTTTTTTCAAACGGGCAACCGCTTCAATTTGTCGGACACAGCCAACAAGTGGGTCTTCTGGAGGCTGATATCCATCCGAAGGCGGGAAGTAGGCCGGGCGTTGAATGTGGGGATTATAATAGGGAGAGCCGGCAGTCAGATTCACCATCACGACACCGAGTTCATCCCGCATCATTTCGAGTAACCGAATTGGCTCTGTTAAATCCATGGTTAATGGGTTGGAACGATCGCAACCGAAGCCGGGGTAACTTCCATTTTCATAAGGCGCAGGCTGGCCGATTCCCGGCCGTCCGGTCTTTTCATCATACGATTCCGGCTGAAACGGAAGAAAATCGAATAACGAAAGCCGTACGCCAAGCATCAAATTTGGGCAAGCCGCTTTAACGGCTTGACAAATCTCTTTGAGAAATCTCGCGCGGTTTTCAAAGCTCCCGCCATAGTTCCCTTCGCGGGAAAATGCCGATAAAAACTCGTGTCCCAGATAGCCGTGACAATGCTTAATATCGACAAAGCGATAGCCGATTTTCTCCGCGGCTCGGGCAGCATCAACATATTGCTGAATCAACTCCTGGATGTCTTCATCCGTCAGATAAGTGGTCCCTTGCTGATCCGATAATTTCACCCGCTCATCAAGTATAGGATGATGATAGGCCACGCGAGATTCCAGACGAACTTTTTCATTCGGCCGACTGAAACGACCGGAATGTGTTAATTGAAGTCCGACCAGAAAATCATCCAGGGCCTCCGAACCAAATATGTCGGTATGAGCTTTATTGAGCGTCTGAAGGAGATCGCTGAGTGATTTTTCGTTCTCAGGATGGTAATAAAGCTGATTCGGATTCGCCCGACCTGCCGGGCAGACCGCGACCGCTTCGCCACCCCAGATCAATTTGCAGCCGGACTCGCCAAAATGCTGCCAGCGACGCAGCGTTTCTTCGCTGGCCTTGCCATCGCGGGTGGCATCCCAACCTTCCATCGGATGCACGGCCCAGCGATTTCCAACTTGAAAATCTCCCACCTTGATCGGTTGAGCCAGGGGAGAATTTTCTGCGGCGGAGAGGGGGTCGTCGTCGATTTCAATCGAAAGTCCGAGACCTTGCAGATAGTCGCGAAACTGTTCTGTCGTTTTGAGCGAGGCGATGCGTCGATAAGCCATAAGTTGTGGACTTCATTGATCATTGAAAAGTTAGATATTAAGTCCGGCTATCGTAAAGGGAAATTTTAATCTGTGCAAAGCAAAAGGCACTCTCCGCCCTGAGAGTGCCCGATCTGCAATTCGTACTGGATCAAATCGGCTTACCAGCCGTAGTAGTAACCTCGGTATCCCGTGTAGTACCCCGGTGCCCGGTAGTAGCCACCCCAGTAATTGGGATAGGTGTATCCATAATATCCTACCGCGTAATAGCCAGGAGTGTAATAGGCGGCTGGTGCATAATAAGCCGCTGGAGCGTAATAGGCAGGTGCATAATACGTACTGTAAGCCCCGTAGTTGTAACCACCGTAGGAGTAACCGCGGTAATAACTGTTATATCCATATCCCCCGTAATTGCCGTAATAGCAATGACGCGCCTCTGCAGAGTCTGGATTTTGCAGGAGAGTGAATCCTGCGACAAGCATTGCCAAAACTAAAAGTCGTTTCATTTTTGGTTTCCTTCCGAAGGTGCTACTTTTGTCCCGGTACGTTCCCCCCAAGGAGCGTATCTTATCAAAATTAAGTCTACAAACTCTCAGGCATTTTGCATGCCTTCGCAAGAAAAATTAATACGATCGTTAAAAAAGGAAATAAATTTTAGTTGACCAACACATAACTTTTGATCTCATCCTCTCAGAATCCAAGCTGAGGAATATCAGAAATTCAGTGTAAAAAGTACATTTTTTGCCTCTCTGGCATGTTGAGAATAGAATGGTGCGAAAACTGCTTCAAAGGTTGAGACAGCAGAGATCTGTCATTTCGACAGGAAAAAGATTTCCGGAAAACCGTCTCCGACGGCGAACAAAGATTGATCAGCGAGCAATTTTTCAACGTACTGAATGATGAGCGACCGCTCGCAATAGAAATACATGGAGAAGAATGCAATGTACGGTTACTTAGGTTTATTAATTTTCACGGCTCCGGCTATCCTGCTCATGATGTGGGCCCAGTATCGAGTCAAATCGACTTTCGCACATGGTCTGCGTGTTCCCACCCGGCTTTCCGGAGCTGCAGCTGCACGGCATATTCTCGATATCAATGGCCTTCAATCCATCGATGTTGTCGAAACGCCCGGTCAATTATCAGACCATTACGACCCACGGGAAAAAGTTGTCCGTTTAAGTCAAGAGGTCTATCGAGGACACTCGGCTTCCTCAGTCGGAATCGCTGCTCACGAAGTTGGACATGCAATTCAGGATGCAGAAAATTACGGACCGTTGGTCATCCGCAACGCAGCCGTGCCAGCGGCTCAATTTGGAGGGACAGCGTTTTCTATCCTCTTAATCGTGGGAATTCTGCTCAACAGTATTCAATTGATTCTTCTAGGTATCGTTCTGTTCGGAGGCGTAGTCTTCTTCCAGTTGATCAACCTGCCCGTCGAGTTTGATGCCAGTAATCGAGCCAAACGAATTCTGGCCGATTCCGGAATGGTTGATGCCGACGGAGCAGCCGCCGTCAACAGCGTGTTGAATTCAGCTGCCTGGACGTATGTCGCAGCAACCCTGCAATCGGTCCTGACACTGGCCTACTACCTGATGATTTTTGCCGGTGGACGCAGAGATTGACTTATACAGCTGTAGGACAGGCTTCTTGCCTGTCCCTTATACACAAGTCTGTTTGATTTCCAAGGAGGTGTAGGTCAGACACCGCCTGACGACAAAAGAGGTGGCACACACATTTCGTCAGACAATGCCTGACCTAAATTGCTGTCCAACGAATCTCAATTTTGGTTCGCATAAGCGAATTGACAGGCAAGAGGCCTGTCCCACAGGGGTGAATGATAATCACATTTCATAGAGTTTCCCGACTGTTCAATGACATTTAATGGGTGCCACTGCTGGCTTGCCCGGCAGTGCTCTCTCGACGTTGAATTTCAAATTCAGAGAGAAATTTACGTGACCCTACATAGGACATTAAACAACAAAGCACTAAAGTTCTTTCATGAAAGAACCCATCATCTATCTTGATGCCAACTCGACCACCCCTCCTGATCCTGCGGTCTGGGAAACGGTACGGACTGTCGCTGCAGAATGTTACGCTAATCCCGGCAGCACACATCAACTCGGTCGGAAAGCGCGGAAGAGCCTGGAAGAATCTCGTGCGACCACCGCTCGCGTACTGTGTGCTCAATCGAAGGAAGTGATCTTCACAAGTGGAGGAACCGAATCAACGAACCTGGCTTTGATGGGGTTAGCTGCTGCGGTTTCGCCGGAGCGACGAACGATTGCCATCACAGGCGGAGAACACCCCGCCACAGCCGAATGTGCTGATCGTCTGGTCAAACAGGGCTGGAAAAAAGTCCTGATCCCTCTCGATGCCAACGGACTGATCTCAACCGATCAACTTCATCAGTTGCCCTGGGAAGAAATCGGATTAGCGGCCATCATTTATGCCAACAATGAAACAGGTGTGATTCAGGATGTTTCGCAAATCCGCACTCTCTGCGAGCAGCATCAAATCCCCTGGCATCTCGATATTGTTCAGGCAGTCGGACGAATCCCCATCTCATTTCACGAACTCGGAGCCACCGCGGCCAGCTTCGGTGTGCACAAGGCTCATGGTCCACGCGGCATTGGTGGACTGCTGTTAAAAGATAACGTCCCTTTTATCCCGATGTCCGTCGGAGGCTTCCAGGAAGACAGCCGACGTCCGGGGACAGAAGCCGTTGCTCTTGCGGCAGGCATGGCTGCCATGCTGAGTGAATGGGAACAGCAGCAGGATACGATTTCCCGGAAACTGAAGGAACTGAGAGATCGCTTCGAGAATCAACTCGAACAGCAGATTGCCCCGCTGGTAATCAACGGACGAAACGCACCTCGGCTCCCCAACACCAGCAATGTCGCATTCCCGGGACTGGAAGCCGAAGCCATTATGATCGGGCTCGATCTGGCAGGCATCTGTTGCTCCCTGGGCAGCGCCTGTGCAAGCGGTTCCGCCGAACCTTCCCCCGTCCTGCTGGCCATGGGAATTAATCCGAACCTGGCTCGCTCGGCTTTGCGATTCAGTCTACACAAACATCTTCAACCAGCAGACATCGATGAAGCCATCCGAAGAATTGTCGAGGTCGTAACCCGACTTCGCGATTCATAATTTTTCAGACTCGTAGGTCAGGCACTGACTGACGACAAACTGTCGACCGAATCGGGGAAGATCTCTTTATGAGTTAAAACTGATTTACTATCGGCTTCAGCCGATTGTAATTCAGTTCCCTACCAATCAACGACTTATAGATTTATACGCGCCCAAATTAGTTCGAACGGCATGTAGAACGGGGAGGTTGTTACCATTTCTCGATGCCGCGAGAGCATTTTCAATAATACACTGCAGGTAATTTTTGAATATGCTCCAGAACAAACCTGATTCAAATCTTTCTGAGCAACACAATCAACCTTTCAATCTGCATCTGACATTGAGCTGAAGGTTTTGTTTGCATAGCACGAATGCTATTTCCGCATTCATCATCTCCATTGCTTGTGGCGAATTTCTCGACACTCATGCACCTGTTTCCAAGACAGGCAGAATTATACTTGTTGGCTAAGCTGTTGGTGATCGATGAAAATTGTTTTTTCATAGAATCCGAAGTGGAATTTTCATTTTAAACAGTGAAATATGTAATGCATGGACTAATGGAAAATTCTGACCGTAAAGAGCAAATTAAATGAGTGTCAGAACTAAGATCGAGGATAAGGCAAGCTTCAAAATGACAAGTATCCGGGCTTTCCAGTCCCAATTTAATAAGCATCACTGTTTTCAATTCAGAATGAATGAAATCAGTCATTCCATGTCACTCTAACAGAAGTTGAATCATGTTCCCATTACTAACACTGCCGAACACCAGTCAATACATTATGATCTGTATTTGCGGACTACTAATCGCCTCTCC
>DEML01000087.1:0-4313 GCA_002359185.1 Planctomycetaceae bacterium UBA2671
CATGCCCACCAAACGTCATTCATCCGAATAGATCATTTCGAAAGCACTTGCCAAGGGGATTCCCCCAACTACGGTTCGCAGTTGGGGTGGTCATGTTTCCGAGGAAATGCTGCGGCGGTACACGCACGTACTGGAACAGGACACTCGCGCCAGCATTGAACGGTTTACTGCTAAGGAGACAGACAGTAGTAAAGAACAGGCAGCTGAAGCATCAGAACAGGTTAAAGACGGTGGCTCAGTCGAGGAATGCTGAGTCCAAAACAAATGCCTGCCGGCTGTAACACAGCAGGCAGGCATCTATCACAATTTTACCACAATTCTAAAAAGGAGCAGAATTATGAAGTTTCAAATTTCTACCAGCACAGCAGTTAAGAACAGTGCCAGTAAAAAAGGCGGAGAGAGGGGGATTCTCTGACCGCTGAATTGTTGCCGGGTTTCCCATGTGTTTGAGACTATAATAATAGACTTATTCTATCAAACGTCAAGAACTTTTATCAGGAATTAATTCATTTAAGGCAAAAACGAATGCCACAAAACTGCCACAAATATTATGAGCAACTTGATAGTATAGTAGAACCACTCTCTCGCCAGCTATGACCGGTTGGCCGTGCGCAGTTCGTTATCTCCAACAGTGAATTCATCCCGAAATCAATTTCCCAATATGGAAGAGTCATTTCAGACGGTGATGATTCACTGTGTTTCGTTGCCGAACGGACTGCATTTTTCTCAGGCGTGAGAACTCGCGCAACAATATCAGGATTTCATAATAAACAGCACAGTCGGTTCATTATTAATTGCTATTTACTTTAGTTGTTTGTTGAATTATGCAGAGTCCCCAGTACTGCAACAATGCAAACATCAAAACAATATCTGCTAAGATTGATACTACCCAATTACCAGTCGAGTTAAGAGTTGCGATAGCCCAAGACTGGCGGACTCCCAAAGAGTGAATTATGCGGCCAGTTATTGAGTGTATATTCTCTCGAACTGGTCGGGACATTGATAGTTTAATGTTTGATGTAAACGTTTTGAATTGTAGAACGTTTCGATGTAGCGGAACAGGGCCGAATGTTTTCGCTTGCGATTATAAATCGTTTCGATGTAGACAAAGACGCTCAATCGCGCTGTCTGACGAGTTGTGTACCGTTTGGCCAACTCGCGCACCTCCCCCAAGGATAGTCGTTCAGGATCATAGTGGATGCAAATTTGGTCCTGACTCATGCCCTTGTTGTCCGTCGCATGGGTGGTCTCGATCCCTTCCTTTGTGTCCTTCCGGTAAGCGTGCATGATTGTTTTTTTAAATTCTGCTATCGTGAGCGGTTTCTCTTTTCAGGAGGTCGGCGATGGCGAATCAGAATCAGCGTGCACTGCCCCCGGATCTGGCCAGGGTTCGGGAGCGACTGGCGGCGTGGCGGCAGACAAAACAGCCCGGGGCGCGGATTCCCGCCCCCTTGTGGAAAATGGCGGTCAGGCTGGCTGGCAAATATGGTGTGACACGCACCGCTCGGTCGTTGAAGCTTGACTACTATGCGTTGAAGAAGCGGGTTTTCCTGGCGGAAGGGCAGCCAGCGGAGAACGGCTCGGCATTTGTCGAATTACCGTCCGTCTCTGCCCCGGCTTCCGCATGCGTGATCGAGTGGGAGGACCATGCCGGAATTTTGCGGGTCCAACTGACAGGTTATCAGGCCGCCGATATCGCGGTGGTGGGACGCAGCCTGCGAGGTTCAAACTGATGCTGGCCATTACACCGCAGATGAAGATCCTGGTCGCCACCCAACCGGCGGATTTTCGCAGGGGCATCGATGGGCTAACACGGTTATGCAAAGACACCCTGGGTGAAGACCCCTTCGCGGGGACGGTGTTTTGCTTTCGCAATCGCAGAAAGACGGCCATCAAGGTGCTGGTGTATGATGGCCAGGGTTTCTGGCTCTGTCACAAGCGTTTTTCCGAAGGGCGCCTTCACTGGTGGCCCGATGCGCGAGATGCTGCCACGCAACGCCTGGCTGCTCATCAATTGTCGGTTCTGTTCTCGGCCGGCAACCCGGAGCGAACGGGAGCTGCCCCCGATTGGCGGCCCGTGGGCCCCCAGGCTTGATTGTCGCATCAGACAATTGCTCTTGCCACGCTGCGATAATCAGGGTATTTCTTCACTGAGCGAACGGACTTGGAGGCTCTGTGTTTGCCACGGATGGTGGATCATGAATCGGAAGAAACCGGAGGTCATGGAAGTGGATCACAAACGACTCCAGGATGTGGCGGACCGCGCCAGGCAATCGCTGGCTCTTCAAGATGCGGAGTTGATCGAGCGGGTTTTTGAATCCTATGAATATGTGGCGGGCCTGATTCAAGAAAAGAACATGTCGATCGGCCGGCTGCAGAAGATGCTGTTCGGCGCGAAGACGGAGAAGACCAGACAGGTCGTGGGAAATTCTGATCAGGCCGATGCCGAGCCGAACTCCGGCAAATCCGTGGAGCATACCGGGGACGCGGGCGAAACCGAGTCCGACGAATCCGACAAAAAGCCGAACGGCAAACCACCTCCCAGAGGCCACGGTCGAAACGGAGCCGACGCGTATCGCGGAGCCGAGCAGATCGAAATTCCTCACCGCTCGCTTCACGTCGGCGATCCTTGTCCGGAATGCGGGAAGGGAACCCTCTATCAAAAGCCGCCCCGCACTGTGGTGCGGATCACAGGCCAGGCTCCGCTGGGTGCCAGGACCTATGCACTGGAACGCCTCCGCTGCGGTCTGTGCGGCGAGGTCTTCACGGCCGCGCTTCCCAAGGAAGCCAGCCGCGAGAAATACGATGCCAGGGCCGGTGCGATGATCGGCCTTTTAAAATATGGAAGCGGGCTTCCCTTCAACCGCCTCCAGGGCCTGCAGGGGAACCTGGAAATTCCTCTGCCGGCCTCGACTCAGTGGGATGTGGTTTCCACTTTTGCCCCTCTACTCAATCCGGCTTTCGAAGACCTCATGCGAGAAGCCGCTCAGGGAACGATTCTCTACAACGACGACACAACCGTGAAGATTCTGACCCTGATGGGGGAACGCCGGATTCCCTTCGTGGACAATCCGGACCGCACCGGTCTGTTCACGTCCGGCGTGATTTCCACGCGGGATGGTCGCCGCATTGCGTTGTTTTTCAGCTCGCATCGGCACGCCGGCGAGAATCTGGCCGAGGTACTCAAGCAGCGCGCAGCCGAACTTGAGTCTCCGATCCAGATGTGCGATGCGCTCGCGCGGAACATGCCCCGGGAACTGGGGACGATCGTCGCCAACTGCCTGGCCCATGCCCGCCGGCAGTTCGTGGAGATTCACGATCTGTTTCCCGCAGAGTGCGGCCATGTGCTCGAAGCATTGAAGATCGTCTATAAAAATGATGCCGCTGCCCGGAAGGAGGGGCTGTCTTCCGAAGAACGTCTGGAGTTACATCAAGCCCACAGCCAACCGGCGATGACGGAATTGAAGAGTTGGCTGCATCGGCAGTTCGACGAAAAGCTCGTCGAGCCGAACTCGGCTCTGGGCACCGCCGTCAATTATCTGCTCAGACACTGGGAGAAGCTGACGCTCTTTCTGCACAAAGCCGGAGCCCCGCTGGACAATAACATCTGCGAGCGGGCTCTGAAAAAAGCGATCTGCCATCGCAAGAATTCGCTTTTCTATCGCACGCAAAATGGGGCCCGCATCGGCGACATGTTCATGAGCCTGATCCACACCTGCGAGCTCAATCAGGCGAACCCCTTCGATTATCTCACCGAACTCTTCCGCCATCCCGGCGAAGTCGCCGCCCATCCCGAACGGTTCCTGCCCTGGAACTACCGCCAGACAATCGCTGAACTCCCCAACGCTGCTTGAGCCCCCGCCGCCAGCTGGCCCCCGCTTCCCAACCGGCTCACCAAAAAATCACACCGGAAAGATTTTGCACGCTCACCGGAAGGACACCTTCCTTTGCGGTCAACAACTCGGTTAGTCGCTGAACACAGGCATCTCGTATATCCGACACACTGGGCAGAACCAGGTCAATATTTTTTCTCATCTTATCAGTCATCGTACTGTCCTATTAAATTGATTCTTCGCTGATGCTGCGCCCATTCCGGTCTTAATCCGTTTCAAGCCGTCGCCGTTGTAATACCAGCCACGGCAAATTCGACAACGAATGTCGAAGCACCGACAAGTAGAAACTATGCCGCTCTCGACCATTCGCAGTCATCACCGCCTACGTTGTCCTCGAACTGTTGGAAATTAGACGACTGCGGCGGCCGCGGGGGGGAGCTGTGAAACCTTGCGTGCAATGTATCCCAATCCAGCACGAGC
>DEML01000087.1:4480-23492 GCA_002359185.1 Planctomycetaceae bacterium UBA2671
CTGTATCCCAATCCAGCACGAGTGCGCCGCCCGTTGCTTGGTGCTGCTTTTCCCAATCCATCAAGTGTTGGAAGCAGGCGTGGTCGATGTAGCTCAAGCCTTTCAAGTCGATGTGCAGGACTGTACCCGACGGCACTGCTTCCAATGCCGCCGCCAACTTCGGCAGACGGATGAAGGTCGCCGAACCTTCCAGCACTAGCGTTCTACGATCACCGTCCGGGTCGCAGCGATGGGAAATTGAAAGCCTGGAAAACGTATAAATTAACTTTATGATAGAGAATCCGATTCCAACTAATACCCCTGTGAGCAAGTCCAGCGTCACCACAGCACAGGCCGTGACGACACAGATGATTCCCTCACTCCGACTTTCTTGCCACAACGCTCGAATCGCACGAATCCCTAGCAGTTTGACGCCGGTTAACACGAGTAGTGCGGCAAGAGCGGACGTAGGCAACATTCGAAGCAATTGGGGAAACAAGAGAGCAAATATCAGCAGCCATGCACCGTGAAACACTGCTGACCAACGGGTTCGAGCACCTGCATCAACATTGGCCGAACTGCGAACAATTACTCCTGCCATTGGCAACGCACCCATTAGTCCGCAGATAGCGTTGCCGACACCCTGAGCCGCTAACTCGCGGTCATAACGGGTCCGAGGGCCTTGATGCATTCGATCGACGGCGGCGGCAGTCAAAAGTGTTTGTGCACTCGTGACGAAGGCGACTATCAGTGCAACCTTCCAAACCGATGGACTAGTGAGAATCTCTGGGAGCGAACCAAAATTAACCCATTTGACAGCCGCTCCCAAACTGTCAAACTCGACCCTCTCAATGGGTAGCGCCAGGAAGGCGGAAACAGCCGTTACAACAACGATCGACACGATGACAGCCGGTACCGCCCTGAGTTTTTCCGGAACGATCCTCTTCCAGAACACCAGAATGAGCAGCGTGGCGGCACCAACGAGGGCAGCAGAAAGGTGCCCCGGGTGCCCATCGTGGCCGACGAAAACATGCGTCAGAGCCCGTGGAATGTTCACGAAGTTCACCAATGGATTTCGGTCGGGAGCATCGTCCAACGCGACATGGAACTGCTGGGAGAAAATGACGGCCCCTATTCCCGCCAGCATGCCAAGTATGACAGCGGGTGACACGGCTCGAAACCACTGTCCGAGCCGCAGGAGTCCAGCGGCGAATTGAATCAATCCAGCCAGAAATACAACGACTCCTAACATCCCGATACCCTGTTTCTCGACAATGTCGAGCAGGATAACAATGAGCCCCGCCGCGGGCCCGCTCACCTGCAATGGGCTGCCGGCAATCAATCCTACCAGAATTCCGCCGATGATGCCGGTGATCAGACCGACTTCCGCTGGAACACCGCAGGCCTTGGCAATAGCCAGGCACAACGGTAGGGCAACCATAAAGACCACCAATGAAGATGGAATGTCGCTCTTAAGTACCTCGAACCATTTCGGAGGCTTAGCGACTCGCGAAGCCTTCGGCGATCCCATGTTTTCGGGCGACCGTGAACTCGTTTCAGAATCAGGCCGGTCCGCGTGGACAACCGGCGTCTCCGCTAACGGCGCGAAGGCTTTGCTTGCTTGATCGTAGGCGAGCACGTCTCCTGTTTCGAATCGCAAGACCCAGGCGTGCAGATGAAGGGTGCCGGCAGTCAAAGCAGCAGCGACCGCTGGATGTTTCGCCAGGTTTTCGACCTGTAAGAGTACGTTCCGCTCGACTGCTTTGTTCCACAAGGCAACTCCTTCTATACTGGGGTGTTCCCTCCGGATCGTCTCGCTAGTCTCAGCGACTCGGGCTAGCCACTCGTTCGTCTTGCACAGATTGACTGCTTTTTCCGGGTGCAGGATAGCACGAACTGAACCGCAATCATAATGCCCGCAGATAATGATGTCAGTCACACCAAGTGCGGAAACGGCGTATTCGATCGTAGCCATTTCACCGATCGGACCATCGCACGGATGAACCAAATTGACCGCATTCCGTGTAACGAATAAGTTCCCTGGATCAGCCTGCATAAAGATATCGGGAAGGACGTGGGAGTCCGAGCACGTAATCAGAAACGCTTGTGGTTTTTGGCTCTGGGCGCTCCGCTCGTATTGTTCACGTCGTTCCCACAAGACATGGTTCTGGAAATGTTTCAGCCCCTCAATTAGTTTCTTCATGTGAACATCCTGTTCCTTCGCCAAGATTGGGCAGAGGCAGACAGGCTGTGACTGCCCCGACTTAGTCCGGTTTGACTCGATCCGTGACCTAGAGGACTCTAAGGGACCGATGTATGTCAAGAGTGAGTAATAACCGACGACGTAACTTATACGACGGTCACAATTTACCAATGAGTGTCCCATCTCGTGAACGCGCGTGACTAAACCGTTGTCAATGCGAGATGATTCGTATGAGATGGGGAAGCTTCACCGTCGAGTAGTACAGGACGATGGGCATCACCCAGACAACCTCAACAAAGTAGGATGCAGAGCACATGAAGACGGTCCCTAAGGGACAACACCGGTGCATCGGAAATTAGCTGCGCGATATTGGATGAGCCAATATACTGGTAGCAAAGATTGGCACCGACCATCGGCAAAACAGGATTTTCCTGGGAATCTCGATGGGTCTGTTGAATGCGCGTTGCCGGAAATGCTGTGAACTCATCACGAGATTCGCACGGGCACTTGGGCTGAGAGGGTAGACCACCACCCGATGGTAACTTCTTAACCGGAATCGGGCAGCATGGCTCGTAATCTAAGTCACCGATCGATGCTTGCGAAGCTACCCCAAGAAATAATGACGAGAAGGGTTGAAAATGGAACGGGCAGGGTAACACCCCAACCGCTGTCGAGAAGATAAGAATAGTAATCAACCCGATCCGCTGCATATGCATCTACCCTTCTGTGAAGACGAAAATGAAGTCAATATATGCACATTAAATATTCAAGGCTATCATTTCATCGGTTGGATGGAAAGTGGGGGTTGAGTCTAAATTTGGCATTCTCGAGATTATCGTGTGCATACAACATTTTCCTTGCAAAAGCAAAAAACGCCGGGGCAACATTTAAGCAATCTGGCGGAATGGAAAGCCCACGGAAACGGCGCAAAATATTATTCTGGTGGGAACGAACTTTAGAGTAGAGTCACTCACGTAAGGTTGAGGGCAAGGTTAACTCAATTTATCCATCACCACAATTTCTCCTTTCTGAAGAAGAACAAACAGTAGTGTTGCACGTCGACATTGCTCTGTTAGCTTTATTGTCCGCTCAAAGCCTGTCCGCGGTTGCTGGTGCCACCCACGCCTTGTGAGATGTCCTGAACACTGTTTAAACCACCAGAGAGGACCATGCCGTTCACGCGGACTTCGGACTGTCGCAGGTTGATCAGCGAGTTGACATAGTTGATGTTGGTTTCGAAGTACGTGCGACGTGCGGTTAAGACACGCAGGAAGTCAAACTGCTGGCTTTCGTAACCCTGGGTGGTGAGATCGAGGTTTTTCTGAGCGAGGGGCAGGATGTCTTCCCGATAACGTTCGACCTGTTTCAGCGATTTCTTGTAGTCGCGGTAAGCCTTGGAGAGTTCGACTTTGAGAGAGAGCTGCAGACGTTCAACTTCTTTGACAGAGCGGTTGTATTCGGAGTTGGCTGTTGCAATATTCCCCTGGTTGCGGTTGAAGATTGGAATGGGGAGGGCGATCTGGACGTTTGCGATATCAGAGCCGGTGGCGTTGTCATGAGCGGCACCGATCTGGGCGAGGAGGTTCGGCATGGCCTGAACTTCCTGACGGGAGATCTGAGCGCGGGCCCGATTGACGCGTGCACAAGCTGCCTGGATTTCCGGGCTGTTGGCGACGAGATTGTTGTAGGCTTCGTCCCAGTTCCATTTCACGGAGTTAACGTCGAGTTCTCCGGTGAAATTATAGTGAGACAGGTCGGGCGTACCGACGAGACTTGCCAGCTGCTGCTTGGCAGATTCAAGATCGTACTCGGCGTTCTGACGGAGGATACGGACTTCTCCCAACTGGACTTCGGCCTGCAGAATATCAGGCTGGGCAGCCTGTCCTGATTTATAGAGCGACTGAGCAATTTCGACACCGGCTTCCGCGACTTTCTCCAATTTCAAAGTGATTTCCTGCCGCTTCTGGGCACCGAGGGTGGCGTAGAACTGCGACTTGACATCGTTGCTGACGCGAAATCGCTGCGCTTCCAGTTCCCAGGAGAGCGATTGAACATCGTGGTGGGCGACATCCTGGTTGAGTTGCAGTTTGTTGCCGCGAACGTAGGTCTGGCTGAAAAAGGCTCCCTGCTGACCGGCTCTGCCATCATTTCCAATTTCGTTACCGGAATAACCAAAGACGGGGTTGGGACGCAGACCGACCTGGGTTTTGATCCCTTCGGCTTTATAGACGACCGCGGTGGCTTCCGCGAGTGTGGGGTTTGATTCCATCGCCATCTGCAATAGGCTGTCTAGATCGAGAGTCATGGCGATCAGATCCGGTTCTGCCGGAGTCTTGTCTCCTGATCCCGTTGTAGGGGCAGGGGGGATTGTTGTGCTTTTGGGTTCGAAACCGGTTTGCAGGAGTGGATCGTCGTCGCTGGAAATGTCGTCGAGCGAAATGACGATGTCCTTTTCAGTCTGTTGAGATCTGAGGTTGTCGGCGACTTCTGTACGGGAAGCATCAGCTGGCTGATTTGACTTTGAGACATTCTTTCTAACCATCTTTTTGAGCGATTTGGGAGCGTCTTCCTGCTGGGCAACATCCATTTTGGCAGGAGTTTTGTGATCAGTGACCTGCGTCTCGCCGAAATGGGCGCAGGACACTAAGCAAGAGCATGGCAGTACCATGCAGAACCGGATCAGTCGTGAACGAATCATGGTAGATTCCTTACATCATCAATAATATGTAGATTTGAGAGATATCAGAGACACTAACGGAATTGTGTCATGATTTATATGAGTAGTTTCCTCAGATCCGCGATGATGGAGCGTCGTTTGTAGAAATTGTCGATTGTGAGCCAGCTATTCTGAATCTCGTAATGCTCATCGCTAACGTTTGCAATATCGTGTGAACAAACATAATTCTGCTTCAACTGTCGGTATGTTTTGTTGGGAATCAGCACCAGAATTCGTTCCACACTGCATACGCAAAACGGACAGTTTGGCTCTGGGTTTTGATGAACAGGTTCCACCACCGAATCTACATGGCAGTGTTGATGACAAATTTGAGTTGATATCGTATGCATGTCAGAATGACAACAGTGGGTATCACAGGGAATGGTTGTCTGCGCGAGAGTCGTAATCGCGAAGCTGAGGCAGATCCAATTGTTATACCACCATCTCATCCTGAGATCCCGATAGAAAGAGAATACACAATCTCTTTAATAGATCGGTTCTTCGTATCATGCATGATAAATCAATTTTTCCGTTTCGGTCTACGGTTTGGATTTCGAAGGCCGCGCGATTGGAATAATCCGTGCAACCGGCGCAATTTATGATGTGGTCAGTACACTTACCGTTATTTCTTGTGGCAGAAAGGCGACAAATATGGCTCCCGTCGCTGAGTGGAACGAGGTTGCCCCAACACGCGGCAGTCCCGGCGTTCTGAAAGGATCTCAGGCCCCAAAATATTACGAACATAACTCACAGCCTGACATCGCTTGGCCGGGCTCAAAAGTTTCCCGAAGTGGCTTCCTTCAAGATCGCCTTATCCAGTTCCGCATCTGCCAGCATCTGCCAGCAGCTGCCTTAAGCGTGCATTTTCCTTTTCCAGGTCTTTGAGCGTTTGTCCTGGTCGGTACGGATTCCACCGTATTCCTTACGCCAGCGATAATAAGTTTGATCAGTGATTCCCAGTTGTTTGCAGACCAGGCCAATCGTCTTGCCACGAGCCAGTTCGACTTCCGCTTCACAAAGCTTCTGAATAATCTGCTCAACAGTAAAGCGTTTTTTCGGCATTGCTCATTCTCCCAAAACTATGTCCAAAATCGATATGTTACCACATTTTAGGTGGACGCGGTTAAGGGGGCCAAGTCTATTCAGTATACGCATTATCGGTCGGTTTTCCCAGCCGACTGAAATCCAGAGTTACTTTATTGAAGTAAGCCCACCAGTCCAAACTCTTTGAAATGAACTCGGGCCCATTAAACCGGATAGCCAAATAAAATGTTGGAACTTTGTAGTCTATGGAACAGCACGTAAACTGGTTATCATTGCCTGGCTGATGCTCAAGAACAATGAGCCTTACGTTAATATTCAGGCTGCGTGCCACTTCAGCAGTGTTGAAGCCTTGCTTGGTGACCATTTTGATGGCTTCAAGTATGAACTCATTTGTAAATAACCGCCGTGTAATTTCGGGTTTAGATTTTGACTTCAACAGCTACTTGTTCATGTTGTTCATCGTCAGAATAGTTTACACTCTAGTTAGAGCGCCCACTATTCCCGGGGAGTTCACAACATTCTCTAAAAGCCTACGCGATCTTACCCAAGACAATTCATATTGAACACTGGTGGATGAAGTCCAGTCACCTAACAACCAAATCAAATATCATCGTCGAGTTTGCTATGTTCCGAAACTTCCTTGGCGGCTTGATTCCAAACGACATCCCAGTTTCTATAGAAGACTGAATTATAATTCGAAAGGCAAAACCTAATGAATCTCAAAATGCAATCCATCAAATTCGGCCAGGGTGAAGGACGCAGGATATCGACGAACAAGCAATATCGGATACTATCAGCCTGATTAAACGATTGGTGAATCAACGTATCATCGAAAATGAACAATCGACAATCCCGCCAGTAATTTGTGTGACGCCCCACCTCGATATAAGATGCTCCTTGCGGCACCGGACCAAAATTCAACAGCACTCGATACGTCAACCGTAGCGGACCAAAATGTCGAGAGGTCGATTCGTGTCCCCGAAAAGCAGATACGCCGATTGTACGGATGAACTTAAACGTTTGACAAAAAGCTGGGACGTCATCAATCATTTCGCTGTTTACCCCATACCACTTATAGAACAGCATCAGGCGCTTATGATCCTTCATTTGAGCGTTTGCGCGTTTGCATAGGTCAGCTTCATTGATTGCGTTAGCCAAATCATTCAGCTCTTGCTGATACTCCAGTGGAAGTTCGTTAAGTCGGTATACTCCTTTGTTCCAATACGGAAACGACAATAGATCAAAGAGCAAATTCATTGGCGACAGCATCCAAGTGAGGACACCATTACCGAAAAAATAGCGGGCAAAAGTGTTAGGGCTACGATCCGAATTTCTAATTACATCTAGCAGACCACAAATGATATAGAAAAGTGTAATCCAAGGAAGAAAATAGATTGCCAGCACAAGAGGAAGTCCCCGCTTCGCAACAGTTATGAGTTTCAATTTCTTCATATTGACTGCATCACTCCGATTGTGTCGAAATATTATTAAAGATAGTACTTCAGGTGGCATGCTCCCCTTAACTTGATCCATTTGTTGTGAGAGTTTCCAATAGACTTTTTCTAAGGAGACGATCATGACGAAACGACGCAGTATTCTAAATCACAGCTGCCATTCTATTGGAGATAGCGTAATCATCGTTCACACCTTGGCATGCTTCAGTAACAGAATAGTTGAGACTACAAGGAAAATTATGACGGCAGTCAACAAAAATGCGTTCCAGGGATTGGGATACCAAATCAAATCAATAATGTATGGGATAAACCTGAGTCCGACTAAGAAAAGAATCAGTATTGTATAACCCCACCGTTCCCTTGGCGTTAACTTCCGACGTTGAATCGGCTTCATGTGATTTCGTTTTCGTTTTCGTTTTTTCCGTTTGCTCATTAGTCTACAAATCGGTGTTGAGTTCTCCGCTTTTGATTTGTTGTTGTGTCACTCTCGTTTGGATTCTCCTGATCAACAAAATTAAGAGGTGGTGGAAGTCACGCATTTCACATTAATCAGACAAAAGATCTATGCGAATCTTGATCATTTTCAAAACTTTCTACCTGTCGTTGGCTTGTTATGCTGCCAGATCGGGATGTTGTGCGTATGGTGTATCTCGTGAGATTGCTCAGAAACGGATGTCTCAGCTGGAAACCAACGTTCTTGGTAGTACAAGTGATGTGCTGATTGGAAAAAACTAATCGCATCCCTGCGAAGCCTGGTATTCCTTTCCTGTTGTTGAGTTAGAGAGTATGTCTCGGTGTCTAAGCGAAATAACTCATACTTCTTCTGGCTACTAAGGACCAGCATCTGTTGATTACTTTGAAGGAGTGCCAAGTCATGATTGTGTTGCATCAACGCATAACCGGATGACGGAGCTATGCTTAGAGCATCGCGTCCGAAAAAGACGGATCGATACGTCCCACCGAGTTGTCCCATAATTGTTGGTGTAATATCAAGAGATGAAGCTAACGTCGAGCATCGTATTCCCCCACCATTACCACTTGGCAAAATCATAAGAACTGGAATTCGATATGACTTCATCGGGAACAATTGGCTTCCGTACACACGGGCACCGTGATCTCCCATCACAACGAATAATGTGTTCTTATAGAATTCATGTAATTTTGCTTTCTGAAAGAAATTCCCTAATGCCCAATCTGAGTACTTCACCGCATGTGTCCTGTTTTTCGCTTCGGAGGGCAAATCGATTCGACCACTGGGATATGTGAATGGTTGATGATTCGAATTGGTGAGAACAACCATAAAAAAGGGATTATTGCGTTTGCTCAGATCATCACATTCAATAAGTGATCGGTTGAAGATGTCTTCATCACAGGCCCCCCAAGCCGTTGTAAAGGTAGGGGCTTCATAGTCTTTCAGTTCAATAAACCTCTCAAATCCATTGGACATCATGAATGAGCGCATTCCATCGAAGATTCCATGTCCACCTTCAATAAACACCCTATTATATCCACGTGCTGCTAGTACATGAGCCAGAGTGTAGACATTATCTGAGTGGTCACGTTTCAAGATGGATTCTGTAGGAATCGGGGGCATTGAAGTTAGAACAGCCTCTAGTGCACGAGCCGTCCTGTTACCTGTGGCGTAGAAATTATCGAACAAGATACCTTCAGCAGATAGTTTGTCAAAGAAAGGAGTGAGCCCGCGATCATCGCCCAAAATACCTACGAAATCAGAGCCCAAACTCTCTTCAAGAATCACAACGACATTCCAATCACGTTGAATTCTGTGCACAGTTACTGTTCGGTCTACCGGATTAAGTGAAAATTCGTGTCGATGGTCGTTTGAAGTAATGATGCGCTGCTGAACACGCTGATTGGCTTCTTCTCGATCGATGGTAAGGTAGAACTCATCATAATCGAAACCACACGACCAGGCATAGAACACAAAACTGTAAAGCCCATTTCCGGAGCACTGGTTAACAATCCGGTTTTGAGAATATTTGGTACTACTCATACTTATTGTAGACCACAGGATACTGATCGTGAAAACGACCATAAAGAATATTCCATATCGACGACTCTTCGGAATGGGTATGTCGACTACATTCTGTGCTCGCTTTCGGATAATCACAAACAGGCTACCAGCAGTGATGAAGATGCCGAAGAACAATAATACGATGGGATATGATTCCCAAATATTGCCGAACACTTCATGTGGATAAACCAAATACTCAAAAGCGATGTAATTTAGACGTGATTGAAATTCATCAAAAAACAGGAATTCTGCAACGCATAGAAAGGGAATGAACAAAACTGTAAACAGTATTTCAAAGTGAAGAAACGTACGATTCAAACGACTAACTGAAGGTGTTTTATAAAAGAATGTATGACGAATGATTTGAGGCATCACATAGAGGAAAGTCACAAGTAAATCAAACCGTAATCCAATAATGCTTAATTGAATTAATTCGTGTGTCGCTACGGAATTCCAATCAACATATGTAAAAACTAGAATAACCCTTAACAGTGTGAATAGGACCAGAACCATGGCAATGAATTCCAGCGTAATGCGATACTGTCCCAACCAGAGTGACCAGGAATATGTCAGTTTTTTAATTAATCCCTCTCCTGACTGTGGCTTGTTGTTGTCCGCAGTCATAACGACAACCTTGCTGTTTGGGCATATCTCACGCAATTCATTGGTCGGATTTATCTGAAAAGTCATGAATCACTCATCCTTGATTTTTGTGAATTTATTTCCATTTCAGTAAGAATGTTTAGTGTTGCAAATGACTTGTTGTCATCAGTCTCGATCGTCGAAATCTCGTTCTTGTTGGCTACACATTGGAGTACCACAAGTGTTAGGTCATCGCTCAGGGTGGACTCACCTCGCCACTCGATTAGGATTTCAATAATCCGCATCACAGTGCTCTGAAGTGAAAGTACACTGCAGCGTGAAAACCATGCCGTTAGTCGTTCCTGGCCAAAGAGTTCTCCGTTCGGATTGCGTGTTTCGGTCACCCCATCACTGAAGAGTAGAATTCGGTCTCCGGTTGACAGAAAAGTAGTTTGCCGGTCCCAAACAGTACCAGCGTCCAACCCCATTAGCATTCCAGTGCTTTTTAATGAATCGAGACGTCCTGATTTTTCGAGCATTATTCCAGGAAGATGGCCTGCACTTGCCCACGAGAATTCATTGGTATCCGGTTTCCAACGAGCGAGAAACATCGATGCAAAGTTACCTGGCAACATCGTGGCAGCAAATCGTTGATTAACTTCTTGGAGTAGACTTTCAGGTTCGTATGGTGGCAGTTCAGAAGCGGCCATTAGCAGTGATTTGAGCATGGCCGCCCCCATTGCTGCCGGAACACCATGTCCAATAACGTCTGCCACGCAAATCAACCATGAACCGTCTGCCAACGGTAAAAAGTCGTAGTAATCACCTGCGACAGTATCAGCAGGTTCAAACACACATGCCGTCACTAGACCTGGGATCTGAATACCATTTGGAAGCAGATGCTGCTGGATATTTCTTGCCTTTTCCATTTGATGTCGACGTTCGCGGTCGTTTTCATACAACGTCTGGCTCATAGAATTAATGGCAGACGACAACTGATTCATCTCACAACTATTGAATGACGGAACTTCCGCTTCAAGATCTCCAGCCGAAATTTTTTCGACGGTCTTTAACAGTTGATTCAGTGGAGCCCCGATAATCTGCAACAGAACTACGTTGACGACAGTGGTTGCCAACAGACCTAATATTCCCAGGATGGAAAGCTGTATCAGGACCTTGCGACGAATAGCACGACGCACATTTTCTCGATTCTCGGAAACGAACACACTGATATTGTCTCCCGTATGATGTCCAACAATCAGCCCGAGCATATCAAGGTTATTCCACTTTATGCTCTGTGCTGTATTGGAATCAATTGCTGAAAAGATTTCTGTTGTTTCCGGTGAGTGTGGATTTGTCTGAAGTACTTTTCCGTTCAGCCGAACTATAATTTGATGACCGGGAGACGTGGAACTCCGCATCTGTTGACAGACGCAGTTGATATAACTTTGAACGTAACGAATACCATGGTCATGAATCAAATGTATGGCTGCTGCGTGAATAGCAATTGCTTCATCGTTCAGACCAGAACGCTTTTCCGTAACAACTTCTTCCATTTCGCGTTCATACTGCCATAAAAGTAATACCGCAAGGGCCGCACCAAGTGTCACATTCACTGCCAGTAGTAGCTGAAAGCGAATCGTTCGTAGATTTTTCCTGCTTGGTGGCTTGTTTATGAAAGACGGTAACATAATAGTTTCTTTCTTCAGATAGATTATTGATCATTCATTCTTCTTCACACGAGGACCTATTTGTCACATCACACAAGATTCAATTAGGATTCCCTCAAACATTACTCAAATTAGACAGCATTCCTAAGGCTGATATCTCCAAAAGTGCGCAGTCCTCTGAACTAGCAACGGGACTATAATTGTCTGACCTCAACTAGCTTACTTTTGGTCACCGATTGATTCCGTAACCTAGAATCATGTAGCTTGTGAATTTATATTTGTTAATCGGTCCCAGAGTGATTCCATAATTTGATGAACGATCATTGGTTCTTCCGCCAGATTCTCTGGCTACCATACCTATCCTCCCAGTGAGTGTCATGAAAATGCTTTTGAACACCCAATGCTCTAGGCCACCACAAAAAAAACATTTTCTCTATAGCGGACGGCATGGAAACTGTAATCCTAATGACCGCCCGCTACTAAAACCGAGTTATCTTGAATTTGATTGTTAAAACTAATTTGTTGTAGTAGTCCTTTTGAATACTAATGTTTGTGATCGTGACTTCCATGATCAGGTTCGATCTTTCCGGAATATGATTTCCCAGCAATTCGTAGAGCGAGGCGTGCATCCGCATCCTTGGCATGAAGATCTTCATTGAGTTCTTTGTCATTCGATACGAATCGTGACGATTGTCCCTCGGGATCTCCCTTGTCAGGCAAAGCAGTCAACTTGAATTGTTCCCCGCGCCCATCGTGTTTGAGATTGATCAAAATCTCTTTGGAGTCGATGGGAACAACATTTTTTGCGGTACCGTCGAGGATGTAGATTGTGACAGTACTATTCTTCTCATCGTGAATGAATTCGGCGTGGTATTCTTCTTTACCTAACTCGATAAGATGGCCATGGTGTGGGCCGTCACTCGGATGGTCGTGGGCATCAGTCTCAACTGTGGCCGGAGGTAAGTCGGGAACATCTGGATTCTGTGATTTATTGGACTCTGATGAGCAGCCAGAGAAGATTATTGCTAAGAGCAAAAAGGCTGTACTTGAGATCAAATGGTTTCGTATTATCATGAGTTGTCGCCTTTATTAAAGTTAATAAGTTAGAAAAAGCGGGTTCAGAGAAGAGAGTCAGTGACGGATTTTTTAATTTTCACCGCCCTCATAATTCCAAAGCGTATTCTAGTCTCTTGTTATAGGTACGTTTCAGTGCACGTACTTTGTCTCAAATCCACTCGTCTCGAGCCACTTGTCTCAATGGCGAGCAGAATCATGAGTTTTAAGAGTGATCTCTTGCCATTTGGACAACGATAGGTTACATCGAGGACTGCCATGGTCGTACTTCTAAACTTCACAACCGAGTTTTTTCACTGCCTTAATGTGAATGTTAGCCTTCTGGCCATCGTCAAAATGAATCGTCTTCCATTTCTGCAGACGGTAACCAACGATTTCTTTTTCCGCAGCCAATACAGAATTTGCAAACAGACTCGCAGCAATCACCATTGTGATGCCACCAAATAAGGTCTTCTTCAAATTCATCGTAAACATAGTCATTTTCCTTTCAGTTTTGATAGACTAGAAGTTGCTGGAAGTATCTATACATCCCAGTGAAAGTTTCAAATTAAGTGTCGACTTCGGTATCGACAGTTAAGATTTTAAAATATCATGTACAGGCTGTTGACTCTCCAATGATTCTTCCATAAGAGGGATTTCAGTCGTCGTAGATTCTACGATTCGTTCACCTGCCTTGCGTCCGAACGTCCAGAGTAAAGCCGGACGAATGAAGAATTCCAAAATAGTGCTGCTGATCAGCCCACCCAAAATTACAGTAGCAACCGGATAAAGAATTTCCTTGCCTGGTTCCCCGGCGGAGAGAGCAAGTGGTACTAATCCGATGCCTGAGGTCAGTGCCGTCATTAGCACTGGAGCCAGCCGTTCTTGGCCAGCACGAATGATCATTTCTTTCGACCAGGACTCGCCTTCGTAACGGACCAAGTGCAAATAGTGATTCAGTAGCAAAATTCCATTCCGCGATGCAATGCCTCCTAATGAAATGAAGCCTACCATGGCAGCAACTGTCAGGGTTTGCCCGGTGATTAATAGAGCGATTACCGATCCGATAAAGGCCATCGGTAGCGCCATCATCACTTGAAGAGAAAAATTTATCGAGCGAAACATTGTGTAGAGTACCATCAGAACTCCAAACATTGAGACACCGAATAAGATTCCAATAGTACGGCTCGCACTTTTCTCACTTTCGAACTGCCCACCGTATTCGACGAAATAGCCGGACGGCAACGACTCAATGACTGGCTTTTGAGCAAGTTGCATTTCTGCCACGACATCGACCAGTCCACGACCTGTAACGTTACACTGAATGACAATACGACGACGCACGAGTTCACGGTTAATTGTGTTCGGTCCGCTAGATTTATATAGTTTAGCTAATGACGACAGTGGGGTCGTTCCTCCATTCGGCAGATCAATCGACAGCCGCTTGAGTGCTTCCATGTCTTCTCGATATTTTTCATCCATGCGAACAAGTAGATCGAACGTTCGTTGACCAAGCAGGACACTACTCACGACTTCGCCGTTCATCGCCGTGGAGATGTATTCATTTACATACGATGGAGTAAGCCCATACAATTCAAGTTGGTCACGGTCAAGTTGGATGCGGAGTTGCGGAATCTCAACTTGTGGTTCGACGAGCAAATCTGTGACTCCCTCAATTTCGCGCATCACTGCAGCCATTTCCTGGGCCTTTTGTCGGAGGATGTTGAGATCATCTCCATAGATTTTAATACCAACCTGGGCCTTCACACCGGATATCATATGCGAGATAAGATGCGCTAGAGGCTGTTCAACCGTTGTCACGATTCCAGGTATATCCTCCATCGCGTGACGAATATCCTCGATTACGACTTCCCGACCTCGATCAGATTCTGGATCAAAACTGATAATCATTTCGGAGACATTGACGCCTTCAGCATGCTCGTCAAGTTCAGCCCGTCCGGTTCGTCTGGAGAAGGCCTCAACCCCCTCAATCTTCATCAAACGTTCATTTACGGATTTCGCAATCTCATTCGACTTTTTTAATGCTGTACCTGGTGGCAAAACCACATTCAGTTGTGCCACACCTTCATTAAACGGAGGAAGAAAGTCCCGTTCCAGACTCGCCAGTGCTACAAAAGCAACAGCTACACCAGACACGCCGAATAATAACATTATTTTTGCGTAGCGGAGACTTAGAGAAATTGCGCCACCAGCGGCCCATTTCAGAAATCTTAAAAGTGGTCCATCCTTTTCACTCTCCATCAGCTTCGCCCGTGAGAGCAACCAGTAGGACAAGACAGGCGTTAATGTCAGGGATACAAGTAAAGAAGATAGAATCGAAACAATATAAGCTACACCAAGCGGTGCAAAGAGCCTGCCTTCCATGCCTGACAGAGCGAATAGCGGAATAAACACCAGTACGACAATCATTGTTCCGAAAACAATGGAATTGCGGATTTCGACACTCGCCTGAAAGACGACAAGAAGCGGGGGCTTCGGATTCTCCGCATGACGATTTTCACGAAGTCGACGAAAAATATTTTCGACATCAACAATGGCATCGTCGACTAGTTCGCCAATCGCCACAGCTAACCCGCCAAGAGTCATTGTGTTGATGGAAAGCCCGAAAGCAGTGAAGACCAGAGCGGTAATGGCGAGCGAAAGTGGGATTGCGGTCAATGTAATGAACGTCGTTCGAAAATTCATCAGGAACAGAAACAGGATAATGACAACCAGAATGCCGCCGTCTCGGAGCGCCTCGATTACATTCTCAATGGCCCGATCAATGAAGGCCTTCTGCGAGTACAACTCCGGCTGAATACGGATATCGTCCGGCAGTGATGGTTTGAGTTCTTCAAGCGCCTTCATGACCTGATCGGTAACTTCACGCGTGTCTGCGGTGGGCTGCTTGTTTACGGTCAGGACAACAGCCGGACCACCAGAAAACTCACCGTTCTCGTTTCGAATATACGCCGAGCTATCACCACGTTTGACTTGTGGCCCTTCCATGACCTTGGCCACTTGCGAAAGTCGTACTGGTCGCCCCTCGCGCATTATTACCACAACTTTTTTTAAATCATCAATCGTTTGCACGCGTCCAATCGCTCGTACGAGAAATTCATTCGGCCCTTGATCATCAAGATAGCCACCCGTTGCATTCTCGTTACTCTCCGCGCAAGCCCTTTTAACGTCGTGGAGTGTGACACCATATTTCAGTAGCTTGTCGGGGTCAACGAGCACTTGATACTGCATCCGCCCTCCACCCATCGTGAATACCTGGGAAACACCAGGAATGGTGAGCAGTCTTTGTCGAACAACCCAGTCAGCAAGTGTTCGTACCTCCAACGGTGAAGTTTTCTCGTCTTCGCTCCACATACCAATCATGATAATCTGGCCCATGATCGATGAAATGGGGGCTAGTTGAGGTCTTACTCCTTCCGGCATGCGATCCTGCACGAGTTGCAACCGCTCCATTACGATCTGCCGGTCGTTGTAGATATTGGTACCCCAGTCGAATTCGACATAAATCACCGAGATACCGACGCCAGCAGAACTGCGAACTGCTTCGACTCCATTGGCACCATTGATAGCGGTTTCGAGTGGAAATGTGATAAGCGACTCGACTTCTTCGGGTGCCATTCCTGGCGCCTCAGTCATTACAACGACTCGTGGCCGGTTCAGATTTGGAAAAACATCTATATCCATTTGGAGTGTTTGCCATCCACCAAACCCCAGCAGAAATAATGAGAATACAACAACTAGTAAGCGCTGACGTAGAGCAAAGCGAATTATGGAATTTAACATTGTTAGGTCCTCTTAGTGGTTATGTCCGGCATGAGGATCAACGCCACCGCCAGCTTTGTTCTTTAGTGCCACCTGCATTTGATGCGCTCCAGAAAGCGCGATCGCATCACCCGAAAACAGCGAACCATCATTGGCAATAACCACCGAATATTGATCGCTGTATTCAACGTGAACTGGTACACGGTCGAAATGGTCTCCGTTCTCGAGAAATACGTAGAACTCCGCCCCTTCCTGTGCCACAGCATCAATCGGCAACACAATTTTATTTTTCCAGTGCTCTACAGGAACACGGAGTCGCAATCGTTGGCCCGGTTTATATTTCCAATCGATAAAGTAATGACCATCATTGGTTTTTTTATTTCGTTCAATTTCGTTTGTAAGCCCCACGTAGAAGTGCATTGCGCGAGAGGACGGGACTACTTGGTTCGCGACATAGACGAACTTCAATCCATTGATGATCTCTGAATGTAGTTGGTTATCTTCACGAACAGCTGATACAGCTGATTCATTGCGCGCTGCAGCATGTAGTTCGTTACTGTCTTGCTCAAACGCATTTCCTTTGATGTATAGTTCGCTAAAATCCGCAAGAATACACAAAGTCTGCCCCGATTGGACGGACTGCCCTTTAATAATTTGCAAGTCCTGTACCACAAATGAGGACGTTTGCTTCTTTGATTTCTGGTTGCTATCTTGTGAAATATCAGAGACTTGTCTAAGGAGAGGTTCAGGTAACTGTAATTCGTTACCCTGCCCACTAGCAGGAGCATACACTAAGAGTTCGCGAATTAATTTTCGCTTTGATTCAATTTGAGAAATTTGAGTCTCTGATAGTCCATGTAGTAAGAGAGCTTCTTTCTGTGCGCTTAATATGGCATTTAATTTTTGTCTTGCATATTCTCGTTCCAAAATTACCTTCCCAGCCACGATGCCAGATGTGATCTTCTCTAAACGAGCGATTTCACGGTTTTCAACTTCTAATTCACCTATTGTTTGTAAGAATTTTGTTTGAGCCTGGACGAGATCTTCATGTGTGAGACGAATTTTAAACATTAACATTCCAGAACGAATGGCTTCTCCTTCAATGATGTGTATCTGAGTTACGATACCAGTCATGGGAGCGGTAATATGGATTCGTGTCCGTCCAGGACGTTCAACGATCATCGCTGGAATGTTCAAGGTTCGTTCATAGGTCTGCAACGCGACTTCACCAACAATCAATCCAATATTACGCCGCGCCTGCTCAGAGAGCTCCAAAGACGTTGAGTCCTCATGCGCATGACTAGGATCACCGTGGTTGTGACCACTGTGGCCGATGTCTTCTCCCTGGCTACCAGCAAGATTTTCGCCTGATTGTTTATTGATTAGTGAGAATTTTTGCTTGACGAGTGGAAGCCAAGTGTCACGAACACCCCAGCAAATTCCCGATATGAGGAGTACAGCTATTAAGCCGTACCATTTGAGCGAAATATCGCTTAATTGAAATCGCATGATACTATCCCGCGCTATCAGCGCAACAGAACACCATTTAGGTGAAAAGATACTAGGAAAGAAGAACGGACTTAGGTGCCAAGTGACACGCAAATTGCGCAGAAGAACTGTGACCCGGTCAGTTTACAGTTGAGAAGAGGCGTAGACCGCCTAGACCAGCCAGACCTGTTTGCGCAAGCGCATACTGGTGGATATTGAGTTAACCGGAATATCTCGACGGTACTCAATGCGTGTGGTAGATACATTGATAGAAGTGACTATCGGTGCAACTTCAAGTGAAGTTGCTTTTACCAATGCAGTTAATTCAATAGGAGATGAGCTTACATATGTACAAGAGCTTTCCTCACATGGAATATGGTCGTGCTCGTGATTCTCTGGGTTATTGTGTGAGGAGTTGCTAGCTATTGTATCAGTGTGATTGTGCGAAACCCAAGCTGTTGCGTGCATAGACAAACAAAGTGAAGTAAGCTGAGAACTCTCTTTATGCTCATGGTGAGGTATGTCATTGTGTGCATGCGTATGATGATAGCAACAACCAAGCAATGCATGAAACACTATGGATAAAGCAGCTAAAGTGCTTAACATACTGTTTGCCATGATTCTTGGGTACCTTTGAAGATATGCTATATTTATTATTAATAACAAGCAAGTAATTATTGCATATTGACAGTTTTAGGTCAATCTCTAAATTTATTTATAATATAATTACAGCTAGAAGTAAATGTGTTGTTGATCTTGCCCCCAACCTTGTACCAGTTGGAATGTTAGAAATCCAAGTTTTAATCATCCCTGGCGCGCCAGGGATGATTTTTTCGCAGTGCGTCAGGCATGACGCGCAGCGTCACGACCTGACGCTGTCAACCGGTAAGCGAAAGCGATCCGGGAAGTGACTTGTCGGGTGTAAGTCCCGATGGAGGCCTTGATGACAGGAACTCTTAGCCGAACTGCAAGGGTGTCCACCGCGAGGTGGAATCTGAAGGAAGC
>DEML01000087.1:23617-23777 GCA_002359185.1 Planctomycetaceae bacterium UBA2671
GCGAGGTGGAATCTGAAGGAAGCAGCAGGCAAACTCCTGGCCCGAGGAACACGAATCACATATGAGGCGCCGGTTGGATGGGCGAGAGGGCTGTAAGACTCGAAGCCCGATGTCATCTGGATCGAATCGGCGTATATGGTGTCCTTCCGGTAAGCGTGCA
>DEML01000097.1:5660-25225 GCA_002359185.1 Planctomycetaceae bacterium UBA2671
ACCACCGACCTCAGCTTTATCAGAGCTGCGCTCTAACCAACTGAGCTATACGCCTTTACCATAAGTTACTTTCAGGATTCGTGGTTAGGGCGAATCCGTCTTTTCATCGTACTTCAAACCTGAAGAAAATGAAAGCAAGCAACCAATAGACCCGCTTCGTTCGAAGTGGGTTCGGAAGTGTATCGTCATTCCGGCTCGGATTTCAACAGAGTTTTGCATTTGAGAGAAAAAGTTTTTTCACATACGCAGGATTCTATCTGTTTGCGGAACGTTGTAGCGAGTGACGCAAACTCCTGAAATCTTCTTGCCGAAGTCATAAGTATAAGAAACAAAACAGGATGCGACGTAACTTAAGTAGGGAAATTGCATTGGTGATGTGGTATTCATGGTTTGAACAGGAGATTTATCTGCTTTTCAGCCATGTCCACTTCGGGCATGTTGCGCTTTCGTGAGGTAATTTACTGAGCAAATCTAATCTCTGCAAAGTTTGAACCGCAGATGGACGCGGATAAACGCAGATATTTTGCATCCACGGTTATTCGTTTGATCTGCGGTATAATTAGTAGCTGGAGTAATGCAAAACTTCAGTGTATTAGTTGAAAACAAGAAAGAAATACGCTGAATGATGGTGCCAAGGCTCTGTGAGCAGTGTTTTCACTGTTGTGACATCTGGGGCTTTGCAAGACAACAAGATCACCCAATGCACGGCTCATAGAGCCGTGGCACCGTCAAAGGGAGCTTTTTTCGTGTTTAAATCGTTCCACAGTGAGAAAAGTGCAACTTCAAAGCTGACGCTTCGGCTGGGTGGCTGGGGTCGAACGAAGAGAGCCCCCAGAACGACCGATTAACTGGGGGCTTCGCTGCGCTGCGACCCCAGCCACCCGTCGTCACCCGTTGTGTTTGCAGCATGCTTGCCCTGCTGCGCGATGCAAGCATGGCACCGGTCACTTGGCCAGCGGTAACCAGGGCCATACGCTGGCGCTTCTGACCCTGCCACCCTACCGTAAACCAGTTGCACAGATAGAAGGCAGGCAGGAGCCTGCCCTACTTGACTGGTTATGAACAACAGTGATCAGTCGGTGTTCCCATGAAATGGATCGAGTAAACACAAACGGCGTACGGCTGCGCCGCCCTGAAAGAATCTTTCGGGGCCACCCGTGTAATCCGGTTTTCACTGGAAATCGGTGTCGATTGCAAGAAAAACGTCGAAGGGATCCCCTCATCCGGCCTTCGGCCACCTTCTCCCAAAGGAGAAGGGAAGATTACCGCTCCCTGGGAGAAGAGAAGTGAGTTGTGGGTCATCGAAAGCTTCGGCTAACCCAACCTACGAAATATGAATTGGCGCAAGAAAAAAGCCGGTGAGTTTTTTGCTCAGCGGCTTTTTTGGTTCCGTTTTATTGGGTGGTTTATCGGTAGAGGGGAGCCTGGGGGTTGAGTTGGACGGCGTTGAGGCCGGTGACTGTGATAACGTCGGTTCCGAGAGCAGGAATGTGTTGACGTCCGCCTTGTAAGCCGACTGATTGCCCTATGTAGGCATCGAGGTTGATGCCTGCCTGTGGATGCAGATAGGCCAGGAATTGTCCTTGTGGAGTTACCAGGGCATGTTGAGGGCTGCGACCGTTCCAGTTGGGAACTCTCTGGACGATGCCTGCTCCGACGTAGCCGGGCTGGTTTTGCGGGATTTGGTTTTGCGTCACCTGATTATGCTGCATCTGATTCTGGGGAGATGGCGTAGCTGCGACTTGAGGGGGTGCGACGCCGTTTCCGAAGAGGGGATCGGGAGTTGGAGTGGGGTAATCGGGTGTCGGGTTTCGGGGGTCGGGATTCGGATTTGGAAAGAATGCTGTTTCCTGCTGAGGAAGTTGGGCGGTTTGTTCGGATGGCTGGAAGGTGTGGCCACCGAAGGCCATGGATTCGTTGGATGGCTGGTTATTTCCGTTTGGATCCGGGCCGAGATCGGGCAGGAAGCCGGTTTCTGCTGTCGGGAACGCGAAATTATCACTTGGCTGGCCGAATGCGTATTGTTCTGATTCTGAGAATGGAGACTGATTCTGCAGAGCGGCGATGGAAGTTTCAGCTTTCATGGAGGCGAGTTCGGCATCGCGTTGATCGGTGGCCCGGGACAATCGATCGAGTTCATCGAATTCGGCTTTGAGTTTTCGATATTTTTCCATCGCCTGCATTCTCAGTTCGACCTGACTGGCGATGGCGTCGATTTTCGTGTTTTTCTGCAGTTTCTGGTAATCGTGCTGTAAATCGTTGAGTTTCCACTGCGAAATGTCCTGATCAATCATGCTGCGAAAGTTGCGGTCGAGAGCATCGAGGATGTCGCGATCTTTTTCGATCGCTTTGAGGTCGACATTGTTGGCGACGACGCCGGTTTCGGTGGACCATTGTTCTTCAGGTCGATCGACCCGCATCGTTTTTTCCTGGGAATCGACGACAAAATAAGCGGATTTCTGCTCGGCGACCGGATATCGGTCGACTGGTTTTCGCTCGACAGGTTCTTTGAGTTCGAGTTCGACGCCGTTGGATGGGAAGGCGAAAGGGTTGGTGTCGTGTTCTTTTCGCAGGTTGCTGTCGACGGGGATGAGAAAGTCGCCTTTGACCCAGCGGAACTCGCCGCGAGGGGGTTCGACTTTGAACATGCTGACGACGCGGCCGCGATCTTCGATCTGTTCTTCGCCGAGGATACGAACTTTGTCGCCCTTCATGAGCCGCCGCTGTTCGACTTCGTGATGATCGCTGAGTTGGCTGCCGACGCGGACAATGACGTTATTTTCCGCGATCACGCCGCTGCCGCCGCCTTCTTTTTTGACGTACTCGGCTCGGACGAGACTGTAGCTCCCTTCGGGGGGGACAATCATGTACCAGCCGCCGGGATCGTGGCGGTGGACCTGAACTTTTTCGCCTTTTTTCAGGGCTCCGGTGAGATAAAACCGACTGCCGGGGCCGCTGTGGACGGCGACATCGGCGGTGTTGGTTTGGGCCTCATAGGGGAATTGCATCCCGGCGAAGGCGTTGGAGGAGAGGCCAATCACGAGACAAATCGAACTGCAAAGCAGCCGCAGGGTGTTGGAATGACAGAATCGCGGACGTGCTGGGCACATAAGACCAGGCTCCTGAGATTTTAAACGAAAGGGAATCGTGCAGAGTCGCAGTGGGAAAGCCGCCTGCTGAATGGAAATCCAGCCACGACAATCCCGAGAGGAATTTTCGGAAACTTACCCGAAATTGGAAAAACGATTCAAGATGGCCTGAGAAAGAGCCGAGATGGGCAGAAATTACAATTTTGTGGGGGTGGGGAACCGCGAAGACGACAGGATGGGGAGGATGGGTTGGGTTTTGGGGCGGAGAGGTATTTTTGAACCGCGGATGGACGCGGATTAACGCGGATGGGCGAGATGGGGGCTGGTTGGTTTTGGAAAGGTTTAAATGTATTTTCCTGTGGTTGGAGGAGAATTATTGAGTAGATTCTTGTGACTTTGTTGCATCGTTAAAAGCTATTGGGCAGAAGTTGAATTTCGTGTTCAATATAAATTTAGAGCGAATGGTGGGACATCTTGTGCTTTGAGCACCCAACCGACAAAGTCGGTCGGGCCACCCTGCGGGCACCCCGCGAGGTTTGATGGGACTCTGGCGGCGTTTTGCCTCAATATTTCTAGTTGAGATATTCCAGAAATCGATCTCATCACCCCGAGAAACCTTCAACAGGCTTCAGATCAACCTGAAAACCATTTTCCGAAACCATTTTGGAATCCACAAAAACGCAATCACTTATCAAGCCAACACGACCTGTTAATCGTCTTGTTCGGGATTAAACTCTCGCGTTAACCTTGTATTTGCGTATTCATTCCAATCGTGTGGTGATTTGCATTCGATAGCCGAGCGAGTTAAACCAGTAAACGTATAGAAGACCCCAAGATTAGTGCGTTCCTCTGAAGTTCCCCATACCTCGCCAGTCGTTTCGAGTTGCTCTTGTACTCTCGCCACTGCTTTTCTCTCCTTGGCCATTACTGCATCGTAATGATTGTCAATCAACGATTCGAGCTGGTGTGTTGTGGTAATGTCGAATGTTGCAAGGTCTTCTATTAGTTCGGAGTAGTCGCTAGGAGTATCTTCAGAGTTGGCTGAAGGCCATTTAGACGAAAGGATTTTCCGTATAACGTCAACGTTTAAGTCACGATTGTCGATAGCCGTTTTAAGTTCTTCGACATAGGAATCGCGATCTTTCAAGAGTCGTTCGAATTCTAAGTCAACGACCTCAAGTATAGCCGATATCCGATGAATAGACCGTCGAAGAGGCAAAGGAACACTCGCTTCTCGCTTATATTGTAATTTGTGTGAGGCAGCCGCCCAGATATGTTGCGATAATGTACGAACCTGCAATTCCGCCTTTAAATCACCAAATTCTTTCATGGTTGGCACTTGTAACCATGATTGCGGAAGACCGATGATATAGTGGACTGACTGGTAACCGAATTGAGACTCCACTAACCTCGAGGCAGTGTCTTCATGAGACAATATCCGAAAATTATCGTCGATAATTTTATGCATTCCTTGCATATCTCGCTGAAACAGCAGGATTAGTCGCAGACCTACTAAGTCATCAAGTTGTCGGACACGATCAATTTGAATTTTTTTTCGTTCGAGTTTTTCGGCTATCGACGACCATTGCTTAACACGACGTTCAATCGGAACACCTAGTGTCAAATAATTAGAGGACATAAGCTTTAAAACTTGGTCTTCAATAGTTTGGGAAAATCTCGAGGCAATGGGTAACAACAAGTCATACTCAACTCGAAGTGAGGTGTTGTCATATTCTGAGTGGTGAAGGGCACAGAACTCGGAATTATTTGATGCATTATTCTTACACCTTGACCCTCCTTTAGTAATAGCGGCACACTGTTTCTTTTTACCTGTTCCCTTACGCATTTAACTATCTTACTAAATGATAAAAATAATGTGATTTCTGCCAGCCAAACGAATATTCAGTTGTACAATATTTATGGTCATTATGTTCAAGCGGAACTGAAATTGCAAATCTTCAATAGGTACAGCACTCCACGAAAAACAATACCATAACGGCAAATGAATTCGCGGGTGGCCCGACTGAATTTGTCGGTAGGCTCGTGAAGCGACAAGATGAATTCATCCTGCGGTTTCTGATTTTATTGGATATTCCTTAACCCCAAAAGTCAGGCATCGTTCAAACGCATTGTCTACGACGAGAAACCGATCCACTTCGTCACTTTCTCGTCATGCAAAAGACGATAGAACTTGCCGCCTGGTTGGGGGGCTCAGGTAGAATTTGCTGTTCAATCGACTGAGAGAGCGAATGGTGGGACATCTTGTGCTTTCAGCACCCAACCGACAGGAGTCGGTTGGGTCACACTGCGGAAATCAATCATTTCAGGTGATTCGATTCCTGAAACAGATTGACTGGCAGGTTGGATTCCTCGTCGAATGCATGCTCAAACGAGTTTGAGCATGGCACCTGGCCTTGGAGAGCTAACTGCGATTGCAATCGTATCCAGGGCCTTCCGCTGGCGCTGCTGACCCTGCCACCCTGCTGCCGTGAACTTTGTAAACCCCGGATTTTATCTGCATTCTGGGGGCTTCGCTGCGCTACGACCCCAGCCACCCGATGTGGTTGGGCCAGCCTGCGAAAAGCATGCTCACACGAGTTTGAGCATAGCAGCCGGCGTATTCAGGGCCATCCGCTGGCGCTTCTGACCCTGCCACACTGCCGACTTCGCATCAATTGGGGTGATATTTCTTGCTGTGACCTGTGATTTTGACTGATCAGGCATAAAATTGTGAGATTGATAGCGTCTGGGTTGGACTGGTGCAGTCTGGATTATGCTGCTCTGTAAATTACTGAAACTGATGTCAGCAGTGAATTGTTCCGGAAAATGGTCTTATGAATCTGCAAGAACCGCAAAAAACAACCATGGCCTGTATGGAGGTTTGGGGCGGGAATTCTTCGACGTTGTCTGAGTTTCAGGTTCCGGGTCTGGATTTGCTGGTTTACAGTCAGCCGACTGGGGGAGAGGAACATGGCGGGGATGTTTATTATGTTTCTTCGTGTGCATCGGGTCGAATTACCCGGCTGATTCTGGGGGATGTGAGTGGTCATGGTTTGGAGGCTTCGCCGACGGCTGCGAAGCTTCGCGAGATTATGCGTCGCAATATCAATCACATTGATCAATCGCAACTTGTGAAAGCGGTGAATGAGGAGTTTGAATCGATCTCGTCCTCGGGTCGATTTGCCACGGCGATTATCAGTACATACTTCCAGCCGACGAGAAGTTTGACGGTGTGCAATGCGGGGCATCCGGATCCTTTGATTTATCGGGCTGCGACGAAAGTCTGGCAGCCGATGAAGGAGGAATGTTCGGCGGGACTGTCGAGCAATATGCCGATTGGGGTAGTCGAGCAGTCTGAATTTCACTCGATGCGGTTGAAATTTGTTCCGGGTGATCTTCTTCTGGCTTACACAGACTCGTTGAGTGAAGCGTTTGATTCGACTGAAAAACGACTCAATACCAGAGGACTGATGGAGGTGGCGAATTCGATTCCTCTGACTTCTCCGGCGGAATTTCTGAATGAATTTTTGCAGAAGTTGCGATCTCTGCATCCTGAAAATTTGAGTACGGATGACTCAACCATAATTCTGGCGCAGGCAAATCATGAACGAGTTTCCCTGAGAGATAACGTGATGGCTCCGTATCGTTATTTTAAAGGACTCATTTCGAGCCGTGATTGAGATCTTCTGACAAGGCGTAGTTGCAACCTATTTCCACCCACAATGAAAGAAATTAACCGCCAAGACGCCAAGGGAAACAAGCAGATTTTTTTAAAGTAATTTTGGAACCACGAAGGCACTAAGCCACAAAGAGATTCAGGGATCTTGAAAATCAATAAAAAAATATGCTGATGGATTTGAGGTACTATTGTTGCAGAACTCTTCGTGCCTTTGTGTCTTAGTGGTAAAAAGAGATCAGCAAGATCCTGTCTTCTGGCTGCCAAGGTTTTCCCAACGTAAAACCTCAGTGAATTAGCCGCCTGAAAATTTGAGCAAGCAACAAAAGATTTGTATTCTTAGTCGCACGGGAATCTAAAAACCCCCCAGGAAAGAGATAAATGAGTGAACCTGTCGTCATTATTGGTGCCGGGCTGGCTGGATTGACTTGTGCGTACCGGCTCCAACAGGAGAAAATCGACTCGATCATTCTGGAAAAGTCGGATCGTGTGGGTGGTCGCGTGGCGACTGATGAAATGGATGGATTTCTGCTGGATCGCGGATTTCAGGTTTTTCTGACGGCTTATCCTGAGGCTCAATCGGTTCTTAATTATGAAGATCTGGATTTAAAATCATTTGATCCCGGGGCATTGATTCGAGTGAATGAATCTTTTGAAAAGCTTTCTGATCCGTGGAAGCGACCGCTGGAGTTGATGACGACGGCATTTGCTCGAATCGGTACGATTTCCGACAAACTGTTGATCAGCAAGCTGAGATCTCTTGCGACAAAAGGAAGCGTTGAGGATCAGTTTGAGCGAGATGATGTTTGTACTTTGGAAGAGTTGAAGCGCCTCGGCTTCTCGGAACGAATGATCAACCAGTTTTTCCAACCATTTTTAGGGGGTGTGTTTCTCGATTCTGAGTTGGAAACCTCTGCTCGAATGTTGTATTTCGTGTTTCGTATGTTCAGCCTGGGCAAAGCGACTTTGCCTGCTGGAGGAATGCAACGGATACCGGAGCAGATAAGCGGTCATCTTCCTGAAGACTCGATTCAGCTCGGCTCGACAGTTGAACGGATTGAGGGCAGGAACGTTGTTCTTGCTGATGGAAAGGTGATTTCGAGCCGGTGCGTTGTGGTTGCGACAGATCAGCCTGTTGCGGAAACTTTCCTGCCGGAACTTCAATCGAAGCGAAAGCCCCGCTCGGTCACCTGCATGTATTTTTCTGCAGAAAGACCGCCTGTTCAGGAACCGATTCTGGTGCTCAATGGTGAGAAATCGGGATTGATTAATAATCTGTGCGTGCCGAGTCAGGTCTCTGCGGAATATGCTCCTGCAGGTCAGTCCTTAATTTCTGTAACGGTTCTTGATGCTCCAGAAAATAACAATGAGTTACTCAGAGATGTGCAGATCCAGCTGGCAGAATGGTTTGGGAGCGTGGTTGTGCATTGGAAGCATTTGCGAACTTATCGGATTCCTTATGCGCTTCCGAATTTTACTGCACCCGCATTCAATCCTCCACAGCAACCTGTGAAGCTGCGCGATGATATTCTGGTGAGTGGGGACTATCGGGTGAATGGTTCGATCAATGGAGCGATGGAATCTGGAAGATTGACTGCAGAATGTATTTTGAATGAGGTTCACGGGTGCCCCCGATAGTTCCGCTATCGGGGTGGACGAAGTCACTATGAGGTTTTCAGATTGATCGTGAGTTGTTCAAGAAGTATCTTACGGCTGCGCCGCCCCGAAAGAATCTTTCGGGATACCCGTGACGTTACTATAAATTGACGATTGACGTCGAATCATGCTTGCCCAGCTGCGCGATGCAAGCATGGCACCCAGCAAACAATTACTCGGTGCTAAGCGACTTTGTTTTCTGGTGGTTTATTGATTTCGCCGTTTTCTCCGACGTCTTCGAAGCGGACGGTGAGTTTTTTGGAGATGCCTGCTTCTTCCATTGTGACGCCGAAGATGCGGTCGGAGGCTGTCATGGTGCGTTTGCGGTGGGTGATGACGATGAACTGGGTTTTGTCTTTGAACTGTTTGATGACGTTGGCGAAGCGGTCGATGTTGGCTTCGTCGAGGGCGGCATCGCATTCGTCGAGAATACAGAACGGGCTTGGTCGGCTCTTGAAGATGGCGAGCAGCAAGCCGACGGCTGTCATTGTTTTTTCTCCCCCGGAGAGCAGGCTGATGCTGCGGAGTTCTTTTCCGGGAGGACGCGCGACGATTTCGATGCCGCATTCGAGCGGATCGGAATCGTCTTCCATGATGACATCCCCTTCTCCGCCGCCGAAGAGTTGACGGAACAGCTCCTGGAACTGAGAGCGGATGGCGGTGAAGGATTCGACGAACATACGTCGGCTCTCGTTATTGATTTTGCGGATGATATCCTGCAGAGTCGCTTGAGCGTGTTTCAAATCCTGGAGTTGTGTGTTGAGGTGGCGGAATCGGTTTTCGAGTTCATCGAGCCCCTGCAACGATTCGGGATCGACTGCGCCAAGGGCTTTGATTTTCTTGCGGAGGCGGGAAACTTCCCGGTCGATATCGTCGCGAACGTCTTCGAAGTTTTCCTCTGCGGATTGCCAGGCCCAGACGGGAGCCTGTGCCAATACAGCGGCGAGATCGGTTTCGTCTTCAAGGACTTCTTCGGCTTCCGTATGGTCGGCAGATTCCTCTTGTTCCGCAGAGACTTCTTTGAGAACTTCTTCCACTTCGGAATCGGACTCGTTCTGATCATCTTCGCTGACTGTTTTATGGATGGTCAACTCGAGAGCCTGAATATCTTCTCCACGGCGGAAGGCTTCGTACGGATCGTAGGAGGAGATGCCTGCATAGATCAATTCGGGAACGGAGATCTGGTATTCTTCGCCGAGCTTTTCGAGCAGGCCATCGAGTTCGGTGTCGATGTCGCGACGTTCGATGCGGAGGTCCTGAACGACTTCTTCCTGAGCGCGTCGTTTTTCGGTGATTTGTCGGGCCTGCTCGTTGCTGCGATCCCGTTTGACCTGAATTTCTGAACGTGAACTTCGAGATCGTTGTGCATCAATTTGTAATTGTTCGCCGATGAGGAACAGCTCGGCCAGTTTGGATTGAGCGTTGAGGATCTGTAATTCGAGTCGGCTGCGTTTTTGTAAAGCAGCATCCTGACGCGATTTTGCTTCTCTGTATTGAGCCTCACGCAGTTCGCGATCTTTTTGCAGACGATTGAACACGAGTTCAACGGAGCTGAGTCGTTCCTGGATTTTTGTCAGTTCGACTTTGACCTGATCGTGCTGATGATTGATCTGGCGTTCCTGATCGCGCAGTTTTGTCACCTGCTCGACCAGTTGTTCGCCATTCTGGTTCAGCTCGGCAATTTGCTCAGCGAGTTGGGTCAATTCCTGTTGCTGGGTTTCGCGTTCTGTAATGACGGTTGTGAACTGCTTTTCGAGCGATTCGAGATCGGAGTCAATGCGGGATTGATCTTTGAGAACGCTTTCCAGTTCACTTTTGCGAGTGACCAGTTGTTGTTTCAGTTCGGAGAGTTCGGCGGTTTGTGATTCCATCCACTCCTGTGCATTCGCGAGTTCTTCGCCGAGGCGTTTGAGGAGGGCGTCGAATTCGTCAGTCTTTTCATCGAGTCGATTGATGTGCCGGGAGAGTGCGGTTAACTCCTGACGGATGCGCAGAATTTCCGAACGACGAGATACGACTGAACCTTCTGCCTGGATGGTGCCGGTTTGGATGACGCCATCATGTCCGAGCAGGTCGCCCTGTTCGGTCAGGAATTGAGTTCCGTGAGGAGCCTGGATGGCAAAACGACGGGCGGAACTGAGGGAATCGACAATCCAGGTATTTCGCAAAAGCCGTTCGACGAGTGGTCGATACAGGGTTTCACAACGAACCAGCGTATCGGCACGGGCGATGACCGCGGAGGATTGCTGCAGTGTTTGCAGGAATTCTTCATCGATCTGCTGTGTACTATAAGGTTGTGATTTTCCCTGAGGTAATTCGACAAAACTGATGCGGCCTTCAAATTGTGTGCTTTGACGATCCAGATATTCGAGAACTGGCGTGAGCTTATCGACGACGATCATCTGTGAGCTGCCGTTGAGGGCGATTTCGATGAGCGGGGCGTGTTCGAGATCGCATTCGAAGAAGTCGACAAGAATCCCGAGGACATGTTTCCAGGGTGCGAGCGGACTTTTGCGGGCACGTTGCAGGATTTCCTGAACACCGATGCTCAACCCGAGTTGACGCTGTTCCATATCTTCGAGCAAGCCGAGGCGGGCTTCCCAGGCGGAACGCTGTTCGCGGTCGACGGCTTGTCGGGTGACGATTGCTGAGAGTTGTTCTTCGAGGCTGCGACGGCGTTTGAGGATTTCATCGATGCGGCGTTTGTGTTCGCTATGTTTTGCGACGGCTTCGCCATACACCCGTTCGGCTTCGGAAACGGCTGATTGTCGCTGTTCGATTTCGGCCTGCAGGTCGATGCGTTCCTGTTGCAGTCTTTTCTGGGCAGTCAGGATCGTTTCCTGGCGGCTTGTCAGGTGCTTCAGTTGACTTTCCGCAGTGGCTTGTTCCCGTTGACGTTCACCCATGAGGCGGCGTTGTTCGTGCTGTTGTTGTCGAGTGTCTTCAATCGCCTGAGAGAGTTCCAGCAATGAGGCGGCATGTGATTCCTGCTCGGCCTGCTTTTTCGCGACCGCCTGGCGAGCTTCTTCGCAGAGTTCGTTTTCTGTGCGAATTTCATCGTCGATATCGTGAACACGACGCTTTAATTCGGAGCGTTGTTTTCGCAGTAATTCCGCTTCGCCAGCGACTTCGCGGGCGCGTTCATATTGATGCCGCAGGGATGTCTGCAGGCTGGATCGCTGCTGCATCAGTGTCGAGAGTTTGGATTCGGTTTCCTGCAGATTTTCGTCGGCTTGTCGATAACGGTTACGCAACTGTTCCCGCTCGGCTTCAATTCCTGATTGGCGTTCCAGAGATTCTGCCAATTCCTGGCCAGCGACTTCGGCGCGTCCGACGACTTCCTGTTTTCTGGCAGAGAGGATGCGGAGATCGTCGGCGATCAGTCCGAGATGGAGAGCATCGTACTGTCGACTGAACTCGCGATATTTGGCGGCTTTGCCGGCTCGACTGCGGCAGGCGTTCAACTGGGTTTCGACTTCATCGACGATATCTGTCAGGCGTAATAGGTTCTGGGAGACTCGTTCGAGTTTTCGCTCGGCATCGACACGGCGGGATTTGAAGCGGCTTATTCCGGCGGCTTCATCGAAGAGTAAACGTCTGGTGGAGGGGTTACCCTGTAGGACCTGGCCGACGCGTCCCTGCTCGATGATGCTGTAAGCCGAGGTGGCTGCTCCGGTGCCGGCGAATAGATCGCGGATATCTTTGAGGCGGGAGGTTTCGCCATTGATGAGATATTCGGAATCGCCTCCCTGATAAAGTCGACGTGTGATGCGGACTTCATCGTAGGGAGCAGCGAGAATGTTCTGGGTGTTGTCGAATGTGAGTGTCGCTTCGGCAAATCCGCTGGCTTTGCGGGAGCGGGAGCCGTTGAAGATGACGTCGGCCATGTTCTTGCCGCGAAGGCTTTTGGGGCTTTGATCTCCGAGCAGCCATTTCATGGCATCGACGACGTTGCTTTTGCCCGATCCGTTCGGGCCAACAACGCACGTAATCCCCGGCGCGAACGCAAACGTCGTGCGGTCGGCGAAGCTCTTGAAGCCGAAGACTTCCAGGGATTTCAACATGACGGATTTCTGACAATAAAATCAGTTCGGCGGCAACCGAACAGAAACGGAGTCAGCCCTCGAGACCACAGTTGCGGTTTTTGAGGGCTGGACGACGATGCCTGTCTTAGGACAGGCCTGCGGTTTTATTCTTCCTCCTGCTCGGGATAAACCAGTTCCCCGTGTGTATCCTGCTTCATGAAAGTTTTGAGACGTTTGATTGGATTCGAACCCCGCTCGACGGGTTCGGGTTCTTTCGAGGTTTTCTCAGATTTCATTTCCGATTCCTCTGCAGCCTCGGCATCCGGTTCAATTTCGGTTGCATTGGGGTCTTCGATGACTTCATCTTCCAGACTTTCCATGGAGAGGATTGGCTTGGTGGCTTCCTCTTCGTTTTCATCTGTGATTTTGGTGTAAGGGTTTGGTGTCATGTTTGAATTACCAACTTTGGTTTTCTTACCCTTATTATTGGCCTGATGCGGTGCATCTCCGTCAGGCTGATCAGGTCGTTGATAGTATCGGCCGGCTTCTGGCAGCATATCGATGCCGATGGGGCCAGGCAGGTTCAACTGACGTTCGGCCTGAACGAGCATCTGGGCGATATCGGGATAACTGGCTCCCATTTCGGCAGCGGTGCGAATGACATCGGCGATATTCGTCGAGACGACTTTTCGCTGATCCGGTTCGCCGATGCGGTATTTACTGACAACGACTTCGTTGGAGCCGGGTGCACTGTTGACCATAATGTGAGGGCCAGCTGTTAATGCGAGTGGAGTACTGAATTTGAGTTCGTCTCCAAAGAGAACGATTTCTGCTTTTTGACGATGAGTCAGGTGAATCATCGGGTCGCCGCCAATTTTCAACTCATGGAGTTTGCATTGATCGTTGAGCAGTTCGCCGCGGGCGAAGGGTTCGTTTTCATCGATGGTGGTCATGCCGCGGAAAGCTCCGTAACGAGTTTCCAACTGAGATTCGTCCATGAGTTGACGTAAGTAGGCGAAGGTTTCTCCTTCTTCGACGACGGTCATTGCGGTTAAGGCGAAGACGCGGAATGCGGGGACATCGCGAGCAGCAATATAGAGTGTTTCGAGGCCGGCTGGTTCTCCCAGATAAGCCAGAGCGACGGCTGAATGAAAGCGGCTTTCGAAATAGTCGGCCGTCAGCCCGTTTTTGAGCATTGGAATCGCATCCGGTCCAATGGCTTCGAGTTGCAGAGCGGCCTGTTCGGCTTTTTCGGGGATCAGCAGTTCTTTTTCGAGCCGTTCGAGTCGGACCTGACGTTCGACTTCGGTTTCTCGAAACGCAATGTTCTGAATCACCTGGACGTAACGAGGGAAGTTATCTTTATAGGAGGGATGGATTTGCAGGACGAGTTTCTGATCGGTCTTGGCCTGGGCAAGTGGCTCGCGTTTTCCGTAGCTGTCGTAGCTGAAGAAACGGACTCCAATTCGTTGTGCGACGCGAGTCGAGTTACGAACACTGCGGTATTCGTTTCGCATGAACAGATACATATCGCGATTTTCGAACGCCATCCCACCGCCGACAATGTGTCCACGTTTGAGCAGGCTGCTGGAGGTATCTTCGCCGGTCGAAACGAGAATTGGTCCACTGGCGTTGGCACGGGCTTTTCCTTCGAGGACTCCTTTGCCGGCGACAATGGCCCGCTCGGTGAGTCTACATTCCAGGAGCCAGCCGCCGTTGAGGCTGGTTGTTTCACTTCCATCAGGGAGACGAACTTCGACATCAAATTTTTCGCCGGGTGAAACCAGTGGTGGTAAGTAGGCACGCACGATGACCAGAGCGGTCGATGGGGAACTGATAATGCGGTTGGGATCTTCGATATCCCGTCGTCGCATATCTTTGAGTAATTCGGTTCGATATTGAGAAGGTGGTGGATCGCCACCGGTTCCATCTAATCCTGAAACCAGACCGACACCTTCGAGAGTGACGAGGTTCAAACCGGAGACGACAACATATTCGCCGAGAAATGGAGGATTGATGACTTTGGGTTGATCGAGATCGAAATCGTCTTCAAACGAATCGCCCTTCTCATCAGCCTTCGCCGATTTGAATTCCATCTTTTTGAGCATGGTGGGCATCATCAGATTCATATCGGAACAGCCACACACGATGACGAGAATCATCAATGAGAAGATGAAGCCGATGCGTGGTGCACAAAAGGCTGAGTCTTCAGGATTGGAAGTGGGGATCGAATTCAAATTCTGACAATCCGGAGTGTGATGGATCGAGGAATCGTGATGAAATTCGGACATGGAGCATATCCTGACGGAACGGGGAATCATCTCCAGAGTGGAAACAACCAACCATTCGTGATGAGGGAGGACAAAACAGGTGGGAAAAACTTTGGATTCGCTCAGCAAGCAGACGTTGCCCGGAATCCTCTCTTATTGAAGGGAGGTGAAAAGTATGCGACGCGGCGATGTCGGTCAAGACAATTTTGAAATGGAGGTGAATCGGTGAAAATACGTCTCTATTTTCCAATTATTGCCCTGGGATTTGTAGATTTGACACGTTCGGGTGCGGTTGAATTCATGAATCAGAGGGAAGACGGTTGTTTCAGTTGGTCGAAGTCGCGAAGATAGTGTCCGCGAGTCTTATCCCTTATTGAACTTTAGAAACCTCTGTTTATGGCGACAATTTTGAATGCCCGTGCCTGGGATCTGGTTGACAGTATTGTTGACAATCCTGGCGATATCCGGACGGAAGTCGAAGAACTGGACTGCGGTGCCCGGATTCTCGATTTTGGTGTGAAAGCCTCGGGAAGTTTGTCAGCCGGTTTGCTGCTGGCGAAAGTCTGTACTTCTGGGCTGGCTGATGTGACGATCCATACGGGATCGATCGGTAATGTGAACTGGCCGATGGTTCAGGTGGCGACCGACTTTCCCGTTCGTGCCTGTCTGTTCAGTCAGTATGCGGGCTGGGAAGTGAAAACGAAAGATTATTTCGCGATGGGCTCCGGCCCGATGCGGGCGAATGCGGCTCGGGAAGACTTGTTTCATCGACTTGGATATACCGAACAATTTTACTGCAGCGTGGGAGTTCTCGAATCGGACAGGTTGCCGACGTCTCAGGTGGTGCGTGAAATTGCTCATAAAGCGAAAGTCGAGCCTCGAAATCTGATTTTACTGGTGGCGGCGACTTCGAGTATAGCCGGGAGTCTGCAGATCAATGCCCGTTCTGTGGAAACCGGTCTGCACAAGTTGTATGAACTGGGATTCGATGTTCATCGTATTAAATCGGCGACTGGCACTGCTCCGCTTTCCCCGGTGGCGGCTGATACGATTACGGCTATTGGTCGTACGAATGATGCGATTTTGTATGGGGGAATGATCAATCTGTATGTGACTGGTGACGATGCTTCGATTGAAGAAATTGGCCCGAAAGTTCCTTCCATTGCGTCGACGGATTATGGACGACCTTTCGCGGAAATCTTCAAAGCGGCAAATGGAGATTTCTACAAAATCGATCCGGCTTTGTTCAGTCCTGCTCAGGTCGTGTTTCAGAATATTGAAACTGGGAAAGTCCACTGGTTTGGCAAGTGTAATGAAGAGTTGTTGAGGCAATCGTTTGGGATACGTGATTGAAGCTGCAGGTCAGGCTGTGCCTGACGAAATCGACTTACTCTTTTGCAATGACCTTACATGATTAATACCGATTCCATCCTCGATCCCACCCAACTCCTCGATGATCTTCGAGCAACCTATTTGTCACAGTTGTTAGTGGCTGGAACGACGCGGTTTGATGTCGGGCAAGTGCTGGCTGATGGACCACTTTCCTATGAGTTGTTGCGAGAGAAATTTGGGATTCAGGAACGCTCAGCGACAGTTTTACTAACAGGCCTGTGTGCTCTCGATGTTTTGCAGATTAACAAAGACAATCTCGTCGAACTGACGGATTACGGACGTGAAAAACTTTTGCCAAACTCACCTTACAACCTGCGCGGTTATATTGGACTGGGGGCTCTTGGAGCCGATGTGCAGAAGATGATTGCCCGGCTCGAGCAGGATTCCCCGGGGGATGATATTTCCTTTGTTTATCATCAGGATGCCGGGCCTTCTGCTTTGGATGACCCGGAAATTTCGGATGCGTTAACTCGTGCGATGGCTGCGCGGGCACGAAATGTAGCACCGGCGGTGGCCAAGCGACTTGATCTTTCCACTTGCCGGCATCTTCTGGATGTCGGAGGTGGTCATGGTATTTATTCCCTGGAGTTGCTGAAGAAGTTTCCGAACCTGAAAGCGACGATCATTGATCGGGAGTCGCCTTTGAAAGTTGCGAAAGAATATGCAGAGGAAGCGGGCTTGAGTGATCGGATTGAGTTCTGCTTCGATGATATTCACACGTATGAGAATCAATCGGAAGCGGAAGTCGTGCTGATGGCAAATATCCTGCACGATTACAGCGAGCAGCATGCCCGTAAACTCGTCAAACATTTTGCGGGTCAGCTCCCTCCACTGGGACGAATTGTCATTCTCGATGCCTTCCTGGATTCCATTCCGGAAGGAGCTCCTCCCATTTCAACGGGACCTCGTCCGGTCGCTGCTTACTCGGCGATGTTATTTTCGGTTTGTGAGGGACGTTGCTATCGGCTTGATGAATATCAGTCCATGCTTTCAGAGGCGGGTTTGAAAGTCGATGAAAATGTTGGTCGTGTTCCTGCGCACGGATGTCTGTTGACAGGATTTATGAGCAAGTCGAGCTTTGATTGATTCGGGTTTCTCCGGCTGATCAGACCACTATTTCTTTAGTTGCGGATAAGAGATAGAATCTGCGGCTTAACTGAATTCCCTCTAGAAGGACTCCGCCTGTCGGATCGAAATATTACTGAATGGAACCGATCGAATTTACCCCCATTCTCAAATGCAGACGCTGGGGTGGTCGAAAACTTGGTGAGCGGCTCGGAAAGTCTCTGGGTGAACGCCAGGATTATGCTGAGAGCTGGGAAATCTGTGATATGGGGGAATCCCAAAGTGTGGTTCAATCAGGTCCATATACGGGGAAAACGTTACATGAAATTGTTCAAGAATTCCCTGCAGAATTACTCGGAAGTCATGCTGGTCGCGAACAGTTTCCGCTATTGCTCAAATATCTGGACAGTCATCAGGCAAGCTCTTTGCAGGTCCATCCCAATGACGATCAGGCGATGAGAATTGCGGAAGAACAAAACGGTAAAACGGAAGCCTGGGTTATTCTGGATGCAGCACCAGAGAGCTGGATATATGCTGGACTGAAGAAGGGGATCGGTCGAAACGACTTCCTGAAGGCGATTGAAACCGGGGAGGTCACGTCATGCCTGCATCGAATCGAGCCGAAACAAGGTGAGGTCTATTATATACCGGCTGGTACAATTCATTCCCTGGGAGATGGGATCCTTGTGGCTGAGATTCAGCAATCCAGCGATTTGACCTTTCGCATTCACGACTGGGACTGGGTCGATAAAAACGGTCAGCCTAGGGAATTGCATCTGAAAGAAGCTCTGGAATGCATCGATTTTGAATGCGGTCCCGTGGAACCGGTTTCTTCCGGCTTCAGTCCGACAGTTGATTCAAAAACGTCAGAATTTCTGATCGATTCCCCGTACTTTCAGGTGGAACGCTTATCGTGTTCGAACTCGCGGACGATTTCAGAAGAAAATCAATGTCGCATTTTGATGGTCCTTGAGGGGGCTTGTAAAATTGCCACTGAGGCAACAAGTTACAGTTGTCAAACTGGCTCAACCCTGTTGTTGCCTGCCAGTTGTCCCGAGGTTTTGATTGAGTCCGAGACTAGTGATGGCTGTCAAATCCTGCTGACCCGTGTCGTTTGAGTTGATCTTGCCTCAGAAAAACAGCTGCGATTATGATGGTCGGGAAGTTCTACCCTATTCTCTGGCCGGTGCTGATTTATGTCTGATTCGCGGATCGTCAAACTGTTCAATGAGATCGACCCGAAACGGATTGTGATCATCAAACCGAGTGCATTGGGGGATGTTGTTCAGACATTGCCCTTGCTGCCCGTTCTGAAAAAGCGTTTTCCGAATGCCACTATCGACTGGGTGATCCGCAGTGAACTGGCCGGCCTGATTGAGGGGCATCCCGATTTGAATCAGGTGATGATTTATCATCGCAAGGGAACTTTGAAGGACAGTTTCCAGCTGCTGAAACAGATCTGGAAACAGCATTACGATTTGACTCTCGATTTACAGGGATTGTTTCGGACGGGCTTGATGACGGCGGCGTCTCGCTCGCGACTTCGCATCGGACTCGAAACGGCTCGCGAGTATTCTCAGCTGGCCTGTCATGGATTGCTTCCAGAAACCGACAAGCAGGTTCCTGCGCATGCCCGGTACTGGAAAGTTGCTGAAGTATTAGGAGAAACCGGGCCACCGCCTGCGATCACATTGGGAATTGATCCAACCGATCGACAGACGGTTGACGATCTGATCAGCGAAATTCCTCAGCCATTTTTCGTGATTCATCCCGGAGCGATGTGGGTGACCAAACGCTGGCCGATTGCCTCGTTTGCGGAAATTGCAGCACGCACCTGCAAAGAATACGGGATGTCGCTGGTCGTGGTAGGCACAGCTGGCGAACAACAGGATGCGGAAAGCATCTGTCAGTTTGTGCGTCAGAAATGTCCTCACCAGCAGGTGCTGAATCTGGCGGGCAAGACATCCCTCAAGCAACTGGCGTTAGTTCTGCAGGCTGCGGAAATTGTGCTGACGAATGATTCCGGACCGATGCATCTGGCCGCTGGCATGGGAACGCCCGTTGTGGGGATCTTCACCTGCACTTCCAGAGAACGCTCGGGGCCTCCGGGCGATCATCATCAGTTGATTCAGGCTCAGGTGCCGTGTGCGGCCAGTTATCGGAAAGAGTGTCCGATGAAAGGATCGGCGAACATGCAGTGCATGTCCGCGGTCTCCATTTTTCAGGTCTGGTCGAGTATGCAGAAAGCGATTCAGAAGAATCATCTGGGGAATCGCGTCGCGTGATCGTGGCTCGAACTGGGGGCTGCGCTGCGCTTCGACCCCAGCCACCCGTCGCTGGTACAAAGTCACCTCTTTCGGCTTTCGAACTTCTGGGGGCTTCGCTTCGCTAC
>DEML01000097.1:25351-46960 GCA_002359185.1 Planctomycetaceae bacterium UBA2671
CGCTACGACCCCAGCCACCCTGATTAAATATTCTAACCACTCGCCACTCGACAATGGCCATTATCTTGGTTTCGACGGTAATCCCTGAAGTTGTCGGCGGAGGTGGGAGAGTCTGGAATCGAGTTCGGGGCTTTCGATCGCTTTTTTGACGAGAGCCTGACAGGCGTGCATGACGGTGCTGTGGCTGCGGTTACCGTAGAATTTCCCGATGTCTGCATAATTCGCCTGGATGAGATCGCGAGAGAGGAGCATGGCCGTTTGCCGTGGAATCAGCAGGCTGCGTTCGCGGGTATCGGAACGAATCGCTTTGACGGTGACGCCGAATTCCTTCGCGACTGATTTTGCGATCTCCGAAAGTGTTGGAGCTTGTCCGGTGAGTTGCAGATCGAGGAAATTGTGAATGACTTCGGGAGTGAGTTCTTTGTGCTCGATCTGATAAATCGCTTCGAGCTGCATGATGACGCCATATAACTCGCGTGGCGAGACGGGCAGTCGATCCGCGAGTAATTCCGCAGATTGAGTGGCAAGAAAAAATTCCCGTTCTTCAGCGAAGTGATGTAGCAGACTGATGCGGCTGTGACGTTCCGGATATTCAATCGTCGCGGTGATCCCGGCATGACATCGGCTGATCAGTTTCGGCATCGATTGCTGAAATTCTCCGACGGGAATCTGACTCGTAAAAATCACCCGTCCCCCATGAGCGAGCACATCGTCGATGAGAACAATCAGTTTCTTCTGCAGCCAGGTTTGCCGTTCGATGAAATGAAGTTCTTCGCAAACCAGCAAATCGACTTCTGTCAATTCTTCGAGTTGTGGCAGAGCTGCTCCTGAGGTTGCAGATTCCAGATTCAGTGAAGCAAATTCATAAACGGGCAGACTGCGATAACGGACATTTTCAAAGCGGTCGAGGAATTGAGACATTGCATGATAAATCGCATGGGATTTTCCAGAGCCTGAAGGCCCCTGCAACATGACGAGGCGCGGCGTGAAGTCGGGATCGGGATTGAGGATTCGATCCAGAGCCGCGAGCGCGAACTGATTTTCCGGCAGACTCAACAGAGTATGCTCGAATTCGGCAGACATAATTTGATTGAACCAATTTTCCAGCCGTGGTGAAAGGGGACTTCTCAGAGTGCATTAAACTGCATTTCCTCACTGTTCCGCAAGTTTTCCGCGGAAATCTCTTTTTTTGTTGTCCCTTAATGTCTTCCATTTTCGCTTTATTGATCAACGAATTGTTTTTTCTGTAAGAATCTCAGTTCGAATTCGTTGACCTCAGAAAGTAGTGCTTATTTTTTAATCATAAAAAAGTTCGTTGATTTGTGGAATTCTTTGAGAAGGGTCGTTTAATGACTTAGATCAAATGCCTTTCTCAGAAGTCTGTTTGCCAGGACTTCACATCCCAATAGCGGGCTTACGGAGCCATCTCATGTCACCTTGGAATCAGTTTGCGCGCCGACGTAATTGCCATCAGAATCAATCACAATTTCTCAACGTCGAGGCCTGTGAGCAGAGAATGCTCCTGAGTGGTAATCCCATGATTGATATCGCAAGTATCGATGGATCTGGTAATAACCTTGAGGATCCCAGTCTTGGAAGTGTCGGTGAACAGCTACTGCGGTTGACCACGGCTGAATATGGAGACGGCATTTCCACTCTGGCTGGAGAAGATCGCCCGAGTGCTCGGGAAATCAGTAATGCAGTTGTGAGTCAATCAGAGTCGATCACGAATGATCGGCATTTGACGGACTATATCTGGATCTGGGGTCAATTCATCGATCACGATATTGATCTGACAGAAGGGGGATCTCTCGGCGAGGAAGCCAATATCGATGTGCCCATCGGCGATCCATTCTTCGATCCTTATGGTACTGGGACACAATCGATTGGGCTGACCCGCTCCCATTATGATGAGTCCACCGGGACAGGAGTTGACAATCCCCGTCAGCAGGTGAATGACATTACCGCTTTTCTGGATGGTTCAGTCATTTATGGTTCCGATGAAGAACGAGCCGCAGAGTTGCGAACGTTTTCTGACGGAAAACTGAAAACCAGCGCAGGGGATTTACTTCCCTTTAATGAAAACGGATTGCCGAATGCCGGCGGAACATCGTCCAGCTTGTTCCTGGCTGGTGATGTACGAGCGAATGAGAATATCGCACTGACATCGATGCACACAATCTGGGTGCGGGAACATAATCGCATCGCAGAAGAACTGGGGCAGAAACATCCTGACTGGAACGATGAAGAGATTTACCAGCAGGCACGCAGTCTTGTGCGGGCAGAGTTGCAGGCGATTACTTACAACGAATTCCTGCCAGCCTTGCTCGGGCATGGGGCGATTGGAGCCTATACCGGTTACGATGCCGGCGTGAATCCTGGGATTGCCAATGTCTTCTCGACAGCTGCGTATCGCCTGGGACACAGCCTGCTTTCTCCTGAACTACTGCGGTTGAACAGTGATGGCAGAGTTGCTGATGAAGGGAACATTGCTTTACAAAATGCGTTTTTCCGACCTGATCAACTCCAGGCAACTGGAGTAGACTCCCTGCTGCAGGGAGCCGCTGCACAGCTTGCACAGGAACTCGATAATTATGTCATCGATGATGTCCGCAACTTCCTGTTTGGCCCTCCCGGAGCAGGAGGCTTTGATCTGGCCTCTTTGAATATTCAACGCGGGCGTGATCATGGATTAGCGGATTACAATCAGACGCGCGTCGATTTTGGATTAAGTGCGGTGAGCAGTTTTGAGGAGATTTCCTCAAATCCCGATGTCGTTGCTGCTTTGATGTCAGTTTACGATTCGGTCGATGAAATCGATGTCTGGGTTGGTATGCTGGCCGAGGATCATGTGGCTGGTTCGAGTGTCGGCGAGTTGATGCAGGTTGTCCTCGTGGACCAATTCACGCGACTTCGCGATGGCGATCGTTTCTGGTATCAGAATATTCTTGGTGGTCAGGCTCTCAAGCAGGTTGAACAAACAACTCTGGCCGATGTTATTGAACGCAACTCGGATGTCGAGAATCTGCAAGCCAATGTCTTCTATGAGGCTTCAGTTCTGTATTTCAAGGTGCCTGATAATGGTCGCCATTACTCGCTGCATGTGCGGGTTGATCGAGGGAATGTCGAAATCATGGACCGCTTTTCCCGGCAAGTGCTGGCAAGTCAGTCAGCCGAGACTGTGGAGCAGGTCATTATAGTTGGCCGAGACGGCCAGAGGGATCTAATTATTATCGATGAGAGTGTGAATCAAAAACAGGTTTCAGATGGTGTTGTGGCCTGGGGTGGTCATGGGGTGGGAGATTCTCTGACGGTTGAAGGGACACGTCAAAATGATCGCATCGAAATTCACTCCGATGAGGTCGATGTGAATGGGCAACGTTTGAAATATGCCGGTTTTGAGCAAGTGAATGTCATGGGAGGCTCCGGTAACGATCGAATCTCCGCAGGTGGCAGATACTTGAATGTCACATTGAACATCTATGGCGGTCATGGCAATGATAAAATTACAGGGAGTTCAGGGAATGATCGACTCTTTGGCGAGGCTGGCAATGATCGAATAGAAGGACTTGCAGGGAATGATCTGATCGTTGGTGGCTCTGGTAATGATTATCTCCTTGGAGGAGAAGGGCGTGATCGAATTATCGGAGGCCCTGGTCGGGATTCCATTGAGCAGGAGGATCGCAAAGCTGCGAAAAAGAAATCTGCGAATGGGAATCCCGGTCGGTTTGGATCAGTCCTGTCGTCGAATAACGATGTGAAGAATCACAACGACAGGCGAAAGAATGAAGAGAAAGGTCGAACTTCCAGTTTAATGAAACCTTCCTCTAAAACGTTGGATCAGTTTGAGCAGTTGGGTGCGGCGGTGTTGAAGAATCTATTTCAGCATTCGTGAATAGGACCGATTGAATTTCGATTAAACGACAGACTGCAGGACAGGCATCCTGCTCATCTACCCAATGTCTAATGAGGGTCTTCAATTCAAATAGACAGGCTGGAAGCCTATCCTACAAATGTTAATTTACGAATCAGCGAGTGTTCTCCATCGTGAGGGCACTCGTTTTTTATTGGGGGAGTTTGAAACTTAAATCTCCAATGATTGTTAAAACCGGAATGATATTGATTTGAGACAGAGAGAGGTATCAAGCGATTTCTTCTTGTGGCAGCCATCGCATGTGGTTTTTTGACCACAAATCCAAAAATTTCCGACCTGTGCGGAAAACTCGACCTATGTTTCCGATAGCGGTCTTCTCGTTTTGTATGTCAGGCGAGACCTTCAGGAGAAGGAACGGATCGACGGGAGAAGCCGCAGGGCATCAACCAATAAATACCCCCTCACGATATTGGCTGAAAGGTACGAGACATGGATTGGCAATTTTTACTGGAAAACTGGCATGTCAAACTGGTTGCGGTCATTCTGATTGTGGCTGCCTGGATTGATGGCAAAGAATTACGCGTTCCGAACTGGATTACATTTCCAATGGTCCTGAGTGGTTTGATTTACTCCACTTATATGGCCGGCTGGATTGGCATGGGCGATGGCCTGTGGGGCATGACCGTTGGACTGCTCACACTGCTGCCCTTGTATGCGGTTGGTGGCATGGGAGCAGGAGACGTCAAACTGATGGCCGGCATTGGTGCCTGGCTGGGTGCGACAGTTACCTGGTACGCATTCTGTGTTTCCGTCATCGTGGGAGCGATTATGGCTGTGATAATGGTTTTGTACCGTCGCAGCTGGGAAAAGCATTACAACAACTTCCTGATGATTGTGTTCGAGTTTTTCGTTGTCCGTAAGCCCAGCGAACTGTACAAAATCGCCGCCGAGCGAAAACCACAGATGCTGCTGTTGCCTTACGGAATACCGATTTGCATCGGCTCAATCGCCTACTTCTTCTATGCTGGCATGATTTAGTCGTTAGACCATTGGAAATGGTTTGTAACAAAACAGTCCCCTCTCCCTAAGGGAGAGGGCCAGGGTGAGGGGGAAATCGACGTGAATATCAATTCGTACGTCCAATAAATCCGCTCATCCGGCCTTCGGCCACCTTCTCCCCAAGGAGAAGGAAAGGTGACCGCTCCCCAAGGAGAAGGAAAGGTTACCGCTCCCCAAGGAGAAGGAAAGGTTACCGCTCCCCAAGGAGAAGGAAAGAAACCGCTCCTCCAGGAGATGGGAGTCTGTGAAAAGACACCTTGGAAGAATAGGAAGATTGAGTAGCAAGAAGCGACAGGGGGATTCATGACGGCTCATCGGATATCCGTCACGACCAATCGAGTTGATACGTCCGTCATAAAGTGAAGAGTTTAACAATCGACTGCCGATGAAGAGACACAGCGGACTCTGTTCGCGCCTCTTCTCGGTCTATTTGATCGCCATCTGAACAGGTGGAGATCCCAAGTAAGGCTGATCGAGGGGATAACCATGAAGATGAAAACCGTTGTCGTCCTGGCATTTGCGGTCGCATGCGGCCTGATTGCCATGATGGGTGTCCAGCAAATGATCGCACAAAAATCCAACGAGAATGCCGACGTGCCAGTCAAAGTGCTGGTGGCCTCGATGGATATTCCGCCTGGCGTCTTGCTGAGCGAGAAAAACTGTGAGTTCAAGGAATACCCGGCGAGCGTTGTGCCGGCCGACGCGATTCAAACGAAGGAAGATTATCACGATCGTGGATTACTTGTTCCTGTAACTGCGGGAGACATCATTCGAGGAACCAAACTGGGTGGTCGCGGCGAGATTGCTGCGTCAGCCAGTATTCCGATGGGGATGAGAACGATTTCTATTCAGGTGAATGACACGAAGACTCACAGTGGTTTGATCCAGCCGGGAGATCGAGTCGATTTACAGATTTCATACAGCGTGAGAAATGCCAGCGGATTATTAATCACAAAAACGGCGACGTTGCTGGAATACATTGAAGTTTTTGCGTCCGATTCGATTCGAAATCTGGAAGCGGGCGAGTCCAAAGAGATTAAAGCGAAAAACATTTCGTTTCTAGTGACACCAGAACAATCCAAACTGGTTCAGCTTGCCAACACACGTGGCGAATTGATTCCGATCATGAGAAGCAAAGAAGACAGTAAAATTACCCAGAGCCCGGAAGAAATCCAAACGCTGATTACCGAGTTGAAGTCGGGGATGATGCAGGAAGAGGATCTGGTTGTCGAGAAGAAGAATGAAGAGAAGGAAAAAACAGAGCCACAAAGTGCAGCCCAGGCCTTCAAGAATTTCCTGAGCGGACAGATGGCAGAAGCGAAGCCGAAGCCAAAACCGGTTGAAGTTCCAGTCGAGGAGCCCAAGCCGAGCAATATGTGGAAAATTCAGATTTATGCTGGCGAGGAAGTGATCGAACAGGAAGTGGCGTTGCCTGTATCAATGACATCGGGACCAACATTTGGTGGCCAGTTCGAACAGACCTTTGAGCAGGAGCCAGCACCAGTTCCACAGAAAAAAGTTGAGAAGCCAATTCAGAAAGAAATGTCGGTTGAGGAGCCTGATGTGATTACAGAGCAGCCTCCACTCCGGCATCAGGAAACAAAACAGGCAGGAGTGCTGCCGAACGGTTTGCAGAATCTGCTGAACTCGTTCATGGGTGGCTCTTCTGAAAAAGACGATCAGGAACTCCAGGAGTATCACGATCAATTTGAGCCGGCTGAAACCGAATCCGAAGAATTTCGATTTCCAGTCGAGTCTTAAAACAGCTGTAGGTCAGGTATTGCCTGACATGATTAACTAACGATGTCGAATTCCGTCAGGCAATGCCTGACCTACAGCTGAAAGAAGAGTGAGTTCAACAGAGGTTGAACTGAGAAAATTCATCACGTACCGAGTTTCGATTTACTTGAGAATTCTCAAAGGAATCGAGACTTCACATAAAGTTTAACGGAGTGCAAGGATGCAACCGTTCGCAGTAGCTGCCATGAATGTGACCCGTCGACTCTTGAACAGAGGGCGTCATGCCTTATGTCAGTCGATGGGAGAACTGCTCCAGAAATCATTCGGTCGATCCTCTGGTCTGAAAAGTGGCCTGGTCGCGATGACGGTTTGTCTGGGGGCATTTCAATCTGCTCAGGCTCAGTCCGAGTATCCTGAAGCAGGACGTGGAAACACATTCCATGTCGTTTCCAACCGTAATGAAATGATTCTGACCGAACGTTTCGCCCGCATCGTTGAACTGGATAGCCGCATTACACGTGTCGATGGATTTGATCCGGCAATTCTTTCGGTTCAAGCTCTTACGCCGCATCGCATCCGTCTGCAAGCAGCCGCTTCAGGTGTCACGACACTGATTCTTGTCGACGAATTCGACAAGACTTACGAAATCGAAGTGTTTGTCGAAGGGGATGTCCGGCATCTGCAATCCTACATCAATCGCTTCTTCCCTGACTCTTCAGTGACCGCTGTCAAAGTGAAAGACAGCATTGTGTTGCGAGGAGTCGTATCAGATCCTTCACACATCTCACAAATTACGGAAGTGGCTGAGGAATTTTATCCGAAAGTGATTAACCATATGCAGTTTGGAGCCGCCAATCAGGTGCGGTTGCAGGTGCGCATTATGGAAGCTCAACGTTCACGTATTCGTCAACTCGGGTTCAACTGGTCGTTGTTGACAGGCAGCGGGTATGTCTCCAGTAATCCAGGTAGTTTGGGATCACCTACTAGCGTTACACTCGACAATGCTGCTGGTAACTCTCTGATTCATGGTGGCGCCAGTCTGTCAGATGCCTCGATCAGTTTCGGACTTGTCGGCTCGGGTGGAATCTTCCGTGGCTTCCTCGAAGCTCTCAAGCAGGAAGGTCTGCTGAGAATTCTGGTAGAAACGTCCGTGGTTGCCGACAGTGGTCGACCAGCTTCGCTGCTGTCCGGTGGTGAATTTCCGATTCTTGTGCCTCAGGCGTTGGGAACTCTCTCGGTCGAATGGCGAGAGTTTGGCGTGAAACTGGAAGCAGTGCCGATTGTATTAGGACAAGGCCAGGTCATTCTGGAAATCGCACCTGAATTCAGCGAACGGGACTTCGCCAATGCCGCGACTTTGAACAACACAACAATACCGGCCATCACAACACGACGAGCCAATACACAGGTCCGCATGAAGTTCGGTCAAACATTGATGATTGGCGGATTGATTGCTACCCGGTACACAGCCGAGACAGACAAAGTCCCCTTCCTGGGTGAACTTCCTGGAATTGGGGCCGCATTCCGACGTGTCCGTTATGATGAAAATGAAACGGAACTGATCATTCTGGTCACTCCAGAATACGTCGCACCTCTGGATCCGTGTCAGGTTCCTGAAGGTGGTCCGGGAGCGTTCTCCGACATTCCGACAGATCGTGAACTGTATCGCCAGGGCATCATGGAAGTCCCCAACTACGGTGGACCAACTCCTCCTGGTTTCGGTCCTGAAGCGATGATCTATGACCATCACGGTGGAAGCGGATATTGTCCACCGAGTGGTGGATACGAAATGCTCGCTCCTCATTCCATGGGACATCCCCCACAGCAGATGATGCTGGAAGAGGGAGAGCATTTAATTCCGCCATCCGACTCGAAGAGAGCTGTGCCTTATGTTCCGGAATCGATGCCGTATCCTTCATCAGGCACTTCCGCTGAGCCGATGCCACTATTACCACTGCCAGGAGAACCTTCTCAGCCGATGGATCTGGATTCCTCAATTCCGGCAGTTCCCAAGTTGCCACCAGCCATGCCGACCACTCAGTTGAATTCTGATGAGGACATCTGGGCTCCCGCTCGAGGACGCAGCAATGTTCAACTGACTGAAGGCTATGAATCACCACTGAGAGAAACAAACGCAGAATATGCAGTTCACGAATCCAAGTCGGAAACTCAAGCTCCACCCGCGTTGATTGCTCCTAAAAAGCAAAGTTCCGGGAAAGAATCACAGGTTTCGGCTCCGAATCCATAATCTGAATTTGAGTAGGTTCTCTATATAGAATGGCCTCAAGGCCTGGAATGCAGGAACTGACAGGTACTCGAAAAGGTCCAACACGCTCAAAAATCAGACACCGAATTGCCCAGGAAGTGAGTGAATTATGAAGAGGGTTTTACGACTCGCGGTCGTCGACCCGCACGATGTGACACGAGCCCAACTCAAAAATTTGATGCTGGGTGTGGACACTGTGTGGCTTGAAGCGGAATGCTCCCGCTACGAGTTCTTCATGGACGTAGCCCTGCAGACGATTCCCGACATTGCCCTGGTCGCCGTCGATGCGAATCGACAAGCCGCTCTCGATTTGATCGCCAAAATTCGTCAACAATTGCCCAATTGCTCTATTCTGGTCGCCAGTACATCACAGGATGGCCCGCTGATTCTGCAGGCCATGCGGAATGGAGCCCAGGAGTTTTTGAGTATCCCGCTGGAACTCGAAGACTTCATGTCTGCATTGGATCGAGTCCGTCATGCGAATGCATCCGGAGATGGTGAAGGTGAAGTTCGCGATTCTCAGGTGTTGACCGTAGCCGGGGTCAATGGAGGTGTCGGTTCGACTTCGGTCGCTGTCAATCTTGCTTCCGTTCTGGCGCAGGATAAACACAATACCGTCGCGCTGATCGACCTCGATCTCGCACTGGGCGATGCCGACGTCTGGCTCGATATCATTCCCGATTACACGATTCAGGATGTCGCTGAGAATATCACCCGCATCGACTATTCACTCCTCAAACGCTCATTGACCAAACACGAAAGCGGCTTGTTTCTGCTGCCGCGTCCGGTCAACCTGGATGGTGAGTTTCACTTGGGAGCTGATGACTTCCGCCGTGTGATTGGCCTGCTCAAAGCGACATTTACACACCTCGTGATTGATGTGAGTAAATCCTACAGTCCCCTCGAGATGGCAGCCATCTCCTCATCAGATTCCACACTCCTGATCACTCAACTCGACTTACCCTGCCTGAGAAATGTGGTCCGGCTGATACATTATTTCGAACAATTCGAAACGCTGTCAGAAAAACTCAAAGTCGTTTTGAATCGCTCGGGCCTGAACGACATGCAAATCAGTCTCAAGAAAGCTCTGGAGATTATTGGTCGAGATATCTACTGGAAAATTCCCAACGACTACGGCACCATGGTCGAATCCCGCAACAACGGCGTCCCGTTGATTCTTCAGGCTCCAAAAACGAAACTGACAAAATCTTATATTGATTTGGCCAATGAGTTGTCCGAATCAAAAATCGAGTCTCAGGAAGAGGCTCCTACCAAAAAGAAACTGTTTAGTTTTTTGAGTCGATAATTTTATACGCATTTACAAGCACGAAGCGCAAGCGAGTGTGTGAGTTACACGTCTATTTACACACTCGCTTACTGATTAATAAAGTATTGCAAATTCGAATAAATCATAACCCGACGCGTCAGCGAGGGGCCCGTGTGGAATTGTTCATCTGCTGGATTTGGTCTTTGGCAATCCGATTAAACGAATCGATAAGCAACCAGCGTTTATGCTTCAGAGGTCAGTTATTCACGTAAAAAACAGTAAACAACAGGTTCTAGAGTTTAACCGAATTGTTAATCGGAAGCCGTCCCCTCGCTGACGCGTCGGGTTAAGATGCTCTCGAAATTTCATACGCTGATTTCTCATTCGTTTTGAATTCTAGCGTTTTGCAAAACTTCAATGATTATTCAGACTTAAGATGAAATTCACCATCGATGTCATGGTGCGTCAGGACGCACCCTACTACTCCGTAAAAAAAGCCGCCTCACGTATGAGACGGCTCTTTTATTATTCAGCGTGATCGATTATCGGCTCAGGAAGGCGACGACCTGGTTCACATCGACTGGCAGGCTGACATCTGCGTAAGTCGGGAGTGAAGTGACGACGGCTCTGAGTTCTTTATCGTCGAAAGAAATCCAGTCGCAGGTTTCTGAAGAATGATTGTCGACGATATCGCGGTAAGCCTTCTGCAGGTTCGGGCGATTTCGCAGAGTGATCACATCTCCGGGACGAACCATGATGGATGGTTTGTTGACCTTCCGTCCATTCAACTGGAAGTGACCATGAACGATTCCCTGTCGAGCCTGAGGACGGGTTCCTGTAAACCCGGCCCGGCGGACCACATTGTCCAGACGACATTCGCAAATGACCAGCAGGTTTTCCCCGGTGTTCCCTTTGCGACGACGACCTTCGGCGAAGTACTTGCGTAACTGACGCTCCCGAAAACCGTAGTAAAATTTGATCTTCTGTTTTTCTGTCAGAGCCAGTCCATAAATGGTTGGCTTTTTGCGGCGAGAGTGCATTCCTGGTGGCACATTTCGCTTTTCAAACGCACGCAATGCGCCTGCATTTTCAAAGACCGCAGCTCCTAATCGGCGATTAATTCGAGCTTTCGCTCCTGTATAATGCCCCATCTGTTCTCCTCGGTAATTGTTGAACCTGATTGTCAACTGGACGATGCGACTGAACATTCAGTCATTAAACGTCAGTAGGATGACACCAGTCATCCGTGAAATAAATAACGCTCTCTCAATAAAATTGAGGGACATTGCAGCCTGAGCAGCAGGCGCAAAGGAAGCGTTTCCCCGGTGGGGAAGAGAGGAATCATCTTCAAATCCGAATAAAACGTCAACCTTCCAGGGCTGATTCCCTTGATAATCGTCGAAAATACTAACCCAAAGTGCAAACGAGTGTGTGAATTGGGTTATTCGTGGATTCCCTTTCAAAAATGGTTTTTTCGTCGCACTGCGGCGGGTAGAATCTTGTATTTCAACGACTGACAACCAGAATCCTTCCATCAGGCACTGATTTTCCTGATTCTCGAAGCCAAAGCCTGCCTGTAAATTTGAATACAAACATTATGCCTGAAAATGAGCACTTAAATCCAAATCCTCCTGCTCCCCTGCGCTCCTATGCCATGCAGCGAACTATTGGTGGCATTCTCTGGCTTAATGTTTTTGTGGCAATTCTTGTCATGCTGGGAACCACCCCCAAGTCGCAGGAGCAGCAACCGGCCACGAATATCATAATCGAACAACCAGAAATTGATTTGGTTGAGCGGGAGGTTGCCGACTTTTCATTGACGGAACGCAGCACTGAGACCATCACCAAGCAGGATCTGCTCGGCAAACCCTGGGTCGTGAATTTCATCTTCACAAAATGTGTGATGTCCTGCCCCACCAATACCAAAGCGATGATGGAACTGGCAGAGAAGTGTAAGGGTACCGGTGTTCGCTTCGTTACAATCACGGTCGACCCCGAACGGGATACTCCCGAACAGTTAAAAGGTTATGCGGAAATTTACGATGCCGACCCCGAACAATGGCTGTTTTTGACGGGAGATAAAGCGGAGATCCATCGCTTAATCCGAGAAAGCTTTCTGCAGATTGTCGAAGAACGCGAGGGAGATGACCGCCTGCTCGGCTACGAATTTGCCCATACCGATCGCGTCATGCATATTGATGAGACCGGAAAAATCGTCGGTCAGTATCTGGCAACCGATCCTGTCGAAATGGCGACCTTGGCTCGCGTATTGAAAGGGGAGCGGGAGACGCCCGAGGACAATAAGTTTCTTGTTCCGAAATCGCTGCCGAACCCTCTGAACATTGAGGCTCCGGAAGCTGGCACTTCTGAAGCAGTGTCTGCAGAAGAGTCTTCTGAAAACCCAAAAGAAGCGGCTGAAGTTGTCGTCGAGGATTCCGAAGTCGAACCTGCCAAAGAGGTTCCGACCTGGATTACCAATCTGCCAGCCGTGAATGCCAGCTTGAATGGGTTGGCCACTCTCTTATTAATGCTCGGATTTGTGCTCATTAAACAAGGGAAAATTCAAGCTCACAAGGCTACCATGCTGACAACATTTGGAGTCTCAGTCGTCTTTCTGGGCTGTTATCTCACCTATCATTTTGGCCTGCAGTATTACACGGGAGAAGCTCAGAAGTCGTTCCCCGATCTTGGCTTCATCCGTCAGGTTTATCTCACCATTCTGATCAGCCATATTATACTGGCCGTTTTTGTGCCTGTTCTGGCAGGGATGACCATCTTTTATGGTTTAACGAACCGCATCGAAAAACACCGACGAATCGCCCGCGTCACGTTCCCAATCTGGTTGTATGTCTCCGTGACTGGTGTCATAATCTACCTGATGTTGTACCAGTTAGCCGGGGTTTGAAATTGAACCGCCAGGACGCCAAGAGATTTTGAGGAGTCAACAATGAAATGGTTTCGCTACAGTTTGATAATGAGTCTGTTTCTGCTCATATTGATCAGCAGTAGTGAACATTCCATGTGTGAAGCCTGTCCCATGTGCAAGATGGCGACCGAAGATGCTGGGAACAGTTCGCAACCAGCCGCCTATATGGCCAGCATTCTGACAATGCTGAGCATGCCTTCGATTCTGTTTTCGGTGGTCGGAATTTCTCTGTACCGCATGTCACGACGGGAAGCCGAGATGATTGCTCAGGATGAAAATCTCAGCGGAAGGCAGTCGGAAACTGTTGACCCCAATTTCACTCAGGACAATTAATAGTCAAGCACGAAGCGCAAGTGAGTGTGTCCCCGGATGCGATTGAACACACTCGCTTGCGCTTCGTGCTTGTAACCATATCACTTTATCAATTTGAAAATATCCGATGACCGATTCCAATTCCAAGCTGCACTTTTCCACTCGCGCAATTCATGCTGGCGTCAATAAAGACACCCTTTTCAACAGCTGCACTACGCCCATTTACACATCTTCCACTTACTATTGGAATGATCTGACGTCCAACAGCGGTTACGAATACACTCGCGTTGCGAACCCAACTCGCAAGGCACTTGAAGAGAATATTTCGTCTCTCGAAGGAGGCGTGGGAGCCCAAGCCGTTGCGACGGGGATGGCAGCAATCACTGCGGTGATGCATCTGTTTTCTTCGAATGATCATATCATCACCGGTAACGACATCTACGGCGGCACCTATCGACTGTTTGCCGATATCTTCACCAAGATGGGGTTGCGGTTTTCATTTGTTGATATGAGTGATCCCGAAAAAGTCAGAGCGGAAATCTGTAATGAGACAAAATGTATCTGGATCGAAACCCCCAGCAACCCGCTGCTCAATCTCGTCGACATCAAAGCGATGACCGACATCGCCAAAGAACATAATCTGCTCACAATAGCCGACAACACATTTCTCTCGCCGTACCTGCAGCGTCCCTTTGAACTGGGAGCAGACGTGATTGTGCATTCGACCACGAAATATCTGAATGGGCATTCGGATGTTGTCGGCGGCTGTATTGTCTCGAACACTCAGGAACTAGCCGATAAAATCGCTTACATCGTCAACGCCCTCGGCTTCGGCTGTTCTCCGTTCGATGCCTTTCTGGTTCTGCGAGGCATCAAAACTCTCGGCCCACGCATGGAGGCTCATCAGAAAGGGGCGATGGCACTGGCACGGATGCTCGATGGTCATCCCAATGTCGAAAAAACCTATTTCCCCGGCCTGGAATCGCATCCGCATCATGAACTGGCCAAACGTCAGCAGGATGGCTTCGGAGGCATGGTCAGCTTTGACATCAAAGGGGGCCGCCCCGCAGCCGAACGGTTATTTGCAAAAGTCAAACTCTTCCAACTGGCCGAATCGTTAGGCGGAATCGAATCGCTCATCGAATACCCCGAAACGATGAGCCACGCTTCAATGACCAAAGAAGCCCGTCGAGATGCCGGGATTTCAGAAAGTACGATTCGGATTTCTGTGGGTATTGAACACCCGGAGGATCTGGTCGCCGATATGAAGCAGGCGTTGGAAGGATGAAAATGGGTGGCACGCTCAGAACGAAGTGACGGGCGTGGAATATGCAATATTCTCTAATGTGCCCAGCAGTTAAATAAAAGCCAACTTTGGGTGGCCCCGAAAGATTCTTTCGGGGCGGCGCAGCCGTAAGAATCTTCTTGGACAACTCATATTCAATCTGAAAGCCTCTTATGGACTTCGTCCACCCAGATAGCGGAGCTATCTGGGCCACCCCGTGATTTCTCATGAACAGTCCGGAGTAGCCGCCACTTTGCTCAGCGAACTCCACCTCGGCTGGAATCCGCTTGAATTTCCCTGCTGTCAATTCTTGTGTTAGGAAAGATTTCTTCCTCACCCGCAATGTCAGCCTATTTTCTCCAGTTTACCTAAGCGGAAGAGTCGGAAGTTTACAAAATTTCACTCATGTTTGGAGGAACTGAATCGATAACACTAATTACAGGAATGTTTACTATTTGAAGCGAATGTCTGGTCTGTCGGACTGAATCACTCTCCCCTCCCTCACAATCAAAAGGAATTGAAATGCCATTACACCATGGTAAATTCGTCAAACTGTTGCGAAAGTTTGCAACACGCACTTGTTTAGGAGCAGGTGTAATTGCGGCTATGGGAGTAGCGGGCTGGCTGGAAGCAAATCCTGTTTATGGACAGACATTTGATTCTGGAGTCATCAATATTCCAATCCCTGACAATGATCCTGCAGGAATATCCACGATAATAACAGCTCCAGCCGGAACGGGGCTCATTTCAGATGTCGATGTTCTGCTTAATATCAATCATACGTTTGTGGGAGATCTGATTTTCCGCATTACTTCACCAAATGGAACTTCAGTCAATATGCTGAATCTCCTGAGTGGTGGAGGCGATGGTGAAGATTTGATTGGATCATACCTGTTTGATGATGAATCATTAAATACTGTGCCGACCAGCCTTGGCATTGTCAATCCGCCAATTCCTCCTGGTGATTATCAATCAGAGGAACTTTTGTCGGCTTTTGATGGTGAGATTGCCGACGGAGACTGGACCCTGTTCATTTCCGACAATGCCGGGGCAGACCTTGGGACACTCAACTTCTGGCAACTGATTCTGACAGCCTCTCCAACGGGCGGAGAAATTTTCGGAACTGCGGCTCAGGCGAATGTTCAGAACACGAATTTACAATATCGGATGCTGCGAGATCAGGTTTCGACAGCCTTTCGAGATTCTCAGGGTGGGAACGGCTTTGCATTCACCTATCCTCTCGAACCGGGTCAGGAACAGACTCCGATGCAGCTGTCTCGATTCAACAATGAAGACCTCATTGTGCGAGGACAGTGCTGCACCGATTCCACGTACGGAATGAACGGCTGGGTCGCTGGTTATGGTCTTGGTGGTCAATTGGAGCCCAAAGGTGGGTCCGGAAGTCTGAACTACTCAGCTGCTGGTGGTCAGTTTGGTCTTCATCAGTATCGTGGTTGCGACACCATGACCGGACTCTTCGGTGGATACAATCATCAGGATGTCCGCGTCTCGACCAACAACTCTTCTTCAGATATTGACAGCGGAGTGCTCGGTGGTTTCATTCGCCATGGTTGCGATCAATACCTCCTTCTGGCTGGCTCACTCGGCTATGACGACTACGAGACAATTCGCGGGACCGCAGCTGGCGATACCGAGGGGATTCAAGGCTCACTCTTCCTGGAAGGGGGCCGAACTCGACGCTTAGGACGTGTCGATGTCACACCGAATGCGGCTCTGCAATATGTGGGACTTTACCAGAACAGTTTCACAGAAACTGGTATCGGAGCAACTAATGTGAGCGGAATCGGAACTCACTCGCTCAGAAGTCTGATCGGAGTCGATGTCGATACCCGCCAGCGACAGACCGATTTCGGACTCGTCAGTTTCGAAGCCAGCGGCCATTGGATGCACGAGTATCTCGATACGAATTCATCTGTGACAACTGGCGTAGGTGGCACGAACTTTATCAGTAACGGTCTCGACTTCGGCCGCGAATGGGCCATCATTGGAACCGGTCTTCGACTGCAACGTTCGGCACAACTCTCCTTCTTTGCCGACTACGATTTGCAAATCAACAGTCGCCAGGAATTCCACACCGCCAGCGGGGGAATGCTGTATCAGTTTTAATTGAACTGATGTGAACTGCGAAAATCACTTTCCTAATATTCGGGGGTACTCTACATCAGTGGAGGCCCCCGAAAGTATTTAATGATGTACAAGTTCTTTACCGCTGGGAAATTTCACCAGAGAATGTGGACCTCAGGCAGTAGTTTAGACCATTTTCAAATGGTTTCTGCAGTCGCATGAGCATCAAGGGACCATAAAACACGGGGTTTGCTCCTGCCGTACTCTGCAGTTAATAATTGAAAATGCACTAGAAGTTACGCGTTTTGCAGTTTTAAGAATTAAAATTCGATCAACATAATTTTGCCACGGCTCTGTGAGCCGTGTTTTTCAGTGTTTTTACATCATGAATGATAGAAGAAAATAAGATCACGCAATGCACGCCGCTGTTTCTATTACCACCACATCTCATCCATTGTCTCAAGATGCGAGGCATTTCGACGAATAACGTATGATCTGTTAGACCTCGATGCAATGAGTTCAGCTAGTGGTCGATTAATCTCAATCAGTCTGTCTTCGCTGATGGACTTTCGACGAAACCTGACTTCAGCAGGTCTATAGATTTGATCGTAATTAATCAAAATTCGCCTTGGCTTCTTTTGCGTTGTCACAACGATAGAAATATGACAAGTCCAATGACTTTTGTATAAATACGTTACTAATTCAATCGATTCGATGCTTGAGATACTTGTGCTGAGTGTCTTACCAGGCATGCCTTGAAAGCAGAGCTCTCTTTCCCCAAAGACAAATACCCGTGGAGACAAACAATGAATGCACCATAATCCGAATAATCTAACAAAAAAAATAGCAACACAGGATGGTAGAATAATAACAATTGCCACAACAACTAAGTTATTTTCATTTATCGTCTGTAGTTCCTGAGGAATGCGAAAGATAATCCAGCAAAGCAATGCAAAGAAAGGCGAACCGCATATCAACGCAAAAATGCTTAATGCATAGCGTGATTGGCATCGTATAACCAGCTCATCTGCGCTGTTCAGACCTGCCTGTATTCGAAAAGCTTCAAACTGAATTTGTTTAATGTCATTCGACATAGAACATTCACTTTTGAATGAGAATTGTCACAACAGGTCCAAACAAATTCATCGTATCGATGGACTCTGAGTCGTGATTGTTGGGCTAGCCGTAGTCGTAACCAAACAATCACTACGATTAACTCACAATCGCTGGGTTACGATTCGCTAATCCAACCTGCTTCGCCTGGACGACCCTATTGCCTCGTGATGCGAAAACACGATTCGATTTATTCCAGAATCGTCTGTTCGCGATCTGGTCCCACTGACACGATTTCCACGGGTACGCCGACCAGATCGGAAACGACTTTCACGTATTCCATCGCTTCGGGGGGAAGGTCGCTCATTGAGCGGACGCCGCAAATGTCGGTTTGCCAGCCTTTGAGGGTCCGATAAATCGGTTTGGCGGCAGCCAGGTCATCGATCTGACTTGGGAATGTTTCTGTTCGTTTGCCGTTGATTTCGTAGGCTTCGCAGATCTTCAGTTCAGGAAGTTTACTCAGCACATCGAGCAGCATGACTGCCAGGCAATCGACTCCGCTCACCTCGGCTCCGTACTTTGTGGCAACGGCATCCAGCCAGCCGCAACGTCGGGGGCGACCTGTTACAGTGCCGTATTCGTTGCCTTCATCGCGAATGTGCTGGCCGGTTTCATCTTTTAATTCGGTTGGACATGGTCCGCCGCCAACTCGAGTGGTGTAAGCTTTCACGATGCCGATCATTCGACTGATGTGTCGTTCCGGGACACCCGATCCCGAATGGATACCCGCTCCCGAACTGTTCGAGGAGGTGACGAACGGGAAGGTTCCGTGATCGATATCGAGCAGGCTTCCCTGAGCTCCTTCAAATAGCAACCGGCGGCCTGCTTTGATTTGTGTGTGCAGATAAGCCGTGGTATCGGTGATATGTTTTTCCAGTTTTTTGCCGAGTTCAATATACTCGTCAATCAATTCCTCGGCTTTGAACGCAACATGTTCTGGGTCGAAAGCTGAGAGCAATTGATTTTTGAACGCGACAATCTCCGGCAGTTTCTGCTTGAGGACATCGGGGCGAATCAAATCTCCTACGCGAATGGCATGGGTTCGCCCGGCTTTTTCGCGATAGGCATAGCCGATGCCCCGCATTGTGGTGCCGATCGCGTCGTCGCCGCGGAGTTTTTCGTAGATGATTTCCTCAGCCATGTGGTAAGGAAAAATGACATGGGCGCGATCGCTGATCAGCAGATCTTCGCCAATTTCAACTCCCTGAGATTCCACCCCCGCAATTTCTTTAAGGAGCGCCGCTGGATTAATCACGACGCCGTTGGCGATGACGGACGTCACACCGGGACGCAAAACTCCAGCCGGCAGGAGGGAGAGCTTAAATGTTTTTCCATCAAATTTGACGGTATGACCAGCGTTGTTTCCGCCCAGATACCGCACGACAATTTCGTGCTGATCGGTCAGAAGATCAACGATTTTTCCCTTGGCTTCATCGCCCCATTGTAACCCAACCACAGCTGTTGCAGACACAAGACTCTTCCCGTTATTGATACGAATTTCACGGCAAAATAAAAACGCCGGTCAGCATTCTGGAATGCCAAATCCGACGTCGCGATACAACAGTCTAACCAGCCTGCCCCTCAGACTCCAGCGTTTCTCCTGCGAGAAATCCAGAGCTTCTCAAAACCGAGGCCTCAGGAGACCTCAAGGCAACTGCACAAATAGCCATTCGGTTTATTAAGATTACTCTCAGTCTGCGGCTTTACAAACGCCTTATGATGTTGGACGATATTTTACGAATCCATTCCAGGAACATTTCGATCCATAACAGGCATAACAACTTATGAATACATTTTTCTCAAGACGCTCATTCCTGACAACGTCCGCTGCGGCAGCCGCAGCCGGTTTATTTTTGCCGAATCCCCTAATGGCGATCGAACCATTCGCCCGGAAAGAGCCGGGACCAATGAAGTTGTCACTGGCCGCCTATTCCTTTCGCAAAGAATTGACCGCTCAAAAAGACAAACCCGCAGAAATGACTCTGTTCGATCTGGTCGATTACTGTCGCGCTCAGGATGTGCCGGGGGTTGAGTTGACCTCTTATTATTTCCCGACTGATTTTGATGCAGACTATCTGCTCAAACTCAAACAACATTGTCACACGGCTGGCATCAGCATTTCCGGCGGTGCGATCCGTAACGATTTTTGTGTCGAACCCTCAAAATTGCAGGCTCAGCTTGATGAAGTCGAAAAGTGGATCAAAGCTTATGCCATTCTGGGAGCACCAGCCATCCGTATTTTCGCCGGCAATGTGCAGAAAGGATCTTCCCCTGAAGAAGCGATCCAGAGATGCGCGGCTGCCTGCAATACCGCCTGTGAAATCGCTGCTCAATATGGTGTCTTTCTGGCTCTGGAAAATCATGGTGGAATCACTGCAGTTCCCGAAGACATGCTGCAAATCGTCAATCAGGTTGAATCTCCCTGGTTCGGTGTCAATTTCGATTCCGGCAACTTCAAGAACTTTGATAATACTTATGCTGAGTTGGCGAAGATCGCACCGTATGCCGTCAATGCTCAGGTGAAAGTTGAAATCTGGCAGGGAGGAAATAAAGTTCCAGCCGATTTGAGCAAGATTGTCAATGTTCTCAATGAAGCCAACTACGGCGGCTGGGTCGCTTTGGAATATGAAGCTGCCGATCCACCCAAAGAAGAGATTCCCATCTGGCTGGCACAGCTGAAAACTTTGCTGTAATGCGGTAATACATGCAGGAAACGCGAGTTTTGAAGTTGCACTCTTTTTACGGTGGAACAATAAAACACAAAATAAACTCACTTTGATGGTGCCACGGTTCTGTGAGCCGTGCTTCGGGACTTAATCTCTTCCCGTCGCACATATGAAATTGACACGAATTTACACATCTCACAGAGCCGTGGCACACATCACATGACATTTAGCAATAGTTAGACAAGTCGGGTCCGCTGTGCGTGCCATTTGTTGGATCAAACGATTCCTGAGACGATAATCGCACAAGAGGACGGTCCGCACAGCGGACCCTACTGCTCTGGCTTGTCCAGCAGTGTTTTTTACGTTTGGCGATTCTTCACATAAACAAACTTGTCAGCCATTCAAAACACTGCACAGCGGCTGGATCTGCATTGCGGGTATCCCAGACATGATCGCCCCACCCGAGTTGAGCAAGGACATAACGGCCATAGGCCACTTGTCCGATCGCCATGTGACCGATGACAATCTGACCTAATCCGAAAAATGCTGAAATTCCCAGTTGCCCAATTGCGACCAAACCCGTTGTCGCCTGACCGATTCCAAACAAAACTCCCAGCGATAATTGGCCGAATGTAATCAAACCACATGCGATCTGTCCGCAGGCAATGACTCCGTAAGCGCGGCGTCCGACCGCGATCACTCCTTTTGCCGGAAGTCCTGTGATAAACAGGCATCCCCAGCCAGGTCGCATGAGAGATATATTCTTCGAACGAAGTCCCGTTCTCGTACACAAATCGTTTCAGGATGCCGTTCTGCGACTCAATGATTTCGAATTCAATTTCCTCCAGAGACATACTTCGAGTCTGAGTTATATTCATAAAACATGCCCCTGTGGAAGGAGTGGAGTTTCGATTGCGACACGTATTCGTGATGCTTGAGCCGGGGTGGTTTCGAATAGGGAGAGAAACTCTATGAGGAAGCCATCTCGGCAGCTTGGTGCGTCAGGACGCACCCTA
>DEML01000098.1:0-124 GCA_002359185.1 Planctomycetaceae bacterium UBA2671
AAGGGGTATTACAAAGCGGAGGTACTGACACAACTGCAGTGGATGGAGTTGACAGCTCACATCCCAGAGAAATCCAACGCAACAAAACTCTCACGATCAGCCCCTCATTACTGGTCGCGGCTCA
>DEML01000098.1:446-20875 GCA_002359185.1 Planctomycetaceae bacterium UBA2671
TGATGGGACTCTGGCGGCGTTTTACCTCGATATTTCGAGTTGAGCTACTCCAGAAACTGATCTCAGTGTGCAGAGAAACTTTCGACAGGCTTCAGACCAACCTGAAAACAAATTTCCGAACTCAATTTGGAATTCACAAAAACGAAATCTTGTATCAAGTCAAAACGACCTGTTAAGACAAATTCAACGGGCTGTTAACAATATTCCATAAATGAACAATACATATATTGATTTACTTATCGATAATCTGCTGACATCAGGCACAATTGCTGCTTCCGAGATTTGTTCAGCAGACATGGACCTGAATGATGTTGGAAGTCACGGCAGGACATTGCTTATGGTAGCAGCTTGTGAAGGTATGCATGAAACTGTCGATACACTGGTCAAACATGGTGCTTCGGTTAATGCGGTTGGAACTAGTGGGATGACAGCACTTCACGAAGCATCTTCTAATGGACATGCTCTCACCGCACTCCGATTACTAGAATTAGGAGCTACGGTCGATAGGGAAACTGATGATGGAGTAACACCGTTCATGTGTGCGGCTGCTTGGGGCCATGTTGATGTAGCAAAACTTCTTCTGTGTCACGGGGCAAATAGTGAGCACGCAGATCAAACAGGTGCAACTGCTATGGATATTGCAAGTGAAAAGGGGGAGCAAGAATTTGTGGAATTCCTAAATTCCTTTAAGAAAACTTAAAACTTGAGAATGTAACTGAGCAATGTGAATAGGATTATTCCACATCTAAGACGCGGGTGGCCCGACCGACTTTGTCGATTTGATTCTCAGAGCGACAAGATGAAACTACCCTGCGGTTTCTGGCTTTAATTGACTTCTAACAACCCAAATAGCCAACCTGAACAGCAAAACTTAAAGTCTACGACGACGAGAAACAGATTCCCTCCGTCACGTTCTCGTGCTACAAACGAGGGTAACCGGTTTCCATGTACATGTTTATTGTGGACATGCTTAATCCGTCTTGAAACCCTGGCGAACTGGCCTCCTCCAGCCGGGATCAGGCCTGGACGACTTATGCTCTGGCTCAGGCGACCATCAACCATCAGCAGGAAGTCGATCGGCTGAATCTGAAAGCGGGCTTCGATTTGGGGATCACTGATGCCGAGCATCAGCAGACGACCAAACTGGCCGAAGTCCAGCAGCAATTCCAGCAGGTCAAATACGGCATCGAAGGCTACTCGCAGTCGGCTTACGACTATGCCGGTTTAACAGTCGAAACCTACGAGGATGAATACGGCAATCCGATCACTTACGAACCGAGTCGCGACACCGTCTACCGCAATTCGGTCAAACAGGCCTGGCGGGATGGCGATCAGGCCCAATCGACCGCCCGGCTTGATTATGTAACCAACCTCAGCGGAATCCACCAAACCGCCGAAGCCGATCTGGCCGAAGTGAATCGGTTTTACACTCGGAGAACCGCCCTCTGGACAGCAACTGCTAACAGGATCATTAGGTCATATCGAAATCCAGACACATCCGCTAAACAATTGACAAAAACGTGTCATCATAAGGTGATGGAGATCTATTAATCTTCAGGCATCCTTCATTACTGGCAGCGTAATCTCAGAACTGTCGATCGAAGAGCGGGATATCATTAAATGAGAGCCATCATGCGGATTTCCGACTGGTTTCACACAAGCGAGCCAACAGGGGATTGAGCATCAGCAGCGTTTCGTGACTCGCACTCTCAAGCAGTTCCTCGAAACGTTTGCGGGCCTGTCCGAAGTAGCTTTTCTGACTGAGGAGAGTCTGTTTCCGCAATCAGATCCGCAATGCTGGTCTGCAGACCTTTGGCCAACCACTCAATCAAGTCGATCCCTGGAGCCGCTTTCCCCTTCTCAAGTCGCCAGACATAAGTCGGCGTAATCTGGGCCGCCTGAGCCAACTCTTTTTGCGTCATGCCACGCGAACTTCTCAGTTCACGCCAGCGAGCGGCAAACCGGTTAACTACAGCGGCATGCGGAGATTTCGTTTTAATTACGTTCTCAATTCACTCACCCTTGCTTCAACAGAAAGGTTTTATGATCGCGTTCAATGACTTAACTGATTCCTCTTCCTCTGGCCACTTGCGTTTCCCTTCCGGCCAGATCGTCATTACCCCCAATGCTCTTTCTCAACTTTCTCCCACTGAAGTTCTCGTTGCTCTCAAACGTCACCTCACCGGCGACTGGGGGGACTGCTGTCCAGAAGATCGGCAGGCTAACGACCAGGCTTTGCAATTGGGCGGTCGTGTCTTCTCGGTGTATCACTCTGAAGATCAGAAAAAATTCTGGATCATCACGGAATCGGATCATTCCCTCACGACCGTGTTGATGCCAGATGATTACTGAGGCGGTTCGCCGCCATCTACTCCTTCTCGCTAACTGCCATATTTCTGCGGTCTGTAGGAGCCTACAACCTGTCGGTCAATATTTGACCACACTGCGACTGCATGTGTGGAGCAGTTTACTCCATGACTCCCGTTTTGCGGGAGTTTTTTTATGCACTTTTCTAATTAAGGAACCCACATGACTTCTCACAATCACTACTCCTCAGAATTCGAATGTCCCATGCGCCAACGCGATCTTGATCGGGCTGTCGCCCGTGCCACCGGCGAATCGGTTCGCACGATCCACTCGCGTGGATTCGTGCCATTGTATCCCGATGTCATCGATGACGACATTCCAATCCTCGACTGGGATGAACTCGATCGTCAGCACAGCGTCGGTGTCCATCGGTTGCGACATCCACTCCCCGAGGATTGCTGGATGTCTCCGGAATTCCTCATTTCTCAAACCCCGCAAGGAGGATCATGTCCGCTCGGCACAAGCTAAATGCAGCCTATCTCCATGGTTCGCTGATCATTGCGGGCATTATCGGAGGGATTTCCGAGTCGTTTATTGCTTTCGGAATTACCTTTGCGGTGCTGCTGATCGGCAACATCCAAGGCGGAGACATTCGCCTGAATCGTCATCGAACACGTCACCCTCGACGAAAATGACAGCCCCTTTACACCTCATTACTTTCACACAAGGAGCCTATTTTGAAGATTCTCTACATCAACAACGACGGCGGCGGTTTCGCCGACTACATCTCCATCGAACCTGAGACCACCATCTCACACTTCGTTGACCAACGCCTCAAGCACGGCCTCGCAACCGACTACCTCATCCGCGTCAACCGCCAACCGGTCAGCTCGGATTACACCCTTCAGGAAGGCGACCGCGTCTCCCTCACTCCCACCAAAATCGAAGGGGCACGGGGTGCCTTGGGGCAGTCGCATGGGTGTCGGGAGACTGAGGGAGATTTGTTGGCTCCTGCAGGACGCTGATGAACTATTGGGGAGATTGGGTTCTCCCTGAGGTTTTGTGGGCCGAGTGGTCAGGTTTTAAATCTGGCCGCCCGGCCCTTTTTCTTCCACAAACACTTTTTGAGAAAGGCTTCCTATGAATGACTTTGAGCGACTTGCGTTGCGAGCCGCGATCTCCATTCGAGAGGCAATGCTGGTCGATCCTCCGAATCAGGAGCTCGATCTCCCTCAGACAGACTGGAATCGCCTCCAGCGATTGCTGCGACAAAAACAGTTGGCTCAAGACCACGAGTGGCGGATGGCCGAACGGATCATCAACACACGGCTGATCTTCACGATGGAACGTCTGGCTACCGATCTGCGACAACGGACACGCGATCTGGAACAGTCCATCAAATCCCGATCCACTCCAGCCGACCTGCGTCTGCTCTATGAAGAACTGATCGCGTTACCAAATGAATTCAGCGAAGTGAGTATCGATCTGCGACACGGAATCCTCCGTGTCGTGACCGAAGAGATCACCCTCGAAGACATCACCCTTGGTCGCTTCGATATTGTCTACAATTGGACGTCTGAAGGTCCTGGTCCGAGCTACGATATCCACGCTCTCGATCCGGCTCCCTCGAATGCCAATTCCGACTTCGTCCATCCGCACATTTCCGATGGCATCCTCTGTGAAGGTGAAGCGAAGTCGGGCATTGAAGCGGCACTGGCTCAGGGACGGTTCTGCGATTTCTTTCTGATCGTCGCTAATACACTCAACACCTACAACGACGACTCGGCTTACGTCACCCTCAAAGAGTGGTACGGCACCCCCTGTCTGGATTGCGGAACCAGCTGCAGTGATGACGACCTCACCCTCTGTAGTGGTTGTGAAGATCCCTACTGCCATCAGTGCTGCGACTGCTGTCGGAATTGTCACGACTCGCTCTGCGGTTCTTGTCTGCAATCTTGCGAGGAGTGCTCAACACCCCATTGTCGTGACTGCCTCAATACTTGCAACGAATGCAACCACGACTTCTGCAGCCACTGCCTGACCGATGGCTATTGCGAAGCCTGTTACGAAACCCTTTCTGAAACTGATCCTGAACTCGAAGAAGAGGACAACCATTATGAAACGACGAACCCCCAACAAATCTCCACTCCCCCGACGCCTGCAGAGACGGCCTCGCCGTAAACGCTTTCATCGACCGGCACTGCGATTCAGCCCGACGGCGTGGGCCAAGTTGATTTACCTGCGCGATGCCGGCCCGACTGAAGTGGGCGGCTTCGGCATCGCGTTCCAAGATGATCTGCTCTATGTCGAAGAACTGGTGCTGCTACCGCAGGTCTGCACAGCGGTGACCGTCAGCTTTGCGGAGGACGCGATTGCCGATTACTTCGATCAGCAAATTGATCGCGGCTTGAAGCCTGAGCAGTTTGCTCGTATCTGGATTCATACGCATCCGGGGGAGTCTCCGGAACCGAGTCCCACCGACCTGGACACCATGGAGACCAGTTTCGGGGAGTGTGACTGGGCGGTGATGTTCATCCTGGCCAGGGAAGGCAAACGCTACGCCGAGCTCCGCTGGAACCGCATGCAGCACTCCCGCATGCGGATCAAAACCTCGATCGACTACCAGCAGCCGTTTGCCGGCACCGACTATGCAGCCTGGCAGGAGGAATACGACGAGAATGTCGTCGACCAATCTCAGAAATGGACGGACCTCATGGAACCGGACGAACTCTGGGAATACGGCGACCTGTTTGACAATCCCCACTCTTTTTTGGAGTTCAACGCATGACTGATGAAAATCGTTTTACACGACAAGCCGACCTCGTCCCCCGAGAACGGATCCAAGAATTGCAGGCCACCGTGATCGGAGTGGGCGCGATTGGACGTCAGATTGCTCTGCAGCTGGCGGCCTTGGGGGTGTCTCGATTACAGCTGATCGATTTTGATCAGGTCGAGCCGACGAACATCACGACGCAGGGCTACGATCATCAGGATCTGGGACAACTCAAAGTCGAAGCAACCGCCCGACGAATCCAGCAGCTCGACCCCACCATTGCGGTGACGAAGATTGCCGACCGCTTCCGCTCCCGCATGGAAGTCGGATCGGTTGTCTTCTGCTGTGTCGATCGGATCAGCACCCGAGAATTAATCTGGCGATCCCTCCAGGACCGCTGCGATTTCTGGAGTGACGGCCGCATGCTGGGAGAATCGATGCGAATCCTGACCGCCACGGATCCCAATTCTCGACAGCATTACGCGACCACTCTGTTCCGACAGTCCGAAGCCCAGTCCGGTCAGTGCACGGCCCGCAGCACCATTTACACGGCCAACATCGCTGCTGGCCTGATGCTGCACCAGTTCACTCGCTGGTTACGTGGCATGCACAACGATGCCGATCTCTGCCTGAATTTGCTGGCGAATGATTTGATGATCGCCAATTCAAAGAATGGAGAAGATTGAGGTTTAGTTTTCAGGCCACACCCCTGACCGGTGTGGTCTGAATTTTTTATTTAGCCATCAGACCCAAACAGCTAATTTACTCCTAAGAGAATTAGCGATTGCTGGAGGATACCAGCAATCGCTTAACTGGTAACCCGTAAATTACAGTTTCGTGCTTAAAAACAGGCGTATTCGAGTTTTTACTGATTCTCTGAGCCTCGCTGGCTCCCGACGATTCCGGTCAATTTGCAGTTTCAATGCAAAGTTTCGAAACTCCGGTACGCTTTGCTCGCAGCGCTAAATAATCGCGAAAAATGTGTCATCATTAGATGAGAGAGAAGTCTTAATTCTCAGGGACTCTTTCAGACACAGGCAATTGCTGTTTCTAATTGTCGGTAACACAACCGCTCAAAACTGCTTTCACGCCGAAGGCTTATCTGACAGTCTTCGCACGTTCGTCCATTTCCTCAAGAAAGGTACCGGATGCCCAGACCCGACAAAGGTTCTCCGAAATCGAAAACACCCCCACCAAATTCTGACGAAATCCGTCAAAACATCTCCCAGTTGATCGGTCAATTGATCGCCTGGGACTGGATTCAGCAAAATTCCACACAGAAAGGGACAAAATCGAAAAATCAGTATTGAACAGTGCAACCACAATTTTGGAAAATGACAGTAGAAATTATTAGAGACGAGATACGGAGGCTGTGAGCAGGATGCAAAACACGACCACGAACTTACATGCGAAAGCGGCAGAGGATGCCGATTGGAAAATGAGCCAGTCTGTACTTGCAGATATCCGGCGGATTGCTGAACAAAATCAAAACCGAGGCAATTCCAGTTTTCGAGTCGGATCCATCGTCGATGATCGACGATTCCATCAGTTAGTTGATGAAAATGAGCAATGGTTCCGTGATCGACTGGCAGAAAACGAGGTTATTTTCTGCTTGGATTGGAACCAGTATCTTCTATTGAGGGATTACTACCGTTTGAGTCCTGCAGAGCAGAGAATCGAAGCAGTGTTCAGCACTCTCTGTCAGTTTCATCGATCACTGGGGATCAGTCAATTTAACGCCATCAAATTTGCTCCACTCTCTGATGGTTTGAACAATCAATTATTGAAATTGAGGCCCCGGGCTGAAAGCGAATGGACGGAACAGCTAGGTTCTGTTTGCTCAAGGCAAATTCGTCACGTGACGGGAAAGCATCAAGAAAGTCTTGATCGCTTACTTGGTGCCGCGGGTTGGCTCATCAGTCATCCCTCTTTCTTAGCTGACAGAGATGGCATTCGTGATCAATGGAAGAAGTTACCAGAAGGGAGCGATCATGTATTCCCGCTCAAGAAAACAACAAAAATTCCTCGGCTCAACTCTGAATTCCCTTATGAACATATTGAACCGTTGCAAATAGATAATTTCAGAATTGCCTTCGATCAATTCTGCGAAACGTGGCAGTTGGAAGGCATGCTGAGCTGGGAACTTCCTGAACCTTCGGGGCCGCATTGGGACTACTTTGATTTTACGGATCCTGAAATGATGTCCAAACCAGCGGAACCGAAGACTCCGTTTCATACACCTGTACTGGCTAAGGATCAATTGGACTCAGCTGACTTTGACGACCATGGTCGGAATTCTGCCGAACATGGGTTTAATGACCAACGTAAATGGCAAGCATACGCAAGCATGTTTAAGGTTCATCATTGGTCTGAGATTATTTCCAATCGTTACTCAGGCAGGGAACGTCCACGTGGTGACCAACGAAAGTCCCGTGGACTGATTTCCGATATTACGGGAATGGACGTTGGTCGCGTTAAAAAGTTACAGCGACAGTACATAAGACTGGCAAATGACGATTACAAAGACATGAGCAATTTTCGCTAATTCTGCTGCAAGCGATCACGTCAATTTAAACTAGGGGGTGCATTTGAAATGCGCCCCCTCTTTTTTTGGGATCTTCGAGATAGTGGGTTGAGTCAGGCATTCGGGTGCCGAGTGTCATCATTGCTCAACTTTCGTCAGGAGGACGAATCTATGTCACGAAACGGATCCAGGAATATTGCTTCAAAAACCGAAATCGAACAGGCGGTTCAAGCCTTTCGGAAATCCCATCCAACTGTCCCAAAGTTCGGCATGACAGTCGATCAGTGTGCTCGTGAATTAAACGTCGCAAAGAAAACCCTATATGAGTGGATTCAGAAGGGACGTTTCGAGGGAACCTTCCGAAAACGCGGGAAACACATTTACTTCTGGCCAGAAAAAACACTGGATCGATTTTACAACGGTCCTGACTGGAGATAATTATGAAACAAAACATTTCGATAGGAGATCGGGTAAAAATTTATCCGAGAGGTAAAAAGAGAATTTATACGGCTGAGTTTTCCTTTGAGGGAAAACATTGCCGAAAAAGCCTCGACACCAGTAATAAGAAAGTTGCCATTCAGAGAGCAACACAACTGTCCGCCAAACTTTCCAGCGGTGACTTTCAAATGAAGGTAGAACAAACCAGTGTCTGTGATGCTAAGGAGTTGTACCTGAGCCAACTGGCCTTTGATGGAAGTGCACGGTCCACGTTGGAACGATATGGTGGCGAACTCGACACCTTCATTCAATTTTGCCATACCAAACGAATCCGCAATTTAGCACAGATCAAGCCACTTCATTTTGATGAATTTCGAAAGCTTCGTGCTAAAACTCATGCGGCCACCACCGTCTACCATGAATCGATGGTCATCAAGCAGTTTCTGAATTGGTGCGTCAGTCGACATTTACTCAAAGTATCCCCACTTCAAGGAATTAAGATTCCGAGCGTCAAATCGAGCTGCAGGAGATTAGTCCCGACATTGGAGCAGGTCTACCAGATCTTAGAAGCCTTGCCTGCTTCCCAAAAGATCATGCTGGTGATCCTGGCCTTTACCGGGATACGAAGCGGAGAACTAAAACGCCTCCGCAAAGACGATGTGGATCTGAAAAATAACTGGATACATATTATTTCCAGAGAAGGAGCCGAGACGAAAACCAGGGAGTCTCGCAAGATTCCCATTCATCCGGTTCTGCGAAGTTATTTGCTGCATTACAAATCGCCTTCAGGACCTTGGTACTTGGCGGCCAGGGCAAGCCCGCGATATCCCGATGGAGATCACCATATTAATCCCAAAAGCCTCAAGCAACGTGTTCAAGCAACGGCACGTCAATGCGGAATCCCAGTCGGTCAAAAGTCTGATGGCTTAGTATTGCACAGTTTTCGACACTTTTTTGAAACTCACTGTGTCAATTCTGGAATCCCACAGAAGGCGATTGACAGCTGGATGGGACATAGGTCAGATCGCTCCATGGGAGCGGTTTACTACCAGCTCTCGGATGATCAATCACAAAAATTCATACTGAAAAATAATTTTGATTCTCCTCAGGGGGCTCAGTAATTCCATGAAAAAGATGAAATCAGAAGTGAAACTCACAAGCCATTCAGAAGCCGGACAACCACCGCTACGAAATTTAATAATCAACAAACACTTCGATGGTATTGGAGTCCAACTCGAAGATTAAATTGTGGGTATCAGGTCATCAGAGATTATTCTGATGACTTGATACCATTTTCAACATTCAAAACGAAACGACTCTAATGAGTCATCATTCAACTATTTGGAGATAACGACAATGAACAGTTTTTTCACGATTCTGAGCACGATTATGCTAGTGGGAATCCTCGGAAACCCTGTACAATCCCGTTCCTTAGCAGAAGATCACAACAGGGACAAAAACGGGACAAGCGGGGTCCACGAAAATGCACAAAGCTCTCAAACGCTACAATACAAGGAGTGTGAGAGCCTAGTTTTCAATACCGCCCTGAAAGAATCTTTCGGGGCTATCCAATTCTGTAGGACAGGCATCCTGCCTGTCTAACAAATACCCATTGAGGTTCGCATGCTGTGAATTGACAGGCTGGAAGCCTGTCCTACAAATCAACGCGCATCCAATACAACCTGTTGCGATCGCCCGTGAAATCCAGATGCTGTAGCATTGTTTCGCCGTTCGGTTCGGGGAAATCGTTGAACTGAGTGCGGCCTTTCCAGCGGATTTTGACGCGTTCCGTAAAATCAACCAGCTCCGGCGTCAACCAGAGCGTGATTCGATTGGCTGCCACTTTCACATAGATATTATTGCCTGGCGTGATTGTCGCCTCGACAGGCAGAGCCGTCGCCGGAATGAGTCGGCCTCCCGGACTGACGCGGGGATTGAGGGTTGCTTCGGGCAGCCCGGAAAATTCGAACCAGTCGAAACGGTTATCGCCAGAGCGCATCGTGATCCGCTCAAATTCCAGCGGTGGCAATTCACGAATATGCAGCTTCATCCAGTCGAGAATGCGAGGAAGTTCGTCCCGATAATCCTCCCCGCCCCGCTGTTTGTACTGTGTCAGGACGACATCCTGACCATATTTCATCATGCGCGTCCAGTCGCTGGAATTTGCGTTGTAGAGGTCGCCATCCAGTTCGCCAACGACAAAGTATGTAGGCAGAGCATCGCAGTTTTTCCAGTAATGATGGGCGTATTCGTTGAAGCGACCGCCGATAGAAATCAAGCCTGCGAATTCCGAAGGATGAGACATGCCGACATCGAGAGCGGCGCTAGCTCCTGTTCCGTGACCTGCCAGAAAAACATGGTCACTATCAATGGCCAGACGCTTGCGGGCATCTCGCAAAATATCGAGAACGATTTCATGCACAGCCGAGGAACCTGAAATCTCTTCCGCTGGCCATTCTGGTGAAATGACTATATATCCATTCCGGTGAGCAGGCCCGCCTAAAGATGAACCGCCCCACCAGGCAACCTCAGCTTGAGCAGGGACTCCTGCAGAAGGTAATGCCATAACCAGTGGATATGACCGATCCGCAGAATAACCGAGCGGCAACAACACCTGATAGCCATAGGACTTGCCCACATTCATCGTATTCAATGTGAAGGGCACACCCATCTCAGAAGCAGGAGTCTCATAAGCCGGCCCCATATTCTGCACGATGGCTGCGAGAATATCGGGACCGATTCCTTCGAGTTGAGATAGAGAATGATAAATTTCCTGCTTGCGTATGGGGTTCGTCACCTGCAGATAAGAACGTACCGCATCGCGGGCATCCCAGTAACTGATGGCAGTGTCAGCATCGGTCTCAGCCATGGCTGGCCCGACAATCCAGCCAGAGTACGCCAGAGCCAGTTTTTGCTCAGCGGTCAGGAACTGATCATCAAGGTTCTGCACAAACGGCGTCAGTTTTTCGAGATTGTGTCGTGAAAGACGCTTGTCGATGACCGAACGCATATCTTGAAAGCGGACTAATTGCTGCGGGCTTTTGACTTCAGCCTGCAATCGCGATAGCTCCGCACGAATGCGATCCATCTGCTCATAGGCAGCTTCATGATCGCTGATGATACGATCGACTTCCTGCAAAGTCGCCTGATTAATGTCCTGTCGCGGAAACTGATGAGCTTTCTGATAAACGAGTTCAAACTGCCCGGCTGCGAGTCGGGTTTTGAATTCGTTTAAAAACTCCAGCGCCTGCAACTGACGAATCAGCAGTCGGAGTTCGTTGATTCGATTAGCAAAATCAGGAAATTGGCCTTCTTTTTCAATGCGATCCAACTCCTGCTGAGCCTGCATCAGCATGTCAGCATCAATGAAAAACCGGACAATTGCTAATCGATCGTTAGGATTTTTCTCGTTGATGGAAACTGACAGAGTCGATCGCAAAACTTCTGGAGGAATATCCTGCGTTGTTACCGAGTATTCCCAGTTTTGCTTCAGAGCTTTGAGCGTGACATAATCGGGACGCAATGTGGAGATAGCCTGAATCACTTCCATTTCCCCTTGAGGAGTATTCAAGGCAATGATTCGACGACCAAAATCAGAAAATGGTTTGATGACGCGATAGCCACCAAGCGAACCAAAAGCCATTGTTCGAGAACCAGGTGGAATTGAGATGCTAAACTCTTCGACATGCGGTGAGCCGAGCTGCACTTCCTGAACCTGAGCCTGCGGCAGGTAGGTGATGCGGGGACCATCTTCAAACTTTGTGAACGGATAACTGGTAATCGGCCCCGAGCTTCCGCGGCGAATCAGATCCAAAGTCAGTCCCTGAACAGGTTCCGGCTTGCCTTCAAACTCGATTTTGAACCCACTCCGCATTATTGCCTCCCCAGCCGTAAGCGGAGAGACAAACAGCAGAACCAGCATTGCGGTGAGCAACTGAGGCCACATGCGAGAGGTCAAATTGCGTAATTTGAATGAAATGGTGAACACCTTATGCGTCAGTAGGAATCTCATTTATCATAAGAATCGGCTATTCTAACCTAGCCCCGACACTCTCCGAAGCATTTTTTAGGCGGGAATTAGAGATCATTGGAAATTACTGTGATTTTGACTTTTTGAGTCATAAGTGACAGTGAACTGGCTTGAGTCAATGCCCCTTACTTTTTTGTCACAGCGAAGACGTTCAAACTCTGCCCGCTTGCAGTGCATAGGTGGTTACGATAATGTGTTTCAAACGCTGTAGAGACATTATTTTCAACGGAAAATCAGACGACAGCTCGCTTTTATTACGCAACTTATGAGTAAGGGGAACTAATGTATAAAGTCACTTTGATTCCAGGGGATGGAGTTGGCCCGGAAATCGCTGAAGCCACCCGTAAAGTGATTGATGCGACTGGCGTGAAAATTGAATGGGATCACCAGGAATGCGGCATCGAAGTCATCGAAGCCGAAGGTGGTGTGCCCGATCGAGTGATGGATTCGATTCGCGCGAACAAAGTTGCTTTGAAAGCCCCGATCACCACCCCGATCGGCAAAGGTTTCCGCAGCGTTAACGTCTTCTTGCGACAAGAGTTAGGCCTTTTTGCCTGCGTGCGTCCCTGCAAGAGTTATCCGGGCATGCTCTCCCGATATGCTGATGCGAATGTCGATCTCGTTTTGATCCGCGAAAACTCAGAAGACCTGTATGCAGGCGTTGAATTCCAGGCTGGCGAAGAAAAGACAGCTCAACTGATCAAGACGATCAACGAATTCGCGACTGGCAAGAAGATTAATACCTCAACGAGTACAACGGGCATCAGCATCAAGCCGATCAGTCGTGAAGGTTCTCGTGAGATTGCTAACTTTGCCTTCGATTATGCGATTCGCACCAAGCGGAAATCCATTTCATCGGTTTGCAAAGCCAACATCATGAAATATACGGATGGCCTGTGGTACGATGTTTCCCGCGAAGTCGCTTTGGCATATGGAGCGAAGTTCGAATGGGATGAACTCGCCAACGGCGTCCAGCCTTCTCCGGAACTGGTTGGAAATGTCAAAGATGGCAGCAGCCTGATTTACACAGAACGTCTCATCGACAACATGTGCATGCAGTTGGTCCTTAAGCCTGAACTTTACGATGTCATTCTGACTCAAAACCTGTACGGCGATATTTTAAGTGATCTGTGTGCCGGTCTCGTTGGCGGATTGGGCGTCGCTCCCGGAGCGAATGTCGGACCTGATGCAGCGATCTTCGAAGCGACTCACGGCTCTGCACCAAAATATGCAGGCCAGAACAAAGTGAACCCAACCGCTTTGATTCTTTCGGGCAAACTGATGCTCGAATATCTGGGCGAACTCGAAGCGGCTCAGAAACTGGATCGCGCCATTGCCGCCATCATCGCAGAAGGCAAAGATGTCACTTACGACCTGAAGAAAGATCGCAACGATCCCACAGCCGTTGGAACCCAGGAAATGGCAGAAGCCATCTGCAAGAAGATGCAGGAAATTGGCTAATAACCACTACGTCCAATGAATTCAAAAGAGGCACGTCTTTCCTGAGACGTGCCTCTTTTTTTTGGTCTGTGCAAATTAAGTACTACTGGAATGGCCAGATCAAAGGAATCAACACGACAGCCACGATCCACAGCAGGAAATTCAGTGGGACGCCGATTCTCAGAAAATCGGAGAATCGATATCCACCGGGACCGTAAACCATCATGTTGGTCTGATATCCTATCGGTGTCATAAAACTAGCCGAGGCGGAGAGTATTAAGGCGATGATAAAAGGAAATGGATCTGAGTTGTAAAGTCGAGCGGTTTCCAGGCAAAACGGAAACATCAAGACTGCAGCCGCATTGTTAGTGATAACTTCTGTTAAAATTGAGCCAAGTAAATAGATGATAGCCAAAGCAGCAATCGGCCCCCAGACTTGTGTGGAGTTGACCAGTGAAGTCGCAATCACAGTCGCGGCTCCGGAATTCTGCAATGCGGTTCCTACTCCAAAAGCCGCGGCGATCGTGATGAGAACCTGCCATTCGATACTGCGCCTGGCATCTGCACTGGAAATACATCCCAAGGCGACCATCAACACAGCGGTCAACGCGGCAGAAGTGACGATGGGAATCAGTCCTGTCGTCATACAGACAATGAGAATGAGAAACAGGCCAATCGAAATCCAGGCTCGATCTCGACGAATCGGTCGCCAGTCCTCCACATCACTCACGAGATAGAAGGCAGGATCGTGACGATAGGCTTTTAAAAACTGAGGGCCGACCTGCAATAACAGGGTATCACCCGACCGGAGGGTAATATCACCAATTTTCTTTTCGACTCGCTTTCCAGATCGATGAACCGCAAGGACAGCTGCCCGATAGGTCGCTCGGAAATCGGCATCGCGGATCGTTTTTCCGATGAGCGATGAGGTTGGCGAAATGACAGCCTCGCAAAGTCTGCGGCGTCGTTGTTCACTTGGCGAAATCTCGTAGTTGGGATCGGCTACCGGAATCAGCCCGGGAATCTTCTCCAGTTCAATAATGCTGCTGACAATCCCTGCAAAAATGAGTCGGTCGTTTTGTTCGATGGATTCTAAAGGCCCCACTGGGCCGATCATTTGACCGCCTCTGTCAATTTCTATCAGGAACAGGCCAGGGAGTTGTCGCAGACCTGCTGCGACAACGGTCTTCCCGATCAAACGACAGCCCGGTTGTACCTGTAACTCCGCCAGATACTCACGTCGAGATTCTCCCAATTGCTCCAGTAACTCTTTGCGTTCCGGAAGCAAATATCGCCCGACAGTCAGAAGATAGACAAGTCCAATCAATGCGTAAGGAAGCCCGACCAGTCCAATTTCAAATAGAGACATTCCCCGTAATCCGTTTTGAATCATCAAACCATTCACGACCAGGTTGGTGGAAGTTCCGATCAATGTGCAGGTTCCTCCCAGTATCGCGAGATACGAAAGAGGTAACAGAAGTTTCGAGGGGGAAATCTGATTTCGACGACACCAGTCGATAATGACGGGAACAAACATCGCGACAATGGGCGTATTATTAAGAAATGCAGACAACGGCAGAACGACTCCAGCCAATCGTCCCAGGACGCCACTCTCCGTTTTTGCATGACCGAGAATGTGATGCCCGACGTAATCAAGAACTCCCGTCTCGCGAAGCCCTGCCACAACGACGAACAGAAAGGCAACTGTGAGCATCCCGCTATTCGAGAAGCCGGTAAAGGCTTCTTCGGGTGAAATAATGCCGACGATTGTCAGTAAGGCGGACGCTCCCAGAAATAATAAATCCGGAGGAGCGATATTTCGCACCAATGCCACAAACATGGCTGCGACTGTGCCAATAGTGATCCACGCTTCAAGACTCATTGAAGTACCCTGAGAGAATTTGATTGTTGTTACAGATTGCACTTGGAAAATAAAAAAGGGTTGAAAGCTGATAAAAGCTTCCAACCCTTCGGATCGTTATGGAGTGTGAATGAAAATAGTTTAGTCGATCATGCACGAAACCCTGCCGAAGAGACGAAAGCCGTCCCTGCGACAACAACACAGTTCAAATTGTGTCTGGATATGGTACATGTCAAAAGCTATCGGCATGTGAAAGATGTCTCTTGAGTCAGTTATTGCTGCAGTTTGCAAATTACTGTAGCGGCTTTTTGATGGTTTGAACCCTATATTTCCAGTCAATCACCCGCTACACATTCAGGAAACCGGCTATAATGGTTGGAAACATTGCGATGCAGATCTTATCGTCGATCCCATAAAAAACACCCGAGCCAGCCGTAGCTGACCCGGGTGATTATGGTAAAGACCCTCCTGATCTTAAAAGTTAACAAATCCTGTCAAATCGTACTTTCTGATTGAGCCCGTTTTAGTATTCAATTTCGAAGAACTGCGGGAGCAAATACTGCGAATTGAATAAATTGTGCGTCCATGCAACCGCATCAGGTAAAGCAGAATGCTTTTAGCGGAATCGGTAGTCGGGATTTTCGGTATTCCAGGTCACGTCGGCCAGTTCGGTTTCGAATTGAATGTCGCTGAACTGGTAGCAGGAGAAGAGTGATTCCTGTTCGATGTCGACCATATTTTCATTCGGCCATGTGTATGTCCGACTGTAAACCGGTAGTGATAATTCCTTATCGATTAAAGTGATCGTCTTACGGAATAGGGGTGAGGATTCCTGGGAATCGTATTCTAAATAGACTTTAAGACATGGACGATCGTTGAAGGTATGTCCTTCTTCGATCACACATTTCGGAACATTGGCAAGCTCCATATCCTGAAGTCGGTTTTTCAACAACTCATTGGCCATCGTTTTGAGGCCGGCTTGAGTCACAGGATGTTGAGACTCTGCCTTGGCGCGATCTCCATGCGGATCGAGTTTGAGAGTCGGCACAAAGCGACCTTTCAAGCCGCCCAGTTTGACGAGCATCCGGCCTTCATTTTCATTATCTGTATAGAGTAATTCTCGACCTTTATCTCCGGTCATCCATTTCATGTAAACCGAAAAGGGAGCATGTCGCAATTTGACTGCGATTTGCTGTTCATCTCGCAGTTCCCCGTCAATCCGTTCCTGTCGATTAAACACGAAAGAATACTTGCTGACATGTTCAAGCCGGGCGACTCCCTTTTGGAGGATGTCGACAGTCTGTTGAAGGGCAGCCAGATCGGGATTTACAGGAGCAGCTTCAACTGGTTCTGCCAGTTGATCGTGAGGGTTGGGAACTTTCTGAGTTTCAAGAACCGTCATGTCGGAACGGTTTGGAGTTTCAATAATGGACTGGACTTCTAGCTTTGATAGCCGGGTCGTCGCCAGGGGATCGTCTGCAATGGCAGAATCGAAACTGTAATACATGCAGGCGAAGACACCGCCGGTCAACATAGTAGCAGCGACATTCCGGAGTCTGTCGGAGCTTCTTTTTTTAGATCGTTGAAGATCTCTCATCATGAGATGCTTCCTGTTTCTGCACGCAACGGGACTGGTGGACCGTCCTGTCTATTATTGGGTATCTGTGTGAATAGTCAGGAATCTGAGCCGTGTACTCTGCCGGGGCTTTATTTTCTGTGAGAAAACAAAATGAGACAGACTACAATTTGTCGTCATCAGTACCAGGATTTTTCACATCAGGTGAAGGTATCAGTGACTGACTTGAGCTGCGTGAATGGACAATTTCAGAAAAGCCATTTCTGAGTCGCATCGTGCGGAACTGGCAACAATAAGTCATTCGTGATATTTAAGAATTCGGCTGATCGCCCAACGCTGAATGACCAATTTTTTAGCGGAAATGATAACCGCATCAAGAGTTTCAACAGTTGCACACTTTAAACTTTGAGCAGACTTCCTCGATTGATCAGTTTCTAAAAACCGAACAAGAGGAAGAGTCACCTTAGTTTGCCTGTTTTACCGCGACATCTTTCTGTCGTTGAATTTTGATAACCACAGGCGTTCCCGGAGCGGGCACAGTTTGAGGATTCGCTTCATAACCTCGCTGACCATCACTGGCACTGCTTTTGATGGCGATGTCGATCATTGCGGAAGGAAAATTGGCAACGCAGATTAAATCTCCACCATCAGCCAGATATCGCTTTTGTCCTGTGGTTGGATCGACATCAATAATACTACCCGCAAAGACCCAGTCGGCTTCGAGTAGGCTGGGTTGACTCGACTTCTGCAGTTCCCGAATTGCTTTTTGAAATGCGGGATCGTTTGAAAGAGTCAGATGCATTTTCTCCTCTTCAGCTGACATTGTGCCGAAGTGCAATAACTCCTGATTGGTTTTGTCGTACATCAAATCAGAATCTTCCGGCAGAGTGAGACCGGCTGGCAACGTTACCAGTGGAGCCGTGAAATAGCGGCGCGTCACCGTCTGAATCCACTCATGCGAATCCTGCTCGCGAACGGTTCCGTCGTCTGCTTTCCATAAGATTGTAATCGCGAGGACTTCACCCGTGGGAGCATTGAAAACGGGATCGAACGAGACCGGCTCGCCCGATTGTGCTCCTAATGCCAGCAAAGCCGTATGAATCGGCGTCGCGGAACAATTCGTGGCTAGAATCGATTCGTGTTCTTTCGTTTGCTCAGGACAGCAGAGCATCTCGAGCAATCCTTCCTGTAAAGCAACGGTCGCCTTCAGATAAATCGCTTTTGCAGGCCGATCCAGAAACAAAGTCTCCTGAGGATTGAGAGGAGTCGCCTGCTTCAACAATTTCTGTAGTTTCTCCGGAAGTGCAGGTGGAGTTGCGGTCTGATCTTCACTCGTTGCTTTCTCATCTGCCGTAACCCACATCGCTACGACACTCATCAAGAGAATCGTAATCAACAGACAACTGATGCGAGAAATCATATTTACGCTTTCCACAGAAACGAATTCGAACTTACAAGTATCAGGTTCAACTCTCTAGCCACTGGTCACTGGCCTTTCATCGTTCAATATGCTCCGGATCTGACACATTATACGGATCCTGAAACGTCTCCAGAAAGAGTGCTTTTCGTTCCCGCGGTAAAATGAAGTCGAAACCGCAGCCTTTGAAGAATTCTTCTGAAGACGTAATCGCCATCACTTCGAGGATGCGACGTTCACGGGCCATTTCGACACAACGGGCCACGAGTAGCTTTCCGATGCCGAGTCCCTGATAAATCGGAGAGACTGCCAGCGAGCGAATTTCGGCCAGTTTACTCGAATAAATCTCCAACGATGCAAAGCCGACCAGCTTTCGATCGACCTCAGCGATAAATCCGGTGCGGACGAGCAGATCAATTTCAGCCTCAGTTCGTGGTAACAGACGTCGCTCAGCGACGAACGGATGGATAAACTCCAGAAGTCGAGCAGCATCTTCATTTTCCGCAGCGCGGATAAATACATGTTCATTCATAGTCTCGGACATGCCGTCGGTTTGCCTTTTCATCAGTAAGCACGTCAAAATGGATTCAGAGCAAATTTCATTTTACCAAATCACTGATCACGATACACCTCTAATCCTGTGAGGGATCCTCTGGAAAATTCTCAGCCCACATCTTTGGACTCATCCCTATTGATTTTGAATCATACAAAGATCCAGAAAACTCATTTCATCTGGAGATGGTCTATTGGCATTATGTTGATTGGACTGGTCCAATGGTCCGGTCAATGGTGGATCCGCGAGCCGAGTGAACGCTTCTGGATGTTTCTGCCCGGTTATATCTGGCTGCTGGCCTATTATCTGCAAGTGATCCCCAAGCCGGAGTTGCCTCGGCAAAGCCTCTGGACCCGCTGGTTAATGCTGATCATTTTGTGGTCGTTTCCGGTTGCCTTTTACGTCGGCCTCGTCACGTTGTGTCAGTCTCCGTTTTCGTGGCGTGAGTTATTAATCGTGGTCTATTTCTTCGTTTTCTGCATCGAAATCCCCCTGCTCTACTTTTTTAATGGATTGGATTATCTGGATGCCAGGCTCAAATCCCGTCTGAATAAATACTGGGGAGCAATTGGGCGGGTGCTACTGAGAGGCTGTGCATATCTGATTCTGATTCCGGTTCTGCTGACGATCTTTGGAATCCATCGTCCCAAACTTTTACCAGCCGGGTTTCAGTTTGCTGATCCGGCTTTCGTTGAGGCCGTTGAGTTTGAGAGTCGAGAAGAGAATCCTCTGGTCCTGCGAGGAGAATATCTGAAGCATCCGGCTGCGAAAGGGAGCGTGATCGTCTGCCATGGAGTGGGAGCAAATCGAAGTGATATTTCTGCCATCGTCGAACTGGTCTACGAGAGCGAATACAACGTACTGACATTTGATTTCCGCGGCCACGGGGAAAGTGATGGCCATACCATTACCTACGGCACCCGCGAACGGCGAGATGTGCTGGGGGCATATGACTATCTTCTTTCCCACCCCGACACCGATCCTAATAAATTCTATGCCCTGGGCGTTTCAATGGGTGGAAGTGCTCTGATATTGGCATTGCCGGAGATGCCACTGGTGCAGGCAGCGATTGTCGACTCCTCATTTGCCGATCTGAATTTGATGGTGCATCATCAATTGAAATACTTTCCGGAATGGATTCGGGTAGGAATGGTTTCACTGACCAGGCTGGTGGGCTGGATGGAAACTGGAGCCGATTTGACGGCTATGTGTCCTCTCGATTTCATCTGTGAGATCAACTGTCCAGTCACAATCATTCACGGCCAAGCCGACCATATTGTTCCCTTTGAACAGTCAGAGTTATTGAAAGCGAATTGTAAACATCTGAAAGATTATTATGCTCCTGAAGATGTTGACCATATCGGTACAGCAATGCTGCAACCGTGGAAGTATCAGGAGTTGATCCGAGAGGCTTTTCAAAACGATGAATAATATCGCCAATTAAAGCTTAATCGAGACACAACCAAATGGGGGTGGCGGGGGCGCTCCGCTTTAGCGGAAGCCCCCGAAA
>DEML01000098.1:21002-84766 GCA_002359185.1 Planctomycetaceae bacterium UBA2671
ATTCGGGGGCTTCTCTTCGAGAACGCCTCCGCCAGACTCGTTTTAATTACGTTCCTGTCGACAGGTTATCTGGAATGCGGTAGTTTGATGGCAGTTCGTATCTCGCTGTATGTCTTCAATCAAACATTGATAAGGTAATCGATCTATGAATTCTCGGATGGGAAGACGTCACTTTTTAGCGGCATCGAGTACATTGGCTTTGGGAGCGATTTCCTCACCAGCCTTCGCTCAGCAAAAGTTGCTAGGTGCCAAATCGGCCTGGTGGTGCTGGCGGGGTCCGAATGGAGATGGGACTTGTGATCAGACAGTATCGCACTCGCTGCAAAAAGACAAAATGAAGTGGGCGACTCCGGTGCCGGGTCGCGGACATGCTTCCGCCACCGTGACTGACGGTGCAATTTATCTACCGACAGCCGATAAGGCTCAACAAACGCAGTCTGTGCTGGCGTTTAATCGAGCCGACGGAAAACCGTTATGGTCGCAGGTCATTCATCGGGGAGGATTGAATCACAAGAATCATCCTAAGAATACAGAAGCAACGCCAACCATTGCTTTCGATGGAGAACGGCTCTTTGCCGTCTTTTTTAATGCAGACGCCATTCACCTGACTGCTCTCAATCCTCAGGGAGAAACGCTCTACCAGAAAACCCTCGGGACATACAAACCTGAAAAGTATCCCTACGGATATGCCCCCTCCCCCATCATTTACCAGAACTTTGTGCTGGTTGCAGCTGAGTATGAACTCGAAGCGTATATTGTGGCATTGGATCGAGCGACCGGTAACGAAATCTGGCGAATCAAACGCCCCAACAATTATTCGTTTTCCCCGCCGATTGTCGCGCGTACCAGCGGACGGGATCAATTGGTCATCAGCGGAGCCAATCAGGTTGCCAGTTACGATCCGATGACCGGTCAACAATTGTGGACCACCGCAGCCACAACAGCAGCAACCTGCGGTTCGATAGTCTGGGATGAAGAACGGGTCTACGCCAGTGGAGGGTATCCGAAACCCGAAACGGTTTGCATTGCCTCAGATGGAACAGGCCGGGTGATCTGGAAAAACGACCAGAAGTGCTACGAACAATCGATGCTCTATCATGAGGGAGCCGTCTACTGCGTGAACGATACCGGCATCGCCTATTGCTGGCGTGCGAGTGATGGCGAAGTGATGTGGCGAGAACGCTTCGGCGGCCCCTACAGCAGTTCGCCAACATTAGCCAAAGATGTCATTCACGTTTTCAGCGAAGCGGGTGAACATTTTGCCTATCGACCGAATCCCGAACGCTTTGAACTTCTCGCTCGTGAGCAGGTTGCGACCGATGTATTTGCTTCGCCTTCGATTGTCGAGAATACGATGTATCTGCGAGTTGGAAATACAGGGCCTGATGGAGTCAGACAGGAGTATCTGGCTGCGTTGACGTAACGCCCTTTTTTACTTGAAATATCCATGGTGTGCAGTAATTGGTTTCGCGATATTACCTCATGATAAATATTTAAAAAACCGGACATGTGAAACAGAATTCGCTCTCGATTTTTTTGAAAACCTGAGACAATACGGGTATCGTTAGATATCTCATATGCCACACATCTGTTGAAGCATCCATTAGAGAAAGCCTGAGTTATGAATACTGCATTGATGACAGACGACAAAGAACCGCGTACGGATACTGAGAAAAAGGAAGACGAAGAAAAAATCGATGAAGCCTCCGAAGAGTCATTTCCTGCCAGCGATCCTCCAGCTTTCAATCCGAGCCATTCCTAAGGAATCTTGAGGCAGGTTGAAATATGTCAGTAATCTTTCTGAGTGAAGATGATGTCCGGCAACTCGTTAACATGTCGGATGCCGTGAAGGTGACCGAGCAGGCTTTTCAGCATCTGGCGGAAGGGGAAGCGTTCAATCAATCGCGAGGTCGACTGCGTACCAACGATGTGATGTTACACGCACTCGCAGGAGTCGACCGGAAAGCCAATCAGCTGGGCTGGAAGATGTATACCACCACACGCAATGCCGCTCGATTTCTAGTCGGCATCTATGATGGAACTTCTGGAACTCTGGAGGCGTTAATCGAAGCGGATTATCTGGGACAGCTTCGCACAGGAGCAGCCTCAGGAGTGGCAACGAAGTATCTGTCCCGGCAAGATTCTCAAACCCTTGGACTAATCGGCACCGGCCTGCAGGCCCGTACTCAAGCCTGGGCGATTGCCGAAGTTCGTCACTTAAAACAGATTCTCGTCTACGGCCGAAATGCAGAACGACGCGAAGCGTTTGCCAAACAACTCGCGGAGGATCTTTCCATCGAAGTCATTCCCTGCAAATCGGTCGAGCAGGTTGTCGAACCAGCCGATGTGATTGTCACGGCTACAATCAGCAAATCGCCCGTTTTTGAAGGCAAATGGCTCAAAGCAGGAACACACATCAATTCTGCTGGCTCCAACTTCCTGAAGAAAACAGAACTTGATCTGGAGACCCTGAAAAAGGCGGAGATCGTCACCTGCGATTCTCGAGATCAATGCCATCTTGAAGCTGGTGATTTTGTCGAGGCTCTTTCTCAAGGCATTCTCAGTTGGGAGAACATTGCTGAACTTTCCGACGTTGCGACAGGCAAAGTTAGCCGTGAATCCGCTGAGCAGATTACGCTCTTCAAGTCCGTCGGACTGGGCATACAAGATGTCGCCCTCGGCTCTTTAGTTGTCGAACGAGCCAGGGACAGGAAAATGGGAATTGAATTGCCTTTCTAAAATGTGACCGACTTCAAGGTAACGAGTTTTTGGTTAATCACAGAATTCCCTCAGTGCGCAACGACTTTTCCAATATCAATTCCAAGGGAATGCTTTATGATAATAGAAATAGTAAATGAGTCAGGGATGATTTGACTTCAAGTAAGGTGCTTCATGCGAGAATTAAGTTTCCTGAAGTGCAAAAATATTTTGATGGAGTGAATTCAATGCGTGTTCACAATTTAGCACACTCAGGGCTTGTCCTTTTCTGCCTTCTCGGGATGACAATCATTCCGCTAGATAATTTGTCGGCTCAAGGAAAAAAAGAGGCTGGCAAAAATGATCATGAACCGAAGAAGTCGAAATTCGATCAACCTGCAGATGTGCCCTCCAAACAGTTGCAATACGATGCAAAAACAAATCGCTGGTATTTTGATGAGCCGAGTTCTACGCCTGTCCAGCCTCAGCTCGGCCCGATTCTCACGCCTCCTCAATTCGATAACAGACAAAATAATTTCCCTCCTTCCAATAATTCCAACAACTTCAATAACCCTGGTAACAACACCCTGTTCACACCACCCGGACAAACCTATAACAATCCTCCAACATTCAACTGGGGTGGTACTGTTTCTCCCCCCTCAAACACTCAATACCCGGGAGGCTATCAACCAGGTTATCAACCTAACTTCCAACCGGGGGGAGTGGTCGGAAATGATCCTTACCGCTATCAGACGCTCGCGACTCAACTGCGTTCCAATATGAGCTATTTGCAGGCTCTTTCCATACGGGAAAATATGTCTCGCGAACAGTCCCAGTTGATTGAAGTGGCCCGTCAACATGCCGATCAATTTGCGGACCTAATCATTCGAGGAGCAGACTACAATCGATTGCGAGCCGAATATGGGGCGTTTGATCAAGCCTGGCATCCGGCTGCTCGTTTATTTGCAGAGGGGCCGTATTCAAACCGAATGCTCTATGTCGTGAACTCGATCAACCAAATTGATAATACGTTTCATGCCGAGATGCATTTCGAGCAGGCGAATTCTTACAACCGCGATCAGGTAAGCAGACTGGCTGATGAACTGGCGGGACTGACCGCTCAACTTGTTCGAGAGAATCGCTACGGCGGGATCGCACTCGATGAACGGGGACGCCATTATCCGGGAATTCTTGCACAGGCAGCCAATTCTTTTCAGAACACCGTTCGCCGGGACGGCGACTATGACGATGTCGCCCGCGCTTTCCAGCAGGTCGATTCTGCCTGGGCAAACTTAAGTTCTTCGCTCTATCAGACACCGAATTTCGGTTTACAAAACTGGCAAACCGGACGCCGGATTTTTCAGGTGATGCACGATCTTCGCGATGAGCTAACGGTCGCACCCACGAACCAACCGCACAACGATTTGACGCAAATTGTCGAACAATTGCAGATCGAATCGCAGCGTATTCTACAACTAACCCGCGAGCAGAATAATCGCCGAGCAGCTTATGCGGCATGGGCCTTTGCTCAAGACTGCCAGGACCTGAGCATCGCAATCTCCTCCGGCTATGGCAGTTTTCATCGTCAGATCCCTCAAACTCTGGCAGCCTGGTCCGAAATCCGACAACTCCTCGACGGCCAGCAATTTGTGCAGCCGATTCAGATTGTCGAACGGAATTTGAGAGTGCTGGAGTCGTTAAATAATTGATTCTATTCAGATATGCTCTATAGAAGATCCGGAAAATGACGAGCTCCGTGTAAGACCCGGTATATTTCGAGGTCATCATCAACAAGGGAATAAAAGATTGCATATTTTCCGACAGGAAAGCAACGTAATCCTACGCGTTAATGATCCTGTCTGATCCCAATTCCCGGCGTCTTCGCCAATTGCAGAAATGCTGAATTGAATCGATCAACCATTTTATCAACGGAAGTGGGTCTCTGACGGGCAATGTATTCCCAGATATCAAGTATATCCTGTCTGGCTTTGACAGTGAGCAGAATCTGTCTGTTCATGGAGTATCAGTTTGCTTATTCAGCAATTGCCGACCAGTTGCTTTAATTTCGTCAGGATTCCAGTTGACAAATTCATCTCGTTCGGCATTTTCAAATCCGATATTTAATTCTCGGAACAGAACTTCATCATTCAGTCCAATCCACTCTAAAAAGAAACTTTTTTCATGAGTATGTAATCGTCACCATGAATCATTCCTTCGCTGGAATCGAGTGCCTGGGACTGTTCCGGTGTCAAATTTGGGATTTCGTGGTTGGTATTCATTTTTATATTTTATAAGTCACTAAGCCAAAATTCCATATTATTTTCAGAAATTCAACCCAGCGGATAGGGATACTTCGCTGTAATCTCATCAAGCCGTTTCAGTGTCGAATCATCAAGAATGAAGTCGCAGGCGGGAAGAATTTCATCGAGTTGAGCCAGCGAATTGGCACCGATGATGGTTGAGGCAACGAAGTCGTGTTGTTTACTCCAGCAGGTGGCTAATGTTGCTGGAGTGATTCCAAGTTCCTGAGCCAATTCGCACAACTCTTTCGTGGTGGCCAACGATTTTTCGTTAACAAATCGCCGGACCATCACCTGCTGTCGTTCTCCTTTTTGCATATATGCCGAGAAGCGTGCTCCTTCCGGAAATTTTCCATCGAGATATTTCCCTGTCAGCACACCGCCCCCTATGGGTGAATAAGGCAGACAACTGATTTCCTCCCGCCGGCAAATCTCAGCCAGTGAATCTTCGAAACGGCGATTAATCAGGCTGAAATTATTCTGGATCGATTCGTATCGGACAGTTCCAGACAGCTCAGCCGCTGATAACGATTTCATCACTCCCCAGGGAGTTTCATTGCTGCAGCCGACGTAGCGGACTTTGCCTTCATGGACGAGTTCATCGAGAACTTCGAGTGTCTGCTCATATGGAAAATCGGGATCGGGCCAGTGAGTTTGATACAGGTCGACATAATCGGTTTGCAACCTGCGGAGTGAACCTTCAATCGCTTTGCGGATATGATGTCGATCGATACATGTATAGCCTTCGCGGACGGGAGGGACGAACCAGCCGTGACCTGGTCCGCAGAATTTTGTGGCAATCTGCAGAGCATCACGTGATTTCGTTTTCATCCAGCGACCGACGATTTCTTCGGTCCGGTGCACCCACTCTTTTTCGGGCGGAACGGGATAAATCTCAGCGGCATCCAGAAAATTAATTCCAGCATCGAAAGCTCGATCCATAATCCGGAATGCTTCAGCTTCATCGCAGGTTGAGCCGAAGGTCATTGTTCCGAGACAAATGTCTGAGACGACTAATGATGTTTGTCCAATGCGTCGACGTTCCATGAGCACTCTTTTCGTGTGTTTCAATTATTCGATAATCGTTGGGCCAGTTATAATTGATAATGCCTGAATCTAAAGAATTTCAGCAAAGATCGCAAAGCGATCGACAATTCTCAGGTAAGTCGTGTCTTTCAATGCAGTTGCAGCTGAATTGAATTCATTTTCAAAGTGCCAGAGATCGCTTTTCTGGATGACCGCGCACCGCTTCACTGTTATGATAGACAGACTAGAATTTTTGGATTCCTCTGAACAGAACAGTGAATACTATGGTGAATCATAACTCCCTGCTGAAACGAGTGATGATTTTTCTGATCGTCGGTGGCCTGTTGGCCTCTTCGAGCAGACTTGGCATCGCGCAGGATGAATTATCAGCAGAAAATGTGCTGGCCGCGATTCAGAAAGGGCGACGCTACCTGATCAGTCAACAACTTCCTGATGGAAGTTGGAGTACGGACACCGCTTCCCCCTATAAAATCGGGATTTCATCCCTCTGCCTGCTCTCGTTGATGAACTCTGGCCTCACATCCGATGATCCTGCAATTTCACGTGGATTAAAATGGCTCCGTCAACAGAAGCCGACCTTAACCTACGAAATTTCGTTAATGATCATGGCTCTGACGACTGCGAAAGAGGGAGCCAAAGACAGCCTGCTTGTTTTCAGTCTCGCTCAACAATTGGAGAAAGGTCAGCAACAGACTGGAAAAGACAAAGGAGGCTGGGGGTATTCAAATACTGGAAATGCAGGCAGCGGGACCCCGGATCGTAGTAATACACAATATGCCATACTTGGCCTGCGTGATGCGGCTTATTACGGGACTCCTGTCGATCGCAAAGTGTGGGAGGGAGTTCGCCAATATTGGGAAAGCAGTCAACTTCCTGATGGTGGCTGGAATTATCGTCAGGATGACGGTCGTCAGAGCTACGGCAGCATGACGGTCGCCGGGATTGCCTCGCTTTCAATTGCCGCTGCTTTTCTGAAATCGAGTGAAGATACCAATCCTGATGGAACGCCGATTTGCTGCCAGCCTCCTGAACCTGACGAGGCTCTCGAACGTGCTTTCCGATGGATGGCTCGAAACTTTTCCGTACAGACAAATCCACTTTACGACAGCTGGTGGCTGTATTATTTGTATGGCCTCGAACGCTCCGGACGCTTGAGTGGTCGTCGTTTCTTTGGAACTCACGACTGGTATCGCGAAGGGGCGCGGGTTCTGCTGGCTCGTCAGTCAAAACGGGATGGTTCCTGGAGGGGCGAAAGTAGTATGGAAGTTCAGCCGAATATTGGAACCCCACTCGCATTACTGTTCCTCTCCAAGGGTCTGGCCCCCGTGATGATCAACAAAATGAAGCTGGGACCTCGTGATCCCGATAATGCGGAAGTTGTGATTGGAGATTTGTGGAACCGCCACCCGAAAGATGTCCGGAATCTTGTCGAACATATCAGCACACTACCTAAATGGCCCAAGTTATTGACATGGCAAACGCTTGATTTTGATAAAGCGGTTGCAAACCAGAATGTACAGGAAGTTCTGCAGGCTCCGATCCTGTTTGTGACATCCGAAAATGACCTGAATGATTTGATGACTGATCAGCATGTTGATCTATTGAGAGAATACTTGATCAATGGTGGATTTCTGTTTGTCGCACGCGGGTGTGAAAGCAAATCGTTTGAAGAGGGGCTCCGTCGCTTAGTTCAAAGACTTTACCCCGATGGCCTCAATGATTTGATGCCACTCGCAGAAACGCATCCGGTTTATCGCAGTGAATATCTGTTAGATCCTGCCAACGTGCCCTTGCAGGGAGTTGATGTGGGATGTCGAACCGCCATCATCTACTCGCCGGAAGATCTCGGATGCCTGTGGGATAAACGCATGGTGGTCGATCCTCCCGAACGAAAACAGGATATCAAAACCGCAATCGCCCGCAGCTTGCGGATTGGGGTGAATGTAGTCGCCTATGTCACCGGTCGTGAGCCGCCGAATAAACTCGATGAGCAACAACTTGTCAGTACCGAAGATGACACCGACACCCTGCGAGGGATTCTCAGCATCGCCAAGCTGAGACATTCCGGAGATTGGGATGCGGCTCCGAATGCCATCAAAAAACTACTCCTCACTTTAGAAAAGTCCTTTGGTGTTGTCGCGGGAACACAGCCCTACAAAATCCCGGCTGGTGACCCCGAACTCTATCGGTTCACCCTGCTTTACATGCACGGCCAGAGAAATTTTGAGCTCTCTCCCGACGAGATTCGCAATGTCCGTAAGTACCTCGAAAGCGGTGGTGTTCTGTTTGCAGATGCCTGCTGCGGGGCTCCCAAGTTTGATGCCAGTTTTCGAGATTTGATGCAGCGTATGTTCCCGGATGCTCCACTGGAACGGATTCCTGTCGATCATGAATTATTCTCGCAGGCGATCGGACACAACCTGGAATCTGTCAAACGACGAGCTCCTTCCAACGACCAGAACGATCAGGCCTTGAATCCGGTGGAACGGGAAGGGCCTCCGTTTTTAGAGGGGATATCTCTGAACGGGCGATACGCAGTTGTGTATAGCAAATACGATATCTCCTGTGCCCTCGAAAAACAGACCTCTCTTTCCTGCATCGGCTATTCCCCCGATGATGCCGCGAAAATTGCGATGAATGTCGTCCTCTATTCCGTCCTGCAGGACGTCACCCCCAACGAACCGTAATGAATAATAGACTTGATAAAATGCTCGCGATGAATGGTCGAATCCTCAACTGGAAATTTGCTTTTCTATTGGGAATTATCCCATTCCTGACTTCGGCTGTAACGGCAGAGGATCGCGTACGCCCTCGTGCATTGGCAATCTCACCCGATCAGTCCTGTGTAGTCTCCGCGAATCGGATTGCCGGGACACTCAGTTGCATTTCGCTGCCTGATTTCCAGCGTCTTAGCGAGGTCGAAGTCGGTAGCGAGCCTCTGGATGTTCTCTGGTTATCCGATTCTACGGTTGCTGTCACAGTCCATCGCGAACAATGTGTGAAACTTTTTGAGCTCGATGGTTCACATCTGAAATCCTTGCGGACGATTCCATTAGCTGGCCACCCCGTCAGCATGGTGTATGCCAAAAAAGCTGATGAGTTACTGGTCTCGTTGCAACATCCGGACTCCGTTCATTGCATCAATCCTGGGACAGGAAAAGTATTGCGGAAATATCCTTGCGGAAATCTGCCCCGTTTTCTTGCACTCTCTCCGGATGAAGCCTGGTTTTGTCTCACCTGTGAATTGCCAGGCAGTCTGTATTGTTTTGACAGAAACACAAGTCAGCTGCTCAGTCGTCAGGAAGTTCACCAGACGGCCTTCAATCTCGGTCAACCGGAGTTGATTTCACCACATGAAGTTGTTGTCCCCCTGACAATCAACCGGGACTTTCCCATTACAGAAGGAAATATCACCCGGGGCTGGGCAGTCAATAATCGACTGGCTAAGTTTAAAGTCCCCTCTGGTAACGAACTTGAGCAAAGTCAATTCGGCCTTGATGTGCGGGGACATGGAGTTGCCGATTTAACGCTTGTTCGTTCCAATCCTTCCGGCTCAAGATTAGCAGTACTGGCCAGCGGAGCTCAGGAAATCATTCTCCTGAAAACAAACTCTCTGATCTGGCCAGCCTCGGGTGTCGATGATTTTGCTCCGCATTATCTGACAGAAACTTCAGATTTACTGACCCGCATCAAAATTCCCGGTCGCCCAATCGATTTGGAATTCCTTGACGATGAAACAGTGCTGGTCGCCAATGAAATGCAGGATTCACTCTGCCAGGTTGATTTGAAGACTGGGTCGGTCATTAAAGAATTAAAACTTTCTCACTCGGATCACGAATCCGAAATTGCTCGTGGCGAACGAATCTTTTATGACGGATTGAGATCCAAAGATGGCTGGATGAGTTGTCACACGTGTCATTACGATGGACATACTTCTGGACAGATGTTCGATACGCTCAATGACGTCACTTACGATACGAAAAAGTTAACACTCTCCCTGCACGATGTGGCCAAAACCGAGCCCTGGACATGGCATGGCTGGCAGCCCGACTTGACCGAATCGATGTCGAAATCACTGCGGGAAACCATGCACGACCCTCACCCTGCTTCTTTAGACGATTCACGTGCACTGGCGAGTTATCTGGAAACTCTCAAACCGATTACTGCAACAAAGTTGTCCTCCTTGGTTGACCGGGAAGCTGGTCGCAAGCTTTTTTATGGGAAAGCTGGTTGCATTTCCTGTCATCAGGAGCCAGACTTTTCCTCGGGATTACGATATGCTGTTGGTCGAGTGGAAAGTCATTCGATTTATCAGGTCTTTAATCCCCCTGCTCTGCGTGGAGTTTCCTCTCGAAGACGATATCTGCATCACGGTCGGGCACATTCCCTCAAACAGGTCCTCACCCTTTATCATCGCCCTGAAGAGACCTCAGGAGCAGAATTGACAGAGGATGAAATTAAACAACTCGTTAATTTCCTTTCGGGATTGTGAATTCCACGCTGCTCAATGTTCACAATCTCCAATTTTACAGAATCCCTCCGAAAGTTGTCATGATTGATCTGCAAGTTAATGGTTATGCCGGCGTCGATTTTAATTCTGATGACCTGACTCTCGAACAAGTTGAACACGCCTGTGAGATTTTGCGTCAGGATGGTGTCAAAGGAATTCTGGCCACCATCATTACCGCTGACCACGACGCGATGTGCCAGCGTCTGGCGAATATTGTGAAAATTCGAGAGCAGTCAGCATTGGCCACTCAGATGATTATTGGCTTGCACATTGAAGGGCCGTTTCTATCACCTGTTCCCGGATACATCGGGGCTCATCCGGCAGAACATGCCTGCCCGGCTAATCTGGATTTAACAAAGAAATTCCTGGAAGCCGGGAATGGCTTGACGAGACTTTTCACTCTAGCCCCCGAACAGGATATCAATGGTGAAATCACAAGCTGGTTGAACGATCAGAAAATCCTGGTCGCAGCCGGGCATTGCAATCCAAGTCTGGATCAACTGAAAGCATCGATTGATGCGGGCCTGAAGCTGTTTACACATCTCGGAAACGGTTGTCCGATGCAGATGCATCGTCACGACAACATCATTCAAAGGGCACTCTCTTTTTCAGACAAACTCATTATTTGTTTCATCGCCGATGGCGCCCATGTCCCACTGTTTGTCCTGAAGAATTATCTTCGATGTGTGGGTATTGAACACAGTATCGTTGTTTCAGACACCATCAGTGCTGCCGGCCTGGGGCCTGGGACGTATCATCTCGCCGATCAGACAGTCGTCATTGAAGACGATTTAGTCCCTTGGGCAGAAGATCGCTCGCACTTTGTCGGCTCGGCCTGCCCATTGAAAAACATGGTCGTCAACCTGAAATCAATTGGATTAACCGCATTGGAAATTGATTGCCTTGTCCGTCACAATCCCCGGAAAATATTGGGCCTATAATCCGATTAATCGTAAGATGGATTACGGATTCTCTTTCTGCTTCTGACTCACATAATCGACGATGGGCAGAATCATTCCTGCTATAATCATTTGCAACGTCAGAATCATGACAAGCAGGATGCCAAAGATCAATTGAGCCTCGCTCAAATCCATACGCGAGATCTTATTAATCCCGATCAGCATCACAATAATTGCAAACACCCAGCACACGATCTGCCCGATCTGTACGTCAACTTGTGAGGAACTGAGCTTCCGAGTGAAAAGTTTGATCAGTTTAGACATCTTCATTTCCTTTCTGAATTATTATCCGTTAGAAACCATATGAAGTGGCTCCTGCTTCTGACAACATCTTTCAGGTAACGCTGATAAGAATCAAACAGGTTTATTGGATTGATTATGGACAGATTCCCATTCGCAGGGAATCGCAAATCAATCTTTCAAATAATTTTCCAGATTCTCATAAATTCCACTTGACGTGTTCCTTCCGTACTATCACTATTAGTACAGAAGGAACACGCAATGAATTTTCAGGTGAATCCATCCAGTTCGCAACCGATTTATCGTCAGTTGTCTCAACAGATCCGCGAAGGGATTGCTCAGGGACGACTCGCGCCAGAGGATCAACTTCCTTCGGTTCGTGAACTCTCCAAAATGCTGGTCGTGAATCCTAATACGATTGCAAAGGTTTACACAGAACTTGAACGGGAAGGCGTTTTAACAACCCGCCCGGGTCTGGGAGTGTTTGTGACGCAGCCCCGTATTGAATTGACAAAAGCGATCCGTGTGCAAAAGCTGCAGGAATCGCTGGATGCCTGTCTGACATCGGCTGTGTATCTCGGTTTCGATGCCGATGAAGTTCGCCAGATTGTGGAAGCCCGCCTCGGCAAATATCAGTGGAATCTCGTGAAGGGGAAGAAATGACAGACCTCGCTCAACCGGTCCCTTCTCCTGCCATCGAAGTGCAGGGTCTGACGAAATATTATGATGGTAAAGCGGTTGTCAATGATGTCAGCTTTCAGATTCCCACCGGCTGCGTCTTCGGATTCCTCGGCTGCAACGGAGCCGGGAAATCGACCACGACGAAAATGCTGATGGGCATGGTCGTTCCCGATGCCGGCTCTGCAAAACTGCTCGGACACGAAGTCTCTACACTCGATCCTCAAGTTCGCGAACGAATCGCTTACATTGCTGAAGGACATCCGCTCTACTCCTGGATGAGTATTCGTGAGGCGATCCGCTTTACAAAACCGTTTTACAAAAGATGGAATCAGGAGTTGCTGGAACAAGTGCTGGAGCATTTCGGACTGCCACTCACCCGCAAAATCCGCAGGCTTTCCAAAGGTCAGCAGGCTCAGGTTTCACTCGCTCTGGCGATTGCTCCTCAACCGGAGTTACTGATTCTGGATGACCCGACATTAGGACTCGATACGGTCGTCCGTAGAGAATTCCTGGAGTCGATGATTCAAATCATCCAGCGGGAAGGCCGCACGATTATGTTTTCGTCTCACATTCTTGGTGATGTGGAACGAGTTGCGGATCGGATTGGAATTATGGTCGATGGCCGCCTGCAGGTCGATTGCACAACCGAAGAGTTCAAGCAATCTGTCAGCAAACTGGTGCTCGAATTTGATCGCCCGGTGAATGGATCGATTGTGTTTCCAGAGTGCAAAGGTGTTGTCGGCAGCCGATCGATATTGAATCAGCTGGAAGTGATTGTCGTGAATCTGAATGACGAACATCGGCTCTTGGCTGAGCGATTGGAGCCGAAGCAAATTGAAACCGAATCGATGAATCTGGAAGATTCCTTTCTGGAATATACCCGCACGAATCGGAAAAGCGTTCCTGTCTTTGTCGATCAACTCAAATCTCATTCGTGAAAGTCTCTCCCATGTGGCCAATCACGCTCGCTTACAAAGAATTTCGACAACTGCTGCCGATACAAATCGTTGGTTTGATTCTGGTCTTACTCACAATATTCGGCATGTGTGGTATTAATATCCTGACGATTTCAGGCAACAGTTCGACGACAGAAATCCCATTTTATAACGATACGACAGCTCAGTTTTTGCCGGCGATAGGAGCTATGCTGGCCGGGATTACCGGTTACTGGCAAACATTATCTGAATCGATGCGCGGGACTTGGTTGTTCCTGTGGCATCGTCCGATTGCTCGATCGCGAATGACCCTGGTGAAGTTAAGTAGCGGTCTGGGGCTGATCTGGTGCGTTACCGTTTTCCCCATGCTGTTTTATGCCTTATGGGCAGGAAGCCAAGGGAGCATTGCTGCCCCATTTTTGTGGGAAAACACACTCATGTACTGGAAGAGTTGCTTCGGGCTCTCGATGATTTATTTGAGTTGCTATCTCTCAGGATTACGACGAGCCCGCTGGTACGGAACTCGACTTCTCCCTGTTTTAATGGCGATTTCTGCATTCTTGCTAACGACGACAACGGAATACTACGCGGGACTTTCGCTGCTGCTCATTCTCGCAATCGATGTCATATTGATCGCAGCAATTTTCACGCAATGTCATCTCGAAGATTTCTCTTAATCGCTTCGTATCCAGATTCGGAATTCACGATATGTCTACTGCATCAAAAACAACCAGTTTTCCGACGAACATCATTCTGACTGCAGGGTTATCGATTCTGTATGTTGTGATTGCCATATGGGCTTATTCATTGGTGACAACTTATCTGCTGCCTCAGAAAGAAAACCATTCTCAAAGCGTGACTGCCCTGGTCGATGGGACGGTGCTGATCAATCACAGTATCTGGCATCCGAATTATTCGGACTCCTATTACACGACACTCGAAAATGAAAAATATCAGATCAAACAATACGAATTTTTCAGTAATGGAATTTCATTAATTGGAGAGCCTCAGTATTTTTACGAGAACAACCAATCCTCCACTCGCTCGATTTCGATCTCCAGTTTTTTAGGAAAAGAACAGAAACCTCATAACTGGTATTTCATCTACAACAGCAAGTTCCACTCAACTGGCTATTTTGTGGCTTACCATCGTAGTTCAAACCAGATCATTCACTACCTGGGACAAAAAGGATTTCAGAACTCAGTGCCCGTTCGGGAAGAGCAGTTTCCGATTTATGGCTCAGCGATCGATCTGAAGTCTAAAATTCTGATTGTGGATGAAAACTACTACGGCTGGAGCACCTATGCGACAATTCCACAAGTTACGAGCAATCAGAATTTTCAACGAGATGATCTTTTTCGCGACTCCGGTCTTCTATTAACCCGCGAAGGGACGGTACTGAAAATTAATTTTCTCACGGGCAAAGTCACTCCATTTCTTGAACGCAATGACATTCTCGATATGACATTGTCGAGACTCCGAAAAGATCAGTTTCCTGAAAACTGGACGACCTCAGATCGCGATGAAGAACTTGTTGTTTCTTTTCGCACGCCCAACGCCGTACTCACCTACGGTCTGCAGACAGAAAAGTCATTTCAGGTAACGATTCCAGAAGAACTTCGAACGAAAGATTTTACGCTGCACTATTTCCAGGAAGAAGAGCTTCTGTACGAAGTAGGAGAGCGGGACCCAAAGGTTGGAAAATATACAACCGATCTTTACTGGTCCAATTACAGTGGAACAATTTCGCAGTTTAATGATGATCAGATCGTACGTTATTACCCACAGGATTTTGATTCGATCAAATGGATGCTGGCTAGTATTCAACCCGCTCCTCTGACCTTTCTTTCCTTCATGTTGATAGCCCCCGTACAAGAATTTAAACAGGCCTATGAACTGTCGACAACAGAAGCAGTGATGAAGTTATTTCAAATGAGCCTGCCGGTTGTCGCATTGCTCCTCGTGATTTCGATTGGACTGCTTTTCCATTACCGAAGTTTTGCGAAACATAAAAATGTGAATTCTCACTGGTGGGAATATGGATTCATTTTATTGATGGGGCCGTTTGCATACCTGATTCTTCGCTGGAGTCTGAAGTCTCAACCTGAGTTGACACCTCAAACTCAACGAAATAACAGCATCGAAATTTTGAGACCGCTTTTGAAGCCAGTTTCTTAAACGAGAGCTTGTATCGGTCTGCAAAATGTCTACCAGTCATGGATTTTCTGAATTACTAACTTCACAAGCTTGAAACTCTGCTCCAGCACGTTCTGTCTCCAGCGAATAGAACTCGGACAAAAAGCTTCTTTAAATTTTTCTTTGGCGACCAGATATGACTTCGAATTGGCTTCATCAAAATGCGTGTAGTAATTTTCCGCACGCATCACTTTGAGCATTTTCAGTGAAGAATACGTGCCGAACTCAGCACAGACTGAAAGTGTTTGCTGTGCAGGTGAATTTTTCATCACCCAGCGATTGATACTTCCGCGTGACTGATAGGGTGGTTCCTGGTACTTCAGATGGGAACGTAAGACCTCATCCGGAAATGTGTTCTTCAACCAGAGTTGAGTCTGTTCGTTCAGAGCCGTATCAATCAGAAATTCTCCCTGGCCAAACTTTCCCAATCCGGTATGAAAATCGAGATGACAGCAGTGTGTTACCTCTCCTATCCAGCCTGAGAAGTTTTCTGAGAATTGCCTGGTCGTCCAATTAGGAGCATCGCCACCATAGAATAATCCCTGTGAAAAGTGATGCTGCCCTGAAGCGATTGCAGCGAGCACTTTTCGATAGGGATGTTTCACCAACAAATTAGCGGCTTGCAACAGGAACGAGCGTTGCAATTGAGTTTGATTTTTGGGATTCAGGAATGAATCGAGTTGTCCATAAAGTTGATTTTCTTCAGTCAGATATGGCTCCCCCTGGGATAGAAAATTACGATTGCCATCGATATTATGCTCATCCACACGCCTACCATATGCAAATCCCCACGGATTCAATGCGTGCAGCAGGATGATTCGCACATCAGGCGGTAACTCATTCGATTTCAGATAATCAAGAGTCGCCAGTTGGACAGCCGAGCCGAAGGGTGCTTCCGCACCGTGCAAGCCACTCGAAATGATGAGAACTCGTTTTGCCTGAGGATCTCCTATCTGAGCAACATCGAGCGACAATTCTTCCTGCTCCGGCCCTTTCAGGGGATGAATTAATGAATCCATCTTTCCATGCGCCTGCTCTGTCGCTTCAAGAAATTTCTCATGTGCAATCCGATATGTGTGAAAATAAGTCGGATTCATCGATCACCTCATTGGACACAAGTGGTCTCTACAAGAGCTGACGTAATTAGAACAAATAATATCACTGTCATAATCGTTAAACTCAAGCACGGAAAATGTCCAGTGACATGTTCATGGAATGTCAGGAAAATCCCTGCACGTCTGCGATAAATTGCGGTTGTAGCAGTTCTCATACTGACGACTATAACGATTATAACTTCTCATTATGCCTGTATTGAAGCTAGCGTTCTGACCTGTCGATACGAATTGTGGACCGGTAGCGATTGCACTAACAACTGCATGATGCATTGCAATTCTGTTGAACTACCTCAATTCCACAAAGAAATTCCATACGGCATTCACTTGGGTCAAGCTTCGTCAGGGATCGAGTCAGGCGAGGATTTAGGGATAGCCGATTCGGCACTCAACATTACGGTGAGTCGGAGTCTATCATGAAAACCATCCACACTCTCTCAGCAGTTTGCCTGCTGTTCGTACTGTGTACGACAGCGCAGGCCGGTTGGCCGAACTGGAAATTCTGGCAAAAGACATCCACACCCTGTGTCGATGTCTGCATCGACGATTGTTGCGACACGGAATGTTGTGAAGATGTTGGGTGCTGTGATGAACTAAAGCCGATGTTGTTTACCGGTCGACTGTTTGACCGCCCTCGCCACTGGCTATCCAGTATCTGCGGTAATGAATGCTGCGAAGTCGACCTGTGTTGTCCAGAAGACGACTGCTGTATTGAAGACAGTTGCTGCGGGACTCAAAGCTGTATCGATTCCTGCATCGATATTTATCGTAAAGAGCGCTGTAAAACGCTAGCCGAGTGGATTTACCGTTCTCAAACCGCCTGCTCACCTTTCGATCGTAGTCGAGCTGTCCACCGAATCGGAACAGATTTCTGCTGTGAAAATTACCCGGAAGTCATGTGTGCTTTGATTTATGCAATGCATGACTGCGAAGCCTATGTTCGCATTGAAGCAGCTGACGAAATTGGCGATCAACTTCGTAAAAGTCACTGTTGCCGATCATCAAAGCTCATCTGTGTTCTCAAGTGTGCACTGAATGATGAAAACTGGCGAGTTCGACGGGAAGCCGCCCAGGCATTAAGACTTTGTGGATATTCGATTCCTTATCGCTTCGGCAAATATTGTGTTGAGGGATGTTTCGACGGTTGCACTGATGGCTGCTGTGACAACGGCTGCATTGATGGCTGTCTCGATGAGAGTTGTCTCCAGTCCTGTCCAATGCCCCGTGACAACAAATATCACGAAACCGCAGAAACTGAGGATGGAGAGAACATTCCAGAAGTCGCCACTCCTCCCATGCCTGAAAAAATGGAAGAGAAAAAAGAAGATAACAAACCCGCTCCTCCCTCTGTAGAACGCGAAAAAATGAAAAAAGGGAATTATGTTCCCGATGAAGACTCAACCAGTTTTATCATGCCCAGCATTCGTCAGACTGTCGGCATGCTCAATTAATTAATCTCTACTGCAGTTTTGCAGATTACTGTAGCGGCTTATTGATGGTTTGAACCCTCTATTTCCAGCCAATTACCCGCTACACATTCATGAATACGGCTGTAATACTTCAGACACGATGGCATACGGCACGGAAGCCTCGTTGAGAACAGGCTCGCATCACGCATGCGAGTCTGTTTGCATGTGCGGAGAACAGGATGACTCCTTAGGTTTAATCAGTCGTGGAATCGCTGAACTTTCTGAAAAGAATTGTTCGATGCGGAAGATGATATGAATCATAACGAACAAATTGAACGAACGATGAAAACGCTGGAGCGTTCGCATTCTGCCAATGCGATGGCTGCTCTGGTGCATGCTCTGCAGGTCAATATCCCTGCAATTCGAGATGCGGCCGCTCGCACGATTATGAGAAGCGGAAGTTCTCTCGGTAAAGTTGAGGTCATTAAAAATATCCAGAAATTATCTCCGGATGTCATCGAATTACTCAGTTCACACAATAAAGAAATCTCCGTCCCACTCAAACATTGTCTCTTGCATGGCGACAGTGAAGTTGTCCTGCGTGCTTTAGACACGGTCGAATCGGCTCTATTGTTTGAAGAGATCCCTACACTGTTGCAACGACTCCGTAATGCAACCGGGGAAATAGCAGATCGTTGTGAACAGGTCATATCGCGGCTGGTCGATGCGCTCAGCGAGAAGGTGACCCAGTCAAAAAATGAGAAACAGATTGTTTATCAACAATCCTGTGAACTCGCCATCCAGCAGTTTTGGGCAGACTTATCCTCTCAGGAACTTTCTCATCGACCCTATGTGGTCGTGGAATCGATTCTGATTCTTGCTCATGGCGACAATGCCATTGCTCGTATGCTACTCAAAGATTCTACTGCGGAAATCCAATCAATCGCCTGGGATGTTCTAATGGAGTCCCGACATCCAGGTGTACTGTTGTTTTTAACCTCCGCTTTGAATGTCAAATATGTCTCCCCGAAAATGCTGGAGATCATTTCTACGCGACAGGACATAGAATTCCAGTTGCAGATGATTCGGGCGACACCGACGAGACCTTCTGTGCACCAGGAGCGAAATTATCGTCAGCTCGAAGGGCTAATTTGGTTACAGCCAACAGAGGAATTCTGGGGAACGATTCCTCCAGAACTCCATCCTCAACTCGTTCGGTTGATTCAATTGATGTCATTCAATGCACCAATCAAAAAGTCATTTGCACATAGCATTTTCCTCTATGCTGCCGTTCCTGCAAGAAAAGCGGCTGAGGAAATGAAAGGATTAATCAAGCAGGAAGAGTTCGATTCCAGCATTCTCACCGCTCTTGATTCAGAAGACCACGAAACCGAAGCCTGGGGAGTCTCCCAGATTCGGGATTCGAATCTGACCAACAAATATCGGCTTCTTGTTAATCGATTGGACAGCCCTCATGAAGAGGTTGTGAATCAGGTGCGGGACACCCTGGGACGATTCGATGTGCAACGGGCAATCGAATTTTGTGAATCAGCAAAACCTTCTATCGGCCCAAAACTGGCTGAGTTATTGCTCAAGATTAATCCACATGCCATTCAGGAACTGAGTCGGGAACTGGCTAATCCAGTCCGATCCCGGCGTCTGCGCACGGCTCAGGCGATTCACTTCATGCAACTTCAAAAGGAATTATCCCCTGCACTTCTGGAATTATTGCTCGATAGTGATTCCATTATCCGCAGAGTCGTCGTAGAAATTCTGGCTGATGTTCCGACCCGTCAAATTCTTGCAACACTCCAGACTCTGCACGATGATCCCAACCCGCGTGTTCGGGAAGCAGCTGAGGCTGCCATCAAAAAAATTGGTCAAACGCTTTCGGAAGAACAAGCTTCAGAAGTCGATGCAACTGCAAAGGAACTCGCATGATGTCCCTGACACTTCTGGCTGATTTATCGGATATCTCGCGTCACAGCAGAGGATACGGCTCAACCAATTTCGTGCTAATTTTGGCGGGTTTCATTGCCATCGTAGTGATTGTTGGTCTCATCATTACGTTGCTGGAGAAAATCCGTTCTTCTGCTCCATCAGAGGATTCGCAGACAAATGCCTCGCTACTGCATTCACTCGCCCATGATCTGGGACTGACTGTGGGGGAACTTGCATTCATTGAGCAATTGGCTTTGCAGGATCAACTCCCAGCAGCCGAATTACTATTCGTGGATCCTTCATTATGGTCGAGCAGCATCGAACCCGATGCAGAGAAATCAGAGATCGCTCGCAGTGCCATGTCAAAAGTATTCGGTTCCGAAATTATGCAGGACACCCTCGCTCAAGAATCACAAACAGTCACTACGGGGTGATTAGTGACCAGTGGTGAGAAGGTATCTCTAGCCACTGGGCACTCAACAATAGCCAATCTCCACCTTATTCCATCAATTCATCCGCGGTATGCACAAGGGCGGCCAGGACATCCATCGTGGTGATAATCCCAGTCAGCACACTCCGGGAATTAGTGACTGGAATGCGGTGTGTATGAAAGTCGCACATCAAGCGGGCCACGTCGATCAAAGTCGCATTCTCGGTGACGGAGGGGGCATTTTCCGTCATACGATCGACAACTCGTTCCTGAGCAGCTGAGGTTTTCATCAGCTTTTCGAGAGCCGCTGCAGAAATGATGCCCGATTCGACACCCGAGATTTCTTTCTGATTTCCTTCGTCTGATTTATTCCGTTTGACACCCGTCAGATTCCGCAAAGAAAACGTTCCAACGAGATGTCCTCTGCTGTTGACGACAGGCGCGCCAGAATGCTTATGTTGTTTGAGCAGTTCAACCGCATCCACCAGAGTCGTCTCTTCCGGCAGAACGAATACTTCAGTTGACATGACGTCGCGGGCGACTAATGTCCCCAGTCGTCCTGGCATCCTGTTCATTGTTTCTCCCTCGATCACTTCAACTCAAGATGGTGTCGTTATGCGTGCCGCTCGACGATATCTCGCTAATGCCAATAGTGGAAAATAGATCCTGTAATAATGGTAACGCAGATAGAACACCTTGGGAAATCCTGTTCCGGTAAATTCCGTTTCCTCCCACGATCCATCTGTTCGTTGAGTCTCGATCAGATAGCGGACACCATCAAAAACAGCGGTCGAATGGGATTCCCCTGCCGCCACCAAAGCCAGAATTGCCCATGCCGTTTGCGAAGGAGTGACATTCCCCGTCCCCCTCAGTTCAGGATGATCGTATGAATCAGGCGTTTCTCCCCAACCACCGTTGGACTGCTGAGAGGCTTTTAACCAGTTGATCGCCTTTTGTATTCGAGCATCTTCTGAGGAAATACCAACGGCAATCAAACCAACAACAACCTGCCAGGTGCCGTATATGTAATTCACTCCCCAACGCCCCGGCCAGCTGCCGTCTTCTTCCTGATGTTTCCACAAAAACGCTAAGGCTTTTTGAATCGCTTCGTGCTGGGAATTCACACCCAACATCGCCAGTGCTTCAAGAACACGAGCGGTGATATCGGGCGTGGGCGGATCAATCATCGCGTTATGATCGGCAAACGGCACACGGGTCAGCAGTTCGAAATCGTTATTGGAATCGAATGCTCCCCAACCTCCATTTTTGGACTGCATCGCCAGTAACCATTGTACGCCCCGGCGAAATGCATCCAGGCTTGGTTGCAAACGAGACACATCGTTCATTGCAGACTGCAGATGTTCAGACTTACCAGAGACGATTGTGGAAAGCCGCTTTTCCAGTACACGTTCTGACTGAGGAATCAGTTCCGCCAGCCAGTCTGCATGCAAATCGTCAGGCAAACTTTTCGAGAGAGCCATCAGCACCATCGCGGTATCATCGACATCGGGATAGAATTCGTTATTGAACTCAAAACACCAGCCGCCCGGCTCAACATCGCGATGCGTGATACTCCAGTCGCCATATGAACGAATTTCCTGAGATCGCATCCATTTCGAAGCAGCCGCGACTGCTTCTTTGCAATCCGCCTGACCAGTTTCGGCCAAGGCCAGAGTCGCAATCGAGGTATCCCACACAGGAGATTTGCAGGGCTGTAAACGAACCGTCTTTTCTCCCTGAGAATTTTTACCATGTAAAATCAGAGCATCAAGCTGCTGACGAGTCGTGACAACTTCATACGAATCGTCTTCAAATCCCAGCGATTTCAGCGCAACCAGCGACCAGACAATCGGCGGAAAAATCGCTCCGAGTCCGTCGCTGTTCTGCAATCGTTCCAGAATCCAGCCTGCCGCGATTCGAATCGATTTATTTCGCAGCGGTGGCCCGCCACATCGTTCAATCAGTTTGTAACCGCGATCAAACTGTCGGAACATCCACGCCCACGGAATCCGCGAGCGGTAAGTAAGATCATCGACCTTTTCCGTCACATCGTTGCAGATGGAAAGTTTGCGAGCCGACTTGATGAACAGTTCTTCAATCTGCTGTTCTTCCGGCAAATCCCGATGCGGCTTATAGGCCCAAAGTAAACTCAGCGGCATCAAAATTGTTCGCGACCAGGCCGACATATCATATATGGACAGCCGGGTCCAGCGAGGCAAAAGTACCAGTTCTGGCGGCACAGCCGGGCATTGGTGATAACTGATCAATCCCAGCAGAGCCATATAATATCGTGTAAAACTGTTGACCTTTTCCGCCCCACCCGCTTCCAGAATCGCTTCTCGGGCACGCTGCATGTAGTCAGCATCTGGAGAATGTCCGGTGATTTTCAACGCCCAATACGCTTTGACTGATGCACTGATTTCCAAAGGCCCATTTGGAAACAAAGCCCAGCCACCATGCGGACATTGCTGCTCCAAAATATACGTCGCAGCCGCTATGGCAAATTCTGAATTTTCTTCACCCAGATAAGCCAGCAGGAGAATGTATTCCGACTCGAGAATCGTATCCCCTTCCAACTCGGCGACCCAGAATCCTGCTGCATGCTGACGCTCTTTCAGAAACTGAGCGGTCGCAGAAATGGCTTTTCCCAACGGACTTTGATCGGGATGATCTCCACCGAATAAATCGGAACGATTGAAACCGACAGGAAATTCGGGAGCGGCACCGGGCTGAAAATCGGTTTGTGCAAAGCGTGCATCTGGTCGTCCTGACTCCATCTCGTCTCACTCCATCCTGAAGAGATCTGCAATATCACAATTCATCGATCAACGTTTGATATTACGATGTGAGACAGAGAATAGTCAAATCTGGATTATAAATCATCCTCGGTTTTCAAGCTGATGTACAAAATTCCCCCTAGAGATTACAAGAATTTAGGACCGCAGATAAACGCAGATATTTTACATCCGTGAATAAACAGGCTCATCCGTGGTTCCAATTTCACTACACGACATGCCGCAAGAATGAAGGAGATTCAGAGTGATTGACCTTGCGATTTCCCCCCTTCAGACTATTCTCAATTAATAGACTTTCGACTCGCAGCCGGATTGGATGGGATTATGGATTTCGTATCGCACGAACTGACACGGGACATGCGTCTGTATGTGCCGCACAATGATGGGTGGGAGGCAGTCGTTAAACCGAATGCCGTCAAGGAATACTGCTACTACCGCAACCCCGGCGAAGAACATTTTCACTTGCTGCAGACCGGTGAAATTTATGTGACCCGAGGCAGTGAGAAAGTCTGTCTCAACTGCGCGATCCGACAGGGTATTCTCACCGACAACCGCCAACACTGGCAGCAACCGAAGAAATCGCGGAAGGTCTCTGAGGATGAGAAGTTGATTTAGTTGAAGATTTGCGTAGAAACAGCCTGGAATATTGACATCAATGAATAACGACAAGTTACTTATTCAAATTCGTAACGGGATATATTTGCTTTGCTTAATTAATCTCGCAGGAATGATTGTCGCTATTTTCTTGAACATTTACCTCACGAATTATTCCATCCATGAGGCTAATGCCATGTCCGTGGAAGCCTCTTCGATGCAAACAGAATTTAATGAATTGAACGATTTGCTGGAATCTAATCAACTCAACTCGCTCATTTCACGTTGCATAAAAATTCTTGAAGAGAAGCCCAACAGTGGTACTGCGCACTACTATCTGGGATTAGCATTTTACCAGATGGGCGATGAGGATGAGAGTCGAAAGCACCTCGAAGAATCATTGAAATTGGAACCTTCGTGGGAAATGCAAATTCAACCCTATCTTGAGAAACTTAAGTAAAATTACCAGATTTGGTTACAACTGACATTCTCCATAAATTTAACCGCTTTACTCTAAATCGGAATAGAATTCGCTCTGTCTTATTGCTCGGGACTGGTTTGACTGGTTTCTGCTCGATTCCTAGTATCATTCTGTAAAGCAATGAATGATATTCATTCGGATTGCCAGTCATTCGAGCTATCGTTGACTTATAAATTTTCCGGCGTGATGCCGTTGAGAAAGTGTATTAGAAGGTTGTCAGGTAAGCACTTATGAATAAACCACCGTATGGTTCGAATGAGAATCCAGAACCACCTGAGGAAGGGTCTTCGCGAAAGAAGGAGAAAAAACCGTCCAGTGTTTCCTTCTGGTTACTGCTGATCGGCGGAGTGCTCCTCGCGGCTGTGTTTACCTATATTACAAATGACACGCAAGTTAAGAAGATCAAGCTCAGCGAGTTTGAACGCAAGCTCGAATCCGGCGAGTTCAATAATGAGAATGTTCACGAACTGGTCTTCGGCATCACTTCAATCACGTTTCAGAATCTCTCCAAAGCGGAAGCGGCTGCTTTGGGAAAATCTCAGGCTGCCGATGCAGAGGATTCCACACCCGCTGAAGACGTTCCTGATGAAGCCGGAACCAGTGAGACAGAATCTGCCGAACCAGCAACAGATGATGGTAAAACCGCAGATGCAAAAAGCCTGTTAAAATACCGTATCAATATTGTCGGGATTCCCTCCGAAACGCTGGCGGGTGTAAAAGAGACGCTGAAAGCCAATGAAATCGATTACGATGGTTCCTCGCCACCGGCTCAAATCGAATCGCTACTCTATCTGCTCTTCCTCGTACTGTTCATCTTGTTCTTCATCATGATGTTCCGTCGTATGGGCGGAGCCGGTGGGGCAATGTCGTTCGGACGGACTCGAGGCAAACTCGTTTCTCAGGACGATGTCAAAACCACTTTCGGCGATGTAGCCGGAATTGATGAAGCGGTGAATGAATTGCGGGAAGTTGTCGAATTCCTGAAAACACCAGCTAAATATCAGGCATTGGGCGGTCGTATTCCACGCGGTGTCTTATTAGTTGGCCCTCCGGGAACAGGAAAAACATTGCTGGCTCGAGCGGTAGCCGGGGAAGCGGGAGTTCCGTTTTACGGACTTTCGGGTTCCGACTTCGTCGAGATGTTCGTCGGTGTGGGAGCGGCTCGCGTTCGCGATACCTTCCAGCAAGCCATTCAACGTTCGCCCAGCATTATCTTTATCGATGAACTCGATGCCCTCGGCAAAACTCGCGGCAGCGGGATGCCGGGTGGACACGATGAGCGCGAACAAACCCTCAACGCCCTGCTTGTTGAAATGGACGGGTTTTCGAATGAAACCTCAGTCATCGTCATGGGAGCCACGAACCGGCCGGAAACTCTCGACCCAGCCTTGATGCGTCCCGGTCGATTCGATCGGCATGTTCTCGTGGATAAGCCGGATTACAAAGGTCGTGAGCAGATTCTGAAAGTTCACGCCTCACGCATCAAAATGGGAGAAGATGTCAATCTGGCTCGTCTCGCAAAACTGACTCCCGGTTTTTCCGGTGCAGATCTGGCCAATTTGGCCAACGAAGCCGCATTGCTGGCCGCTCGAAACGATAAGAAAAAAGTATCGATGGCGGAATTCGAGGAAGCGATCGAACGTGTGGTCGCTGGTCTCGAAAAAAGCACCCGGATTATTGGCGAAGAAGAACGGACCCGGGTCGCTTATCACGAATGTGGTCACGCACTGGTCGCCTGCTGTCTCCCTAAAACCGATCCCGTTCATAAAATCTCGATTATCCCGCGTGGATTTGGAGCATTGGGATATATCCTGCAAAGACCGACAGATGATCGTTATCTGGTTACGAAATCCGAACTGGAAAATCGAATCTGTGTGATGCTCGGCGGTCTTGCTTCCGAACGCGTCATCTATAATGAGCAGTCAACGGGTGCACAAAACGATCTGGAAAGAGCCTCCGATATGTCTCGACGTATGGTGACAGAATTCGGCATGAGCGCCAAAATGGGAACAGTCAACTATTCGACGGCCAGACGTTCTCCGTTTTTAGCAGGCAGCGGAACCAGCGTCGATTATGAACATTCTCAGGATACGTTGCGCGAGATCGATCAGGAAGTGAAATCGATTATCGATACATGCCTGGCAGAAGTGACCGGCATGCTGGAAACTCATAAGGACATTCTGGAGCACATGACGCGCGATCTGATCGAAATGGAAGTGATGGATTCAAATCATCTTGAGTCCATCTTGAATCAGTATGAAAACGGCCCCAAAATTCCACCCAGTGCCCATACCGATCCAGCGATCAATCATGGTCAGGAAATGGCCTTGGAACATCACGATAAAGATAAACCAGAAGCATCGGCTCCCGATGAGGATAAAACCGCAGGATCAAATGATTAATCCCCTGCGGGGAACAGCCCCGGCAGAATTGAGAAATAATAACCAATCAACTATCGTACACATTTGTGTAAAAGCTCGCTTAAATCGGTTAAATTCCGGATTACTCCCCACCTCTTAATCTCATTGTGCAAAGGAACTCCCACCATGAATCAACTCCTCAGCCTTTCGCTGACTGCACTCTTAGCGATGAATCAGTTCAATCCTTGTGCACAAGCAGAAGATTGGCCACGCTGGAGAGGTGCAGACAATGATGACAAATGTGAGGAAACCAACTTGAACTGGAACTGGGGCGAAGATGGCCCTGAACTGGTTTATAATGCGGAAGGATTCGGTCGCGGTTACGCTAGTGTTTCGATTGTCGATGGAATTCTTTACACAACCGGCAATGTGGATGGTGGTGAAGGTGATGGACAAGCTGTGGTGGCAGCCGATGCTGCAACCGGAAAGATTAAATGGACGACCTTCTTAACAGAAGGAGATCCCGAGCACAGCTATCCTGGCTCCCGCTGTACTCCAACTTTCGACAATGGCAAATTATATGTGGTCGCTTCCTCAGGTAAAATTCTCTGTCTGGATGCAAAAACTGGCTCTATCGCCTGGCAAAAAGACTTCAAATCGGAATGGAACGGCAAAATGATGTCCGGCTGGGGATATTCAGAATCTCCCCTGGTCGATGGCGATCACGTTTTGTGCACTCCGGGCGGCGATGAAGCGATGATCGTCTGCCTGAATAAAAAAGACGGTTCTGAAGTCTGGCGATCTGCTGTTCCTGAATTCACAGAACCGGATCTGGAAAGTCGAGAAGGAAAAGATGGCGCTGGCTATTCTTCAATCGTCGTTTCCAACGGAGCAGGTGTTAAACAGTATGTGCAACTGATCGGCCGAGGGGTTGTTGGTATCCGAGCTTCCGATGGAAAATTCCTCTGGGGATACAATCAGGTGGCCAATGAAGTTGCGAACATCCCCACGCCAGTTGTTCAGGGCGACTATGTGTTCGCGTCCTCAAGCTACGGTGGTGGTGGATCTGTCTTGCTGCATCTGAAAAATGATCGCGACAACGTCGTTGCAGAACCTGTTTACTGGCTAGAAAAACGAACCTTCAACAATCACCACGGCGGTCTCATCCTCAAAGATGGTTACATTTATGGCGGCCACAACCAGAACCAGGGTTTCCCGACCTGTGTGAAATTTGACACTGGTGAAATCGTCTGGGGTGGTGATGGACTGCGCGGCGAAGGCAAAGGCTCTGCGGCTGTTCTGTATGTCGATGGCAAAATCATTTTCCGCTATCAGGATGGCGTGGTCGCCATCATTGAAGCAACGCCAGAAGATTACAAAGTGGTCGATACCTTCATGCCGGTTTATCAGGAAGACAAAAGCTGGGCTCATCCTGTTATTGTCGATGGCAAACTTTATCTGCGAGAGCAGGACCGCCTGATGTGCTATCAGCTCAAGAAATAAGTATTTGTCAGAAATCCGCAGCCGCACTCATTTTTGCGTGCGGCTCCTTTTTTATCTGCTCATGAAAAGATTCTTCCCCATGAACGCTCGGATGAAATCTCTGCTCGGTAAGCGTCCTTTAATCGCCCCTTCCATGCTCAAGTGTGATTTTGCCAATCTGCAGGCAGATATCGATAAACTCGAAGCGGCCCATGCTCCTCTGCTCCATATGGATGTGATGGATGGACATTTCGTGCCGAATCTTTCGTACGGAGCGCTTGTTATCGAGAAGATTCGTAAGTGCACCGAGTTACCATTTGACGCTCATCTGATGATCAGCGATCCTGAAAAATACTATCAGGATTATGCCAACGCCGGGTGCGATGCAATCACAATCCATATTGAAGCCGTCCCCGAACCCGGGGAGTTACTGGAAAAAATCCGAGCGGCTGGGTGTTCACCCGGCCTGGTACTGAACCCCGACACACCTGTCGAGGCGATCAAACCCTGGATTTCGATCTGCGATCTGGTGCTCGTTATGAGTGTCAATCCCGGTTTCGGGGGACAGAAATTCATGCCGGTGGCATTAGATAAACTCTCTGCTATCAAAGAGTTACTGCGAGACGACCAGTTTCTCTCCATTGACGGCGGGGTTGCACTCGAAACAATTGGGGAATGTGCACAGCATGGAGCAGAATTATTTGTCTGTGGAAGTTCAATCTTCGATCAGGCCGATTATTCTGAGGCGGTTTCGGGTTTATTAGCTGAAATCGATCACAAAACTCGATAGACTGTGCCGTTTGGATTCAGACGCAGGTTGCGTTTGATGATACCAGTCTGGAGATAAGTTAATCCAGACATTTGTTTCGCTAATTCACGGTTGGTGTATGTGCAAAATCTTTCTGGTTCGTCCCGGACAAACCGATTACGATTCCCAGCACAGAGTTCAGGGCTCGTTGAACCTACCTCTTAACGAGGGAGGATTTCGCGAAGTCGAAGCCTTGATCGAGTCGCTGGCGGATCAGGAAATCGATCTGATCCTCTCAGGTCCTAACGAACCTTCTCACAGCACTGCGGAAATCATCTCTGAAAAACTGGATGTCCCCTTCAAATCCTCAGATCTGTTGCGGAATGTCAGCCAGGGAATCTGGGAAGGTCTGGAAGTTGATGAAGTGAAGCGAAAATTTCCAACCGTTTACCGTCACTGGGAAGACGCGCCTCTGGAAGTCGCCATCCCCAATGCCGAACCGATTGAAGCAGCGGTGAAACGTGTCACTAAGTTAATGAAACAATATGGGCGAAAAGACAAGCAAATTCTGATCGTCGCGCCCGAACCGTTGGCGACTTTAATCGCCTGCAACGTGGAAGGCCGAAAAGTCTGCCTCCATCATCATCCTCAGGACATTAAACGCTGTAAGCTGCAGACGCTGCACCGAGCTTAGAATGCCCAGAGATGAGTGGCTAGTGGCCAGAGAATGATCCATCATTTTTGACAAACTCTCAACCTTGAACATTCAACCCTCAACCAACCAAAGTATTTCGATGACTGACGAAGAGCCGAATTCAAATGACCGTCCTGCGAAACGAGGCGTTCCTGAGGGATTGTGGCTGAAATGTCCTGAATGTCAGGCCACTGTTTTCCGAAAACAGGTCGATCGACTACTTGGCATCTGTCCCGAGTGCGACCATCACTTCAAAGTCGGAGCTCGAACCCGCCTCGAACAACTGCTCGACGTGGGCAGTTTTGAGGAGTGGATGACCGAGATGCACTCCGTCGACCCGCTCGGCTTCGTCGACTCCCGCCCGTATAAAGACCGACTGAAATCCGAACAAAAAAAGACCGGCATGGTCGATGCCTGTATCGCCGGACGGGGTTACCTGCGTGGACGTCCGGTGGTCATTGCAGTAACTGATCCCGATTTCATCATGGGCAGCATGGGGTCTGTCGTGGGAGAAAAACTGACGCGGGCGACAGAAAAAGCGACCGAACTTCGACTCCCGTTGATTATCGTCAGCGGTTCCGGCGGTGGTGCCCGCATGCATGAGGGGATTTTATCCCTGATGCAAATGGCCAAAGTCTCCGCAGCTCTCGGAAAATACCACGAAGAAGGCGGTTTTTTTATCTCCGTTCTGACAAACCCAACAATGGGAGGTGTCGCCGCCAGCTTCGCATCTCTGGGAGATATTGTTGTTGCTGAAGAAAAAGCGATGATTGGTTTTGCTGGCCCTCGCGTCATTGTCGCGACAGTCAAAGCACCATTACCTGAAGGGTTCCAGACCAGTGAATTTTTGATGGAACACGGCTTCATCGATCGGATCATCCACCGTAAAGATTTACGTTCCGAATTAGCCGCATTCATCGACTACTTCGAAATTGCTCCAACCAAGGTCTGATGAAACGACAAAATTGCCAGTAAATCAAAGTTTATTAAACTTGATCCAATTTGCTGGCTTCCTTGTCGTCTTGGCGGTTAAATAAATAACTGCAGTTTTTTCAATAAGCTTGAACCAGTTACAAACTCAAGTGTGTGGGTCAGCCTTCAACCGGCATGGAAGTCTAAATGCAATTGATTAAAAACCTCTTTCAGCGAAATCAATCCAAAGTCGATCGCGTGAACCTGAAGACACGGTTTGAGCGAATTTCCCAGATGGGACTGGGAACAATGTCCAAAGTCTGGAAGGCGAACGATCGCCAGAACCAGCAGTTTGTGGCCTTGAAATTGATCGACCGCGAAGCTCTCGCGAAAATGAATGCCCGCTTTCCCGGCTTGAATCGTCCGGAAGAAGGTGTTGTTGGCAAATCGCTTGAGCATCCTAATATTGTCAAAACCTATGAATTCGGCCTGAGTACCGAAGACGAGCCGTTCATTGTTATGGAATACATCGACGGCTACGGCTTGCAGCAACTGATCGAACTGCAGAACGAAACCCTGTTGAAACATCGAATGAAGTGGATCATCACGATGGGTGAGGCTCTGCATTATTTTCACGAGCAGGGCTGGATTCATCGTGATTTCTGCCCGAAAAATATTTTGACGACCACCACCGGTCAGATCAAACTGATCGACTTCGGCTTGGCCGTCCCGAATACGCCCCCCTTTCAGGCACCGGGCAACCGGACGGGAACAGCCGATTATATGGCTCCCGAACTTGTGAGACGTCAAAAAACCGATCAGCGTATCGATGTCTATTCCTATGCGGTTACCTGCTATCAGATGTTCTCGAATCAATTGCCGTATGCTCAGGGACGAAACCTGCAGACCATCGTCAAGAACATGAATCAGCCCCCGAAAAATATCCGCGAAACCTCACCCGGAATCCCGGAACCGGTGGCTCAGGTCATTGAACGCGGACTCGAAAAAAATCCCGACGAACGCTGGCAATCCGTTCGCGAAATGACCATCGCCTTCCGCAACCTCGTCCGCAAACGCCCCTCAACACCGAAGTGACATGGTCGAGGGTCTATGGTCCTGAGTCCAGGAAGTAGTTGACCCCATAACTTTTCACCCCTCGACCCTAAACCCAAAGCCCTAGACCCACAATGACTCCTCGTGAATTGACAGCTTCGTTGAATCCCTCGCAACGGGATGCCGCAACGACGGTGGAAGGCCCTCTGCTTGTTCTGGCAGGAGCAGGCACTGGGAAGACACGTGTCATCACAACCCGTATGGCTCTTTTAATTAATCGCGGAACTGCAGCCGATCGCATCCTTTCAGTCACTTTCACAAACAAAGCCGCCAAGGAAATGGCAGAACGTATTGGGGAATTGATTGGCCGCCGCAAAGTGAAACCGATAATCTCCACATTTCACTCGTTGTGTGTGAAAATTCTCCGCGACGAAATTGAAGTTCTCGGGTATCGAAAAAATTTCACCATCATCGACCGCGGCGATCAGGAATCGCTCGCGCGTGAAGTGTTACGAAGTATCCGAGTTCAGGAATCGACTCTCAAACCGGGCGATCTGCTCGCGATTCTGAGCCGCTGGAAAACCAATGGAGTTCAACCGGAATCTGCAGGTGATCACGCACTCGATGACCGGGAATTCCTCGCCTCGATGGCTTATCGTAAATACTGCGATCGACTTCGAGCCCGCAACAGTGTCGATTTCGACGACCTACTCCTGTTGACCGACCAACTCTTCGCCAAGCATCCCGAAGCCCTGAAACGTCAGCAGGACAAATTCGATTATGTCCAGATCGATGAATATCAGGATACAAACCAGTTACAGTTTCGCTTGATTCAGGCTTTGGTACGTCCTCACAATAATTTATGCGTGGTTGGTGACGACGATCAATCGATTTACGCGTGGCGGGGCGCAGAAGTCAAACATATCCTTTCCTTTCAATCTCACTTTCCGACTGCAAAAATCGTCCGACTTGAAGACAACTATCGTTGCACGGATGAAATTCTGAATGTTGCCAACCGCTTGGTCAGTTTCAATCGCGAACGTCATCGAAAAGTTTTACGCTCTACCAAAATCGCGATTGAGCCAGTTCGTTACGAAAAGTTTTCCGATGAAGTCGCCGAAGCCGAGCGGATCTGTCTTGAAATCAGTTATCTAATCGCAAAAAAGAATCGACAACCTTCTGATTTTGCAATCCTCTTCCGGACTAACGAACAACCCCGCGCCTTTGAATCGGAATTGCGAAGACGGCAGATTCCGTATGTGATCCTGGGGAGTCAATCGTTTTTTGATCGCAAAGAAATTCGGGATCTGATGGCCTATATGCGGATCATCGCTCAGCCACGGGATGAATCGGCTTTACTGCGAATCATCAACACGCCTGCTCGTAGTATCGGCACGACGACGATCGAAAAAATTATGAAACGTTCGATCATCGAAGGAACTCCCTTCTTTGAAGCGACTCGTAAAGCAATCGCCTCAGGGGAACTTTCCGAACGAGCCGGGCAATCGGTATTGAGGTTTGAAGAACAACTCCAGACCTGGAGGGGGATGTTTGCTTCTTCCAATCAATCCATCGGCCAAAGTCTACGCAAGTTGATTGAGTCGCTGAACTACAAAGCCGAAGTCGAACGCTCCTACAAAGAGCCGGCTCAGGTACAGACGCGTCTCGAATCGATCGAACAACTGGCTGACTCTCTGGACGATTACACCCGAAGAGTTGCCAAACCTCGATTGCAGGCATTTCTGGATGAAATCGCCTTGAATGACCGCGATGAATTCGGCACCGATAAGAAAAAAGAACTTGACCAGAATGCCGTCAAACTTTTGACAATTCACAGTGCTAAAGGACTTGAATTTCCTCGGGTTTATCTCGTCGGCATGGAGGAAGGCTTACTGCCCCACAAACGTTCCGTCGAAGGGACTAGACAGGATATTGAAGAAGAACGTCGCCTGGCCTATGTTGGAGTGACTCGCGCTCAGGAATCCCTCACGCTCACATTTGCCGAAACCCGCCGAAAATGGGGGAAACCCCGTAAGACAGTCCCTTCACGGTTTCTCTTCGAGATGCGAAGCGATAAACAGAACGAAGAAGCCGTTGAGGGTGAATGATTATGGCAAGACTTCACTTGAAAGTTGTGCCGTCCTCTTCCCGCGATCAAATCGTCGGCTGGCTTGGAGAATCATTGAAAGTCAAAGTGAAAGCTCCAGCGGAAAAAGGCAAAGCCAATGGAGCAGTGATTGATTTAATAGCTTCCAAACTGAACATTCCTCGTGATTCCATGTCAATCATCAGTGGCGAGACTTCCCCTGCCAAAGTGATTGAAATACTCGGAGTTGATGATCTTCAAATGAAGCAACGAATCGATGAAGCTTTGAATTCGATCTGATAAACTGATCTATAATCACTAAACTTATATTCCTGATTTCAAAATCCAATAACATTATATCAGTGCAGTAGGGTCCGCTGTGCGGACCAGTCCCTTGTGCATCTAAAATGTTAAGAATCAATCGATCCCGCAATCTGGTCCGCAAAGCGGACCCTACATCCAGATTCACATACTAATTATTATATTATTCTCACATGACTAATCTGCCCCCACTATTCGACACACACGCCCACATGGATGAACCTTCGCTGGCGGCGGAGACGGAACAGTTGCTTGCTGCCTCTCAGGAAAACGGCTTGGTTGGAGTCCTCACGATTGGAACAACAGTAGAGAGCAGTCGTGGTTCGATTGTGTTGGCAGAAAAGCATGAGGGTATTTATGCAGCCGTCGGAATTCATCCGAATTATGTCTCTCAGGCTGGTTCTTCCGACTGGGACACAATCGTCGAGTTGGCTCAACACAATTCCGTGAAAGCCATCGGCGAAACCGGGCTGGACCGATACTGGGATCATTCACCGATTGAAACCCAGGTCGATTATTTCAAGCGTCATCTGCAGTTGACCCGCGAAACCGGAAAACCGTTTATTGTCCATTGCCGGGATGCCGAGCCGGATGTATTGGAGGTCCTTGAGGCTGAGCATCTGGAACACGGACCACTTAATGGTGTGATGCACTCCTTTTGCGGTTCAGCCGAGACGGCTCAAAAATGTCTCGACTGGGGTATGATGATTTCATTTTCCGGAATGCTCACCTTCAAACGAAATGTCGAACTTCGCGAGCTGGCCGCTAGCGTTCCGCAGGATCGAGTACTGGTCGAAACCGATGCCCCCTATCTGGCACCGATGCCGTTTCGTGGCAAACGCAATCAACCTGCCTATGTCAAGCATACTGCCGAAGTCCTCGCAGATTGTTACGGTATGAGCTATAAAGAACTCTGCCTGATAACGACAGCAAACGCGATGCGTTTCCTGAAAATCAAATAATCTCAAAAGCAACAATCTCCAAGGAGGAAGATCATGGCTCGTATTAAAGAAGTTCGGGATGAACGCAACCCCGGCGAAGAATTGACCGTCAATGGCTGGGTGCGAACCCGGCGGGATTCCAAGCAAGGCTTTGCTTTTATCGAATTGAACGACGGAAGTTGCCTGGGAAATCTGCAGATTGTTGTCGATCAGGAGACAAAGGGATTTGCAGAGTCAACCAAAGAGATTACCACTGGGGCTGCACTCACAATTACGGGTACCCTGAAAGAATCTCCCGGCAAAGGCCAGCGCGTCGAACTTCACGCCAGTGAACTCAAAGTCCTCGGCACCGCCGATCCAGAAACGTTTCCACTACAGAAAAAACGACACTCGTTTGAATACCTTCGCGAAATCGCTCACTTGCGACCGCGCTCCAATACATTCAGTGCTATCGCCCGCGTTCGCAATGCCGCTTCTGCAGCCATTCATAATTTCTTTCAGGAACGTCATTTCCTGTATGTGCATACGCCAATCATCACGACGAGCGATTGCGAAGGAGCAGGTCAAATGTTCCGGGTCACCACACTCGACCTGGCTCGACTGGCAGGTATCCAGACAGAAATCGATTACTCGCAGGATTTCTTCGGCAAAGCCGCTTCACTGACTGTGAGTGGTCAGCTCGAAGCCGAAATCTATGCGACTTCAACTGGTCCCTGCTACACATTTGGTCCGACGTTCCGAGCAGAGAATTCCAATACGACTCGTCACCTGGCCGAGTTCTGGATGGTCGAACCGGAAATCCCCTTCTTCGATCTGAACGACAACATGCAGCTGGCTCAGGACTTCATCAAGCATGTGATTTCTCACGTGCTCGAAACCTGTGCGGAAGATATGGAATTCTTCAATCAGCGGATTGAGAAAACCGTTCTGGAAACACTCCAGCACATTGTCGATCACGATTTCGAACGGGTTTCTTATACGGATGCCATCGAGATCCTCACTTCATCAAAGAAGGAATGGGAATTCCCGGTCGAGTGGGGTCACGATCTGCAATCTGAACACGAACGTTTTCTAACCGAAGAACATTTCAAAAAGCCGATCATCCTGTTCGATTATCCTCGAACCATCAAGCCATTTTATATGCGGTGTAACGACGATGGCAAAACCGTGCGGGCGATGGACGTTCTTGTCCCGCGAATTGGAGAAATCATCGGCGGCAGCCAGCGTGAAGAGCGGCTCGATGTCCTTGAAGCCCGCATGAAAGAATGCGATCTCGATCCGGAAGAGTACTGGTGGTACCTCGATCTACGCCGTTACGGCACCGTACCGCACGCCGGTTTCGGCCTCGGCTTCGAACGACTCATTCAACTCCTCACCGGCATGCAAAACATCCGCGACTGCATCCCCTTCCCTCGCACACCGAAGAACGCGGAGTTTTAAGAGGTTAGAGATTAGGGGTGAGAGGTTAGAGGGCGTGGTCCCTCCGAGAATGAGTTTAACTTGCCAAGTTGGTTTTAGGGAGTTTTAAGCGTACGTTGATCACAAAAGGATCATTGCCTGTTATCAAAGTTGTTCTATCAAGTTTGAATGCGTAAGCACAAAATATCGAACGTGAAGAATGAAAGAAATTCTTAGGTTTAAAGGTCGCGGAGAATATCAATCGCGCGCGAGCTTTCGGAGTTGTGTTTCTTCATGTCATAGAGCCGCCCTCTTAATTCAGGGGGAGGAGGCAGGGCTTCAGTGACATTAGTTTGCGGTCGATAGGCCAGGTCGAAGAAAAAGGGGAGCATCAGCAGATAACCCATCACCATGATTAGCAGGGGCTGATGAACGACTTCCCAGCGTCGGAAAAGATAAACGGCTCCTACGAGAACGAGTAGTAACCAGAAACCGCACAGGACCTGAAAGATTAACAACCAGAGCTCATGCACTTTTTCGACCTGGAAATAGGTCACTCCCAGATACAGGCACAACGGGCTGATGACAATTAACGGGGCCAGGGTTCCCAGTAGTGGAGTTACATCGATCGCCTCTTCATCAATCGTCGCTTCACAAATTATTCCGACAGCAGCAAATAATGCTTGAATCAGTCCCAGGATCGCCAACCCGACCACCAATACGTACAGGAGATCGGAATTGATCCAGCTGAAAAGAGAATCATAAATCGTAGTCTCAGCAGAAATCGACTGAACAGAGACTGTCCCCGGATACTGGACTTTTCCGAGCAGCATGATGGCCAGCCAGAACAATACAATTTCGATGGCTCCGATACCGATGGTTTTCCGGTTCCAGCCCCCCAGACTTTGCAGCCAGACGCCTGACTGCGATCTCCGTATCTGCAACCGGGCGAAGATCACCGATGTGATAACCAGTGCCAGAATCAGAATCGGCAGAATGGCTGAGAGAATCAGGATGCTGTAGAGAGAACCTCGCGGAATGCCGGGGAGCTTTCCGAACTGTTTTTCTCCGTATGCATACAGCAGCCCTGTGATCACCACCTGTCCCACCAGAATGAAATTCCAGTAATACCACGTTGCGTTGTCAAACTCCCAGGGCATGGGAACCGATGTGTGCTTAATGAGCATGACAATAAAAAATATTGCCGAGCCGAAAAGTGTGAGAATCGCGACAGGAAAAACAACGGGTCGTGCCCACTCCGGCACGAAACGATTGAAACGGTTGGCCCGGATCGCCCTGCGGATTTGACTTTGAGAACTTCCTTCCATCCGGCTGGAGGCGAGCTGTAACTCCTGCCGCGTCTGGGCAAGCATTTCTTCTCGGGAATCTGATGTGTCACTCATGACGACATTTCCTACCCAGCCTGAGGAGTTCCGCTAATCGAAAAGTAGTTCTTTTGATTCCGCTATCATTTCGAATAGAGCAATCAATATCGAGCGCAGCACAGGAGACTCACCAGAAATTCACATTCGAACCGAATGCAGGTTTGTCATCAAACAGAACGGGCAATAAGAATTTGCTGTTCGATAGAGATAGAGAACGAACGGTAAAGCATCCGACCGACAAAGTCGGTCTGGTCACCCTGCGGAAGGTTGTGACAACTTGTGTCCGCGAAAGTATTTTCGAGTAGACCGGTATAACATATACCCAAAAACAATCGACAGAAGTAAAGACAAAGGTAGCAATATATACAACCAGAATGGCGGTTCAAATCCGTCTGTGAGTACTACTTTTTTACCATTGACAATAGCATGTTTGTCGAGAGAAAGCACTACAAGAACTGTCGTCGTGAAAACACACGCGCAGGACGTTAAAAATGCAGCCAGTTCTAATAAAATATGAAAAGCTCTCACCGAATTGCCTTCAAAATTTCAAGTTTGTTCTGTTAAGTTATAACACGATTTTGATTTTTCGTACGCCTTTCCCAACTCCAATTGACATAGTAATCCAGATAATTGCTTTGGCTGCTTACACTTCCGCGACTTCGCGGACTGCCCTGCAAAATTACTCAAAAGTTCCTTTGGGATAGGAGCCCTGGTAGGCGAGGGTTGGGCCTGTAAAGAAATCGATTATCATCACTTCTGCTTTTCCGTTCGTGTAGCCCGTTTGGGAGTTTTCGTTGACGTCGAATCCTGGATTCAGCAGTCGATCTCCATTCTGATCCTGGAATGACTTTACGGAGCCATCGGCCATCAGGACATTGCACTGCCAGGTCTTGTCGACCTGATGCACGGTGCCCCATGCGGAGATATCTTGCATCCACAAGTGGCCGTCCATGCCGCCGTTTCCGAGGGGTTGGTCTGTTGTCGGCAATAAGTCCTGGCAGAATGGTCGGTACTGATACTGGGTCAAGTCCTCAGGAACAATGATTTGTTGATCCTGGAACGAGACAAACTGATCGGTCTCAGGATTGTAGTGGACAGGGCCAGCCGTCATGGTGGCGACCAGAGCGGAGTTTTGTTTCAGATTCCTGCTCTTGAGTGAGTGGGAGAGTTGAGTGATGCTGGTCCCGTCTGCGATGAGAGGAATCAGGTTGGATAGTACAGGAGAGCTATCAAGCTTTAAAATTGTCAGTGGACCTGCTGTTGACCCTAGCTGTTTCAAGCCTGTGGGATTATTGATGACCTCGTTCCCGGCATCATCTGTTTTCATGCGGAAGTCTGTTCGGACCAGGAACCAACTCGGCACATAATTTGTCAGATATCCTTTGGCCGTGATTTCATCGACGATCGCAATTCGTTCTGGGGTCGCACCGGGAATGGAGCCGGAGTCGGCCCTTTGGTCGCCATTGAAGTCGAGTTCAAAATCCTCGCAGAGTCCCGACAGAGCCCGTTTCTGCAGTTCTTCTGGCAGCAGGCAGTGATTGACCTGTTCTTTGTGGCCAATCAGATCGTTCAATGACTCATTACCTGCCGCTGCGTTTTCCAGACAGAGTGGAAGCTTGTCGCCTTTGAATGACCAGATTCCTACAGCGTCCAGCCCATCAGCGACAAAACTGTATTTGGTGACATCTCCATCCCGTAAATAATCATAAGCCCCGGTGCAGAATGCACTATTGGGGTCGATATCCGCAAACGAGTAAAACGCGATTCCCTGATCTCGGAGTACATTCTGGCAGGAACAGGTGCGAGCTACTGTGCGAGATTTGCGCAAGGCCACGAATGCGAGTGTGGACATCGTGATGACGAGAAAAATAACGACGAGAAATTCGATGCGGGAAAAACCATTCCGACTGAGTCGTCGATCGATACGGAGAGTCATTAGTCTTGCCTAAAAGATTTGTGCTGTTTTGTAAATCTGCACAACTTAACTGATTTTCCTGGCAGCCTTATGTGTCTTGACGCGGGTGGCCCGACCTCGGGTGGCCCAGATAGCTCCGCTATCTGGGTGGACGAAATCCATTAGAGGCTTTCAGCTTAATTGTGAGTTGTTTAAGAAGGATCTTACGGCTGCGCCGCCCCGAAAGAATCTTTCGGGGCCACCCGGGAGGAAGCAGGCTTTACGGAATATTATTATCGAATATTGCAAATTGACTCTGTTTGGTATTTCCTTGATCGAATCACGAAACTACTTGTGACTTCGTCACACCTCCAAACCAGAATCCTGTTAGAATTGAAAACTGGCATGCAATTACATTATTGCGACTATGATCATTTGGACGACTTCTCTGCTGTGACTACATATCCCGTTGTGATTGCATCGGTATCGATAAGCATGCTTAGAAGGTACGTAAATGGCCTCTTTAAATAGAAGACAAACGGTATTATAAAATACGAGGCAATCCGTGCAGACTTGACTTGTGTTTGCCACAGACGAACCCAGAGCACATCAATGGCATCAAAATAGGAGTTACGCTCACACACTTGGACATTTTTGAAATCTCTCAGAAGAAACTCCAGTCCAAACCGCATGAATCGATAATAGTCATAGGGCCTGTCATGCAATGGGAACATAAAAGGCGTTGTTAGTATTAGTTTTCCATTCTCATTCAGGATGGAATTAATGTTATTAATCGCCAGATATGGTGAATGCACATGCTCTAAGACCTCGCTCATGATTACGACATCAAAACATTTATTACTAAAGTCGTAGGTGCAAATGTCTCCAACGACATCGGGGCTACGTTCTCTGTCTATATCAAACGACAAGACCGTAAATCCTTCCTTATTTGCAAAAGTATTTAGTAACTCATTGACTTCTCCACCGGAGCCTATTGTTAAGACACTCGAATCTCTCGATATCTTAGCAAATTCTTTTGAAAGAAACTCGTAAAGCCCTTTTCGAGACAGCTTCTTTGTCATTCTTGCCAGCTTATTTTCAGCACTGTTTTTCACTCTGCTTAACATACGGCTATCCGGTTTTTAAGTGAGAGAAGATGCAAAGCAAGTATTCGGCCCCCCGAAGTGCGTAAACTTAATGACACATTATAGTGATCAGTTTCGTAAGGTGATTCTTGACGCACCTTTGCCTCGAAGTTATTGAACTGATTCCCTAATGGGCTGGATTCATTATGAAATTGTCGGGAGTTGATACAGGGCTGTTTATAACAATCCTGGAAAGGTGCGTTTAAACGCACCCTGCTTTTGATTGTGTCTACCCATCATGCCGCAACACAATCATCCCTAATGGCGGCAATACTACTTCCACACTTTGTTTGCGGCCATGCATCGGTTCTTTGACGGTTTTGACTTTGCCGGCGTTGCCGACGTTGGTGCCGCCGTAGGTGTGGGCGTCGCTGTTGAGGATTTCTGTGTAGGTTCCCGCTTTCGGGACTCCGATCAGATATTTATCCCGGGGGACCGGTGTGAAGTTGAAGGCACAGACGAGTGTTTCGGTTTCATTCTTCGAGATTCGGCAGAATGCATAGGAACTATTCGCGGCATCGTCGGCGTGAATCCAGGAGAAGCCGGCGTCGCTGAAGTCGCATTCATGCAATGCGGGATGATCGCGGAGGACGCGGTTCAAATCGCCGATGAAATTGCGGATGCCATCGTGATGGGTGTTGCCGATTAACGCCCAGTCGAGTTCGGCATCATGATTCCACTCGTGCCATTGTCCCAGTTCGCAGCCCATGAAGAGCAGCTTTTTACCGGGCATACAGTATTGATAGCCGTAAAGCAGGCGCAGGTTGGCGAACTGCTGCCAGAAGTCGCCCGGCATCTGGGAAAGGAGCGAGCGTTTGCCGTGAACAACTTCATCGTGCGAAAGAGGCAGGACGAAGTTTTCGGTGAAGGCGTAAATCATACGGAACGAAAGTTCGTTCTGATGATGTTTGCGATGCACAGGATCCCGCTGAATATAATGAACGGTATCGTTCATCCAACCCATGTCCCATTTCATCGTGAAACCGAGTCCACCCTCGTAGACAGGCCGCGAAACACCACCCCAGGCGGTCGATTCTTCTGCGAAGGAAAGAGCGCCGGGGAATTCGCCGTGGATCATGACGTTCAGATCTTTGAGGAACTGAATCGCTTCCAGATTTTCCCGTCCGCCGTGAGCATTCGGAATCCACTCGCCTGCATCTCGCGAATAATCGAGATAAAGCATTGAGGCGACCGCATCGACTCGGATTCCGTCAATGTGGTATTTATCGAGCCAGAATCGGGCACTGGAGAGCAGGAAGTCGCGGACTTCGTTGCGTCCATAGTTGAAGATGTACGTGTTCCAGTCGGGATGGAATCCCTGACGAGGATCGGAATGCTCGTAGAGGCTGGTGCCGTCGAATTGTCCGAGGGAGTGAGCATCGGTCGGGAAGTGAGCGGGGACCCAGTCGACAATCACGCCGATGCCAGCCTGATGGAACGTATCGACAAAGAAGCGGAAATCATCCGGTGTTCCGAAGCGGCAGGTGGGAGCAAAGTAGCCTGTTGTCTGATAGCCCCAGGAGCCATCAAACGGATGCTCGGTGATGGGCATCAATTCGATGTGCGTGTAACCCATCTCGCGAACATATTCGAGCAGATCGACAGCCAGTTCCCGATAGTTGAAATACTTTCGACCATCTTTGGGCCGCTTCCAGGAGGCGAGATGGATTTCGTAGATGGAAATTGGCTGAGACATCCAATTGCAATTGCGACGGTAGTCCATCCAGCCGCCGTCATTCCATTGATAATGATCGAGTTCGTAAACGATGGAAGCGGTTTTCGGAGCTTCTTCTGCATAGAAAGCGTAAGGGTCGGCTTTTTGCAGAACGCGGCCATCCTGAGCTTCGATGGCATATTTGTAGGTATCGCCTACTTTGACGCCGGGTACGAATCCCGACCAGATGCCTTCATTACTGCCGTGAAGGTCGTTCTGGGCAGGCGTCCAATTGTTCTTGTCGCAGATGACCGAAACGCGTTTGGCATTGGGAGCCCAGACAGCAAATCGAGTCCCCTGGATGCCATCGTGTTCGCCGGTGTGAGCTCCTAAATAATCATACATATTACAGTGCATTCCTCTGGATAACGCAACAAGATCAGCCGGGGACAGAACAAGGTGTCCATGCGAATTTCGTGTGACAGATTGAGTCATAGTATGTGGGGTACGTTCATTCTGAATAACTGTTGATCCGATGTTCATAATAATCAGATTCTGTGTGTGTTGCCATGACCTTCGCACAACCAGCCTGGGATGCAGGCATTTTTTTGTGATCGATCAGGCAAGGTTGCCTTCGCTCCGTATTCAGAAAAATCGTTATTTCTACCGTAGCATCTGTAACATATAGAACAAGAGCAACTCTTTAGAGACAAACTTTATCATTCACGAAACTGACCGACAAGACGAACCAATTCGGCATCAGCAAGTGCAATTTACTTGATGGGATCGAGTTATCAAAATCCATGCGTTTGAGGATTTTCGAGAGAGTGAATGGCAGGACGAACAGCAGTTGTTGACTGGTCAAACCACTTCTCGGGAATTGCCTCATGTTTTTTAAGATTCCAGGGCTCTGCCCTTTTCGATTATTTCAGAACGGCTACACTTCTGGACACATCAAAGATTACTGACGCGTCTTGCAATTAAGAAATCAAACTTTGGAAATCGCACCATGGACGAACAACTATTGATTTGGATCAGTGTCGCAGCTGGATTACTGGCGTTAGGATTCGCGTTCTGGAAATCCTTGTGGGTCGATAAACAGGATTCTGGAAACGAGCGAATGCTGGAAATTGGAGCAGCGATCCGAGTCGGGGCAATGGCATTCTTAAAGAGGGAATACTTTGTGCTCTCCCTCTTTGTGGTTCTGGTCGCCTTACTGTTGGGGTTGGCCTACAAGGGCGATCAACGTCTCGTCAGTCTCTCGTTTGTTGTTGGGGCGTTCTGTTCGGGTCTGGCGGGATATGTCGGTATGCGAATTGCCACCGCTGCAAACATGCGAACAACTCAAGCGGCTAGAAAGAGCCTGAATGATGCCCTGCATGTCGCCTTCTCAGGAGGGACAGTCATGGGGATGTCTGTCGTGGGGCTTGGTCTACTGGGGTTGAGCGGGCTGTTTCTCCTATACGTTACGAAGTTTGGAATGGAGATTCCAATTCTGAATACGACGGTCCTGCCTATTCTCAGCGGATTTGCGATGGGGGCCAGTTCCATTGCGCTGTTTGCGCGAGTTGGAGGCGGCATTTTTACGAAGGCAGCCGATGTTGGAGCCGATCTCGTCGGGAAAGTTGAAGCCGGTATTCCGGAGGATGATCCACGCAACCCCGCGACGATTGCCGATAATGTGGGCGATAACGTGGGCGATGTCGCCGGTATGGGAGCAGATCTGTTTGAATCCTATGTTGGCTCGATCATTGGAACAATGGTCCTGGGGGCAGCGGCTCTGTCTGTGGAGTTAGTCATCCTGCCGCTGATTCTGGCAGCCTCGGGAATTGTGTTTTCGATCCTCGGAACATTTCTCGTGAGAACGCGGGAAGGTGGAAATCCACAAGCTGCTCTGAATGCGGGAACGTTCGGAGCGGCTGGGGGTATGGTCCTGTTTGCCTTTCCTCTCGTCCACTTTTGTGCTCCGGAAACGTTTACTCTCTACGAAGTGACCTATCAGGCCTCAGGAATTTTCTGGTCCATTGTTGTTGGTTTACTTGCAGGCATCTCGATCGGAATGATTACCGAATACTTCACGGCCGAGAGTCGTGGCCCCGCCCGCCGTATTGCCGCTCAAAGCCAAACGGGAGCCGCGACGAATATTATAGCGGGTCTGGATGTCGGTCTGATGTCCACAGCCTGGCCTGTGATTGCGTTAATCACTGCGGTAATGATTTCGCACTCTCTGGCCGGATTATATGGCATTGCCATCGCGGCTCTGGGGATGCTCGTCACAACAGGAATTCAACTGGCAGTCGATGCTTACGGTCCGATTGCCGATAATGCCGGTGGTATTTCGGAAATGGCCGAACTTCCGCCTGAAGTGCGTCAGCGGACTGATAAACTCGATACCGTCGGGAACACCACCGCTGCGATTGGCAAAGGCTTTGCGATCGGCTCAGCTGCATTAACCGCCCTGGCATTATTTGCCGCTTATCGGGCTCAAACTGGAATTACAGCGATTGATGTCACAGATCCCAAGGTAACAGCTGGCCTGTTTCTTGGTGGGATGCTACCCTATTTGTTCTCCTCATTTGCGATGGGAGCTGTGGGGCGGGCTGCCTCCAAAATGATTGAAGAAGTGCGACGACAATTCCGCGAGATCCCAGGTATCATGGAAGGAACCGGTCGCCCGGATTACGCCCGCTGTGTCGACATTGCCACGGGAGCCGCGATCCGAGAGATGGCCATCCCCGCTTTACTCGGAATTCTCACACCGATCGCAGTCGGCTTGATCGGTGGACCGGAAATGCTCGGCGGGTTGCTGGTTGGTGTCACCGTTTCCGGAGTAATGCTCGCCCTCTTCATGGCGAATGCCGGTGGAGCCTGGGACAATGCGAAGAAGCATATTGAAGAAGGCAACTTTGGCGGCAAAGGCTCGGAGGCACACAAAGCAGCCGTCATCGGCGATACCGTTGGCGATCCCTTCAAAGATACCGCCGGTCCCAGCCTGAATATTCTGATCAAACTGATGAGCGTCGTCGCATTGGTCATTGCTCCGTTGCTCGTTTGACCGATCGGATATTGCATAAAAAAACGGGCCTCAACCGAAGTTGAGCCCCGAAGCTGGTGCACTCCTGATGCTTCAGCTGTACTTAGATATCAGTTATTAATATCTTTGGGACCTTCGTTCACTGGCATATCGCAAGCAATATCGCATTGATCATTGTCGCAATCATCTTGATCATCATCGAATGCGGAACCTCGAGTGTAGGCTTTCAATGCATTATTCCCGCCGTTGCCATCATTTTTGTAGGATGAAAATCCACTGTAATAATAGGACTGATTCGAAGTTCCAATTCCATCTCCAATATCATTCAGTTCTGCAACGACCGCCGTCTGGATCGCAGTCAGCCCCACAATTAAACCAATAATCAGTATGGTTGCAATGAGCACGAGTTCTGCCGAAATAATGAACCCGTTTTCATCTTGCCATAAGTCTGTCAGAATTTTTTTGAACATTGTCCGTCTCCCCAAAGCAGTGTGCGATTTTTGAAACATCTTGCAGAAAAGCCATAAGGCACACAACGTGCCAAATGTGCGATTATTTCTGGGAAAATGATGTTCAAAAATTTGACAATCTCAAACCGTTATGAATTTACATTCTTCAGTAAACGTCGATTTCGAGTGGGTTAGTCTCAGCTTCAGTCTGCGGAATTGCACTAAGTATATATAATGCATTGGTTTGCGGAAAAAGCTATTGCAGGAGAAGATGTAATCCCTCTACAGGTAGGTTGGCTCTAGTATGAAGGAGAAGACTTTCTGAACGGAGATCCATTCAATGCTGTGTTTCTCTGAAGCATCGTCGACAGTTCAAAATGATGATTTCCGGGAGCGCAGTCAGTCTGATCAGAAACCACCCTCTGAACGACCGTTATTTCACTGGTCGGGTCAGCGTGTTGAGCAGGATTCCAGTTGCAACGGAGACATTCAGGGATTTCACATCGCCGAGATTTGGAATTGTGCAATGCATATCACACTTTTCGAGGGTGAGCCGTCGGAGACCTTTTTGTTCGTTCCCTACGATTAAAAGCCAGGGGCGTTTCTGATCGATTTTCCAGACGGAATCCTGAGCATGTTCGGATGTGCCGAGCACCCATAATCCCGCTTTTTGAGCGGATTTGATGGCTCGATTCAGGTTCGTTTCAATCACATAGGGAACCGCTTCCATCCCCCCGGCTGCGATATCGTGAACGGTCGCATTGATAGGAGCGGACTGATTTTTCGTCATTAGAATTCCTCGCACCCCGAAGAATGCAGCCGAGCGGAAAATCGCTCCGACATTGTGAGGATCCTGCAGCGAATCGAGTGCGAGCCAGATCGGAGGTGTTTTCAGGCTGGCATCGCCAACCCCATGAAAGAATTCCGTCAGTGAGATCGGCTTTTTCGGTTTCACGATACCGGTCGCATGGCCTGTCCGTTCGACTTTGTGCGACGGTCGATCCCGCTGCTTTTTCTCCTGGGTAAATGCAAGATCTCGAACGGGAATCTTCTTCTCTTCCGCGACATCAGAAATTTTACGCCACAAGCCTTTTGGCTCCACGTAAAAACGAAGCTCCTTCACATCCTCGGGCCTCTGCTCCAACGCAGCCAGCACCGCATGCGGATTCTTCAATTCCAACCAGTTTTCATTATCAGCAGACGGTTCAGACAACGGACTCTCAATTCCTCAAAATACCCAGGGAGGTTAGCTCAACGAATCCGCACACTGTACCAAAACACGAAGTTTCTATCCGCACACTCATTCCATAAATTTGCTGATCGGATGAAAATACTGATCGATTCGTGTCAGGCAACGCCCGGAACGGTGACTGTGTGGGCTTGGTGATCGAAAGCCGAGGGCGGAAAGCGGAAAGTTGGAGGTTTTTGTTTAGCTTTTTGCGTGTATGCCTTGAATGGGAGCCGACGGGGTGGCTGGGGTCGAACGAAGTGAGCCCCCAGATTTCATTGATCTTCTGGGTGCTTCGCCCATCACATCGTACTGGGACGTGCTACCCTCAACATTCAACTCCCAACCCATCGAATCATTCTTTTGGCGTACCGTCTGAATTTCGGATTGGGTATAGAGTGACTGCAATTGAACAGCCCGCATCGGCGACAGCGCGTACGACAGATGGGGGAACAGTATGGACGTACGCCCAAGTATCACCACAGTGAAAGCCAATGTTGAATTCTCGGAGATAGCATGAATTAAATTCAGCCTTGGCAGTTGGTGTTAGCACTTTGATCGCGTCAATTATTGCGAGGATGTCCTTTTCAGCTTTACGGGGCGAAGTCTCATCGTTTTGCAATGACTCTACGATTGAGTGCCAGTGCCCATCATCTGCTTGTGTGTAGTGAAGAACGCAACAAGTAGCATCAAGCTCATGATTCAGCGTGTCAAATGGAATTTCCGATTTCAGATCGAAGTCGGTATTCGCGTACAACGTTTCAATTGTCATCAGGACTAAACTCGTCATCTCATGGCATTACGAATTGATAAACCGTAGTTGACTTTTGTTAAATACAATTGGAAGTTCTATTTGACACACCTCATCATTTTGGATTGAGGGTTTAACGTCTGTCAATTCTCGCAACGAATTGAGGACGTAGTCCACAAGAGATCTCCAGTTTGAAGATTGAAATTTCCTTCAGGTATCTTGCGGCTGCGCCACCCCGAAAGATTCTTTCGGGGCTATCCTGAATACATTGCTTAGCCACAACAATCCACGCAGAGCAACCATCAGGCAAGTCAGGCTAAAATCTCTTCCACTACATGACCATGCACATCAGTCAGTCGAAATGCACGGCCCTGAAAGCGAAAAGTCAGACGTTCATGATCGATACCCAGCAGGTGCAGCAGGGTGGCGTGGAAATCGTGCACGTGGACCGGTTTTTCGATGATGTTATAACAATAGGGGTCAGTCTGCCCATGAGCCATGCCTCCACGAACTCCGCCGCCGGCCATCCATAAGCTGAAACAGCGGGGATGATGGTCGCGTCCAAAATTGCCTCCCGATAATTTGCCCTGGCAGTAATTCGTTCGCCCAAATTCACCACCCCAGATGACAAGCGTATCTTCGAGCAGTCCACGCTGTTTCAAATCCATCACCAATGCAGCTGAAGCTTGATCGGTTTCCTGTGTTTGCTTTTTAATGCCTCCCGGCAAGCCACCATGATGGTCCCAGCCGGGATGATAGAGCTGAATGAATCGCACTCCCCGTTCTGCTAGTCGTCGAGCCTGTAGACAATTCGCAGCAAAGGTTCCAGGTTGTCGGGATGGTTCGCCATAGAGTTTAAAAATGTGATCCGGCTCATCAGCACAGTTGGTCGCTTCCGGAATCGACGTCTGCATCCGGAAGGCCATTTCGTACTGTGCAATTCGCGTTTCAATCTGAGGATCAACTGTCTGTTGTTTCTGGATTTGATGCAACTGATCCAGAGCATGGTGCATCCCTAACCGAGTTTCTCGATTGATGCCTTCTGGATTATTCAAATACAGCACAGGATCGGGACCGCTGCGAAAGCGAACGCCCTGATGTCGAGCGGGAAGAAACCCGTTGCCCCAGTATCGAGAAACGAGAGGTTGGCCACCTTTGTCTTTGGTCGTCATCACAATGAAGCCAGGCAGATTTTCATTCTCGCGTCCCAGTCCATAATTCAACCAGGCTCCAATACTCGGGCGTCCGGGGAACTGGGAGCCCGTCTGCATGTGGGTGACGCCGGGACCATGATTGATCGCGTCGGTATACATGGAATTGATCACACACAACTCATCGGCAATTTTTGCAGTGTGGGGAAGCTGATCGCTCATCCACAGCCCGGCTTCTCCATGCTTTGCAAACTTGAACGGAGAACCGACCAGAGGCAGACTCGATTGATTCCCGGACATGCCGGTCAGCCGCTGTGTGCCCCGCACTTCGTCGGGAAGTTGCTCGCCATGCTTTTCATTGAGCAGAGGTTTGTAATCGAGCAGATCCATCTGAGAGGGGCCACCCGATTGAAACAGGTAGATCACCCGTTTTGCACGAGCAGGAAAGTGACCACTGGGAAGGAGGGCATCATCCTCAACAGCTCGAACCATTGAAGGATTCATCAAATCGCAAAGTGCGATTGCTCCCAGTCCCATTCCGAAATTGTTGAGTAATTCACGTCGATTCATGGCATCACACAATGGTTAGAGAATTTATCTCGGATCCTCTGTAGGACAGGCTGGATGCCTGTCTACGTTTCTATTAGACATATTCAGTTTAACATGCTTGGATGTCAAATGCTCGAACGTTTTCCCCGACGAATCAGACAAGCGGTCAGATGTCCGCCAAATCCCAGAGAAAGCTTGATTCCCAGTTCAACGGGCTGCTCTATCGTTTCTCTCTGAACTGGTCTTATTTTGCAGTCGGAATCCAAGTTCTCCAGATTTCGAATCGGGGGTATCAATCCATCACGCATCGACAGAAGTAACCAGGCCAGTTCAATACTTCCGGCTGCTCCGAGGGCATGTCCATGAGCCCCTTTTGAAGCGGTACTCCACGGCTGTCGACTAGTCTCTCCAAAGATGCAAGAGACAGCCGTTGCTTCACACAAATCGTTAGCACGCGTTCCTGTGCCATGAAGATTGAGCAAATCGATCTCTTCCGGCTTTCGTCCAGTCTGTTTTAACAAGTCTCCCAGCAGGCGAATTAAACCATTGGCTTCCGGATCAAGTTGCGTCAAACCGATTGCGTCATTATAGCGGATACCCCGTTCCCAGTAGCCGTAGGGGGCAGGAGTCGATTGATCGAGTAATTCTTCCCGAGCGAGTACAAACATCGCGCCACCGGAACCAAGTACGAACCCTGAACGCTCTTCATCAAACGGACGACAAGCCGAGGTTGCAGATAAGTCTTTTCGAGCCAGTACGCCGAGACGTCGATAGGAGTTCAGTACGTAAGGATTGATTGAGGCATCGACACTGCCCGCGATGACATAGTCGCAGTCTCCCTGCTCGATTAACTGCACCCCACGTAACACAGCATCAAGTCCAGTCGCACAAGCCGCAACTGGGCATAGTGCGGCACCTTTAATGAAGAACTCATTCAACACGCGGCTCAAGGGAGCAGAAGGCCAGAGTGAGGGAAACGGGATTTCATTCTCTGAGCTGAATAAGTCAAGAGGCCCCTTGCTGGTTCCGATCACCGCTCCCCAACGCTCGGAATTCGGTAGGAGCCCAGAATCTTCAATTGCTTCGCGAGCCGACCTCAGGGCAATTCTCTCTGCGAGGGTCGCGGCTAAAGTTGAGTCATCCTCCGGCAACGATAACGCTCCAGAAATTGAGGTGACTGCAGGATCGAGCGGAGAGTGATTGAACAGAGATTGCCAACTGGATTCCCGGTTCTTTCCCAGAGGTGTCCAGAGGCCGATTCCGATTATGGCCACAGACATGGTGCATCAGTGAAAGAAGAACAGAGGAATAACACAGGCAGAAGTGCAGGTATTCAGAAATTAACGTCGATTAGCAGAACGGCAAACCGCAAAGACCGCTCCAGCTACACCAGCCAGCACAATGACTGCATCGATAAACGGAAAACCGGTCGACACATTGGACGATTGAGCCAGTGAAATTATCTGGTCTACAGGAATATGGAATATGCTCATAAGTCATGCTTTTTATTGATATTTCAGGATGCACCATTAATACTTTACCGCCGATCGATTCCCGACACAAAGCCGATCCCGATTCTCCTTAAAAAACTATGAGAAATTTCTCCGAGAAACAGTCACAAAATAGAAAATTTAGAACCGCAGATAAACGCGGATTAACGCAGATTATTAACATCCGCGTTCATCCGCGTTTATCTGCGGTTTATATTACTCTGTTTTAGAAATGGACTTCCTTTTCATGATGCGATTTTCTTGTGCATTTCTGTTACAGTTTCCAGTTCACAATTTGACGATTATATACTCTGCTGGGAACATCACATGAAACTGGGATTGATCAATTCTGCCTGGGCTCAGGCTGGTCGCGAGACGGCCTGGGGGATTCAGAAGACGAAAGAAATCGGATTTGACTGTATCGATATCTTTGCCGATCCCTTTGATATCGACATCAAAGAGCGGTTGCTCATCAAGCGGGAGTGCGATCGTCAGGAGTTGCCGATTGTTTCGATCTGCTGTGTCGCGGTCGGCTTGCTCGATTTCAATGCGAGTGTCCGCAGGTTCCATCTGGAACGTTGCATCGCTTATCTCGACATGTGCTACGAATATGAGGCGGAGAATCTGCTGCTCGTTCTCGGCGAGTACATCTGGAATAAAGAAGTGATTCCCCCAGCCGAGCAGTGGCAATACGGCATCGAGACCTGTCGGGAACTGGCCGAATACGCGGACGAACTCGGCTTGAAAATCGCAATGGAACTCGAACCGTTTTCGCTGTCATTGTTGAATAATGTCGAAACAATGAATCGCTTTATCGACGAAGTCAATCATCCGGCTTTGCGGGCCAATATCGATATTTCGCACTTGCTGCTGGCTGGCGTACAGCCTGCAGAACTGGGTCAGTTAAACGGCAAAGCGATTCACGTGCACATCTCCGACTGCGACGGCAAAGTCCACGGCGACTTACCCCCTGGACGAGGCGTCGTCGATTTTCCTCCGTATCTTGAAGAGATTCGTAAGTTAGATATCGATGGGACCATTTCCATCGAACTCGAATATTCTCCTGATCCCAACAATATCGAAGCCTGGGTGAGAGAAGCCTACGAATCGACCGCAAAGCTGATGAGCGAAAGTGGATTGCGATAAAATAAAAGAGTTACTCAAGGGTGGCTGGGGTCGAAGCAAAGCGTAGCCCCCAGAATCGCAGAACTCTTATTGTTCGATTAATCATGAATATCACCTTCGTTTCCTTACCCGCTTATCCCATAGTACACCCGGAATACCCGGGGATTTATGGAGGCACGGAAACACGAGCAGTCACGCTGGCCAAAGGTCTGGCACGAGAGTCTGACCACCAGATTCAGTTTCTCGCTCGACACCTTCAACTGAAGCAGTCTGAAACAATCGATCAAGTTCATTGGCATCCCTGGAGAGACCCCACCGCAGAGCGTAATTCCCGTATTGCGGAATTCCTGCATCATAAAAAATGGCGAACTTCACTCCTGTGGGATGTCCCCGGTGCTGCTGTGGGTCAACTCTTCACATCTTCAACAGATCGTTTCAAGCAGACGGATAAAACTCTGCAATGTTTTGATACCGATCTGTTCTGCCCATTTGGAGTTCACTCTGCCTCGGCCAAAATTATACATAATGCTCACGTGAGTAGGCGAAAAGCCGTGCTTTTTCTGGGCTCAAATGCGGATGTCGATAGTCGATATCTGCAATCAAAACCGTTCCGAAATGACTACGGCGAACGCTCAACCACTTGTGCGTGGATCTTAAAAAATGCAGATGCGATTGTTGCTCAGAATGAATTTCAACAACAGCAACTCAAAGAGGTCTTTCAGCGAGAGTCATTACTACTGCCAAGCCCGATTGATGTTGTGAAGTGGCAAAGCCAAATGAACTCAACCGAAAGTCTGGACATTCCCTTCGACCGTTATGTTCTTTGGATTGGCCGAGCGGACAATTTTTCCAAACGAGCAGACTGGGCCATCGAGATAGCCCGGCAAACTCCCGAACTCAATTATGTAATGATTCTCAATCCCAAGCAGGATCACGTCGAACAACAGATTCGGCAGAACTGCCCGGAGAATGTTCACATTATTTCCCAATTGCCGTTCGAAAAAATGCCCGCTCTGTTACGGAATGCCACCCTGCTACTAAACACCTCGCCAAGACAACTCGAAGGCTTGCCAAACACATTTCTCCAGGCTGGTGCCAGTCGTGTACCAATTGTTTCGACCGAAGTCGATGCGGGTTTCGTTACTCAATCTGCCTCCGGACTTGTGGGAGATGGTTCGCTGGAAAGGACGATTCACAATCTGCGTACGCTCACTCAGGATGAAACTCATCGCCAACTACTGGGAAATAATGCTTATGACAATGTGAAAAAAAAACACGAGTTGAAAACAATCTGCCTTCAACTCGCGTCGTTTTTTCGTACTGTTTGACAGCTTAAACTTTTTCTGCAGACGGGAAATCGAGTTCAGTATCGTACACATGATTGAACAGGTTTGAGTATGTCGCCAATCCGATGAAAGCGATGGACTCGGCTATTTGTCCATCTGAATAGCCGGCATCCTGCACGGCTTTGACATCTGCATCGTCAACAAAGCCTTTGGTTTCCATCACTCGGGTGATGAATTTTCCCAGAGCGGCATGCTTTTCTGATTGTGGACTCATTTTGCGGATCGAGAGAATTTGATCTTCACTCATCCCTGCTCCCTTGGCGACCATCGTATGAGCAGAGAGACAGTAGTGACAACCATTTGTCTGGCTGACAGTCAGGTAGACCACTTCTCGATCTTCTGGAGAAAGTTCACCTTTGGCGAGAGCTCCGTTCATGGACAGGTAGGCATTCAGAGCCGCGGCACTATTTCCCATTCCCTGGAAAATATTGAAGACCTTTCCCTTTTTCTGCTTGAGGTCATCGTAAATGGCTTTGACATCGCCGCTGGCTTGATCCGGTGTTACTGTATTGAGTCGTGGCATGAGCGTCTCTCCTTGTAAATTAATGTATTGAATTTCGAATGCCCAACATGTCAGGCACAGCCTGACCTACGGCTCGATGAACTGAGTCATGGATTATTTGTGGATATGGAATCCAGCTTTAATCGTCACCTGGAAATGGACGACTTCGCCGTCTTTTACATCGCCCCGATGTTCGATAACTTCGAACCAGGAAATATCGTGAATGGTCTCACTGGCTTTTTTGAGGGCATTACGGATCGCATCATCGGAAGAAGTTTTTGAAGTCCCGACAAGTTCAAGCTTTTTGTAAATGTGATCGTCCATCTGGAAATTCTTTCTAAGTGGTTCATCGTGGAGTGCAATTTCATCCACAATCAATTCAAGGTGTGATTTCAATGATTCTATTTTAGGCCTTCAAAAACACCTGACCAGAGCAGATCTTTTCAATTCGGCTCCACATGCGATTCTGCGAGGAAACTGGAGACAACTTCTCCGGTCCGCTATAACTCATATTGAATGAGTCCTCTTCGTTTCCTTTGCCGAATGCTGCCCGATGCCTGAAACTCTTTATATAATCGATACGTTTTCTCTGATGTTTCAGGTGTATCACGCGATTCCCCCCATGACAAGTCCCGCCGGTCAGGCAACGAATGCCGTGTTCGGGTTTACTCGCGATATCTTCACCATTCTAAAAAAGAAGCCGGACTTTTTGCTGTGTGCACTCGATTCGGAAGGCCCCGGCGTGCGGTCGGACTGGTTTCCGGACTACAAAGCTCAGCGGACAGAAATGCCCGAGGATTTGCGGCCGCAGATTCCGATGATCACCAGCGTGATTGAAGGCTTTGGGATACCTGTCGTGCACCATACGGGTTGGGAAGCTGATGACATCATTGCCACACTGGCACGTCAGGCTGAAGCCGAGGGGATTCAGGTTCGCATCGTTTCCAGTGACAAAGATTGCCGACAGCTTCTCAGCGATCACGTGCAGATGTTCAACTGTCGCAAAGGAGAATACTTTGGAGCCGAGCAGTTGCGGGAAGTCTGGAATATCACGCCGGAACAGGTCATTGATTTCCAGTCGCTTGTAGGAGATTCCGTTGATAACGTCCCCGGTGTGCCTTTAGTTGGTCCGAAAAAAGCGACAATTCTGCTCGAACAATTTGGCGATCTTGAGGGAGTTCTCGCCAATGCCGACAAGGCTCCTGGAAAGAAACTGCGGGAAAACCTCGTCGAGTTTGCCGAGCAGGCTCGTATCAGCAAAAGGCTCGTCACGTTGCGTACCGATCTTCCGCTCGACTTCCCGATGGAATCGGCCCGAGTCGGAAATTACGATGTCGATACCCTCCAGCAACTCTTTCTCGATTACGGTTTCCGACGCTTCCGCGAAGATCTGTATCAAATGACCGGAGGGGGAACTGATATCGATTTACCGGAAGAGAGTCAGATCGCATCGAAAAAACAAACTCGAAGTCTCTTCAGTGATTCCTCGAATAAAGAAACTCTCGGAGAAGACGATGCTGACAAAGCGAATGCCGTCGCGGAATATTCCCGTGGCAAGCAATTCGCTTTCAACAACACTCGCAACTGGCAAATCATTCGCGATGAGGACGAACTTCAGGTCTTGATTGAAGCCTGCCGGCAGGCGAAAGAAATCTGTATCGATCTGGAAACGACTTCTGTCACCGCAATGCGGGCGGAAATCGTCGGCTGGGCGGTGAGCATTGAACCGGGGACTGCGTGGTATATTCCGATTCAGGCGCCTTTTGGTCTGGCGACACTACCGCATCGTGAAGTGCTGGAGTTGTTCAAACCTCTGCTGGAAAGTCCGGACATCGAAATCAGCAATCAGAATATCAAGTACGATATGCTGGTCTGGAAACGCTGTGGCGTTGAAGTGAAAAACATCGGCATGGATCCGATGGTTGGGCATTATCTACTCGATGCCGGGGCTCGCAGTCATGGGCTTGACGCACTGGCCGATGAATTTCTCAAGCATCGCATGATTCCGATCAGCGATTTGATCGGTAAGGGAAAAAATCAGAAAAAGATGTTCGAAGTCGATGTCGAACGCGTCGGCGAATACGCAGCCGAGGATGCCGATGTCTCTTTGCAACTGTGTCACATCATGCGTTCAGAACTGCAGAATCAGGGGTTGTGGGATCTGTATGCCGATGTCGAACGTCCATTGATTCCCATTCTGGCGGACATGGAATTTACGGGGATCCGTGTCGATGACCGGGAACTGTTCACGCAAAGTCGGCAGGCGGGTGTTCGCATTGATGAATTACTTGGCGAACTGGAAACCGAAGCCGGTCGAAAATTCAATCCCGATTCCCCGAAACAACTTCGAGAACTCCTGTTCGATGAAATCGGCCTGCCTGTCCAGAAACGGACGAAAACAGGACCGAGTACCGACCAATCGGTGCTCGAAAAACTGGCCTTGATGCATCCTCTCCCTGCGAAAATTATGGAGTACCGTCAATTGGCCAAGCTGAAGGGGACGTACCTCGATACGCTACCCAAATTGATTCATCCTGAAACAGGACGAATTCACGCCTCGTTCAATCAGGTGGTCGCTGCAACGGGGCGGCTTAGTTCAAGCGATCCCAATCTGCAAAACATACCGATTCGTACCCCCGAAGGCCGGCAGATCCGCAAAGCTTTCATTCCCGGAGAATCGGGCTGGGAATTGCTCTGCTGCGATTACTCGCAAATCGAACTGCGAATGCTGGCTCACTTCAGTGGAGACGAAGCCTTACGCGAAGCCTTCCTGACCGGCAAAGATATTCACACCACCGTCGCGGCTGAAGTGTTTGAAATCGATGAGGAAAATGTCGACTCCGATATGCGTCGCGTCGCCAAAGCCGTCAACTTCGGGGTCATCTATGGACAAAGCCCTTATGGTCTGGCTGCTGCGTTGAACATTCCACAGGAACAGGCCGCGGAGTTTATTGACAGTTATTTCGGTCGTTATCCAGGCGTCGAAAAGTTCATTGAGGAGACCCTCGAAAAGTGTCATCGCACAGGATATGCCTACACCATTCTCGGTCGCAGGCGTCCCATCACCGGTATCAAAAACACGACGGGCCGCAATCGGAATATGCCCGAGCGGACTGCCATTAATACCGTGATTCAGGGATCAGCTGCTGACCTGATCAAACTGGCCATGCTGAAAGTCCACGACAGCCTGAACGCCTCAGACCTGCAGGGAAAAATGTTGCTGCAGATCCACGATGAACTCGTATTTGAATCACCCGTTGCCGAAATTGATGATCTGGCCACGCTGGCTAAATCGAACATGGAGGCGGCGATGGAACTTGATGTGCCGTTGGTTGTCGACATGAAGCACGGTGAAAACTGGCTGGATGCGGAATAGTCAGTATCACAGGATACTTTACTTAGATAATTTTCCATATTTTACTATTCATCTGCTTTTTCGCTGGTTAAATCCCGGCAAATCTATATATTTATATGTGAATACCTTTATGGGGTATCTTCTCCCTTCTAACATAATCATGAATTTCTTTTTCCAGGAGTATCTCAATGGTCAAAAGGCAGGCTGGATTTACGTTAATCGAATTGTTGGTTGTTATAGCAATCATTGCAATATTAGTGGCTTTGTTGCTGCCGGCCGTCCAGCAGGCCCGTGAAGCTGCCCGTCGTTCCTCCTGCAAAAATAACCTCAAGCAATTGGGACTGGCACTTCACAACTATCACGATACTTACACCGTATTACCTCCAGGCTGGGTGAACCGAAAAGCTCCAGCGACATTGCTCACGAATACCTATGGGTGGGCCACCTTTATTTTGCCATATGTTGAGCAATCCGCTCTTTACGATCAAATCAATCCCAATGGCGACTCGATGGCAGCAGCTTCGACAAACTCACTGAATACCGCTTTGTCAGCGTACTCATGTCCTTCCGATACAGGAGCGCCTAATAACACAGCCTTCGGTGGATATGGAAAGCATAATTATCCAATCACAGAAGAAATTGCCAAAGAAAATTCGAGCACAAAACTCCGAGACATCACCGACGGGACGAGCAATACTTTTCTCTGTGGTGAAAAAGCACGTGTGTATCAAGTAAATGGATTGAAGAATGTTGGAGCTGTCTGGCCTGGAAAACAGGCTAACAGCACAGCTTCCGCCCATGGTCGTGCAACTCATAACATTAACACGAATTGGGCAGGTACCCAGGCAAACTTCACAGTGAATGCTGGTGCCGGTGACGGAAACTGTACCCGATATGTTTATGGCAGTCTGCATACGGGAGGCGCTCAATTTGTTATGGCTGATGGTTCCGTGAAATTTATCAGCGAAAATATCGCTTCAGAACCAACAAATTCCTGTACTACACCAACACTGACAAGCACTTCTTTGTATCAAAATATCATGGATATGGACGATGGGTTTACGCTTGGTGAATTCTAGAAATAGAAATTGAGTTCAAATTCCCCGTCTGGCCTTTTACCGTGAAAGGCCAGACTTTTTTATTGGATTTCGATCAACTTCTCCATCAATAAAAACCGGCCTTTGCGAAAGGTTGCTTCCCCCCTCCTCTGATAGCCTAACTTCTGATAGAACGAGATCGCTGTTGGATTCCCGGTGAAGCAATCCAGCCGAATCGAGTTTTTACCCAGAGAGAACGCCTGCTGGTCGGCGAACTGCATCAATTGCCTGCCGTAACCAGAGCCCTGATAATCAGGATCGATCAATAGGCGATGAATCACTAGAAACGATTCCGCTTGCCAGTCCGCCGTTTCGTAGCCTTCCAACTCAACTTCATTCAGGCAAAAGCCGCCGACGATTCGTTCAGAACTCTCCAGCACATAGAGAGTTTGCTCGTACACATCCTGCTGGAAATCGGCCTCTGCGGGATAAATCTCGTCCCACTGATTGATCCCTGATTCCAGAAGATGGGCGATCACTTTCCATTTGATGGCCATCAACGAGGAAACATCCTCAGTTCTGGCCTGTCGAATTTCTGCAGTCAAGAAGTCATCTTTCAATCGCGTATGGGCAACCTCAGAAAGTTTTTCTTAATACTCGAGCATTCCAGCAACGCTTTATCGGCGGCTTTCATTTGCCCTTCCGAGCAGATGTGTGTCATCAGGACCAGTGGAACAATCTTCGGTTCCTTGGGAGATGTTTTCACGCTCGATTCTGATTCATGCTGAATGCAGGAGGCGATGCTGACACCATTTTCACCGAGTATATTCGCAACTGCAGCCATCGTGCCGGGTTCATCGACAGCGTGAAATCGCAGATAGTAGCGTCGTTTGATTTCATCAGCTGGCAAGATTGGATACGGTTTTTGTGATTGCCATAAATCGAGCAGAGGGAACGTCTTTTGAGACCGGCCCACGGCCAGATCGATTAGGTCTGAGACTACAGAGGAAGCGGTCGGCATTTGACCAGCTCCCATGCCTGCAAACCAAGTCTTTCCGACAGCATCCCCTTCGAGTTCAATCATGTTGTAAGCATCATCGACATCGGCCATGGGCTGATATTTGCGGATGAGCGTTGGCTGCGTGTGCAGTTCCAGCGAGCCCCCCGTCAAACGAGCAACGGCCAGCAATTTGATGCGATAACCAAGCGTGTCTGCATATTTCAAATCCGCCAGATCAAGTTTATCGATTCCCTGTCGAGGAAATTGCTTGAGGTCCGCTTTCGTTCCGAAGGCCAGTTGTGCGAGGAGTGTCAATTTTTGAGCCGCATCGGTTCCATCGACATCCATCGCCGGGTCGGCTTCGGCATAGCCTTTTTTCTGAGCTTTCGCGACCGCATCTTCATATGAAACATTCCGGTCAAGCATTTCGGTCAGAATGAAATTGCTCGTCCCATTGAGAATGCCTTCCAGTGAGGTGATTTGATTGGCAGAAAGAGACTGCGAAACCGCTTCTATAATCGGCACGCCCCCCGCGACTGCCGCTTCAAAACCGATGGCTCGTTTCTGTTCGCGTGCCAACTGAAAGAGTTCATCCCCTTGTTCGCACAACAGAGCTTTGTTAGCAGTGACGACATGTTTACCAGCCTGCAAAGCCTGACGCACAATATCGCCAGCGGTCGTCGTGCCGCCGATCAGTTCGCAAACGACATCGACATCAGGATGCTCAATCACTTCTAGAGAAGTGTCGATCAAATCATCAGCCAGGTTCACGGAGCGGACTTTTGTCGGATCGCGTACAACGACCGATTCCACCACAATTGGCCGACCGGCTCGTCGCGTAATTCGCTCGGCCTGCTCGAACAGGATTTTGATGACACCTGAACCGACAGTCCCCAAGCCGACCATCGCGACACGCATCGGTTGCTGATCACTCATTCGTTTCCGCCTGCTTCTTCTCTATCGAAATGACTCGCGTTAATTATGTTCCGTAGGACAGGCATCCTGCCTGTCTATCACAACGATGATTAACAAAATCGTAAGTTTTAGAAATCGACTCTCTCAGTGTGCTGAACCGTCGATATTGCAACAGGCTGGAAGCCTGTCCTAACAGATCTATTCCATCTCATCACAGCAATAAAATGAAGCTGCATATCGTAACGTAAGACCATGTCCTCTCACAGTCATAACTCATATCGAGAAGAATTGATTTCATTTGGAGTCTGACGAAATCGGTTGCGACAACTTTTCACAGAGCATGAGTCTGGCAGGACATTTGGGGAATGAGTAGGATAGTCAGAATGCAATGTTTATTACTCGTTGATGTTTTGGTGAGATGAGCGGATCAACTTTGGAGTGGGATGCAAGTTGTAGTACGAACGGTCGTGAGGATTCCCCCTCGCTTTCCCGCGTGCGCGTTGGGGCCGTTTCGTATCTGAATTCCAAGCCTTTAATCGAAGGCCTGGGAAATTCTCTGCGCGAAGATCAACTCGTCTTGGATGTCCCAAGTCGTCTGGCGGACGAACTTTCCGTCGGAAAGCTGGATGTCGCTCTCATTCCTTCCGTCGAATATTTTTCACGTTCCGATTACAAAATCATTTCCGACGCCTGCATCGCCACCCGCGGCCCGGTCTTGAGCGTGAAACTCTATTCACGCGTCCCCCTGGGTGACATACGCACACTCGCACTTGATGAAGGTTCCCGAACAAGCGTGGCCTTAACTCGCGTTATGCTGCAGGAACGATATGGTGTTATTCCGGAGCTAATCCGCTTGCCGCTCTCTGCAACCACAAAAGATGCAAAGACCGATGCCGTGCTGCTGATCGGTGATCGAGCCATTCATCCTCCCCAGGAACAGTTTGTGGAAACGTGGGACCTAGGAGAAGAATGGGTGAACTGGACGGGACTCCCGTTTGTGTTCGCCATGTGGGTCGCCCGGAAAGATGTACCTGAATCGCCTCTTGCACAATTACTGGAACAGTCGCGAAATCGGGGGATGAAGAATCTCCAGCAAATTGCCACACGCGAAGCCAAACCGCTCGGGATCTCGGAAGAAACGGCCTACAATTACCTCAAAGACAACCTGCACTTTCAGTTCGGCTCAGCCGAGTGGAACGGCTTGCAGTTATTCCGGGAACTCGTCGGACAACTCGAAGAGAATCCTGTACTATCGCAGACAAAAGCCAAACATTAATAATAAGCCGTAGGTCAGGCTGTGCCTGACATGATAAACATTCAACGTTCACTCTCATCAGGCATAGCCTGACCTACGGCAGAAGAACACCCAACTCTCAACCTTAAACTCTCAACCCTAAGTCTCTCCCATGATCAGCCAGGTTCATTCCAATTCTTCTGACATTCGCCCGATCCTCAAGAAAGCGGTCGCTGGTGAGCGAATTTCGCCGGCGGAAGGTCTGCAATTGCTTGAATCGCACGATCTGGTCGCAATTGGTCAAGCTGCCGACGAGGTGACCAAACGCCTGCATCCCGAAGAATTCCGCACTTATAACATTGACCGAAACATCAATTACACGAATGCCTGCACAGCTGTGTGTGATTTCTGTGCGTTTTATCGTCCGCCCAATCATCCTGAAGTCTACGTGCTGCCGATTGAAACGCTGCTCGAAAAAATTGAAGAAACGGTGGCTCTGGGAGGAGATCAAATTCTCTTGCAAGGCGGCTTGCATCCGAAATTGCCACTCGAATGGTATGAGGACATGCTCCGTCAACTCAAAGCCGCTTACCCTCAAGTGAATATCCACGGCTTCAGTCCACCGGAAATCCATCACTTTACCAAAATCAGCAAACTGCCACTCAAAACAGTTCTGGAACGGCTCAAAGCCGCAGGTCTTGGAAGTTTACCCGGCGGTGGCGGAGAGATTCTGGTTGATCGCGTTCGCAAGGAAATCACTCGCGGCAAAGTTTTGACCGACGACTGGTTGAATGTGAATCGTGTCTGGCATGAACTGGGCGGAAAGTCGACCGCGACAATGATGTTTGGTCACGTGGAAACACTGTCCGAGCGAATTGAACATCTCGAACGATTGCGTGAAGTTCAGGATGAAACCGGCGGCTTCACAGCTTTCATCTGCTGGACCTTCCAGCCGGATAACACCGACATGTCTCACATTCCTCCGACGGGGGCTTTTGAGTATCTAAAAACGCAAGCGGTCAGCCGATTGTATCTGGATAACTTTCCGAACATTCAATCGTCCTGGGTCACCCAGGGAGAAAAGGTGGGCCAGATCGCGCTCGCCTTCGGTGCGAACGATATGGGCAGCTTGATGATTGAAGAGAATGTCGTCTCCAAAGCCGGTACTGTGCATCATCTGACAATTGAATCAATTCGCCGCTGCATCACTGAAGCCGGCTATATTCCCCGTCAACGAAATGTCTTCTACGAATACATCGACGAGTACGATCCCAACTCGGCTCCAGAAATTCCGAGCAGAGTTCCAAAGAATCTGGTGGAATTGAGTTAACACAGGTGTAGGTCAGGCACTTTCTGACGACAATCGAGGTGGCTCGCACATTTCGTCAGGCAATGCCTGACCTACAACTCGGCAACACTCAACAATAAGCCCACAATAATTCTCATGGACGATCCTAAATATCAAACCGGTGAACCACCGAATCCGGACTCGACTGATGACGAAATCATCGTCAGTTCAGATACCTTGCGTTCTCAGAGGATTCCACCCGGACAGTCGCGAACTCGCAAATGGCCGGTGCTGCAGGCAGGGTCCATTCCTCAAGTTGAAAAATCGGCATGGTCTCTCGAAGTCAAAGGCTTGGTTGACCGACCGATGATCTGGAACTGGGAGCAGTTTCAGGAATTGCCGCGGGTGAAAGTCTTTTCCGATTTTCATTGCGTGACGCAGTGGTCTCGTCTCGGAAACATCTGGGAAGGTGTTTCTACGAAAACGATCGCAGAACTTGTGGGAATACAACCGGAAGCAAAATTTGTGATTGCCGAAGGCTATGATCGAGGCTGGACAACAAACCTGCCTTTGGATCGTTTTCTGGCAGAAGACGCCTTGCTGTGTGACCTGCACGATGGAGAACCCCTCACGGCTGATCACGGAGCCCCCGTCCGTTTGATCGTCCCACTTTTATATGCCTGGAAAAGTGCGAAGTGGTTGAAGTCGCTTGAATTCGTTGCCGAGGATCAACCCGGCTATTGGGAGCAAGGGGGCTATCACAATGAAGGAGACCCCTGGCGAGAACAACGCTTCGCTTCTGATGATATTCCTCCCGGGTTTGGGATTTGAATCCCGTTCCAAGTGGAAGCCGGATTCCCAATATCATATTGAATACAAAAACTCCCGGGTGGCGGGGGCGCTCCGCGTT
>DEML01000098.1:84906-99054 GCA_002359185.1 Planctomycetaceae bacterium UBA2671
CGAAAGTCCAACGATACGGGGGCTACTCTTCGAGAGCGCCCCCGCCACCCGGACTCAATTGTTTTTCGAAGTGAAACTGTTGCATACCGGTCTAATTGCAATCGGATAAATTTTTCAGGATTTCAAATTGAATTTTCAGGAATTGGAATCACGATTCTGTAAGAATCCCGCTGACGAAGCAAACAGGCGTTCGCGGCGTTGGGAATCCTGGGCATCCAGTTCGAGCGATTCGGCTGCCGTCTTCAATTCCGCCAGAGTCGCCTGACAATACGCACAACCGATCGTTTCCAGATGGAATGTCACATAATCGAGCCGCTCGGCTTCGAGAGCATTCATCAGATAGAGCCCCATTTCAGATCGACTGGGGCAGGTGATGCGGCCATGTCGCCAGACTTCGCCCAGAGAAATCGAACCCGAATCACGGCCTTCCAGCAATATTTGCAGGCGTTCACGCAGGCTGGAATCTTTTCGAAGCTCCGCTTCAACCGTGGAGGCGGTCACCAGATTCAGCAGTTCATCGGCATAAGCCAGCAAGTCTTCGTCGCTGATCGTGCTCATTTGGCTACAGTTCTCCATGAGTCTCTGGTATGATCTCGAACCCGACACATTAATAAGGCGGTTTTATCGTCGAAACTCTGCCATCCTCCGTGCTCGCGGGTTTCCGATGGCAAATTCAATTATTGAAAATTCTATGGCTGACGTTCAAATACGGACATTTCGGAATTTTGATCCGCCAGAACTGGTCAGATTATGGAATTCAGCATATCAATCTCGCGGTGTCGCTGCCCCCATCACGGCTGATATTTTTGACTCGACCGTACTGGCCCATCTCTATTTCGATCCAGCAGGCCTGATAGTCGCCGAACTGGAAGAACACCTTGTCGGCTTTGTGCATGTTGGTTTCTGTGTCAACGCAACTCATACAGATTTGGATCAAACTCAGGCGGTAATTTGTGCAATCGTCGTCGATCCTCAGCATCAGCATGAGGATATCGGTACAAAATTGCTTGAAGCTGCCCGTGATTATGCTCGGAAATCCGGGGCTGAAATTCTCTTTGCGGGCCCTTCTCCAGGCCGCGATCCCTTTTACGGCGGAATTTATGGAGGAAGTCGACCTTCAGGATTTCTCCACTCTCAGCCCTCGCTGAATGGCTTCTTCAGCCAAAACGGTTTTGAAGAATTCGAACGACATGGCATCTTTCAGAAAGATCTGCAGAACAGTCGAGAGCCAATCAACTTTCGCCTTTCGACAATTCGCAGAAAAACAGATTTGCGACTGATCGAAGATGAGCAGGCTCACAAGTGGTGGTGGAATGTACGCAGGTCCCGTTTCGATATGTTGCGATTCGAACTGCTCCCCAAAAACCAACTTGAGCCTGTCGTGGCTGCTATCAGCGTGTATGGTCTCGACTTCTACATTGCCAGCTGGAATCATCGCGCGGTAGGCATGCTGGACCTGCAAGTCTTGGAAGAATATCGTCGCAAAGGCTATGGACAGGCCCTGCTCATCGAAGTCGGACGCCGACTCAAAGACGAAATGATCACTCTGCTGGAAGTGCATGCCCCCCTCGAAAATGAAGCGATGGTCAAACTGATCGAAGGAGCTGGTTTTACGCAGATCGACACTGGGATCGTGTATCGTCAGAAACTCTAATTGACCTCACTAACTTATGGTGTGATAATAGATAGTGCGAACCAATCGAGCTATGTGGATTGGGTTAAAGTTGACTATGCAACTTTGAGGGTAACCGCTGTGGGTAATGTTCAGGAACTAGCTCGAAAACTGATTGATTACTGCGATTCTTGCAATCATAAAATGTTTATCGAAACACTGGATTTAGTGAGTCCCAAAGCTGCAATCACGGCTAACGGCCTGATGAGCTACAAACAAGATTTGCTTTCTCTTGATGAAGATGAAGTTGCTGAATTATTTGATAGTATTGATGCGGAACTCAATCTGGAAGAATCTCAAGAAAACAGGCTCTTCTTTGCGTTTGCGGCTCTCGGTGCTCTGTTTGAATTGCGAAGTAAAGTTGATAAAAATCCGTTCTGTTATCCTCCCGGCAGAGCAAGTGAGTCGGATGATATTGATCACATACTCATCATGAATGACCTGGAAATGTGGGATGATCACTATGTCCAACGATTTGCTGAGATCTCATTTCAAACCAAAGATCAATTCATTATCCGCGCCGCAGCTTATTTAATTGGAATACGAATTAGAATAAAATATGTGATTTCAAATTGGGAAGCTGTATGGTTATCCGATCTGTCCATATTCTGGCATAGCGAGTATGTGCCACTCGCTCAACACCCTGGAATTTCCAGAATTTTGGAAGCCAAATAACCTCAATAGCTGATCATGTCCAAAGACATTTTTTGTATGAGGCATTGAATACGCGAACAGCAGGAGCAAAATCCGCGCCTCAGTCTCTCGACGCCCAAGCGACTGCCCCGGTCAAGCAGAATGCTTGCTAATAGCGGAAGGTTTGGCCGGAGACTTCGAAGCTGGGGCGGATGGCGATGTTGATGAGGAGGCCGAGGCTGAAGGAGGTCATCAGCATGCTGGAGCCGCCGTAGCTGATGAGGGGGAGTGTCAATCCTGTGATGGGAGTCAGGCCGACGGTCATGCCGGTGTTGATGATGAGTTGCGTGCAGAGGATGGCGACGATGCCGACTGCGAGAAGTCTGCTGAAGGGTTCTTCGGTATAGGCTGAGATTTGTAGACCCTGGGCGAAGAGAATCAGATAGATCAGGATCACACCCAGGCAGCCCCACAGTCCCCAGTATTCTCCGATCAGGCAGAAGACGAAATCCGTTCGCGAGGCTGGGAGATGATACAGATACATATCATCCGTCGGCTGCCCGGCTACGGCACTTCCCCAGATGCCTCCCAGTGCCAGCATCTGCTTGGATTGATGCAGATGATAACCATCCCCTCGGGGAGCAGGGCCGCCATCTTCCTGAGTGAATAGCGTTGTGACACGGGATTTCTGCTCGGCTGACATCATGGTCCAGCCGATAGGCAGCGATGCGATACCCAGAAAAACGATGAGCAGCAAGTGTGTCAATCGAGCCCCGGCTGCGAATAACATGCAGAACAGCACAGGCAGAAACAGCAACGAAGTACCCAAATCCGGCTCTTTCAGAATCATCCCCATCGGGATGAGGGTCATTGTGAATGGAACGATCAAACCCCAGAATTTGCGAAAGTTATCCCGATACATCAGGTACTGAGCCAGCGCCATCATGTAAACCAGCTTGGCGACTTCCGAAGGTTGAAAGTTAATTGGGCCGAGGGGAATCCAGCGATGCGAACCCCCTTTGGCAGGCATGAAGTAAGGAACAATCAATAATCCCAGGCAAAGCAAAAACAGATAATAGGCTTTTCCCCGCCAGAAGCGGATCGGGACGACAATCGCAACGATCGTGGCGGGAATTGAGAGGATGATCCAAAACAGGTGACGCTGGAACAATCCCCCATCATCAGCCAGTTCATCCCCCCGTTGAATGGCAAGTAGGCCAATCGCCATCAGTACCAGCTGCATCAACACCAGGAGCCAGGGAAATCGAGACCAACTGAGTTGAGAATCTTGCATCACCGTTCAATTCGCGAAAAATCCGTCTTTAAGAAACTTGATTCTGCTGGAAGCTCTGAGAGAAATCTCTTTTACACAATTAAACCCAATTTCCATATCTGATAAACAGACCAAGGTTTAGTAGCTTGACGTGTCACTCAAACTCATACCACATAACCAAAAAATAAAGAACCGCAGATGGACGCAGATAAACGCGGATGCAAAATATCTGCGTTTATCTGCGTCCATCTGCGGTTCAATTTCATAATCAATTTAATTGATAAGTCTGATAAATAGAAAATCCGGTTTACTATTTCAACAGGGTTCAGGACTGTTGATATCCGTGCTGATCCGTGTCCATCCGTGGTTTTTCTCAGGAATTTAGGAGAATATCGCGATTCCACCGTAAAGATCAACGGGGATTAATTTTGAACCGTTCAGACTCCCATTGACCGAATTTTCTGAACTCGTGATAATTCCCTATCCCGTCACGGACTGTGAATTGCCAGGACGCAATGCAGGAACCGATGATGATTCAAATTATTGACGACCATTTCTTCAGGAAATGCGACGCAGGAAGGACTCTGCTGTGTCTATTCACCCCTCTGCCATTATCGATCCTCTAGCCAAGATTGATCCTACCGCCAACATTGGACCCTATGTCGTTATTGAAGGCCCTGTAGTGATTGGTGCGGGGACACAGGTCGGCCCCTTTACCAATATTTACGGGCGTACTTCGATTGGCGAAAATTGCAAAATTCACTCACGGGTTTCGATTGGAGATCTTCCTCAGGATCGAGCCTTTCATGGCGAGACTTCGTATTGCACGATTGGCAATAATGTCATCATGCGTGAAGGTGTCAGCGTCCATCGCGGCACCGGTGAGGGAACCTCGACAATCATCAATGACAACTGTTTTCTGATGACGAATTCGCATGTCGGCCACAATTGTGAACTCGAAAACGGCGTCATTATGATCAGCGGTTCATTACTCGGCGGTCACGTGCAGGTCGGAGAACGGGCAGTCATTTCCGGCAATGCGGCTGTGCATCAGTTTTGCCGTATTGGATGCTATGCAATGATTGGCGGACTTTCCAAAATCGTCCAGGACATTCCCCCATTCACAATGACCAACCATGCGGGTGAAATTATTGCCATCAATTTGGTTGGACTGAAGCGAGCCGGGTTCAATCCCGATGAACGCAAAGATATCAAAGCCGCTTTCCGCATCATGTATCGCGATGGCCACACCCATCGACATGCAATGGAAATTCTCAACGAACGGGCCTTCTGCTCAGCCGTGAATCCTCTACTCGATTTCCTGAACGAAACCAGTGCTCGCGGGTTGACCAAGGGAGCTGCTTGATTCATTTTTGAGAAAACAATTTCGGCGATATGCGGGAGCAAAATAAATTCTCTCCATCATTAAGCGTCCATGCGACCGCCAATGGTAAAGCAAAATGCATTTCAGTCCGATTGAACGTGAATTTTTCGTGGTTGGGCGCGAGGGATTCTGGGGAGTGTGATTTCCAGAACCCCGTGGGTCATTTTCGCGGAAATTCGATCGTAATCGAGCTCATCACTTAAAATGAACGAACGATAAAAATCGCCGACCTGATATTCCTGATGCAGTAATTTGGACTGTTCAGGAATTTTGCTTTTGACGCGGCCGAATAAGGTCAGCTTATTATCTTCAATCTGCAGTTCGAGACCTTCGATGGAAACGCCCGGAAGATCTGCTCGCAGGACAAGCCCTTCTTCGGTGCCGAAAATGTCGATAGGCGGTGTGAAGAGCAGGCGTTGAGGGTCTTGCGTGGGCGGAGTCGATTTCCCCGTCACCGAGACTTCGGAAGTTTTCGATGGGACAGGTTCGCTCTCTGCAGAATTTTCACGACGAATCGACAGTTGATGAGACTGTGAGTCGGAGGGGGTGTCCTGCTGGGAATCGTCCTGATCTTCAAATTCGTTCACAAATTCGCCTTTTTTTGAACTTTATGACGTGATGACTGGAATCTGACGTGGGGCAACCTGTGGTGCTCGGGGCAGAGTGATCGTCAGCACGCCATCCTTCAACTCGGCTTCCAGGCCCTCTTCGTTCACTCGTTCGGGCAACGAAAGCGACCGCTCCCAGCTTCCCTGCATCCGTTCCTGTCTTCGAAACTGATCCTGTGGAATCGCAGGTTCGAGCTGCCGCTTGCCTTTAATGTTGAGAACACCTGACGAGATACTCAACTCCAGATCCTCAGGCTGCACACCCGGAATTTCAGCCGTCATCAGAAATTTGTCTTCATGCTCATAGAAATTGACAGCTGGAAACGAGCGGGCAGACCGTGCACTTCGCATCGTAATATTCATGCTTTGAAGCAAGCGGTCCATTTCCCGCTCAAACTCCTGCATGCTGCCCCAGGCATTCCCCCAGCGAAACACAGGCATGAATACTCCCTCCGGAAATTTCGATTCTCATCTGACCTGACCAGACTTAACCGACTGCCACAAAACGATTTAGAGACTGTATTCTACTAAATTACGCAAATGCCATGCCATCTGAACAAGATTTCTCATTGCTGATTTCCTTTGTCTAACTCTAACTCTGATAACAGGTTATCCAATATCCGTCTTCATGGAATCGCCGCACAATTCTGAATGGAAACACTGCCTTTCTGGCAGAATGCAATGCAAATCCTTGCATCTTAGAGGTTGGTTATCGATGCTATACTCATTCCAGATGTTATCCACTGCTCAAATAAGGTTCGCTCGATGCTCAATCCTCAACATGCCGTGTATGTCGGTAGTTTCGATCCCATGACCCTCGGGCATGTCGATGTCGTGCGTCGGGGCGCCCGAATCTTCGAGCAGTTGACAGTGGGGATTGGCATCAATCCCGATAAAAATCCTCTGTTTACATCCGAGGAACGTCTCGAATTGATTCAGGATATTTTGTCCGATTTAGATAATGTAAAAGTCGCCTGTTTTTCCGGACTGGCAGTCGATTTTGTCAAACAACAGCAGGCAGCCGTCATGCTGCGCGGCATGCGGACGCTCTCGGACATTGAAACCGAATTCACTATGACGCTCGCCAATCACGCTCTCGAACCGGAAATTGAAACCGTATTTTTGATGGCGAGCGACCGCTACTCCCACATTTCAAGTTCACTCATCAAGCAGATCGCCCAAATGGGACGGGAAACTGCTGCGGATAAACTTGAGCAATTTATCCCGGAACAGATCATCAAACCATTGCTCAAAAAATTTGCCTGATTACTGCAACACTTTTAAAATGACGTGATTCTCAATTTCAAATTGACATCAGTAAATATTGAGCGTGATCTCAAGAATGTCTCTGGGGAACAGACGATTAATTTTCCATTCTCCCTCCTCTTGCACAAATTCGATCGATGTTTCCTTGTGAATTGTGGCAGTTTGTCCCAGAGACTCTGAGCTGCTTGAGTTTGGTGGAGCGGCTATCGTCGTTTTCGTTTCGGGCAAAATCGCAATCGCATATTCACCACGTTCATAGAATGTCCAGGATTTTTTCTGAATATTCTCAACCATTTTCTTAAGCGAATCCTCTTCGCTAGGAATTGGCTTTCCCTGTCTGATCACTTTTGTGGGGAGTTCGAGAATCTGAATCGCTTCAGTGACAAAAGCAGTCGGGTTTTTCAAACGACTGGACAGACTGATGCAATAAGGTCGAAATAATCGGTTGTCGTTTGACTGTTCATTTTCTCCTACAGTAATTCCTTGTTTGTTCACAGGAAGGTTGTGCCGGAACCCATTTAATGCAATCGAAAAATTATGATTTCTATTTTCGTTAGCATTATAATCGATCTGATTATGTTTTTTGATTAAAGCCTGCAAGTTCTGCGACATCAGCCACATTTCGGGATCAACTCGGTTTTGACTCCGGTTCTGAACCACCTCCCAAACGGCATTCAGGTACAGGGCATATCCAGCCTGAAACTTAATTTCATCATCGCTGAGACATTTTGCATAAGCTTCGGCATCTCCCTTTTCCAAAGCATGCAAGGCACGCTCTAAAGTTGTCCGCGGGGATGATTCTGTCGGAACACTATTCCCTTCAGCAGTGACATTTGCCACGTTGATAAGGTATGAGCAAACCAAGGCACATACTAGCATCATTCTCATAACGACACTCCATTGTATGAGTTGAATTGAAAATGTAAGTCACTTATCAGATGCCGCGTATCAGGACAATGACCAACCCTCACGCGGCGTACGCTTAAGAAACTGATCCGCTTCCGGACAATTCGTCGCTTTCATGTTTTCAGCATCCCACTCCAATTTCTTACCAGCCCGGAACGCGACGTTCCCCAAGTGATTGGCTTCTGTCAAAGGGCCAGCATAGCTGAAGGGACTGCCGGTTTCTGAACCAGTTTTACAGGCCTGAACCCACTCGGCATGGTGGCCGGGAGAATCGGGAATGAATGGTTTCGGCGGCTCGAAGTTCTGGAATTTGTCTTCGGGCAGCAAAATGTGCTTGCCGTAATCGGAGAGGACCATGCCGTCATCGCCGATGAAGAGGACTCCATTCCCCCATTGGGGAATTCCTCCCGCCTTCCAGATTTCCGGCTTACTTGTCCCCTGATGCCAAGTCAATGTGCAGGCTGGCATTTCGCCGCGGGAGCCATATTCATAGACGGCTGACATTGAAGCCGGGGCAATTTCCGGATGCGGTTCCGGGCCAAACGCTTCTATCGTGAGTGGGGCATCGAGTTTGAGCGCCCAGAATGGCAGATCGTTCCAGTGACTTCCCAGATCCGACATTGTCCCATTCCCAAAATCCCACCAGCGATACCATTTTGGCCCGGGGAAATAAGCAGTATTGAAAGGACGATACGGAGCAGGTCCGATCCAGAGATCCCAATTCAACTCGGGTGGAGGCGTCATTTTTTCAGTAGGACGTTCGGTGACATGGACAATATCGCCATTCTTTTTGGCATCTTCAGCCGATTGCAATCCCCAGGCACGCGAAACCCAGACATGCACTTCTCGAACCGGGCCAATCGCGTTCGATTGAATCAGTTCGACCACCCGACGATAGTTGGGCATCCCATGAATTTGCGTTCCCATTTGCGTCGCCACATCAGCTTTGGCAGCCGCTTCGGTGATAATGCGAGACTCTTCAACATTCCATGTGAGTGGTTTTTCACAATAGACATGCTTGCCGGCTTTCAACGCGGGGAGAGTCGCATAAGCGTGAATGTGTTCCGGCGTGCTGACGACAACGCCGTCGATATCATCCGTTTTGGTGTAGAGTTCGCGAAAGTCAACAAAACTTCGAGCACTGGCATGAGTTTTCGCCGCTCGTTCCAAACTGTGCTGATTGACATCACACACCGCAACCACTTCGATATCGGGCTCAGCAGTAATCGTCCTCAAATTCGCATTGCCGCGTCCACCAACTCCAATGAAGGCAAGATTCAACTTCGAGTTCACAGAATGAGCACGAACGGGACTGGAAGTGGTTAAATAAAGAGCAGAAGCAAAAGCAGTCTGCTTCAACATGTCGCGGCGGTTGATCTGTGTCATCACGTACATTTCCTGTCTAGCTGGAACGGTGAGATTTTGTCTTCAATATTCTCGTCGTTGAAGAAGTCATTCGTCAACCAATCAGTACCATATCAAGTGATCTGAATATCAATTTCAGATGTTATTCGAAAATCAACCAGTAGATTCCCAGCATCATTCCTGTAGCAGACAAGAGAATCATGAACAATGCGACCGAGCGAATACCTGTCGGTGTTTTCGCACCGACAAGTTTAGCCAGCTTTCGACCTTTCGGCTCGGAAAGATAGAATTGATCAGGAAGTGTGGTTAGTCCCCATCCTAAGGTCAGGCCAAATGCAGCGAGAGTTGACGCGAACACTCCCCAGACGAGATGGGCATTGGATTGAACAACGAGTACTCTAAAGATGGAGATTGCGCTCGTAGCAACCAGAGCAACGACACTGCATTTCCAGGCAAGTCCATAATAGTAATTCCATTGCTCCTTGCCGTTTGAAAGAGGTCGTTCGAGAAGTCTGTCGAGAGTGGCGCAGACTTCACGTATTCCCTCCTCGATGGCATTGGCGGCACGTCCGCTGAGTCGGCGTTTCGCCAGAGCCAATTCGATTCCCGAAGGGAAAATCAGTCGTTTGATCCAAGTGAATAAATTCGTAAAGGCATTCAGTTGCAGACTTCGTGTGGGTAAGTGAGGTTTGTATTTGAATCCTTTTTCGAGGGAATGAAATGACTTGTCAATCTGTTGATCGTTAAGGACTCCCTTGAGTGACATTTTCGCAACACCACGATTGGCCTCAATGACACATTGCTCAACAAACAGTGTCAACTCATACGAATAATTTTCGTGCGTATCGATCCACTGCAGATGCCTTTCGATTTTTCGCAGTATTTCATCAGAGAGCCTGCGAGGATCGGCTACGTTTTCCAGGTCGTTCACTTCAACATTAATTTTTATCATCGTGGCCCGAGTCCGTTACTTTTCCAGTTGATTTTCGACTGGCTCAATCGACTGGCGATGTTCTTCGGCTAACTCTGTCAATTGCTGAACAATCTCAGGATGTCGAGCAGCGATGTTGTATTTCTCAGAAGGATCCTGACTCAGGTTATAGAGTTCTGGTTTTTCGTGAACTTCTTTTTTCGGGCCGATGCCATAGCAGCCAGCGGTAATGAAGTGAGCTTTCCACGGTCCCTGGCGGACGGCATAAATCTGTTCTTCACGCCAGTAAAACACTCGATCACGCGGGCTTGTTTTCGATTTTCCCCGTAGTAATCCAGAAAGATCGTAGCCATCGAGTGTTACATCACTTTGATAATCGACTCCCGCCATCGAACAAAACGTCGGGAGTAAATCCATCGTCGCACCCAACTCGAGTTGAACGCCGGGTTGCACTGTGCCGGGCATCCAGAAGATCGTCGGCTCACGCATTCCCCCTTCAAATGTGGACCCCTTGCCTTCTCTCAGTAAACCCGCAGACCCGCCGTGTGTTTCGAATGGTAACCATGGGCCATTGTCGGAAGTGAAAACAACGAGTGTGTTTTCATCGAGATCGAGCTCGCGTAACGTGTTGAGAATCTGTCCGACGCCGTGATCGATTTCCTCAATCACATCCCCGAAAATCCCACGGCTGCTATTGCCGAGAAATTTTTCACCAGCATATAAAGGGATATGAGGCAGGTTATGTGCAAGATAGACGAAGAACGGTTTGTCTTTATTTTCCTTGATGAAATCGACAGCATGATCCGTGTATCGCTGAGTAATCGTATGCTGATTCGCCGGCAGTTCGACAACTTCGGTGTTATGAATGATGGGAACCTGATACTGCTCGATGGGGGCGTAATAGTTTGGATCTTCCTGAGATTTCTGACGGTAATTCGGGAAACCTTTGACGGCATCCATATCGTTGGAATAAGGAATACCCCAGTAGGAATCGAAACCGTGATTGGTTGGCAGGTATTGTTCTTTGTGCCCCAAATGCCACTTTCCGATCGCTGCGGTGGCATAACCTTTGGTTTTAAGATGTTCTGCGATTGTTGTTTCGCTGGCAGGAAGACCGCCATTGGAATTCGGAAATAGTACGCGTCGTTTGGCCGACATCATGCCGTTGCGGATTGGAAGCCTACCGGTCATTAACGCCGCACGACTGGGTGTGCAGACACTGGCTCCGACATAAAAATTCGTCCATTTCTGTCCTTCAGCTGCCATCTGATCCAGATGCGGAGTTCGAATTGTCGGATGCCCGAAACAAGCCAGATCACCGTAGCCGAGATCATCGCAGAAGATCACTACAAAGTTGGGAGATGCCTCCACAGGAGTGGACATCATTGAACACAACAGTAGGCAAAGCAACGATAATTGACGCATAAAGTTCCTCATTGTCTGGCAATACATTTTGGGGGAGTTGATCGACCGAGTGTAACGCAAAACAAATCAGAATTCATGCATGGGTGAGGGATTTCTCACACTGGTTATAATTGCCTATATTCAGGACCAAGTGTGATACTTGGCGAAATACAAAGAAAAAACCGAGCCTGATTCGGCTCGGTTTCTGAAAGGTTGATATTATTTCTTTGGCGCTGTCTACACACACTCAACAACAAGTGCACTCGCCTGACCGGCACGTGTCACATTGACGTTGACAAAGATTTTGTTGTCGGTTTTTAGCGGTTCTCCGTGCACGATATTGATCGGGCAGTTTGGATCGGGAGTGCTGTAGTTGAGAGTCGGGAAGATCACTCCATTTTTCAGGCCGAGAATCGAACCGGCAATTTCCAGTGTTCCTGAACCCGAACCACAATTTCCGAAAAACGGTTTGAGAGATGTGACGGGGATTTTCGAGCCAAGGTCATCTCCAAACACTTCCCGATAAGCCGCTGCTTCGGCTGCATCAATTTTAATGGAACCGCAACCGTGGGCATTGATGTGTCCGACATCTTCCGGTTGAATACCCGCACTTCTCAGAGCTGCACGCAATGCATTCACAACGGCCTGCCGAGGATTGGGGCCTTCTTTGACTGTGCGGACACACGAGCTGCCGATACCACGAACATATCCATACACATTCGCATTGCGATTCTGAGCCCGACTTTCGAGTTCCAGAATAAAGGCACAAGCTCCTTCGCCGAGAACCTCGCCTTGTCGATTCTTGTCGAACGGTTTGAGAACTGTTTTCGGATCCGCTCCTTTGGGATCGGCGACTTCATTCAATCCCGTCAAGTTGATCGATTTGATGACATGCAGACGAGCACCGGTAGTTCCGGCGATCATCGCTTCTGCCTGGCCACGGCGGATAATGCGGAGCGATTCGCCAAGTGTCAGATTGCCGTTAGCATCTTCAAGAGTCAGCGAGTTGCTTGGTCCGCAGGCACGGGCGTAAATACTGATATGACAAGCGGGCATGTTCGGAAGATATTTCAGCAACCACAGCGGCTCCAACTTTGGCAGCCCCTTGCCACCCCATTCGGTATCGGTTGGAAAACCTTCCGCATTGCGAGAGGCAGCCGCAGCATCGAAGAGGACATCGGGTGGAGAGAGCATTAAATCGGCACCAAATTCGACACCCAGCCAAGTCCGATCTTCATCGGCTTTCGGAGCTTCCATGCCAGATTGTTCCAACGCCAAATTTGCAGAGGCAACACCCAGTTGAATATCGCGGCACATTACTTTGATACTTTTTCGCTGTGGCCGCAAATATTCTTTTTTCATTGTGGAATCGTTGAACTCATGGCATTGTCCACCGATATGCCCCGGAGGCGTGGCGCCTGGGAACAGGTCAATCGGTCCAATTCCCGATTCTCCATTCAACAGGGCTTTTTCGACGGTGTCGATATCATTGCCACAGGCACTGACAATTCCCATTCCGGTAATACTGATGCGCTGATTAGTTGATTCGTTCATAAACCCGAAATTCGCTTACAGAAAGCCAAAGTTGCAAATTTGACTCGGAAAAATAGACGTGGAACTCCGTGCAGACTCCCACAAAAGTGCCTCATAAAGGTAACATCGGCAACTCTGGAATAATAATAGAGTCGTCGCGATATTGTGAGTGAACGCCCATCATGAGTCAAATTGCCAGAAGACGCAATCTGGGCAGCATTTGCAAGGGATTCCAACTTTTCGGAACGCAAAATCAGGAAAAGAGGTATCGATCGTAACAACTTTCCGCATCGGGCTGAGAAAAAGGCGAAATTGCGCAGATGGCGGGGTTACGAGAGGGATACATAATTTTCTGATAAACTTATTCGATAATAATCAAAGCGTCTGACAGTTCATTGATGTCATCGGCTTGTCGAGGGAGCAGTTTTCCCAGCTCATTTCCCAGCGTTTCGATGGTTTTCGTCATTGCATCAGTGAGATTTGATGATTTGACCTGCTCAATCATCTCCCGGCAGAGTTCATTGATCCGCTCCTGCCCTAACAAATCCAATGCATTTTGATCCGCTAGAATCACTGCTCGATGTTCGTACAGTGAAAAGTAAATCAGCACGCCGGTGGCGTCAGCCGTGTGATGCACCCGTTTATCAAAAAAAATCGCCCGGGCTGCCTTCCAGGTTTCATCCGACATTTGTTCGGCTGGCGTAAACAGCCGTCGCAAGCCGGGGATCTGAGTCGCCAGGGAAGCTCCCAGGATATATCCAACAACAATCACAACCACATAGGCGGCTAATTGAGCGACAGGATGACTTCCTGACCAGTCGCCAACTTCGACGGGAACCGTCGGATACATTGCCCAGGTGATGATGAACGCGATCAAACCAAGCCATAAACCAGCGCTGTCTTCTGCTCGGTCATATCGCCCGGAAACATTCGCGACGACCGACACAATTTCCGCAGCAGTTTTCTTTTCAGCTGCGACCACCGCAGAAGTAATCGCCTGATGATCTTCCGGTGAAAACATCTCTTGGGCACGTTTCATGGGTTAAGTCTAGGGTCTAGAGTCATGGGTCCAGGGAAACTATAAGGCAATTCCGCCTTACTCCTTCAATCTTCCGCCTTCTAAAATCACCAGCTTCCCGAGGCTCCGCCGCCGCCCGAGAAACCCCCGCCGCC
>DEML01000098.1:99145-114735 GCA_002359185.1 Planctomycetaceae bacterium UBA2671
CCCGAGAAACCCCCGCCGCCGAACGAGCCTCCGGAATAGCCACCCGAACTTCCCCCAGAACTGGTAGCCATGTGATACAAAACCGTTCCGATGATCGCGAATAACGCTCCCCAGAACAGCCACGCCCAGCCGCTGGCGCCTTTGCGGATCAGGGAAACGATTGTGAAAATTCCCAGTCCGATCGCACCAATCATGACCGGATAATACCAGGCCGGCTTTGGTGCAGCAGGGAGTTTCAAATCCCGAGCCATCTTCTCCAGAGACTCCACTCCTGCCACAATCCCTTCTGAAAATTGCCCCTGTTTGAAGCGTGAGACGATCTGTTCATCCATAATTTTCTGGCAGACATCATCCTTTTCACGCCCCCAGCCAGCTCCCAGTTCAATCCGAGCTTTGCGGTCGCTCTGTGAAACGAGCAGCAAAATCCCCTTGTTCCAGGATGTTTCTCCAATTTTAGCCGGGCCGATTTGCCACTGATCGAACAACAATCTGGCAAAAGTCTCAATCCGTAATCCGGGAGCTCCATATTCGGCCATCGAATTGATCGTCACAACAACCAGCGGAGCGGCTTTGTCGGTCAGCAGTTTATCGGCCAGCTCTTTGATTTTCGCTTCATCTTCCGGCGTGATCATCTCGGCTTTATCAAGCACGAAATCCCGCTGACCGGGAGGATCGAGTTCGATAATCAAACCCGCATTTTCCTGAGCGGAGGCAACCGAAGCCAATGCTCCCACAACCATCAACAATGAGAATAACATTGATTTGAATGTGGGAGTGACAAGATGAAACATCGATAAGGTTCCTCAGAAACAGTAATGATCAAAGTCTTTGGGAGAGAACGCACAACTGGCTTTCAAAGTTCATGGAAAATCGGAAGCCAGATGATTTCTGAGTTGTTAAGTTCCGGTCGTGCCTTCTTCTTTGGCTTGAATATCTGGAGTGTATTCCCCGGCATCGACAGCCAGTTCTTCATCTTGAATGTAGGTCTTTCCACGATAGAAAAATGAGAAAATTGTAAACAGGACGGCAGTCACAAACATACAAATGGTGAAGAACTGATAGTACTCCACTTCGGTCAGCTTACTTGTCCCATCCTCATTTTGAATGAAATGGTTGACTCGTGCCACAAAGAAATTCCCCAGAGAAACCGACATCAGATACAGACCCATGATGAACGATTTCATCCGTTTCGGAGCCTGCGTGTAGGAAAACTCCAGCGATGTAATCGATACCATAATCTCCGCAGCAGTAATGATGACATACGCCCAGAAATGCCAGATGATATGTGGGTTTTCTCCGGCGGCAATTCGCATTTCCAACCACATTGGTAACGCAAATGCGGGAACCGTCAGAAATAATCCAATCGCAATTTTTCTCAGCGGCGTGACAGTAAAAAATTTGCCCATCAAAGGATAAAGGACATACGAAAACAGCGGGATAAAAAGCATGACGAGAAACGGATTGATCGCCTGCAACTGGGATGGCAGGACTTCAAAGCCGAATATCATTCGATTCATCGATTGTGCTTGAGTGACCCAGGCCGAAGCGGTTTGATCGAACAGCGCCCAGAACATAGCGATGAACAGATACAATGGGATCAGGTTCGCAATCGCCATCAGACCTGTTTTACTGAATGTTTCAGTGAAAAACTTATTCCCTGATGGAGGAATATGGACGAAATTATTTCGCCCCAGCCAGAATGTGAATGTCGCGATCGCCATCAACACACCGGGTACACCAAAGGCGACAGCCGGGCCGAATGATTCCAACAGCACGGGAATTAGCAGAGTCGATATTGCCGATCCAAAGTTGATGGAAAAGTAAAACCATTGAAAAACACGAGGCAGCAAATGCTGGTTTCTGGCTCCAAACTGATCCCCCACATGGGACGAGACGCACGGCTTAATCCCCCCCGAGCCCACTGCAATTAATGCCAGAGCAATTAATAATGTCGTCCGCGGATTCATTCCTGTAACCTGCGGGATATCGACCATCGCCATGACAGCATGTCCCAGGCAATAGACAATCGATAATGACAGAATCATCCGGTATTTACCGACCAGCCAGTCGGAAAGAATGGCTCCGATGATCGGAAAAAAGTAAACGGCCGACCCGAAATTGTGCAGCCACTCGCGGGCTACTTCCTTGGACATCGGATCCGGTTGACCAGTCACATCAATCAGATACTTCGTCATGAAGATCGTCAGAATGGCTTTCATGCCATAATAACTGAATCGCTCGGCTGCTTCATTTCCGACAATATAAGGAATGCCCGGTGGCATCGTTTCAATATCATAAGGAGCCGTTGCGTGATGTTTTTTGCCGTCCATATTGCAATCTCTCTTTGCTGAGATCCGAAGAAAACAGGTATTCGACTGGGACTCATTCCCTGAGCGCAGGCGATTTCCTTAGACAGAATAGGAAATCAGGACCAGAATAGGAAACCAAGGCGAACTGGTCGAGGGGAGTTGCAGTCTCTGACGATTTCCCCACGATTCGTCCCGAACCAGTCTATCAGGCACAGCCTGACCTACACCTGCATGATCAGGTCATCTACTGCTTCTCTTCAATCTGCTCAAAGATGGGTTCCGTCTTCTCAGGCAATTTCAAATTCTCCGGCAGGTTCGGCAGAAATAGTTTTAGTTGATCTTCCTTCACCGAGCCGTTCACGTAGGTCCAATTTTTTCCCTGATTGGTCGAGATTCCAATGACATAGCCATCCTGAGTCATCCGGGCTCCCGGGAATTTCATTTTCAATTCGAACGGCACCACCACATAAGTTTCATTGGCATTAGTGACAAACTCAGAAGGTTCGCCAGCGGTCGAGCTTTCAATTGATATTCCCTGACCTTTCATCTGTTCATAGACCTGTCTGATCTGGATTTTCATCGCCTCCCGGCCGCCCATTTTCTTCACAATTTCGGGATGCGTCAGATCAATCACCCGATCAAACTTCCCCTGCATCACTCCTTCATTCATCTCTTTGACATCCTGCCGAATCTGCACCCGCATCTTTTCCGACTGGGCAAACACGGATTCAACATTGAGTCCCGAAACAAATACGAACAATAAACAGACAACACTCATCACAGGCTTCATCTCACACTCCACTACTGATCGAAATCAAATCGCAATTTTTGCTTTCTAAGAAAACACCGACGCTTAGCATAAACTTGAACTGATGCCACAACAACACTGCAAATCACTCAAATTCAGGGTTATTCGTGGATTCGTTTAATCAATTGTAATGGTCTGGATAGCGCCGAAAGAATCTTTCGGGGCGGCGCAGCCGCCAGAAGCCTGTAGAAAATATCAAACCTCAAACTGTTTATCTCTTGTGGACTTCGTCCACCCAGATAGCGGAGCTATCTGGGCTATCCATTCCTCAGGAAACTTACTGATTGATTTAGAAGATGAGTACAATTTATCTGCGTTCATCTGCGGTTCAAAATCCTATTCACTCATACCGCAACCAGAACACCAGTACGCCGCTCCCCCAGAAACAACTGAAGGTCAATAACTTGAGGAACACGATCAACATCACACGCACCGCCGAATTGGGTTTGACTCGCCACTCCCACAATCCAATCGGCAATGCCAGAATCGGTCCTGCCAGAAAGGCCCACTCAAAGACCAGGCTCAAACGTTTGCACAGCCAGTAATAAACGATCGACACCGCAACAAAACCGATCAAAGGAAGTCGATCCTTCCAGAACGATTTCGATTTCTGTCGAGAAATACTGACACTGGCAAGCACTGGTTCAAAAGCAACAAACAAACACAACGGCCAGGTAAACACAAACTCCTGAGTCCAGAAACTCAACCAGGTCGTTCCCAATGCTCCCAGTGTCAATGCCAGAGATCGATAACAGATAATCCAGGTCAACCAGCGTCGCCCCGGCAATGCCAGCCAGGCAGGGATGCTGGCAAGTAGTAAACTTCCCATCAATAAGCCGAGCGACCAGAAATACCAATTCCAAAGCCTCTCGTTCGAGGGAAGATCAAACGCAAACTCCGGCTCCACAGGAATCACTTGTCCCGACCAGTTTGAGTATCGAACTTGCGGAATCTCATCGAGACTCATCCGCTCCTGTCCTTTTGCCAGCAGATCCAGTTCACCCACATAAATACAGGCAGCTCGTGTTTGATTCCGCACATACAAGCAGCCGCGATGCAGAATGGGTGGCGTCCAGGTCAGTTCACCCGTCAACACCTCACAGCGATCAAGAATTTCACATCGCTCCCGATTCGGTCTGAGTAAAATCAACTCTCCGCGCTCATTCAGCATGATGAGTTTTCCATCGGCCACAACGATTCCCGACTGACCAATTTCTTCAGAGATATCATTATTCGAACGCTGAGGCTTTCCCGAACCCTGCTCCCAGAGTTCTTCTCCGGTCAGAAAAGCGACACAACGAAATTTCCCACGCGATGGCCGTTGCGTTTTGGATTGAGGATCGAAAATATCAAATCCATAAATTGCATCATCGACCAGCACACTCGAAAGCACATCGTTCGAAAGAGTTTTGGAACGCCATACGATTTTCAAGCTTGACTGCCCAGAGAACTCCTCTGGTATTTCGAGAAGTTGTGATCCCGCTTGAAATGGAGCCGCAATCCACAGGTAGGGTTCCCGATAAAGCGGCCAGGCAGAATGCTCGTCGTACCCATGCGACAGTTCCATATTGATGAGCAATTCGCCCGTTTTCAGGTCGTGAATTACCAGAGCATTTTCCAGATATCCCACCACCAGTTGTCGACCATTGCGGACAATCGGCATGACTGGGCTGTAACTGCCTGGCTCATCCCCGGCTGCCCACACCGTCCGACCATCGTTAATGTGGAGTGCAACCAGACTCGCTCCTGCCCCTCCAACGGGCAGCAGGATTAATTCATCAACAACTGTCGGAGAACTGGAATACCCGAACCCGGTTCCCCCTTCTCCTTTAAAATCCTCGATGACATTTCGCGACCAGAGTTTCTTTCCCGACTTCGCATCCAGACATCCAATCAATCCAGCTGGACTTGCGAACAAGACTCGGCCCTGAGCCAATGTGGGCGTCGCCCGCGGTCCGGGATAGACGCCTGCAATTTCATAGGGCCAGTCGTAACGATAACTCCAGATCGTTTTTCCAGTTCGTGCATTCAGACAATACAAATACTGACCATGCAACGATTGCGCCAGCGTATAAACGCGATCGCCCTTAGCCACAAATGCAGAGTAGCCCTGTCCGAGATCCCGCACCCACAACACGGGTGGACCTCCCTCCGGCCAACTGTCTTCGAGATGGATTTCCGAAGAGTAGGCGTCATGATTCTCACCTCGTACTGAAGGCCAGCCACTCTCCTGAACGCCAGCAGGTAAAAATGGATTTTCGTCCAGAGCCAACAAACCTGATGCAGATGGCATGAACATGCAAATTGCGATCCATCGAATGACAAAATTATTTCGGCTCACAGACAACCTCAAGGTCTTAGAATTCAGTCAGATTCAAAATCACAGTCCATAGGAATTCGATATAATTGTCATGTCAGAATATTTCGGAATGATCTCTCCAATCATCATGACCTGAATCTTCTGACATTCCTACCGGCACAGAGATTCCTCAATAGTAATCTCTGCCATTCCAGTTTTTGACAACTCAATTCTGCGACGTAGATTTCAGAGGACATTCTTCGAATTCACACCTGAAATGATTTCCATGCTGGCCACGACACAGGAATACGTTGCAAAATCCAACAAGACTGATTTACAGTCTCCGAAAACAACACGCCCATTTGCTTCACAGATCCCCATCGAGGAGAATCTGTGGATTGAAGTGGTCGATTCCCTCGACAGCTTAGCAGCTTATCGCAAAGACTGGTCTGCACTGTGTGCGAATGCCGTTGTCAAAAATGTCTTTTATGAGCCCTGGTTTTTGTTGCCAGCGATTAAACAGCTGCATGCGGATAAACAATGTCGGTTTATCTTCATCTACCAGAAAAACAAACGCATCACCGACCCTGACATCTTGTGTGGATTCTTCCCGCTCGAACAGACACAACTGCGTTGTTTTCCGCAAACCTGCTGGAAACTGATCACAGACAATTATCTCTATCTATCCTTGCCGTTACTGCATTCCGAGTTTGCAGAAGAAGCGATGCATGCATTTCTGAAATGGACTCAAATTGCACGAATTCCGATCATGCAATTCGAACGCACGCAGTCAGAAGGGCCGTTTCAACATGCGTTGACTTCGGCTCTGAATCAACGGAATTTGTTGCCGTGCAGTGTCGAGCAGTCCACGCGAGCTATTCTTAGACGCAAACCGGATTTGAACGACTACTTTACAGGACGAGGTCATTATCGACGCGACATGCAACGTCGTCGGCGGCGACTCAGCGACAATGGCAATGTTGAGTTTCGCATCCTGCAGAATACCGGACAACTCCGCTACTGGCAGAACAGTTATCTGACTCTGGAAAGAATGAGTTGGAAGGGGAAGAACGGAACCGCCATCGCTCAGGATGATCAGGCCACTCAATTCTTTCTGGACGTGACTTCCAACGCGATGGAGTTGGGCATGCTCCAGATGCTGGGGCTGTTTCTAAATAACGAACTGATAGCCGTGAAGTGCAATTTATGCTCGGGGGAAGGCAGCTACTCATGGAAAATTGCGTTCGATGAGCAGTACTCCAAATTCTCTCCTGGCGTTTTACTGGAACTCGAAAATATCGAATACTTTCACAACCAGACTCAACTGGAGTGGATGGACTCCTGCGCCTCCGAAGCTCATCCGATGATCAACCGATTGTGGCAGGATCGAATCGGCATGCAAAGTATTTACATCCCGACCGGCAGATTTCTGGGAGAAATGTACTGTAGTACTCGCCCAGTGCTTCGTTCCATCAAACGATACGCAAAGCGAATGCTGAATCGACAACCCTGAATAAACGCGAGGGTGGCGGGGGCGCTCCGCTTTAGCGGAAGCCCCCGATACTTAAGCGATTCGGGGGCACTGGTAGGGTGGACGAAGTACACAAGAGGTGTTCCATTTGATGCTGAGTTGATTAGAAGGCCTCCTACGGCTGCGCCACCCTGAAAGATTCTTTCGGGGGCACCCATTTAGAATAAATCAATACTTTTAAACCAGATGTTCTAATTATTAATAGGAAGAATCGTTCCGATGATCGATGCCGTCCAAACACGACCTGTGACTGAAGTCAAAACCAATTCCAAACCCGGCGAATGGCTCTCCTGGAATCAGGAAGAGTTCGAGCACTGCTTCTCGAAACGTCCGTTCCTCATATCTCACGATTTGTGCAATCATCCATTTTTCGATGTCGAACGCCTGCTCGAACTGGCTCAGAAACTTCCTGCGGATCAAATCGAATACAATGCCGGCCAGTTGCCTGTTTCGATCTCCCATGCCGAAACCCCGATGAACGGCCTCTCAGCCGATGAAACCATTCGCCGGATTGCTGAATGCAAATCCTGGATGGTCATGAAGTACATCGAACAGGATCCCGAATATCGGCAGTTGCTGGAAGAGTGCCTCGCCCAGGTTGCTCCACTCACCGAAAAAATCGCCCCTGGTATGATGAAGCCCCACGCGTTTGTCTTCATGACTTCCCCTGGCTCGGTCACGCCGTATCACATCGACCCCGAACACAATTTTCTACTGCAGATTCGCGGTGAGAAAATCGTTCGCCTGTACGACGGCAACGATCCGACATTATTGAGCCCACGTGAACTCGAAGATTTTTATTGCGATCGCGGACGAAACCTCGTCATCAGCGAAGAGAACAAAGAACGCTGCTGGACCTACCGCCTGAAACCAGGCCAGGCCCTGCACTTCCCCGTCACTTTCCCACACTGGGTCGAAAATGCAGATGATGTCTCAATCTCATTCAGCATCACCTTCCGCACACCCGATCTCGATCGCCGCCGTGCGTTATACCGCATGAATTCCGGCTTCCGCAAACTGGGATGCAATCCAGCAGCACCCGGTACTAATCGCCTTTGCGACAATGCCTGCTATCAAGCCTTCCGCGTCTGGCGAAAAGCCTCCAGTTTTCTTGGGAGGTAATAGTGCAGTGTGCACACGGATTTACACAGATGTCTTTCGTCTGTGTTATCTGGTTCTGCCGTAATTCTTCCTCTAATTGTAATCGAAGGTGGCTGGGGTCGAAGCGAAGCGTAGCCCCCAGTTTTATAAGAATGCGTTTTTCACATTGAATTCAATGAGACAAATGCAAACAAAGCAGCGCTTGCCACCAAGCTGAAAATGGGAATAAACATTACGTTTCCCTTCATCAAGAAAGCAGGCCCGAATTTCTCCGGGCCTGCAGACGAGAGACGACTTCTCTTTAGCAGTTGCAGGACGATTCAAATTCTTTCACTTCACGCTCGGCTTCTTCTTTGCCCTTGCCGTATCGTTCCTGAATGACTCCGACCAGTTCTTCGCGACGACCATCGATCTTATCCAGATCGTCGTCCGTCAGATCGCCCCATTTTTGTTGGGCCTGGCCTTTGGTTTGTTTCCACTTCCCTTTAATTTGATCCCAGTTCATGACTGGCTCCTTTCAAATAATTACATTCTTGCCGTAAACTCGTGGACTTAAATTCGCCCCAGTACAACAAGAATCACCACAATTAAAACAATTAAACCGACGCCACCACTGGGGCCATAACCCCAGTTTCGACTATGCGGCCACGCCGGGACCGCTCCCAGCAAAAGTAAAATGAGGATGATGAGTAAAATCATTGAAACTGACATGGCTATTTCCTTGTGATGTAAATCTTGTATGCAGCCTTGTGTCAGTGACAACTTGACTCAAGGAATCCTCCCTGAACCGCTCGTATTATTTATTTTTGTATCGATCCCGCAGATCGCGAATTTTGTCGTGACCCGCTTTGACAATCGAATACTGCTCGGTCAGCACATCATTCATTGCACTGCCGGCGGTGTCCTTCAGCACATCTTCGTAAGCTTCTTTGATGTGATCTTCACCTCGTTCGGCTTCAATCAGAATGACGTAGGCATCGCCACCGTTCAGCTTGGCACGAATGTCAATCCAGGTGCGATGCACACTAGCTGCGACGGAACCATCGTCTTCCGCCTCTTCGCCATTCCATTCCACATAATTCTGCAGTTCCGTTGCCAGACTCGATCGGTCATGAGCGATTTGACTGAACAATGCCGAGAGATTCTTATCATCGATCTCTTCTGCCGCTTCTCGGAAGCCATCATAAGAATCGATGTTCGCCCGAATCAGTTTCTGAAGTTTCTCGACAGTTTTTTCTTTAAGATCGTGTTTGGTTTCCAAAGCCATGACTTGCTCCTGAGGTTGATAGTTAATGTTCTGGTTATGTTTGACATGCTTGTAAAGGATTGTTTATGCAAAGTGTGTGCCGTTGGACTCAGGAACATAGAAACGGCTCAAATCAGTCCCAAAACTGAATTATTCTGGTAGCCATTCGATCAAGCTGGAAGATTGCTAAGCAGTACTCACTGAATGAATTGACTTTCCGTCGATTCCATATTCATCAAACACTCTGTAACACGATCTCCTGAATGGTTTTATGGGATGGCACAAAAATGCATTTCAATGCATTTACATAACAATCCCCCACCCTTGACAGGAGATGAAAGCATGTCCTCGATACCCTGGCGGATGCCTTCTACGACGTACTACGAGATGTTTTGAGTGCAGAACGACAGTAGACCAATGCCTTACAAAAATGGCCAAGAAGGCTTCTTCAGAAGATTTACGGAAAGCGTTTACTGAGACCGCAAAAGCTGCTCGTGCTAAAACCCGTAAAGCGATGAAAGGCTTGATTAAAGAAGCTGAAGAAATGATGAAGGAAAAGGCCGATAACGATGTCAAAGATGCGGTGATGATTGCCTGTGCTCAAAAGGTCGAGCATTACGAAATCGCTACCTATGGCACCCTCTGCACCTGGGCCGAAAAGCTGGGTTACAAGAATGCTCTGAAACTCCTTAAGCAGAATATTGATGAAGAAGAATCTGCCGATAAGAAACTGACTGAAATTGCCCGCAGTATTAATCAGGAAGCGATGGTTTAATTCCTTGAGCTGTCGGTGTTGAATACAATAAAAGCCGCTGAATTTGCCAACTTCAGACAAATCCAGCGGCTCCATTTATTCATGAATCAAGGAAGTTGTTCTGGGCTTATCCCTCACTACTGACCAGAGTTTTCTTGCCCAGAATCGCATCGATTTCCGCTTCGAGGGAAGTTGTGTCTTCCGTGAGTTCTTCGTCGAGCAATTGATCGAGAGGATCGGTTCCGAGAGCTTCCTGAGCTTCGGCAATCCGGATTTCTTTTTCGATCTCATCGGCCAGTTCATTTGCACGAGCCAGATCGGACTGATCAAGTTCTGGTAAAGTTGTTCGTTGTTTGAGTTGTTGAGCGACCGCCTGAGCCTTCAGTTTTTCGAGTCGATGTCCGAGTAACTTCCGCTGATTCTGCCATTCCGTGAACTGCTTGTTGAGAGCCACGACGGCCTGTTTTTGAGCAGAAACCGCTGCGTCACAAGCCTCGGTTGTTGCAGTCGATTCTTTCCAGGCAGCCAGTTTGTGACGTAAAGCCTGACTGATATCGTCTTTATTCACCTTCTGGCAGCCAACTTTGATCGTGGCATACTCACTGGCATCCAGCCAGCCTCTCAGGTGCTTCATTTCGGTCAGCAGATTATTGCTTTTCGATTCCTGACGTTGCAGTTCCAACTCAGCATCCTGCAGACTGATATTCGCTTTGGCGACCAGATATTTCTGGGAAGCGACCTGCTGGTTCAGTTTTCCAAGCAGGACTTCGAGTCGATCGATTTCGACAGACATCGGAATCGCCTCTTTGACTCCGTTATGCACCCGATTGCGAACCACCTGGGTGTATTCGCTGATCTCAGCAAAAGAAAACCCGACGACTGCAAACAATAGAGCCGCTCCGATCCCAACCCCAATCAACTTTTTCATCGCTCCGACTCCTGTATCTCATTAATTTTGATTCGATTTCCCGCTTCAAATAAGGAAACGAAGCAACAGGAAAATTCTTCCTTGAGAAATCAAAAAATAATTTGAAATGCAGAAAGTCAGATAAAGTCAGATTGAGTAGTGATCCAGAAAACTGGGGGCTACGCTGCGCTACGACCCCAGCCACCCCAAAGTTACGAGTTGCAAAAAGTAGAGTTAGGAGTATTTTCAATTTCCTTTGAGTTCCCGCAGCGAAATCAAAAATTCCTCAACAGCTTCGTGATTTCTTCGAGTCTGACGAACAATCAGCACGCGGGCAGTATGGGTTTGATGGAAAATGACTGCTCCCCCAGTGCCATCGTTAAATTCCCACGGGCCGGGCGTAGAATTCATGACGGCATCTTCAAACCAGTTGGTCACAGCATAGTTTCCGCCAAAACCACCAGTTCCCGCCATTCCGTCATCAAACTGATTCAGCATAGCGACCTCGGAAGGCATCAACGTTTCCAATGTTTCAGAAGCTGGTTTCATTTTTGGATCTATGAGCTGAAATAAACCTCCCCCACTACCTGGCTGAGGCATATTGGGACTGCTCCCCCCAAAGCCACCATTGAAACCTGATCCGTAACCAAAACTGGAGCCTCCATAAACTCCGCTCGAATATTCAGGCAGAAGAGTAGCGGGAATTTCATTCTGAGCAATCAGATCAGAAACATCATAAACCTGAACCTGCATCATTTCTTCTGCCGCAATCTCTGTCGTCACTGTCAATACTTCATAATCGAGGACGTAATCGAGAGAATCACCAGTGGAAGAGAAAAGCAACTTGAGAGCTGACTGCAGCGAGATGTCTTGACAAGCAAATGTCATGGGATTGCCTGGAGCGATGCCCTCATCTTCCAGAGAGACAATATCAAGTTGAAAAGGAATTTTCGTAGTCTCAGAGAGAAATCGGAGAACGTCTTCCAAAGGCGTCTCTACGAATTCCAGCGAAATCTTCTGCTTCAATGCTTCCAGATGCCTGGATCGAGCACTCTCTACGATCTCCTGATACTCCATCGCCAAACGAGCAACGTCACTTTGAGGATGCCACTCTGATGCTTTTGCTTGATGGGAACTGTCAATCTTCCTCAGAGTTTCCAGTAAGATAATAACATCCTGCTGAGCATGGAGGTTGTGTTTAATAGAAATCAGATTACCCCATTGAAACTCCAGAGGAGAAATTACTCCCCCTTCGCCATCTTCATTACTCCAATAATGATTGGAAGGATATTGCAGGACCTGGATCAAATGTTCCATGTCGTCATAACGACCTTCCTCGGCAGCAGATTCGGTCCCCATACCAAAGCCACCCATGTCATCGCTTCCATCAGGATCACCCCCAAATGGATCGAATTCTTCAGCTGAAGGATCTGGTTTCAGAGATACAAAATCGTTGACGGGATAAAGTTGCGTCTCCTGACTTTCTTCAATTTCCCAACGACTGCCAATGACGAGACTTTCATTCCGAATTGTCCAGCCGAGACTCAGATCGCTCCGATTCAAAAGATGATGGAGCATAGAGCGGGTCGTAATTTGCTCCGCCGTGAAAGAAAACGGTGTATCCGTGGCAATGCCTTCATCATCCAGACTTCGAACATCGAGAATAACAGGAATGCTCAACAATTCACTCAAATAATGGGCCACCTCTTCGAGTGGGACTTCAACAAACTGAAAATCATGCTTTTCATTCAAGGCTTTCATCAACTTCAGTTGAACAGAGTCGCGAGATGATGTTTTCGATTCGGATTTCCCAGGTTTCGCCTGAATCGTTTCCTTGTCCTTGTTTGGAGGATCGGCAGGAACATGACTTGGCTGATTGAGTGTCAATAAACAAGCAGTCAGCAGCATCAGCAGGATTGATGAGCGCATTTCTTTCTCCTTGACGTGTTCTTCGAATTGAAACTCGATGACTGAAGCATCGAGCGAACATCATGACAAAAGCAATGTTTTAGGACGTTCAAGTCCGACAGAAGAGAAATTTAAAAGTTAAGAAATGCAACCAGAATCATTATGCGACAAATTGAAATGGGAAAGAAATAGAATGAATCCCAGTCGCGATAAGAATTGATTATGTCCGAAAGTATCAAAATTGCAAGTTTAATAAACCTGCTGGAGAATTCTTTAGGTGAGACTCACGGATTGTTTCTTCGGCGATTCAGCAAGCCTTTCAATAGACCTTCAACCGCTCCTGCTCCCAATTTTTTGAGTGGTGCACTCACTACCTGGGGCTTATCAAAAGTTCCCTGAACTTTGATTTCCACAGGCTGACTTCGCAGGAACTGAGCGACCGCTCCGGTTTTCTCGGGCAATAAGTCGAGTGGAATAGTCAAAGAGATGTCGAGGGTCTGATCCAATCCGACAGATCCGCTGCTGACTACGGAAATCTTTCCTGCCTGGAATGTCAGAGAATCGTGATAGATTCGCTCTCCACGGCGGACAAAGCCGATACTTTGTTCGGGAAGCTCCAGCCATTTGGCTCCCTCTTTAAGAAAGCCAGTGTCCGCATCTCCGCCAGCCAGTCTCATCATCCCGGAGATCGGAGCCGTCGCAGAAACCACCATCGGACCAGGACCGAGTCGACAGGAGTGGACCAGTAGCGATCCTTCCAGTTTATCGGGAGTACCAGTCTGCATATCGACAACCAGCGTTTTCATTCCAAGCGAGAATTTTCCAGAGAGTTCTGTCGCATTCGCAAATACCGGTGAGACATATTTCAACCAGCTCCGACACATCGGTTCGGTGAATTCCACATTTTCCAGCACCATTCCCGGCTCCATCACGAATCGATTCGGTTGGTCTCCCTTCCCGAATTCTATTCGAGAGACGCCTGCAAACTTACCTTCAGCCCCAATTCGAACAGTGACCGGAACAATTTTGAGGATATCGTCCGAATATTTTGTCCATAATTCGCCACGTTCGGATTCGATCCCATAGCATTCCAGATTATCCCACTTCCACAATGCGACTGCCGAGAGAGTTTGTTCTTCAATTAAATTCTCTTCCGTAGTTTTCAATTCCGGCTGTTGTGCTGGTGATTTGTTTGAAACAGTTGGAACGCCTTTTGTTTCTGACTGAGGCAAATGGCCTTTCACCGCAAATTCAGAAAGGGAAAGTTTCTCAACATCAATAACGTTCTGTAAATTCGGAGCGGCTAACTGCAGCAACGGCATCACATCGCCTTCACCATTACCAGTGAGATCCAGCAAAGGGCGAGTGTTGCGATCAAGAATTGTTCCAGCCATCGAAATCTGACCGGGCTTAGTTTTGAGCGTTAAAGAATCCAAGTTGATACTGTTGGCCGCCACTCCAATTGTACCATCGGACTGCAAGATGAATTGCCCCAGATCCAGCGGAGGCATGGCAGCTTGGACGGGATCGTTTGGAGTTCCTTCCAGAGTCGAATTCTGTTCAGGAACTTTCGAAGTGACAACGCAATTGGCCATGTCGCAACGCAGGTTGAACTTGCCGGGAGCGGTCGGGAGTGTATTATCGACATTGATGCTGGCTGTGAAATTAGACGAGCTTAATTGATTGCCGGGAATCCACTCACTGGATTCCATTTTGAAATCCTGTGCGGTCAGCGTCCCATCGAAAGCCAGTTTGAAGCCTTCTTTAAAACTACCTGTCCATTTCGTGGTAAATTTCCCATCGGTGTTAGAGGCGGCCAGATGCAGGTGCGGTACAAATTGCTTCAACCAGGGCTGAATCAACTCCAGTGGTGTCTTTTCGATTTGTCCCTGTACATCTCCCGCGGTCACCTGATTGTCGACCATCGCCAGTTGAAAATTTGCACTCACTTTGCCGGCAGCCTGAGGCGCTTGGCTTTCTGTCGTGAGCACGGTCTGGCTGGTCAATAATCCTGACAGAAGTTTTGTAGACTTCTGCAGTTGGATTTGAATATCGTCGACTTCAATCTTGCGATTGGTCACCCGATCGAGAATTGTCACTTTCCCATCGACAATTTTGAGATTGATCGGATTGGAGCCATGCTTCAACTCCGGCCACTTCCAGGAATTGGAGCCCGTTGCTCCGAAGACTTTTTCCCAGTTCGTTTCACCGTAGGCACTCACTTCGTAATAGAGTTCAGGCCCCTTGATTTTCAGTTCCAGCGACTCCGGCCCACTCCAGAGCAATTTCCACAACGGGGTACTGACTTCAGCAGAAGCGATTTTTGCCAGAGCTCCCCCCTGTTTATCACGAACCGTCAACCCACTCACCTGAGCCGGCTTCCACCACGCGAGATTCGCATTGTCAATTTCCAGAGTCCCATCAAAGTCGCGCATCAGCTCATCAGCGATCTGCTGCTTCATCGCAGTGGTCGCCAAGATCTGCGGCAACATCGCCGCAATTCCTACGACAACTAGCAGCAGGACGATAAACATGCCCAATAAGACACGAGTCCAGCGTCGTTTTCGAGGTGTGGAGTCTGCCTTGGCTTTGGGTTTTTCATTGATTTGTTCAATTGTGACTTGAACCATAATTCACCGCTCCAATTCCGGCTGCTACTGCAGTTTGCAGATTACTGTAGCGCCTGTTATGGGTATGACCCCTATATTTCCAGTCAACCACCCGCTA
>DEML01000098.1:114864-115123 GCA_002359185.1 Planctomycetaceae bacterium UBA2671
TATTTCCAGTCAACCACCCGCTAGGCATTCATGGAACCGGCTCTAATTTTCCAGGCTGCAATGCGAGCCTTCTTTTATGAATATTGTGGCGTATTTGTGAGAAAATCAAGATGAGAAATGATAACCAAACGGGACAAGTATTCAGTTAAAAGTTGTAAACGCAAAAAACCGACCGAAAACTGACAGGTTTCCGATCGGTTAATTTTCTGCGGACATTCTGCAGATCAGTGGCATCCGCAACCGCGGCAGCCACGACATG
>DEML01000098.1:115304-115618 GCA_002359185.1 Planctomycetaceae bacterium UBA2671
CTGCAGCAACGTCCCTGAGGAGCCTGCTTGTTGGATCGCAACTTGCTGACTTCTTTAACCAGCGACATTGAACCGGTTTTCTGTGCAGTGACTTTAGACATGATCGTATTCCTTCGTCATTCAGTAGAGTTTGAAATTGCCAAGTGGTTTACAGTTCACCACTTGCTGACACTCTTGAAGCGAAAGAGAGAGAATTCAGGGGACAAAATTCGCAGTAAAAAACACAGAAGCAGGTCGGGTTGTGCCTGACGACATCCGGTGTCTATTCTACATAATAAAAGTTGAACCATTGATGGACACGGATAAACACAGAT
>DEML01000098.1:115762-116817 GCA_002359185.1 Planctomycetaceae bacterium UBA2671
ACACGGATAAACACAGATATTTTTTGCCTAATCGCATTTGTAAATTGATATTAATCCATTCCTATGATGTGATGTGCCTGAAGATTAGACTGTAATTGGAAACTAACATTCATCCACGGATCTCGGGATGACTCACTTAATCCAAAAATTTATCCGGGAAAATCCGTGGTTCAAAGATTTTGAGACAATGCTCGGATGATTATCTCGCAGCAGCAATCCACTCAGCCAGTGCTAACTCGGGATTTGGATTGAACTGACGCAACCGGCGCGAGAGCGGCATGCCGACCGATTGACTCGGGTTATTGGCATACTCTATCAAGGCTGAGCGGGTTTGTGGATTATTATGCAGCATCCAATGCACCCACGCCCACGATTCCGCATAGTCGAGACGTTGCATCTCGCCGACTTCATCGAGATGTTCTAGCCGTTGCAAATTCGGAGTCCAGCCGTTTTGCATCAGTCGCGCTAAGTCTTCCAGGTAATCCGCTCGAGGGATGCCCGGGGCAGTCGGCAGTTCAAAGTACTCGGCTAAACCTTCATCCAGCCAGAGAGGAACTTTCGGCAATGACGCATGCAGCACCCCGTGAGTAAATTCGTGACGTAAGTCGACGAGAATGCGTTCCGACCAAACCGTATAAATGGAAAGACTGCTCGAAGTTCCCACAAAGTAAGCTCGCCGGGGCGGTAAGCCGGGATAGTTATTGGCCAGAAATTTGTGATAAGTCTCTTCATCTTTAAACAGATAGACTTCGACTTTTTTCTCACCGAGTTTCAACTCGAGTGTATCGGCGATTTGTCGGCGAACCTGCTTCAGGTTCTGAATCAGTTCGTGATCTTCATCCAGTTTCACATCGCTATGTAGCACGACATTTTCGGTTTTGATGTTATACCGATTGGGGACGTCGTCATTATTCGCCCGAAATGTCCCGGAACTGCATCCGCAACAAACGACGCATAGCATAACCCAGCGCAAGCAGGAAGAACATAAGGGCCATTCACTCTGAAAGAGGGATGAATTTTGCACAGGAGGGACTTTCGTGAAGGGATCGCGAATC
>DEML01000098.1:116918-117449 GCA_002359185.1 Planctomycetaceae bacterium UBA2671
CTTTTACTTTCGTGTGCGTTGTTCAGTCCCGCCGATTTTGCGGAAAATTGTATCGAGAACATCTTCCGCAAGGCTTTTCTGTACCAGATCACCATGACCGGCAGCTGTCATTGCCTGAGCCAGATTGGGATGCTTCGCCCAGATTTGGTAGTCCCAGTCGCGGATATCGACATAAACATCAGCCAGTTCTGACTTCTGCTTGGAAATCATATAGGTCGCCTGGTCGGTCTTCACAATGTGATAATTGAAGCCCGTATACACCAGAACTCCTCCAATGAGAATTCCAGCAAATAGCGCGATCAGTTTCGTCATAGCCAATAAATCCTTGAAACCATTTGCGGAATCTCTCCGTAAATTCCCGCTCAGATGAGGTTTGAGTCATCCGCGGGCAGTCTCTCAGAAAGTCGCAATGGCGACAAGACCGGTTTCATTTCCCACATCGCGATGGGGATTCTATGATATGCAGTAAGCATAAGCACGAAACACAAGCGAATTTTCCGTATAATCTTAACCCGACGCGTCAGTTTTGAA
>DEML01000101.1:0-27520 GCA_002359185.1 Planctomycetaceae bacterium UBA2671
ACTGAAGGAGACTTATGGGAGCAAGACAACGGCTCAACAGCATGTATCTCACCGGAGTATTGGTTATCGCAGCCATCGTTGGCGGGGCCGCGAATTCGTGGACGGTGTTTCTGGTCGTCTCTGGAATCCTGACCGCCACGGCCATTCATGGGGGTGATATCCGTCTCTCTCCCACCGCTCCGCGACCAACTCCTCGACGACACCCCAAACGTCGCAAACGCTGATATTTCCGAATCGGGGCACTTGCATGCGAATTGCGGGTGCCCCTTTTTCTATCTCTCGAACGACCAGAAAAGGAGGTTCGCCATGAACCTGCCGAAACATGCTCGGCATTTACTCAGGGCTGCCATCAAACTCAAAGATGCTTACGACAAACACGATCCGATTCCTCAGCCATTGGGCCCGCTGCCGCAGGATCGCTGGGCACAAATCCTGCGAACCGAACGCCAGCTTCACAAAGCCATCCATTACGGTTTTAAACACGCGGCTCGTCGTTGTCGCCAATGCTTGAGCGGTCAACTTCAAATATTCCAGCAGGAATTGTCGTCCTGTGACACCCAGCTCAGATCCGTGCCCACCCGGGAAATCCCGAAACCCTCTCTGAAAACTCTCTACGAAGAACTGATCTCACTGGCGCAGGAATTCCTGGCAGTCGATGTCGATCGCGTTCGCAAAGAGATTGTCGTCCGCACAGAACGAATCGTTCTGGAAGAGACCGATCTGGGACGATTTGAGATTCGGTTGTCGATTCCCGATGTCCGAGAGATTTTGCCATTTCGGATCATGGCTCTGGACCCGAAAACGCCCATCAGTGATGACACGATCACTCATCCCCATGTCCAATCCGAAAACCTGTGCGTTGGTGATGGTTTGCACGCCGTCAATCGGGCACTCGCGGAAGGACGTCTGTGCGATTTCTTTCTGACCGCACGACAGATCCTGCGGACCTACAACTCTGCCTCGGCTTACGTTGATCTGGAGGACTGGAATGGAGTCCACTGCGGGGATTGTGGAGACACGGTCGATTCCGACGATTGCAATTCCTGCGAGCAGTGCAATGGACAGGTTTGTGATCACTGCACGCGTCGTTGTCAGGACTGCGATGTCTCGTTGTGCAGTGATTGTGCGGAAGTCTGTGAAGATTGTGATCAGAGTTATTGCCGTGTTTGTTTACAGAGTTGCCAGGATTGTGAAAGCGGGATCTGTCACAGCTGCCTGGAGAATGATCTTTGTCATAACTGCCTCACCCTGCAACAGGAGCAAGACGATGCCGAACCGGAAAACTCATCCACTGACACGTCGCCATCTGAGACGCCCTCGGAGAAAACGCTGCGAACTCTCGAAACGTCCCACGTTGCGATTCAGCCCGTATGCCTGGGCGAAACTGCTGTTCCTGCGTGATGTCGGGCCGACGGAAGTTGGCGGGTTTGGGATTACCGAGCAGGATGATCTGTTATGTGTGAACGACATGGTGATCATCGAACAGCACTGCACTGAAATGACCGTCGAATTTTCAGATACCGCTGTGGCTGACTTCTTTGAAGATCAGGTCGAACTCGGACGACGTCCTGAACAGTTTGCGCGAATCTGGATTCACACGCACCCAGGAGATTCACCACAACCAAGTCCTGTCGATGTGAAAACCTTCGAGCGGGTTTTTGGCAACTGTGACTGGGCGGTGATGTTCATCATCGCTCAGGGGGGCAGGGCCTATGCAGATCTTTATTGGCGGCATGGCGGCCCCGCCCATCTGCGCATGCAAATCGAATTGGATTTTAAATATCCATTTCCGGCTGCTGATCGTCAGGCCTGGAGCGAGGAATACGATTCCTGTGTCAGAGAACAGTCATCCCAATCGCTGTTATCAAATCGAGAAGGCCGGGACTGGTTCTGCGACAACAGGAACAACACCAGTCATATCCAGAACTCAACCCCGTTGTTTGATTTCCGGGAAGCCGATTGATCGTCCTTAAGGAATGGCTTCATCCCTATCACGACAGCACAACTCAGGAGAATTTATGAATACAACAGATCGTTTCAGTCGACAAAGAGGACTGGTCCCCCTGGACAAACTCAAGGAATTGAAAGTCACGGTGATCGGCATCGGGGCGATTGGACGTCAAGTTGCGATCCAACTTGCATCCGTTGGAGCCCAACAACTCCAGCTCATCGATTTTGATATCGTCGAACCGACCAACATTACCACGCAGGGATATTTGCAAAGCGATCTTGGCCGCTCAAAGGTCGAGGCTACTGCCGAGTATATTCAACGGATCGATCCCGGCATCCAAGTCGTCACCGTTCTCGATCGCTATCGACCGCAGCAGCAACCTGGCGATGTCGTGTTCTGCTGCGTCGATTCCATCAGCAGTCGCTCGGCGATCTGGAAATCCGTCAAAGACCAGACACAATTCTGGTGCGATGGCCGCATGCTCGGCGAAGTCATCCGTATTCTCTCGGCCACCGACCTGCCATCCCAAGCTCACTACACGACCACCCTGTTCCCTCAATCCCAAGCCCAAACAGGTACCTGCACGACCCAGTCCACCATCTACACGGCCAACCTCGCTGCTGGACTGATGCTGCACCAGTTCACTCGGTGGTTGCGCAGCATAAAGACAGATCAAGACGTGTCCATGAATCTATTGGCAAGTGAGATGAATTATTCAACTTCGCTGTATTAGAAACCAATGAAAAGTCTCTGCCAGAGCAACAATTCTACATACGAAGAGGTGAAACCTTGCCAGATTACAACAAGGAGAAGAGTTTGAACGATAGAGACAAGTCTAAGAATCTCGCTCGCAAAAATGCAGCCGCACAGGCTCAATGGCTCGTGATTCTAGTCAAGACGGTTGCGAAAAAGTGGAGTAATCGCAGATAATATCGCCTGAAATAAAAGTGATGGTGTTAAATTGATTCACGATGATCAAAGGAGACAAACAGAGGGATTGGCCATCAACATAATCTATTTGCCAATCCAATCGAAGGATCAATACCGATGCCAACTCTTGAAGAAATCCTCTGGGAACACCGATACCGTTTCCAAGACCCAGCATCGGCCTCTCAGGTCTGGACTGAATTCCTTAGCGACACAGAAAGAGAACGCTTGGGCTCTCTGGAAGAGCAATATCAGAACGGAAAAACCGTGGGGATATGGATGAGAGCCAAGGAAGTGGAGCATAATCTGGCGATTGTGCAACTTGCATACGAATTCGGTCTTCCTACGGCCGAATATCATCGCTTACTTAAAAAACTAAATCACCCAATCCCTGAGGAACCGACACCTGTATTGACTCCCACCTGGAATCGCGATCGTGGGGAACTGTGGTACCAAGGTGTAAAGGTACGATCGGTTGCTAACGTTTTGACTGCGAAACTCGTTGTGACGATTTTGGATGTCTTTGAAGAAGTGGGTTGGGCAGAGCGGATTGATGACCCGTTGACAGCAGGACCGGATCCAGAACGACTCCGGAGTGCGATCAAATCACTGAATAAAGGTTTAACACATCTTAGGTTCCTGGCAGATGGTACAGGAATCGGGATTCGCTGGGAGCGTGATGAATCTCGTCAAACGGGAGGATGATAATATCATCCTTGATGAGTAAATAGATTTCGCTCCCTCGGCTCTCCCCTGCCGCACACATGGCGAATCTCACACCTCCTGCAATACTTGGTTCGTTGATGAAATCAGCGATCTATTGCAGGAGTTTTTTATGCCCAAAGATGATTCATTACATCTCACCAAGGCAGAGATCACACAGATGTTCTCTGAGGGCATCTACGCGGACAGATTTCCGCCAATCATGAGCCTTGATGAGGCAGCCGATATGCTTCGGGTTTCTAAAGACACGCTGCGGGATTGGCGTTCACGCGGGCTACTGAGTGGTTGCTGCCGAAAAGTTGGCAAACATCTCCGCTTCACTCGCGACAGGCTGATCAAAAAAGTCTTCAACGACGGGTTACACAGCCAATAACACCAGCAGACATTCAAAGGTAGAAAGGAGAAACAGGAACATGAGTCCTCTGGCTAGCCAAGCCACTAACAACCGAGAAAAAGTGGGAGAATGCGTCACAATCTACAAACGTGGCAAGAATTGGTGGGCAAGCTACCAACTGGATCGCAAACAACAGCGAGAAGCGCTTTCGACAGAAAGTAAAAAGGAAGCGCGCCGCAAAGCTCTAATCATTGAAGCGGAATTGATTCAGGGTAAGCGTGAAGTCACTCTTCCTCCAGTTCTTATCATGGATGTGATTGAGGAATATCTTGCTCATCTCACAACCGAAGGACGTGCTTCAAAAACTTTGAACAAGTATCGATACACATTAAACAGATTGGCTGCTCTTGCTAAAACGCAACATAAAACGTCACTGCATCAATTGAACTTACGCCTCATTGATGCCTATCGAAAAATGCGAATGGAAGAGAATCGATCTGCAAAGACGATTCACTGTGACACCTACATTATCCGCCAACTGGTGAACTTTGGGTTATCGCGGAAAATGATCAGTTGCGATCCACTCGAAGGTCTCAAGAATCCACAGCCGAAACGGACAGAACAACCGTGCTGGACGCCTGAAGAAGTCAACCAGATATTAGCCGCAGCGAATGATCCACAGAAATCGATCTTCACCGCATATGCGGACACAGGCATGCGATTCGGAGAGTTGCAATGGTTGACTTGGGACGATGTCGATTTTGAAAAAAACCTGATTCACATTCGTCCCAAAGATGGGTGGAAACCGAAAACGGGTGAATCCCGAAAAGTTCCCATGACGGTCCGACTGAAGCAGATGCTCCAGTAACAACCTCAGGATTTTCGCTGGGTGTTCACCGCACCTGCTTCAACAAAATATCCCGACGGAGGCAATCAGATTTCAGAACGCAGACTACTGAAATCTCTCAAACGAGTACTGAAAAGAATCGGACTTCCGAGTACGGGCAAGTTGCACACTTTCCGTCACAGCTTCATCTCAAAAGCACTCGCGAAAGGAATCCCTAGTACAACAGTCAGACGTTGGGTTGGGCATGTCTCTGATGAAATCATGGACCTGTACAACCACATCCACGATCAAGCAGCTCAATCCGCCATTCAGAAGTTCGCCGACGAATCCAATGAAACTGATCTAGCACAAATCTAGCACAATGAGAGAGGAAGCTAAAATGCAATCGCCACAAGTCCTTACACAAAAACACCTTGCAGGCATAGCTTGTAAGGGAAGCGGAGAGAGGGGGATTCGAACCCCCGGTCCTGTTACCAGGACACAGCATTTCCAATGCTGCACAATCGGCCGCTCTGCCATCTCTCCGTGGGCATCCATATGATGATGCCGGTTGTTCATTCAGCGGTGGATTATTCCTGTTCGGATTCTTCCGAAACTGTTTCTCGTTGTCCACGTTCGGTCAAATCTTTTGCGGCATCCATGCGTGTCTGGATGTCTCGGCAAGCTGCGTTGAGTGAGCGCCAACGAGGATCTCTTCGGAAATTTTCCGCTTTGATATTGCGGGATTCCAAGTCTTTTTGCCACAGATCACGACTGTTTTCTGCTAATTTCAAACTACGCTCTAATCGATCAGATTTGAGTGGCATCGTATTAATTCCGTGTGTTTGGGTTTACTGTTTTAACTTAATATCATTGGACAGCATCTCATCCCGAAAGATGAGAAAGGACCAAATGAGAGATTCTGATTCTCAGTCAGCTCCATAAAATCTCTATCCCTGTTTCTGACAAGGGGATGGGCATTGTGGCGTTCCATGATCCGATTATCAAGTGAAGCTAATTTTAAGATATGATGGAATCAAAAATTGGATGAATTCTGTCTTAAAATTACTCTCGCGTTCAAGTGGCTTCCAAATTTCAGAGAGTCGTTGTACGAATTACAGCTCACGAATGCATCTCGACAAGACACATCCCGTCTGATATTTGTTCGCTCCCTCCAATATTCCCACCAAAAACGCTGTGCAGCGTCTACGACGTTCTGTTTCGGACAAATCCTCATGCCTTAATGGCTGTGGCGTTGTCTTTGACATTCCTTCGTCAATCCTCTCAGGATAACCCTATGATCCGATTTCCAGCACACCCCCAATTGAATTGTAAGTCGATTGGAAACGGCCCCTCTTTATTAGCAATACTGATGCTACTGCTGATTGGCTCGAGTGGATGCACTCAGACAGCCAGTATTCGGGAGATGTTTACGAAAAGTTTTGATAGTTCGAAACCGAGCCATCATGATTATGACGATGGAACTGACGAAACGGACGAAGGTTGGATAAAAGAAGCGGGCATTGAAGCGCGAGGAGATCGCCCACTCGAATCTGAAAATGACCCATTCCGGGATTTACTCATGTCCCCTAAAGCTCGAAGCATTGAGCGAAATCTTGGATTTGAGTAATCCTTTGCATCCTCTTGAGAGCTTTGTGAGCGTATCCCCAAAAGAGCCTATTCCTGGTCATCAAGATCGTCGTCTGACTCTTCTTGTCTCAAGTCCGAATTGGAATGGGATCGCGGTGTTTCAGTGCGACGAAAGACAGCAACAACATCATCAATCGGGACCACAAACAGCAGGTTGTCCGATTCAAAATCGACGGGGATGGCATCCTTGGGATGAAACAATACCTTGTCGTATTTGTTGACGGGGAATTCCTCGTCGTTTTCGACTTCCAGGCTGACAGCCACGACCCGTCCTGTGATTGTCGGAATTTCAGCCTGATCGGGGAGGACAATTCCCCCGCGGGTTTTCTGGCGACTTTCGTCTTTACGGATGAGAATTCGTGGCCCGAGCGGCTCGACGTATTCGGTCATAATTGATTCCTGGTTTCGGTGAGCGAATGCTCGAAAATATACCCGCAGGGCATGAACTCATAAATTGAATGTACAGAATTAAATCTAAAGCTCTTTCTTCAAAGAATATCGTCACTTCTGAAATTGCATAAGGAAATTTCGTACTGTGATTCCCACAATCTTCATTCAGGAATCATTACAGGACGATCAGGCAGAGAAAAGAGCAAATCTCTTGCCAAATAGAATCAGTTTGAATTTGAACTTTCGGTCGCTTTGGCAGTGACGACTTTGAGATGAGGTGTCGAAAGGCTGGATTGACGAGACTCAGGAGCTTCCAGTTCCGCTTCTTCGTTACTTTCAGCGGACTGCCTGGAATTCGTGAGATCAGAGTTCTTCCCAGTTTGACTGGCTTTTTTGACGCTGTTTTCAATGATCGTCCCCAACCAGCCTGCCAAAAGTGCAGGCAGGAAGACAATATCTGCAATCAATGCCGCTGCAATTAAGGCAGCCATCAGAATACCAAACCGGCTGATCATTAATAAGGGAGCTGGGAAGAGCATCAGCAGGCCGATAGCGACAATGGCACTGGTTTGCCACATGGCGGGGGCGCAGTGGGAGAGTCCCAGTTCAATCGCTTCTTTTCGTGTCTTTCCTAGAATTATGCCCTGCTTAAACCATGTCAGCAGGTGCAATGTGCCATCGACAGCAATCCCGAGAGCGACCGAAGCTGTGATCATGGTACCGATGTCAACTCGCTGTCCCATAATCGATAATGTGCCGAAGCAAAACGCGACGGGCATCAGGTTCGGTAACATCGTGAGCAAGCCCGCAATCGGATTCTTCAGAACAGCGATCAATACAACAGCAATGATGGCGAAGGCCATGCCGAAGCTGCGAATCAAACTCTCGAGTAACGCTTCCTGAGTCCGTAAAAAGACGGGAACCATACCCGTGACGACATGGTGAGTGCCGGCGTGGAATTTCAGTACCGACTGCGAAATTTCATCGAGTTCATTCATCAACTGGCCATAATCGTTGTCGGCCATGACGTAGGCCTGAGCAGAAACACGCCACAATTCATCGCCGGTTTCACTCAACTTCTTATCACCGGGAACGGTCCAGTCGGCATCGGTTTTGGCGACCGTTAATAAAGATTCTGCTTCGGGGAGCTCTCCTTCTTTGATTTTATCTTCGAACGCATTGCTGCGTTTGTTGTACCGGGCTTTGACGAGAAACGAAGCATCTTCTGCAGGTGGCTCGGTCGGTTCCTGGAAATCAGCGAGTGAAAGTGCTCCGGTAATTTCGTGATGAGCACGAATTTTTTCGGTGATCTGTCGAACGACTTCCAGACGCTCCAGAAACTGCATGTTTTCCTGAGCAGCCTGATCGAATCTCACAACGGTATCGACTGTATTGATACCAATCACATTGTCTTCCAGGAACCAGTAGTCCCGCATGATCGGGGCATCTTCAGGGAAGTAGCGGATGACCTTTGTTTCACTTTTGAAATAAGTCAGCCCATACAAGCCAAAGGCAAACAATCCCAGGCAAACTATGGTGACCAGTGAAGAATAACGATACAGGCCATCTGCCAGCAGTCGCCAGTATTTTCCATCCGATTCATGTTCTTCCGGAGGTTTCCCCGGCCAGAGTTGCATCAGAGCCGGCAAAACAAACAACACAAAGACCAGCGAAATAATACATCCAGTTGCCGCATAAATTCCGAAGTCGCGAACGGGATTCAATGTACTGGTCATCAGTGAAGCCAGGCCGATTGCTGTTGTCGCAGAAGCCAGAATACAGGGTTGAGCAGCCATTTTGACGGCTTTGATCACCGCGTTTTGAGGATCTTCCCACGCGGCATGTTTCCAGTAACTGGCCAGATGAATGGCTCCCGAAAGAGTTAATACCGAAAGTAACGTCGGCATCACAATCAATACCATATTCATGCTTGAGCCCGTTAAAGGAACCAGCATGACGGTGAACAGCGTGGCGTAGCCGGAGACCGTTAGAACAAGAATTCCAAGACGAAAACTCCTCAACATCAGGAAAGCCAACAGGAAACTGACCAAGGCCGAAGTCCCGACAACGGATCGCATGTAAATAGGTGCATCGGGATCGTAGTTGGATTTGGCCACTTCTTCGTTCAGTCGAGCGGAACCAACTGGGCGTCCTCCCATGTGAAAGGCTTCTTCAGGGATGAAGCTGTCTTTAGCGACGGCCGCAACATCGGCCAAAGCGGCTGAGCGATCAGCCTGACCCGCTTCCGTGAATGTGACGACTAAACTGATTGGGGCTCCCGTCGAAAAGAACGTTTCCGCTATTAGTGGATCGCCATTCGGGTACGCTCTGCTGGGACGGGAGGTAATCGATTCGATCAGAGTTTGAACCTGAGTTGTCAAATCAGCATCGGGCGTGATTAAATGCCAGGTGACCTGAAAATCATGCTCCGGGACTTCCAGAATCGTATCGAGGCGTTCTTCATCCTCTTCGTAAAACTCTTCCGTATCCGCTTTCTTCTGGCGGATCTCTGCAAATTCACTGAACTTGAGCGAGGGCTGCCACTGTTTCACAGCGGGAATGATTTCGACATTCAGATTCAACTCTTCTTGCGCACGACGAACTATTTCCTGCTCAATAAATTCCTGTTTTTCGTGACCAAGTTCAGTCAGTTTGACTTTCAGGGCTCCATGACCGAGCAGTAATCCGCCCAATGTTTTCAGGGCCTGATCGTCTTCGATCCCCTGATCGAGAATTTGTCGCAGCGATTCGCGAGGCGTTAATACATCTTCAACATACGGACTCCCGCGTCGCTCGACACCTTTGGAGTCGACATATCCTTCGAGCCGGGCAGCCAGTAATTCGGTGCGGGCATCGTTTAAAGTGCTATCATCCCAGGAAACGAACAGGCGATCCTTCACCGGGAAATTCTCGCCATACCAGTCGAGCAGAACCGCTTGGGGATCACGTTCCGGCAACCAGGCTTCCACCTCATTCTTCATCTCGACCTGTTTGAGCGTCGTGATGATGAACGGCGTTGCAAACAGCAGGGCAGCCAGAACCCAGACTGACAATCCATTGCCCCATGGATCTTTTTTATTGAAGAATTTCAGCATGCGGTTTTCACCAAGATTGTTCTGGAGACAAATCACCTACGTGACATCCTCTCCGAAATCCAATTTTACAATTGCCAGCTGAGAGAGCCCCTATCCATTTCACATCCATTTGCCCCGCCTCAGCGACGTAAATCAGCTAGAAGTGTAGTACTTTCCCACGTTTAATCAAATCGGAGAATTGATCCAGGTTCTCTTATCACTGTATTTTTATGTCGAATCGGAAGTATGGATAACTTAGAAAGAATGGGGGCGTGTATTACTGACTTCGTCCCGTCAATTCAGACTAACTAACTCTGTTAAAATGGGCAAGAAAAAGTTTGAGGTGATGGTGATTCCTGAAATAAAGTCATTCAAACTTGATAGATATCGCTGGTTGATTTCTTGCAACCTCTCTGGATCACGCAGCGACAAGAGAAAACTTTGACACGATTCCGGTGATTGAATTTCTATACTCTTTCTAAAAAATACCTCTTGTGACTTCGTCACCCCGGTAGCCGCTTCGCGTCAACCGGTGCCACCCACCCTGAACTTTTCCATAAACATCTGTGTAATAAGGAGATAAGGGCATATCGAATGTCATTTCGTACTGAGGTTACGCCAATAAATCTACAAAATCACTCAAGCAACTAATCTGTACGATTCTCGCAGGTTGACGATTTTTTCGGTGAATTTTGGAGAAATTCCGGAAAATTCAAAATCACGTGAACCAATCCGTCGTTACTATTGTCATAGGTGTATGGGAGATTTGCAGGCAAATCGGGCGGGATCATTCCCCGATCGTTGAGCCGGGATCTCAAGGATTTTTTTTCAGGATGACGTTTTGATCCCCATGTGCGGGATTTTATCCTGAAAACATTGAGGAACTTTTAGCGAAACAAACTATTTTCTTCTTTTCCAGACGCTGCGGCACGACCGCAGGAGGTGCGACGATGATTAATATCACCACGAATATCAACGCGACAGTTACCGTCACAGCAGCAGTTGTGAATGCATCGGTTATTGCCTGCGTCCGTGGCGCCCTCACGCTCAGCCATCGTCTGGAACATTGGCTATTTAGCGAGGGCTCGTATCGGAAGTCCGGCGGTTTTGGGAGTGGCGGCATAAAACGCCAACGCCCCGATCGCAAGCAACAGCATGATTTACTGCATAACTGTTGTTTCGACCCGATGTGTCAGCCTTGCGACGGAAGAATGCCGGGAATGTCCCCCGCATTCAGTGGAATGTGCTCTTAACGAGCCCTTTTCGCACAGCGTGGTTTAACGCCACGTTAATCCGTTGTCCGGCCCGCTGACTGAGGGAATCGAAACGTTTTCGATCCTTTCTGTTCATGCGGTGTGTGCGCTTCATTCACTTTTGCCTTCCTCACTTCGGCTTCTGCGTCTTCGCACGATTTTTGCGACCGCAGTCCGATTTTGAGAAAGCCACGTCAGACCCGATAAAGGCGGGCGGCTGTGTGCTTTCCGGGGATCAGGCAATCACTTGTCAGGAAAGGCAAGGAGCCATGGAAGAGAATCGATTAATCCAGTTGGTTGCAGAGGCTCAGTCTGGTAGCCGCGACGCGTTCGGCGAGTTGATGTCCGAATTCGAATCGTCTGTATTCGCTGTTGTGATGAAGCGTTTGCGAAACACCGCCGAAGCAGCCGAGGTGACTCAGGAAGTATTCCTGCGAGCTCTGCGAAAGTTGGAGCAGTTGCGAGAGCCGTTGCGTTTCGTGGGTTGGTTGCATCGAATTGCGGTTCGATTGTCAATCAATCACGCCTTGCGACGACCACCCGAATCAGCTCAGTCGCCTGAAGTGTTTGCAGCTGTGACCGAATCCCGAGGTTCTGAACCCTGGGAAGAAGTTGTGACCAGCGAACGGGCAACTCAGTTGCGAGCCGGGATTGAAAAGTTGCGGGAGATGGATCGCGATACTTTGGTCGCCTTCTACTTCCACGGCCAGTCGCTGCAGGAAATGAGCGATCATTTCGCCAGCCCGGTCGGAACGATCAAACGACGTCTGCACACCGCCCGACATCGTCTGCGAGAACAACTCGCCGACATGCAACCGGCGTAGTGCGGACGGTGAATATTACTAACCCTTAAATCGCTGAGTGAGACTCCGGCAGGTGCAAACCTGTCGGAGTTTTTTTATGATTTTGTCCCTCAATAGATATGTTGAAGATGTCTAATTTGTAATGATAGAGAAATATATTAGGGCAAATATCAGGGCGAACTTTCGATGACCAAATTCTCGCAGCATTTCATATTCAGTGCTCTGATGTTTGTTGTTCAAACGACATACGCATCAGAGATTGCCAAGGACAAAAATAAATCGGGCAAGAAACCTGATACGAAAGAGTCAGTTGATTCCCCTTTTCGAATCAGCAAAGAAACAACGCGAATTCTTGAGCCTGTGCATCCTGACGCGTACATGGACTATGTAGCAGCACTCAATGAGAGTGCGAATCAAGGAGTAAAGCCGGAAGATAATGCTGCAGTCGCATTAAACCTATTGGCCTGCTGGAGCAAAAAAGAATCTGATGAGCCCATGGAGGAAATTTGGTTCAATATCTTCGATAGGTTAAACGCACTCGATTTAATGAAATCAGCAGATAGCCCAATTTTTGTCTCTTATTATAACTTCAACAATCATGAAGATCTCGAATTGACTGCAAGAGTCATTTCCGAGAATAAATATAAAAATGCATTACGAATAGATCAGGATCTGACTCACTCAACCGAAGTTGAACAATATCTGATTAAGAATAAACATGTGGTTGAATACCTGATTAATGAAGTGAGCAAGCCACAATTTTTCGATCCAATCATTATGCCTGTGATTCCTTTCGGGAGCTACAATGTTACGAAATACAAGCAATTTGCTGAATTGCTCCTCCTCCAGACACGCTATTCTAATTCCGCAGGCAATCAACAAGATGCCATTAAAAGCCTGAAGGCATTGTTTCAGATAACCAGGCATTTGAAATGTTCTAAAGTATTTCTTGATCGTCATACAGGCTTCTATTTCAACGTGAAAGCCAGTCAGCTTGCCGCAACTATGATTCAGTCACAAAACATTTCTCCCGAAACGTTGAAGCAAATTTCCATTCTACTCAATTCTGAGGAACGCGTTCCCGAAACATGGCAGTTCGTCGACGAAACTCATCGTTTCGAACTATTGCAGATTATTCAACTTTATTACCTGGGACTACATAAAAGTGATCAGGCTGAATTTATGGAAATGCCAAATACAGATAGGTTGGACTCTCTTCTAGCCTCACAAAAAGTGGATTGGGATTCATCATTGATAATTGCAAATTCGATGATTGATGAGTTAGTCAAACTTGCAATAACTAAGTCTGGCATGGAATATCGAGAGGCAAAAAGAAATTTTAAAAACACTTATTTTTCGGATCCTATGGCTGATAAAATGATTAAAGATGCAGCATTGATCACGGCAAGTCGCTTACTTAGATTCAAAGATAGTGAAAAACGGAATGGGAAATTCGTAGGAACATTTTTTGCCTTATGGATGATGACAGAAACTTACGAATCTCGCGAGCCATTTCTTGAAAACGAGGAGTGGATCGAACTCACGAAAGTTGCACTTGATATTAAAACGTATCAATTGAAGCATTCCAAACTCCCCAAGTCACTTAATGAACTTTATAAAGATCTGGATCGCGAATCTCCGCAATCCATCTTTGGAGAACCTTTTGTTTATCTCGTCGAGGGTGAAAATTACCATCTCTATTCCAAAGGAATCGATGGAATCGCCCAGGATGGAATCTGGCACGATAAGATAAAAAATGGCAAAGGGATCTCTGATGATATTGGCATCTATACGAAGCAGTTGGTGAACATAGAAGCCGAATTAGATACTGATGGTATGTAAGCATTATTGTTCAACACGAAAGCTAACATTTCAAAACACCTCTTCCACCTCGCCAACAGAGGGGTGTTTCGGGCGGCATTCGGGGATGGACTGGAAGGCGATGCGGTCGGGGGCTGATTCGCGGGAGCCGTGCATGGCTGCCAGATATAAGGCTCCTTCGCCCATTTTCAGATTGATCGCATCCATCGTTTTGACCAGGCTCTGCCGGCGTTGCTGTTCGGGGAACAGGGGCAGAGAACAACTCTTCGACGATTTCAAATTGAATAACGTCAGGTCGACCTTGAAGGGAATCGCTCCCTGAGGACGTAAGGCCCACATTTCTGCCAGCGCTGCCAACAGAGCCGGCGTATCCTGAACATCGCCCACTTTTCGGGTTTCCGTCCAGACACCCCACTCCCAGAAGCTGACTTTCACGGTGAAGGAGCCGCACCAGTAATTCATGTCGCGCAGGCGGACAGCCGCTTTGTGTGTCAGCTTGACGAGAATTGCGTAAGCGTCGCGATCATTTCGTGCAGCCGGGGGAAGTACATGCGAATGCCCCACTGTCCGCCGCTGCGTCGGCTTCTCGGTCAGATCTTCTCCACGCAAAATATGCCACCAGCGATCGCCGATTACGCCGCCCCAGACCTCATGCAGACGATGACTCGGCTGCTCGCATAACTTCTTCACCGTAAAAATCCCGGCTCGATGAAACCGCTTCTCCATCTGCTTGCCGATGCCGGGCAGGTCGGTCAACTCCAGTTGATGCAGGCAGTCCGGCAAATCGGTCGGGCGAATTAATGTCAGGCCATCCGGCTTCTGCATATTGCTGGCGACTTTGGCGAGCAGTCGATTCGGAGCCAGGCCCACCGAACTTCGCAGCGCAATCCCGACACGGGTTTTGATCGCATTTTTGACGGCTTTTCCTAATTGCAATGCCCGTGCATATTCGCCATCCGCGCCGAGCAGACGGCAGGACATTTCGTCGATCGAGTGAATCTGATCGACCGGCAAAACCGACTCGACGGCTTTCACGATTCGCTTGTGATACTCCACATATTCCCGCGTTCGGGAGACAACCAGATTGATCTCCGGGCAGAGAATTTTTGCATCCGAAACACGCGTTCCTGTCCGGATGCCAAATGCCTTTGCTTCGTAACTGGCTGCGATACAACAGGTTGTGTCGGCCATCATCGGAATAACGCCCACAGGCTTCCCGCGCAGTTCGGGCCGCAACTGTTGCTCGACCGAAGCAAAGTAGGAATTCATGTCCACAAATAGCCAATTAATACGCATGTTCATGTTGTATCATAGATCGACCGGAGTGTACATTCATATCTACTCATTTTTACTGAGTTGAAGAACTTTGGCAAAAACTGAATCAGGGGGCACAAATGAAACTGCACAGGAGTTGTATTTGGGGAGTCGTTCTGGCTGTTATTTTGCAGGCGCAATCGGTGCAGGGACAGGATCCGGGAGTCACGAAACCGACGCTGGAAGCTCTGGTGGCGAATTCTTCGGAAATTCTGACGGTGAAAGTCAAGTCATTTCAGGTGGAGGAGCCCCGTCAAAAGGTGATGCAACTGGAACTGATGCCGACCAGTTCTATCAAGCGAGCATGGAAATTGCCGGAGGATCAGACAGAAGCGAGCAGACTCGTCTATGAAAAGGAAGATGCAGAGCAGGTTCGAGCTTACGATCAATACTACTGGAGCTATGATCTTTCCTCGCCCGGCGGAAGACTCGCCGCTCAATTACCAGACTGGAAGAAAAACCAGACGGAATTTCTGCTGTTCAAAGATTTTCAGTCCCCAAATTCCGGCCCACTACAATTCCTGATTTCGATTGATGATGACAGTGTTTATCGGAACGACTGGAGTGCAATTTCAGGACGGGAAGAAATCCTCAAGCGGATTCGCGAACTGATGAAGACATATCAGGGCGTGGAAAAGGTGAAACTGGTGCTGGTTGATGTTGGTCATTTCGGGAGTACGTTTCCCAAAAATCAAGAGGGGAAAATTGACCATTCGATACCAGAGGCGCGGTGCATTATTCAGCCATTTGATAACGACTACGAAAAACTGCTGGTTTCACAAATAAAGGATCTCAAAAAGTTGCGTGATAACAGTTTCACAACAACTCGGATCGACTGGCTGAAATACACGCAGGACTTTTATCACTTTCAGAGCCCTGAGAATGAGAAGCTGCTGCAGGAGGCATACTCGGACCCACAGATTGGCGAGCAGCAGAAAGCATTGTTGAAAAAGATGCTGGACGCGTGGGGAGTTAACATTGAATAGGTGACGATCCCCCGACATTACAAGCACGTAGCGCAAGAGTGTGTGTCATTAGCATCCTGAGAATATTGACTCATTCGCTTGCGCATCGGGTTTGTAGAAGTAGGTTGGGTTTGCGAAACGTAACCCAACAAATTCTAACAACTGATGAGAAATCAAAGAGTCGAATTGAATCCAGAAAGTTTGGATTACGCGTTCCGTAACCCAAACTACGAACTGAATGACAACAAACGAGGTAGCACACACATTTCGTCAGGCAGTGCCTGACCTACAGTGCTGGGACGTGCACCCAATAATTGAATTTCCATTTACTTGTCAGAAACTTCATCCATCAACTCAAACAATGTTTTCTCGATGAGGTCGGAGGCATCGAACTGGACTTTGTTCGTCCCCATCCAGGTTTCGTAGCCACCGAGTTTGTGTTGTTCGGGGGTTGGCAAATAGCCGTACCAGCCGTTGGCCAGTTCGATGGTGAATGTATCTGCGAAGGGGCTTTTCTCTTTGAGTTCCAGGCCGATTTCTGCAAACGTCTCAAAAGGGATGGCAGTCACTGCGAGATCACCAATTCTTACGACCTGCAGCATCACCTCTGTGGAGTCCGGACCTTCAAGCAGTGCTTGCACGCGGCCAGCGTACGTTCGCTCGTGTCGTTGATAGGGCTCGGCATCTTCGGGTTGCTGCATCACTTTGGCGAAGTAATCCTGCATCGCTTTGTCTGGTTTCCGGTACTGCAGAGTCAGATCGCGACTAACCGCATCCAGGGGAACCCAGTTCTGGAATTCAATCTGCTGATGAGCCTCGTAAACTCGTTCGGCGATCAAATTGGCAACGTTTGTCATCTGCTCGTAAGGTTCGCGGCGTTCAGACTTCCCCTGAAAGTTAATGTTGTTGATGTCTCCACTGGTGCCGTTGGACATGATACCGACAAAGTTGGAATCGGCATTCATCAGCTGTCCGATTCGTTCGGAAAATATGGCAAAGTAATCGGCTGAGACATCGCCTTTTTTCACACCGCCGACGTAATGCAGAGAATAATTCGCCAGTAAAGCGATGGGCTTGCCTTCCAGAGACTGTACACTCAGAAAAGAAACTTCCGGGTCAATCGGGCCTGCCGGTCGCAGGAGGTTTGCCCGAGGGGGATTCATGCGAACTTGATCGACTCCGCCGAATGGGTTTTTCAGAGCTTCAGGATCGGTCGTGTACCAGCGACGATTGAATACTTCGGAGGGCTCATCGACACTTCCCCAGCCAATGCGAGCCGGTTGACGATTTGCCATTGCACGTCGCACACCATCGGCTATGCGTCGCACGAGAAACGGTTGATAGGCATCGCTGGTTGCCGGAGTCGCCGAATGGGTATGTGTGGCGGAAATCAGAATATGATCCGGTTCGAAGTCGGTTTCGCTGCAAATGAGAGCGCGGGCTTCGTCACAGACTTCGCGTTTCAGGCCGAGACTATCGCAAATAACGAAGGCAATTTTCGTTTCGCCGTTATCGAGCACGAGACAACGTGCGTGGAGTTCATCGTGAATATTTGTGGAAGGGGTCGGTACCCAGTTACCAACAAGATTTTCTCCCAGTGGTGGAGTGATGTTACTTTTAGCAGATCCAGCCATTAAAATCTGCTTTGATTTAGCATCGTCTGCAGTTAATGTTGCGGGAAGAATCAGGAAGACAATCAGCAGCCAGTGAAACTTTTGCATGACAACCCTTTCAGTGGAGTGAAGTGCGAGGCGGGAGTTCACTATACTTTGCCAAGTCAATCGTTGAGCCGCAAGGAAGGAAAGGGTTGAAAGTTGATGATTGGCCAGTGTTAAGTGGCTAGTGGCCAGTGTTTTTTGAAACTGATTCGAAGTTCTCTTACTACACGTTTCTATCAATTCACGATGATTAAATCGAATTCCTAAACCCGAATCCCGATCATGCTCGAACTTACCGCCTATCATGAAGCTGGCCATGCGATGATGGCTGTTTATCTCGGGGCGTTCGTCGAGTCGATCACGATTAATCCCGACTGGGATGATGGTCCGGAGCGTTACGGCGATGTCACAATCGTGTGGTCGAATACCCAATTGACGAAGCAGGATCTGGAAGATCGGGTTCGGGTTGCCCTTGCAGGACCAGTTGTGGAGATGATTTATCGGCAGGAGCCTTTTCATCCTGCTCTGGTTGCCGAGTGGGCACAGGACTGGCAGGACGCCTGGCACTGGGCTGAACCACTGGAGAAACAGCCCAAACGCAGACTGGCGTATCTGGAAAATATGGCAGTTGAACTGTATCGTTTCTTTGATGAAGAGAATGCGTGGGCGGCGACAGCTGCCATCGTCGATCACCTTCTCGCCCACGAAACGCTTGAGGGAGAAGAGATCTCGGATATTATGTCTGAATGGTTGCGATAACAATAATATAACAGACCAGGGGTGGCGGGGGCGCTCCGCGTTTGCGGAAGCCCCCGAACTTTTTCACTTCGGGGGCTTCTCTTCGAGAGCGCCCCCGCCACCCGACTTTAAAAAGGGATAGCTCATGCTCAAAATGATATTACTAACAATCATTACAATCTCATCACTCCAGCTGTGCTCTACTCCAGTAGAGTCCTCAGAGGTCATCACTCTGCTCGGAAACGGAAAGGCCGACTACACAGGAGACGGCGAGAAATCGACTGAAGCAACCTGCAACGAACCGTTCGGCGTTGTCGTTGGTCCCGATGGTGCTCTCTATGTGTGTGAAACGAAGAATCATGTGATTCGTCGGATCGATCTGGAGACATTGGAAACGAGCACCGTCGCAGGGACGGGAAAATCTGGCTACTCGGGAGATGGAGGGATTGCGACCGAAGCCGAACTTTTTGAGCCTTACGAAGTGCGGTTCGATTCACAGGGAAATATGATCTTTGTCGAAATGATGAATCACATTGTTCGTGGCGTCGATGCAAAGACTGGTGCGATTGCGACGTTGGCAGGCACTGGAAAAGCCGGCTTCGCTGGGGATGGACAGGTAGCAATCAAGGCGATGTTCAATCGCCCGCATTCGATAGCTTTTGACGACAAAGACAATCTGTATATTTGTGATATCAGCAATAACCGATTGCGAGTCGTCAATCCACAGACACGGATCGTGAAAACAATTCTGGGAGATGGCAAAAAACAAAAGCTCCCTGAGAATGCCAAACTGGGAGATATTCCTGTCAGTGGTCCGCGGGCACTCGATTACGATGGCGAAAACCTCTGGCTAGCTCTTCGTGAAGGAAATGCGATTTATCGGATTGATTTGAAAACATCACGAATTCATCATGTCGCCGGCACCGGTGGCAAACAGGGTTACAGTGGCGATGGTGGGCCGGCTGCTCAGGCACAACTGGCAGGACCGAAAGGGATCGCTGTCGACAAGGATGGCAATATCGTATTCGCCGATACTGAAAGCCACACCATTCGCTGGATCGATGGCAAAACGGGAGCCATTAAGACCATTGTCGGGAATGGAAAAAAGGGGGATGGCCCTGATGGGGATCCGCTCAACTGCAAACTGAACCGTCCCCATAGTGTCTGCTTCGGACCGGATGGCCGTGTTTATATTGGCGACAGTTCCAATCATCGAGTTCGGGTTTGGATTCCGTAGAGTGAGGAAGTTGATTAAACTTGTCTGAGACTTCAAGTCAATCCATTTTTCAATCTTTTTAGCAAATTGTTCAGTGCTGAAAGTTACTACTGAATATCTGCTGTTTTATGAGGCCATCAATTGCCTGTATTGAATTCAATCTCCTTGGAAGAATTTATCCCACCAGAAGTTGCGGATTTACCAGATTTGCAAACTGCAATTCCTGCAATTGCAAAGAATAGTCAGTTAACTGAGATCATTAGAGAATCTGTAAGTCGTATTCCAACAATTCATGATATTTATTGTGATGATGCCAGAAAAATGAATCTGGAACCGGAATCTGTCCATCTGATTGTGACTTCTCCTCCCTATTGGAGCTTAAAGAAATACCAAGATTCTGAAGGACAACTGGGCCACATTGTTGAATACGACGATTTCATCGAACAGTTGGATCAGGTTTGGAAAAAGTGTTACGACTCACTTGTTCCAGGAGGTCGTTTAATTTGTGTTGTTGGTGATGTCTGTCTCTCTCGAAAAAAAAACAAGGGACGACATACAGTTGTACCTCTTCATGCGACAATTCAGGAACATTGTCGAATGATTGGATACGACAATTTAGCTCCAATCATCTGGCATAAAATTGCCAATGCGTCTTACGAAGTGGAAGGGGGCTCTTCGTTTCTAGGCAAGCCATACGAACCCAACTCTGTCATCAAGAATGACATTGAATTCATTCTAATGGAGCGCAAGCCAGGTGGGTATCGAAAACCTACTGTTGCGAATCGAATTCTCAGCGTGATTCCAGAAGCAAAGCATCGAGAATGGTTTCAGCAAATTTGGAGTGGAGTTACCGGGGCTTCGACAAAAAAACATCCTGCACCCTATCCACTGGAATTAGCAGAACGTTTAGTCAGAATGTTCAGTTTTGTGGGTGATACTGTTTTGGATCCATTTCTTGGAACCGGCACAACGACATTAGCAGCATTAAGAAATGGTCGAAATTCCATCGGCTATGAAATTGATGCTTCCTACTTATCGATGGCTAAAAAGAGAATCAAAGACTCAGTCGGGATGTTCTCATCGACTGAGGTGCATGTTCATGAAAAACCTTGATAAACGTTTGGCAAAAGCGGTTAAACATTTCTGGTTGACTCGGGATTCGCAATCTCTGAATCAAGGAGTGAAATCCGGAACGAGAGATGCGGGGTTAAGAACGGCTGTAACAGGTGGGAAACACTTGGATGGTTTTGCAGAATTATGTCTTGATATATTAATTGATGCAGGTTTGAAGAAAACCGAAATTTACTGGAAACAAAAAACTGAATTGCCAGGCTATTTCCGAGCAGAGAAAAAATGGGACTTACTCGCCATCTCAAATGATCAGTTAATTGCGGTCATTGAATTCAAAGCTCAAGTTGGTCCTTCATTTGGGAATAACTTTAATAACCGAACTGAGGAAGCAGTTGGAAATGCAACAGACCTCTGGGCAGCCTATCGTGAAGGAGCAATTCAACCTTCACAACGGCCATGGTTAGGATTTTTATTCTTACTTGAGGATTGTCCCCGATCACATAGCCCCGTCAAAATTAAGGCACCACATTTCAAGACATTTGAAGAGTTTCAAGGGGCTTCTTATGCCAAAAGATATGAGGTCATGTTAACGAAATTGTTAAGAGAGAGATTATACGACGGGACTTGTCTGCTTCTTTCCAAGCGAGAAGATGCGAATAAAGGCCTGAGCAACAGTCCTATCCAGGAACTCTCATTCAATTCATTTGCATCGAGTTTGTCAGGTCATGCAAGTGGATTTGCAAAAATACGTGAATAAACTCTCTACGACCAACTATGGCCTTCGAGTTCCAATACGCCGTCTTCAATCAATTGGTTTGCCTGACGCTCAAGTTTCATACGGATTTTTTCTGCTTTCTCATCGAGTTCCTGAGGATCGATCTGGCTCATAACACGTAATGCGGCTCGCGGACGCTGATGGATATCGATATAGATGGCAGCCAGTCGAACACGAACTTTGGAAGCCAGATCGGGGAATCGATCGACATATTGTTCGTAGAAGGGCATCGATTCTGAGTACATTTTTTGGCGATACAAGCCATCAGCCATGCTCTTCAGGTCCATGGCACAGAGGGTGAATTCTCCCATGCGTCGTTTGGCGTTTTGATATTCCGAGACGGCTGCGGTCGGCTTGTTCTGCTTGAGCAATTCCCGGATCTTCAGAACGCGTTTTTCACGTTTTGATTGCTGGATTTCGATATCATCGAGTTCAGAATCCAATTCTGCGAGTTTGCGTTTTTTCTTTTTCCGCTTTTTCGATTTCTCGGTCTTGAGCTGGTAGTCAGCCTCTGGCATTTGAGTAGCAGTCCGCGTCAGTTGGCGGCCGTGTTGATTTTTCATGACCGAAATCAAGTCCCAGCCTTCACAGTCGACCCATTTGCCGATCAGGAAAACGTATCCAATGCCGCCCCCAATAGCTGCCCCTGCCAGATGCAGCATGGCACTGCTCATCTGAAATCCCGTAAAGAATGCGAATACAAACTCCAGGCCGATGTAGATCATCCCGAAGCTCAGAATTGAAATCTCAAATGTGGTGGCGATGATGCGAATCAGAAAGACAAAAAGATAAACCGACAAGTCATTCTTGGGAGCCCAGACCAGCGAAATCGCCAGCAATCCATAAATGATCGAGGAGGCCCCAAACGAGGACCCGCCGGAATCGCTGGCAATCATCAGTACCTGTTCGATCGAGCATTGGAAAATTCCCATGCCGAAGTAGACGAGCAAAAAGATCGGCGTCCCGATTTTCCCCTCGACAACCAGCCCGAAGCCCCACAGGAATATCATGTTTCCAATGAGATGGAAAATGTCGCCATGTATAAAATTTGAGGTGACCCATTCCAGCGGTTGCAGTCCGTTCCCATGTTCCAGCACAAAGGGAGCGACATCGGGAACCAGGAAGAAGATGAGCACATTGAGTACAATCATCCCGACGGTGCCATAAGGCCAATGATAGATGGGAGCATCGGTCCCATAGGGGATGAAAAAAAACATAGGCCAGTTGCGTCTATGGAAGGTCCGAAGTAGTCATCACGATTTCTGAACGATCCCCTGTCAGAATTCAGAGGGCTCTCGCTCATAGATCATCTTGACGTATTGGTCTTTCCAACGCAAAAGCAATGCGGCTGGTTCAGCAAAACTTTTTCAGAGAGATAAATTCGCTGTTAATGATGGGACGTGTGTGATTTGCCTGAGCTGACTGCTGAAGTGTGGTCGATCCAGTCGGCGATTTTTGCAACTGCGTCGTGAGCCTGCGGGAAAGTTTGCAGATATCGCATGAACCCATGAATCATGCCGGGGACTTCGTGGTGAAACGTTTCGACTCCCGCAGCCTGCAGGCATTCGGCATAGGCGGCTCCTTCATCGCGAAGGGGATCGAATTCGCAGGTCAGCACGAAGGCTGGTGGCAAATTGGCGAAGGAATCGCGTTGTAATGGAGAAGTCCAGGGAAGTGGGCGTTTGTTGAGATCGGGACAGTAAAGTTCCCAGAACCATTTCATCATGTCAGCGGTCAGTAGATAGCCTTCGGCATTGTTCCGATAGGAGACGCGATCGAAATCGCAGTCGGTAATCGGGTAGATTAGAATTTGACCTTCGATGTGGATGCGGGAATGATCGTGGAATTCGTTAGCGACAACCGCAGCCAGATTCCCGCCGGCACTGTCTCCGCACAAATAGATATGTTCGCAGGGTTGATGGGAATAAGCCTGGCCAGGAATACCTTCAGTCGCCAGATGTTCGACAGCATCGAGGCAGTCTTCCAGACCTTTGGGAAATTGATGTTCGGGGGCGAGACGATAGTCGAGACTGATGACAGTCATGTCTGTTTGACTGGCCAGTTCGCGGCAGAGTTGGTCATAATGATCGAGTTCGCCCATCACCCAGCCGCCACCATGAATATAGACAATGACGGGATGGCCGTTATGAATTTCATTCCGGGGCTGATAAACTCGGGCTGGGACAGAACCTGTTCGCGTGGGGATTCTGCAATCATCCTGAGCGACAATCGGAGCCAGCTTGCCGACAGAAGGTTGCTTCCGGGCTCGGGCTTCTTCGATAGTCATTTCATGCACAGGGGTGCTGGAAAAAACAGAGACGGCTTCAACAAATAGTTCGGCACGGCGGTCCAGAGGCATGACTGGAATCCTTGGAAGGTGAGGGCAACACTGGTAGGCTATAGGGGCAGGCATTTGAATGAGCACTATGCATTACTGATGCCTTATACATTGTAACAAGGAGTTTGCCAACGTGAACCACCAGTTTTGTAACTTTATTCTGTTTCTGATGGCTTTCAGTCAGATTTCCAATGTACTTCTGGCGAGTACAGTCATTCCCCCTCCTCCCAACATCGTCCTCATTCTGTGCGATAATCTGGGCTACGGCGATATCGAACCCTTTGGTTCCGAATTGCATCGAACGCCTCATTTGAATCAGCTGGCAAAATCGGGACGTAAATTTACGCACTTTTATTCCGCCAGCGGAGTCTGTACGCCAAGTCGAGCCGCCTTGATGACCGGCTGTTATCCTCAGCGTGTCGACATGGCAATCACCGATGGAGCAGTCTTGAGACCGGTTTCACCGATTGGTCTGAATCCCAAAGAATGGACGATGGCAGAACATCTCCAGAAAGCCGGTTACGCAACCGCCGCTTTCGGGAAGTGGCATCTGGGAGATCAGCCAGACTATTTGCCGACGAATCAGGGGTTCGATTATTTCGAAGGCATCCCTTACAGCGACGACATGACTCCTCGCGAAGGGCAGAACTGGCCACCTTTACCTTATATGATCAATAATGAAGTGGTCGATGCCCCGGTTGATCGGGATCAGTTGGCAAAACGCTTAACGATTTCCGCTTGTGAGTGGATCAAAGAGCATCAAAACGAACCGTTTTTCGTCTACATCCCCAAATGCATGCCGGGCAGTACGCAGGCCCCCTTTGCCAGTGAGGACTTCAAAGGGAAATCGAAGAATGGCCCCTGGGGAGATTCCGTTGAAGAAATCGACTGGTCGCTCGGGGAAATTGTGCGCACGATTTCCGAATTGAAGCTGACCGACAACACGCTCATCATCTGGACTTCCGACAACGGAGCCCCGCGGCGTTCTCCCGTACAGGGGAGCAATCTTCCGCTCAGTGGCTGGGGATATACGACTTCCGAAGGAGGCATGCGTGTTCCCTGCATCATGAGTTGGCCTGGCACAATTCCAGCCAATACCGTTTGCGATGAACTGTGCACGATGATGGATCTCTATCCCACAGCTGCAGAATTGTGCTATCAACCACTTGACAAGTCAGTCCCTCGGGATGGGCATGACATTCTCCCACTAATGACTTCGAGATATAAACTTAAAAGCCCGTATGAAGCTTTCTATTATTACCAGATGGATCAACTTCAGGCGGTCCGTTCCGGCAAGTGGAAACTCTACCTGCCGATTGAAATGCGTTCTCGCACAAAAAATGGCTCCCCTCAAAAGCAGGCTTTGCAACTTTATGATGTTGTTGAAGATCCTGCGGAATCAAAAAATCTGGCTGAGAGTAATCCGGAAGTTGTTGAGCAATTGACTCAACTCACGGAAAAGGCGAGAGTCGAATTGGGGGATTATCAACAACCCGGCTCACAAGTTCGTCCTCATGCCGTCAAAGAGCAGGCATTCCCACTGCTTCGAGCTTATCGATCCCCATGATAGAACCGAAACTGAATCCCGACAGGCTGACACCGCCGCGGTTTCGCGGCTCGCTCCTCTCCGCTTTTCAAATGGATTCCGGGGAATTGGGATCGCACTGAAGAACGAGAGAAATCTGCGTTTGCAGATGGGGATCGCGATTGTCGTGATTATTGCTGGCATTGTTTATCAGTTGAGTCAGCTGGAGTGGGCCATTATCTCGCTGACAATCGCCTTTGTTCTGATGGCCGAAATGCTTAATACGGCTCTCGAAAATACGCTCGATCGAATCAGCCTGGAAGAACATCCGCTCACACGCAACGCCAAAGATGTTGCAGCCGGGGCTGTTTTGATCAGTTCGATGGCCGCCCTCATTGTCGGAGGATTGATCTTTCTGCCCAAAGTGATTGGATGATCAATATGGCCTATCACCTGTAGACAGATTTGAGATTATTGATACGAGGTGTTACTTTATAAATCGGAGATACTGATTTCGATTCGAACACAAGAAAGTCCCACACAATGAAATTAACTTATCACCTGTTTGTCGCCTGTTTGATCGGTGTCCTCTTCGCACCACTTTTCAATGAGAATGCATCCGCATCGCAGCCGAACATCATGGTGTTTCTGGTTGATGATATGGGAGTGATGGATACCTCAGTCCCTTTTCTGACCGACGAATCGGGGCAGCCAAAGAAATATCCCCTCAATGAATATTACCGCACGCCCAATATGCAGCGACTGGCTGATCGGGGGATTCGATTTAATAATTTTTGTGCGATGAGTGTCTGCTCGCCGACGCGAAATTCCATCATGACGGGACAGAACGCCGCCCGGCATCATACGACCAACTGGATCAATCCCACGAATAACAATCGCGGTCCTTTCGGCCCGCCGGATTGGAACTGGGAAGGCCTAAACAAAGAGGATGTCACCCTACCTCGACTGCTTAGTAAAGCTGGCTATCGAACGATTCATGTCGGTAAGGGGCACTTCGGAGCGGAAGACTATGAAGGGGCAGATCCATTGAACATCGGGTTTGATGTCAATGTCGCAGGAGCTTCTTTCGGAGCTCCAGGCAGTTATTACGCAGAAAAAGGCTATGGAGCAGATACGAAGCGGGCAAAGCATGCGGTGCCACATCTGGAGAAATATCATGGCTCTGATACCTTTCTGACCGAAGCCCTTTCCATCGAAGCCAAAGCTCGTGTGACCGAAGCTGTGAACGATGACAAACCGTTTTTTCTTTACATGGCACACTACGCGGTGCATGCCCCTTTCGATTCCGATCCTCGCTTTGTTGACCATTACAAAGACTCCGGCAAGCCTGCTAATGCTCAGGCGTTTGCGACTTTAATTGAAGGAATGGACAAGTCGCTCGGCGATCTGCTCGATCATTTTGATGAGCTAGGCGTTTCCGAGAACACACTCGTTTTCTTCCTGGGAGACAACGGCTCCGACGCTCCTCTCGGCCATCAACATGCCGTCGCCTGTGCCGCTCCGCTACGTGGGAAAAAGGGCTCACACTATGAAGGCGGGATGCGGGTACCTTTAATCGCAGCTTGGGCGAAACCGAATGCGAGTAACGCCAATCAGCAGGAATTGCCGATTGAGATTGGAGCGATTCAAAGTCAGCAGGCCGCGGTTTATGACTTGTATCCAACCATCTTGAATCTGGTCGAAGTACAAAATCCCCAAAGTCACACCGTCGATGGCTTGAAGTTGAACAGGCTTCTGACAGGAAAATCGGATGACTCACGCAATGAAACATTTCTGATGCACTATCCACACTCTCCCCATCGGAGCAGTTATTTCACGAGTTACCGCAAAGGGGACTGGAAAGTCATCTATCATTATATTCCTTCGAAAGAATCCGAAGACTCTCACTATCAACTCTACAATTTGAAGGCAGATCCGTTTGAGTCGAGCAATCTGGCTTCGTCCAATCCTGAGCAATTGAAGAAACTGATGAAAGACCTCATTGCGGATATGCAGCACTTTGAGGCTCAGTATCCGGTAGAAGAAGATGGGAAGACACCACGCAAGCCAGTTATGCCTGAGTAACTGGGACTGGTAATCTTCCCTTGTCCTCTTAGGGAGCGGTAATCTTCCCTTCTCCTTGGGGGAGAAGGTGGCCGAAGGCCGGA
>DEML01000101.1:27639-79797 GCA_002359185.1 Planctomycetaceae bacterium UBA2671
ATGAGGGGATCCCTTCGACGACCATATTAATATCACATCGATCTCGCTCACTCCTTCATCAAAAACTCAACGGCTTCACTCACCCAGCCACTATGCCAGTCGTGAGAGCGTTTGGGCTGATCTCGATAATGATGCGGAATTTTCAACTCCTTGAGCAGTTGATGTGCCTGCTCGTGATGTTCGGAGAAATTTCCAATGCCGGTGAGGATTAATCGCGGTTGTCCTTGCAGGCTTTCTGCATTGGCTCGCAGTAATTTGTCGATGCGATAGGCGTCGAAATTTATCTGCGTACCGAAGATGGGGCCATTCCCATATTTGCCCATCTGACTCATCATCAGCGGAGCATCCCAGGCCGCGGCACGGCCAAATAAATCGGGATGACGCAGCAGCAGGCTCCAGGCTCCCCAGCCAGATTTGCTGAAACCGAGCAGTAGTCGATCTTCAGACTTTTGAGAAACGGGATACGACTTTTCAACAAAAGGAATGACTGTCTTGAGAAAATAGCTTTCCTGACGAATTTCTTGATTATCAGGATGATCGGCATACCACGGCAGCTGCGAGAAAGTTGGAGCCACGAAAATACAATTGTATTTCTGATGCAGGCGATGCTCCCGAACTTCCAGCAGGCCATCCCCATAACGGCTTTCCGTCCCTCGCTCGACGGGAAGCACATAAATAACGGAATAGCTTTTGTTCGCATCGAGATCAGCAGGCAATAGCACACGAATTTGTGTTGCTCCCGACTGATCTGGCGATTCAATCTTATGAACCCGAATCTCCCGCATGTATTCAAGCGTGGGAGATGATGCCAAAGTTTTTTCGGGGAAAGCAATCGAAGCAAAAACCAGCAGCAGGATTGAGCCAAGGGTCAGTCGAGTAATTGTCATGTTGTTTCCATAATGAGAATACCAACTTCTGTCAGTCGATTCTCATTATGGATTGCTGCTCAAAAGAAGGGAAGCATCGCTTCCTTCTTATCGTTTACCGACCGCGCCACTCATTGGCTTTAGGTGTTTCTGCTCGTTGATCTAGAACACTGCGATCACCCAGAACGACAGGCAATGTCTGGCGTTTTCCGTTTCGCAGAACGATCGTCTTTACCGATGTGTTGACCGAGGTCAGGCTGACAAGGTTGATCAGATGATTTTCGTCCAGAACTTCCACCCCACCAAAGTAGAGGATGACATCATCGATCATCAAGCCGGAGCGAGATGCAGGCGTATCTTTGTAGACATCGACCACGCGGGCTCCGCGAACGCGATCCAGGCCAAGTTTGCGAGCAGATTCATCATCGAAATCGGGATCCAGTTTCACTCCCAGATAGGCCCGTTTGACAGTCCCGTTCACAACAAGTTGTTCGGTGACGTATCGCACGAGGTTGCTCGGAATCGAGAAACCGATCCCCTCATTTCCACCGCTATTGGAAGCGATGGCGGTATTGATGCCGATGATGCGTCCAGAAAGATCGATCAGTGGTCCACCGCTGTTGCCTGGGTTGATGGCAGCGTCGGTTTGCAGGAAATCCTGATTGATCACATCACTCGATTCGCCCAGACGAAGTGAACGGCGTCCCTTGGCGGAAATGATTCCAAAAGTAACAGATTGACTCAATCCGAACGGGCTTCCCTGTGCGAGAACCATATGGCCAATCTGCACTGTGTCACTATCACCCCAGCGGGCAGGTTGAACATTTGGTTCATCAATCAGCAAAATGGCAACATCGGATTTATCGTCTGCTCGAACTTCATAAGGATTGATTGTGCGACCATCGGAGAGCTGAATGCGAATATCGTATGTCTCTGCCCCTGCAACTACGTGGCGGTTTGTGACAACGAATGGAGTTTTCGCCTGAGGACTCGACATGATTACTCCCGAGCCGGTTTCTTCGACCAGTCCGCCGGAAGCGCCTTCACTTTCACTTTGAATGTGAACCACACTTGGAGTTGTTAACGCGGAAATGCGTGAGAGCTGATTGCCACCTTCGGAAAAAGTCGACGGAGTTGCGAGTTGTCGATACATCTGTTCGACCACATTCGCATTCATCAATTCGGCTTCGGCTGTATTTCGCCAGGCTCCATCACGGCCCGTCAAACCTAAGATCACGCCGAGTAGAAAGAACAGGCTCGAAAAGAAAATGGTCGTGTACTTATTCATGAGTGCCTCTCAGGGATTTCTACGCCGGATCCGTAAGTACGGAATTATCGATATGACACGAGACTATTCCGATGTGAATCATTCACACCCAAAGTCGCAGCCGCATCCACCGGCCTACATTTCTCCTGACCCTTACCTGGGCAGTGAGACATCCCTGCTGACGACGCCTTTCGCGTGGCGACGTTACTATGATCTCGTAAAAGTCAAATCGGTCAATTGCTTTTTCGAAAAATAATCAATCCTTTCAAACTCCGGCTGACACGATGCTTCGATGTCCAGGATTCTGCATAACTGGACTGACACAATTATTCCGTCCTCCGATATTAAGTGCGACCCATAGCTCAGCCATTTTTCATAGGACCGCTGTGGATGGATTCGTGTGCATAATCGTTGCAGGACGTCCTTTAGCATTGTTGTTGGCCTGTAGGATCTGGTGTATTTCTTTGTAAATTTTACAACCATATCTGAGACAGGTTTCAAACGATAAACCATCAGACTTGCGTGTCAAAAAACGGCCTTCAGGCATACTTACTGTTTATGAGGCAGCACGTGTCCCATTTTATCTCGTTTGGTAGCCAGGTATCGTTCACGATTTTCATCGTGTGGGGCAATGATCGGAAGCTGTTCAACAACTTTCAGATCGACCCATTTTTCGAAAGCTTCGGTTTTCTTCGGATTGTTCGTGAGCAGACGTATTTGAGTGAGGCCGAGATCTTTGAGAATCTGCAATCCCACCATGAAGTCGCGCAGGTCGGGTTTGTAGCCGAGTTTCACATTGGCTTCGTAGGTATCATAGCCTTCATCCTGCAACTGATAGGCCTGCAATTTAGCAGTCAGTCCGATGCCGCGGCCTTCCTGAGGCAGGTACACGACCGCGCCTGCTCCTTCCTGCTGGATCATCTCCATGGCCATATGCAGCTGATCGCCGCAATCGCAACGAAGAGAGCCAAGGATATCACCTGTAAAGCAGGATGAGTGCATGCGAATCAGCGGTGCCTCGACCGATTGCAAATCGCCCCAGACCATCGCGAGGGGTTCCTGATCCTCATGTTCAACTTTGTATCCGATGAATGTTGGTGTGCCAAAGTCCCGAGTTTTGATGGGAACCTCGACAACCCGCCGAATCAGTTGTTCGCGTTGACGTCGATAATGAATCAGGCCCGAAATCGAGATCATCGGCATGTCGAGTTCAACCGACATCGCTTTCAACTCTTCGATGGTCGCCATACCCGAACCGGTCGGGCTGAGAATTTCGATCAAAGCGCCGACCGGACGCATGCCGGCCAGTCTCATTAAGTCGATCGTCGCTTCCGTATGTCCGGCTCGGCGAAGGACTCCCCCTTCTTTGGCAAGCAGGGGAGAGATATGTCCTGGTTTGAGGAAGTCTTCATGATGCGAAAGCGGATTGGCCAGTTCGCGAATTGTCCGGGCTCGGTTCTCTGCACTCACGCCCGTTCCTGAATCGACATGATCGACCTGAATCAAAAAGTTGGTGTGATGCGGCGTGTTGTTCGGCTGACTGGCAGCGGCGAAGCCGAGCTGGAGTCGCTGAGCCGTTTCATCAATGACGGGAACACACAGAACCCCTCCTCCCTGACGCAACATCAAGTTAACCATCTGTGGCGTAATTGTCTCTGCAGCGCAGATAAAATCGCCCTCATTTTCCCGATCGCTCGCATCGACAACAATCACCATCTTACCTGCTTTGATGGCAGCCAGGGCCGATTCGATACTGTCGAATTCAATGTCGTGTTCGGAATTGTCGTCGGGCGAGGAAATCATGGAAGCCTTTGAGTGTCTGAGCAATTATTTTGTGAAAGATGAGTTGATAAAGTTTTCATTCATTAGACAGGTTCTCTGTCGCAAAGTTCACTGTTCATTTTAGACGGAATCATTCGACTCATATACTGTACACTTGAGTGCGGCAAAATGGGAATGCATTTTTCAAGGGAGAGTATCTATTCGATTATTAAGGTCCTCACTCCTCATGGGTTCACTTCGGAAATGGAATGATCCTTCAACTTGGTGAGCAGAGCCTGTTTATGATTGGCGACCTGTTGTTCAGTCAGGTTCAGTTCGCTGGACACTTTCTTATTGGGCCAGCCACGAACAAACAGCAATTCACAACACTTTATGCGTTCATATTGCGAATCGTTCATCCATTGTTGAATCGTTTCGGATAACGTTTGCAGGAGATGATTTTTCTTTCGATCAGCCCCTTCTCTGCTGCGCGCCATGCTGGAGGCTTTTCGGCTGCGGCCTGGAATGGTTGGGTCATTCTCTATGGTTAGTGAGGGTCTACGCCCCTGTTTTCGCAGGACATCTGTAATCTTGTAAGCGGCGATGCGAAACAGAAACGATTCCAAAGTCGTGCGTTCTTCATCGTAGTTGGGCAGGCTGGTCAGAAATCCGATAAACGTTTCCTGAACAACGTCTTCTGCCATCGCTTTATTGTTCAGACGACTGTAAGCAAATGCCTGCAGTCGGCCTTCGTACGTTTCGATGACATGTTTCCAGACGGATTCTTCACCGTTGCGGATTGAAACAATCAGATTTTTTTCGGCTGAGGCATTCATGGGCAACTCAATTGAGGATCATTCGAGATGTCCTGCAAAACCCGACTGACCGACTCCAACGCAGCTGGGCATGATTTGGCGAGCCAGAAGAATGATCTGTTCTCGATACTCGATTGTAACCGATTTCGGATCGACTTCCCACATTGCCTGATACAACTCCGTCTTTCTCGTCCGAATGCCATTCTTGCTGCCATCCCCGCCAATAAAATGATCAATAACCACTCCATCAGCACATTGTTTGATGGCTTCAAAAAATGTCACTGGATTCTTGATCGGCAGTAGCGGAGCAACAGTCACAACAACCCGGACTCCTGCATTTTTCAAAATTCCGCAGACCTCAAGCCGCTTAGAGACTGTCGCTGCAGGAGGTGGCAATTCCGGAAGTCGTTCACAATCGGATTCAATCGAGACATGAACTCGCAACTCGGTCTGATCATTGAGCAACTGAAGTTGATTCAGAACATCGAGAACACCTGCGGAATGGGTCTGCAGAATCAATCGGTCGGGCGGGAATTCGAGCATTGCCTCAAGCAGTGATTTCGTAATTCCGGATTTTTTTTCCTGAGGCACAAAGGGGTCCGTCGAACTCGAACAGAAAATGGAAAATGCCCCCAGTTTCTCCCGAGCCCATTTCTTTTCCCGGGGAGCAGTTTGAAGATAAACCTCAGCGGCATTTGTCCGGACTTCCAGAAAGCTGCCCCATTCTCGTCCTTTAGTAACAAACGGATTGTGCTGCACATAGCAACCAACCCCACATAACGCGTTGCCATAACTGCAACCACGGTAAGGTTGCAGGGAGTGAGAAGAGACTTCCGTCAAATAGCCTGTACAGCGAGTTAATATCTGCTTGACGGTCGTTTGAGAAATCGTCATCGACATCAGGAAATCTAACTTTCGGTACCCTGGCATTCGCATCAATAAGATTGCGATTATCTGCCTGTGAAAAAAATCTGAATAAAATCATTGTAACTGGTTGTACCGCCATTCATGTTGAAAGAGCATTGCGGCTTTGTTGCAATTTGACAACAGCTTTGTTGCATACAGTCCGCAAATAGAGGTGCGGTAATAAAGCCTCTAATAATTACAGTTTCCAAATGTTAAAAAATGAAAGTGCCCCATGTTGAATGCATTACTCAATGATGAATCCGGTTTCATCGTTTCTGCTGAACTTGTTCTTATTGCGACAATTCTCGTCATCGGATTGATTGTCGGGTTGAGCTCTATCCAGCATGCCGTTGTCGCTGAATTGAATGATGTCGGCGATGCGATCGGAAGCTTGAACCAGTCGTATTACTTTACCGGGTTCTCAAAACAGAAGAGCTTCGGTGGTGGAGTCGCGGCTTACACTCGCGGCTCTTCATTCAATGATGAAACCGATGATTGCGACAATGATCAGTGCGACATTGCCTGCGATGCTCCTGTCAGCGAAGGTCCTAAAACACTATAAAAATACCCTCAGTCGTCATGACATCTGAAAAAAATCAAGCCGTGTGAATTTTTGTTCATGCGGCCTTTTTTTATTTCAGGACATCAGTTCAGTGCAATGCCTATTCTCCCCATTTTTACATTAATAACGATTTTGACGATTAAATGTATTGTACCTCGTCGGCTCTCTGGTAGACTACTTCCGATTTAAGGTTGATTGCTATTCAGCAATTGGTCTCAATAACATGCGGGTCACAGCAGTGACTGATGGGAATGAGCCTCCATTTTTTACTGCGACACTCTGCAGTTCATTTCTGAAGTTGATTTTGGCCGATCGACTTCACCCGGATTTCACTGCGATTGTCTGAATTGATTTAATACTTCTCAGTTTTTAGAGCCTAAAAATTTTGAGAACTTAATGATTTTGGAACGCAGCAACTTTGGCCAGTTGACGAAATCCAAAACATCACTCTTTGTAATCAATGTTAAAATAAGAAAAGGTCCCCTGACATGCTTAAAGCATTGTTCAATGATGAGGCGGGTTTCATCGTCTCTGCAGAACTGGTGCTCATTGCCACCATTCTGGTCATCGGCTTAATCGTCGGCCTGAGCTCAATTCAGCACGCCGTTGTTGCTGAACTGAACGACGTTGGCGACGCCATCGGAAGTTTGAATCAGTCGTACCTCTACACCGGATTCTCAAAAGAGAAGAGCTTCGGTGGCGGTGGCGGGAATGGTATCGCTGCTTACACTCGCGGTTCAGTTTTCGTTGATCAGACTGATGATTGCGATAACGATCAGTGTGATATCGCTTGCGATGTTCCTGTGAACGAAGGTCCTAAAACCTTATAGAATGATTCCCCCTTCGGGATGATTTGATAAACTGAAAGGCCACGGAATTTTCCGTGGCCTTTCTTTATGTTCAGAAAGGATTTCATCCTGTTTCCGTTCATCAACAATAGCCATGTGTCATACATTTAATGCTTCTCTGAATACGACCGACCTGATCGACTGGCTGGAGATCGTGATCAATCGCACTCAAGGCGATCATCATAGCAGTTATTTTCCCTTGTCCTTCATCCCGGCCATTCGTCTGAATCAGTCCGGCGAGCGTGAGTTAGTCAGCCTGCAATGGGGCTTACTCCCGTTCTGGTGGAAGCCGAATGCTCGTCAGAAAAACGCGAAAGCGTTCCAGCGGATGACATTCAATGCCCGCAGCGAAACCATTCACGAGAAGCCGACCTATCGGGAAGCGTTCAAGAAACGTCGCTGTGTGATTCCAGCAAGTAACTTCTACGAAGGTGGCCAGTTGTTTCGCCGCACAGATGCGGAGTTTCTTTGTCTGGCTGGCTTATGGGAACAATGGAAATCGCCCGATGGAGAAGAAACCATCGAATCCTGCACGATTGTCACGACGGAAGCGAACAGTCTGGTTGAAATCTATCATCCCAAAAAACGGATGCCGGTCATTCTCGAAGATCAGGACGCAATCACCCGCTGGCTCAGCCCTGATCTGGTCGAACGGGAATCTCTCGAAAACCTGATGCAACCCTTCCCGGCTGACCGCATGTCTCACGAGCGTGCTCCCGAGTAGTGAGCATTCACTCAAACTGAAATGATCCCTTTGGGACGGGACGAAACAAAGAGAGAATTCCGACAAACAGCACGGAGAGCAACAACCAGAATCCGCCAGTGACCAGAATCGCTTGTCCGACAGCAAAGAATTCAGTTTCCGATGAATGAGCCTGTTCCGCCCGAATCATACTCGTCAGGCTGCAAATCAGAATCCAGAGAGTATTCGCCAGAATCACACTTCCCAGTCCCCGCCACACCCAGGGAACAGAACGAATTCTTGCCAGATTCACACTTACTAACGCAGCCGCAGACGTCGCGACCATCATTGTTCCCAGCGGAAAATGTCCAAGTGCTTCTCCAACCAGGCCAACACAGACAAACGAGAGAGCGGTCAATGTCGCAGTGGATGTCAGGCTGAGAATCGTCAAAACGATCAAGAGTAGCCCGCTGTTCTGCAGCGAACTCTCGGCTCGTCCTGTGAATAACATCAGAGCGAACATAACGACTATGCTCAACAGCAGAATCGGAGTCAGCAGATTGAGGATGATTTTCATTCCATACTCCCATTACTCTTTGGGCATTGCGGCAATGCGTTCCGGGGAAATTTGCTGAGAGAGAATCAGGACTTGCCGTGATCTTTCTGAATCGGAAATCGGCTCTACATCAATTTCCCAGAATGGACTGTTCGTTTTCACTTCAGCCCGCACAACACGCCCCAGAACCAGTGGCTGTTCCCAGGTTTGCTCTGGATCGTTCAGTACCACATAATCTCCCTGACTGACCGGAGCTGTATTTTCAATATATTTCAGTTCGCACAATTTATCTCCGGTCCCATGCAGACTGCCAACCGGAATTCCCCCGGACTGCGATGCCTTGTCCGTTTTCAGGATCTGCACAGGACAGCGAAATTCGGGATCCGTCACAGATCGGTACGAACTGCTCCAGCGGCCAACCGCAGAGACCTGTCCGACAATTGCCCTGCCAGCCAGAACCAGATCGTCAGGATGAATTTTTGCATCCGCCCCGAGATCCAGCAATGGTTGCTCGGCTTTGAGAATCCAGTCCTGCTCTCGAACATTGCGAGAGGTTCCCGCATCGATCCATGCTCCGGATCTCCATCGCTCTTCGTGCGATCCACTCATGCGGCGGGCTTCGATTAACCGAGGTTGAAACAGACTCTGAGAAGTCTCAGCCGGCAGTTTCTGGTTTTGATCATTCAGCAATGATTTCAATGCGAGAATCTGTCGCTCCAACCGTGAAACGTCTTCACTGACTTCAGAGTTCTTTTCGTTTTTGTCACTTATGGAATTTGAAGTATTGCCACGAAAATTGCTTAGCAGGGTTTCGATTGGCAGCGTTCCAACAAAGCGGGCGATCGGCGCAAAACCATCCCGCAATTGCCGACGAATCTCCATCCTCTGAACTTCCGGCAGCACAGCAGTAACACACCCGAGCAGCATCCAGCTGGTCAGAATGAGAATCGCTCTGGTCTGATCACGATGATTCATGATTGAAATACTTGGTGTTTTTCAAAATGAGTAGGTCAGGTTGTGCCTGATAAATAAGACGTCAAATGGAAATCACATCAGATGTAGGTTGGGTAAGCGGAACGCGTAACACAACGTCATGGATCTCAAGTTTTCGAAGTGACTTCACCGCATTTGCTGGGTTACACTTCGCTAACCCAGCCTACTACATTTCTTATTTACAAATTCCCGCTGTCCGACATCAAAACATGTTTCCATTGGTTGAGATGTTCCAGGCAAATCGCAGTGCCGCGGGCGGCAGTCGTTGTGGGATCGTCATCGATGCGAACGGGAATTCCCAGAAATTCACTGAGATACTGATCCACTCCCCGCAACAAGGCTCCGCCTCCGGTAAGAACAACTCCGGTTTGAGCCAGATCAGAAATCAACTCGGGTGGACATTGCTCGATCGTCTCCCTCAGGCAGGCTGCGATTTCTTCGAGAATACGCACCATCACTTCGCGGATTTCCTCACTGGATACAATCGCTTTGCGAGGCACACCACTGACCAGATCGAGCCCACGAACTTCGAGTGCATCTTCCTGTGGAAGTCTCCAGGCCGAACCAAGATCCATTTTGACGCGCTCTGCGGTTTGCAGTCCGATTTTCAATGAATACTGGCGCCGCAAATATTCGACAATCGCATGATCAAAATGCTCCCCGGCTACCCGCGAGGATTTACTGACAACGATATCTCCCAGGCTGAGTACCGCTGCTTCGGTTGTTCCGCCACCCAGGTCGCAAATCATAGAGGCTATCGGTTCGGAAATTGGCATGCCTGCTCCAATCGCAGCTGCCCGGGCTTCTTCAATCAAATAAACTTTACCCGCTCCCGAACGCTCTGCACTGTGAAAAACCGCTCGCTTCTCCACAGGAGAAATTCGCCCAGGAACGGCAATGACCGTTTTCGGTCGTAATAAATGTTTGCCGCCAGTCGCTTTACGGACAAAGTATTTGAGCATCGCTTCGCAGAGTTTGAAGTCGGTAATCACTCCTTCCGAGAGCGGACGGACTGCGGAAATGGTATCCGGAGTCCGACCCAGCATCTGGCGAGCCAGTTTCCCAACCGCAGTGCCTCGCCCCAGAATGCGACGCGAATCCCGAGCCAGCGCCACGACTGACGGTTCATTCACGACAATACCGCTCCCCAGGACTGCGATCAAAGTATTCGCAGTGCCGAGGTCAATCCCCAAACCCGGGGAAATCCAGCTATGGAAGTGCCGCAGCATGAAAGTGCCGACTGTAAAAGGTCATCCAGACAAGAACCGTCGGAATGTACTTGCAATTCAGCATTTACAGCAAGAGCGAGTTGGGGAAGGTGGAAAGTGGAAGGCTGAAGGAGAAAGGCGGAACATATAGGGAATACGTCATATATAAGCAGGTATTAGATAGTAGCCACTTACTTCTGGCCTCGCTAAATATCCAGATCTAAAAACTGGCCGACCATTTGATCAGTATCCGGTGTACGTTTCTCGGCTTTCAGACGTTCGAGATTAGCCCTTGCTTCTTCGTGGGGATCAGCATGCTCATGATGCTCATGCGGTGCATCGCGGCCGTCAGCATCACGGTCACTTTCGAGTGTGGCTTCGCCGACATCCTCACTCTGACGGGAAGTCAAAGCATTCAACGAATTCTTAAAGTCTTGTCCTGCCTGAGCTTTCGTCGCTTCGTTCTGCCCCGGGCGATTCTGCTGACCGCCGCTGACCGAACTGGCGATCAACGGGAAACTGGCACTTGTAAATCCAATCTGACTCATTATGACCACTCCCCATTATTGGAAGTTTTCCGATTTCAGTCTGAAAAACTGGCGGACTGAGATTTCCTCAACACTCGTTAAGTGAGAGAAGAGATGCACTTGGGGGTACAGATGCGAGGGGTCAATCAAAAGTATATCAGTTATCGTTACCATCGACTCATTTCAGCTGATACTTGAGGCAATATGGGAAAGATTTAACGATTATGCGGATTCCTTCAGATTCGACGTCTTCATGCAGACAGGCTGGAAGCCTGTCCTACTTTTTCAATTCACAGCTGAGAGGGCTTCGTCTGGTTTCCAGTCGATGATGTGCAGTTCGACGTTTTCGCGGCCGCGGAATTCGTTGATGATCGGTTTGAAGCAGACGGAAATTCGCTCGCCTGCAGTTTCCATTTCTTCGGCCCATTCACCGCGACCAAAAGAGATGGCACGCAAAATACATCCGTAATGCTTGAGTCGCACTGCGAGATGGCGGCCCCCTTCGCCCATTGTTTTCGGCTTTTCTGCGAGTTCAAGTCCTGTCGAAACGAAGACGGGACGTTCATTTTCGCAACCGAAGGGGCCCAGGAATTCGAGTTCGCGAATCGATTTGACGGTCAATTCCGCCAGCGTCACTTCGGCATCAATCCGCCGCGGCACTGTTTCCTCAGCCGATTCGACCAGTTTAGCATTCTCGCAAAGTTGTTTCCGAAATTGATCAATCTGACTCTGTTTCACCCGCAGCCCGATTGCGGCGGCATGGCCACCAAACGATTCCAGTAAATCGGTGCATGTGGAAACCGCTTCGTGCAGATTCGTTCCCGCAAATGAACGACCTGATCCCTGACCAATGCCCGTATTGGAGTTGATGGCAATGAGAATCGTCGGTTTTTCAAACTGCTCGGCGATCCGACTGGCGACAATACCGATCACGCCAGGATGCCAGTCATTATGTCCAATAACCAGACAGGGTTGTTCGAGCCATTCGGGATGATTCTGAATTTCTTCGCGAGCATGCTTGAGAATTTTTCGCTCGACGGTTTGCCGTTGTTTATTGAGTCCATCCAGATAGGTCGCCAGTTGCGAGGCTCGATCGGCTTGATTTGTTGTCAATAGTTCGACGGCGAGCCGGGCCTGTCCCAATCGGCCAGCAGCGTTCAGGCGTGGCGAAAGTCCATATCCGATGTCCTCGGCTGTCAGAGCCGCCTTGTCCATCAGACCAATTTCTTTCATCAGCGCAGCCAGTCCAACCCCGGCCTGTTGCTGCAGTGTTTCGAGTCCGTATTTGACGATCAGTCGATTTTCACCAACCAGCGGAACAACATCGGCCACAGTTCCGAGCATCGTCAGGCCGACGGCCATTTTAAGAAAATTCCGCATCCGTGCGTCTGAGCGTTCTCCATCGCCGAGACGTTTACTGACTGCCCAAGCAAGCTTGAAAGCGACGCCTGCTCCGCACAAATGCGGAAATGCCTGAGAATTCTCGCAAATACGGGGGTGCACCAGAATTTTCGCAGCCGGGAGTTGATCGGGAATGGTGTGGTGATCGGTAATGATCAAATCCAGTCCCAACTCCTTAGCCAAAGCCGCCTCTGCGACACTGGAGATGCCACAGTCGACAGTGACAACCAGACGAGATGGATCTGCATTGTGAAGTTCCCGCAAGGCATCGCAGTTCAAACCATAACCTTCTTCGAGCCTGCAGGGGATATAGTAATCGACTACTCCACCAGCCTGAGTGATGCAGTGATACAGAATGGATGTCGATGTCATGCCGTCGACATCGTAGTCGCCATAGATAGTGATGCGTCGCTTGCTGCGGATAGCCGCGACGATTTCCTCAGATGCTTCAGTCACCCCCGGAACCAGTTCAGGTTCCTGCAGCGTTTTCAGTTTTGCCGAGAGAAAATCTTTTGCATCCTCAGGTTGATTCATGCCACGAGAAATTAGAACCTGAGCCAGCAGCGTTGAACTACGGATATTTCGCGCCAACGATTCAACGATTCCGGTATCGTGGCTGACAAATTGCCATTCCCGTGGCATGGGGGTTCCTCCTGCAGCAAATTAATTTGCTGAATGATTGAGCTCTCAGAGAAATTAATTTTCTACAAGCACGGAAGCGCAAGCGAGTGTGTATGAACCACTCGAATCGACACACACGCTTGCGCCTCGTGCTTGTATTCGTTGAATGCTATCCGATACGAGTGCTGGAATTCAATTCGCTCAGTTATAGGCATTCATATGGACAGTTGATGGTCAATCCCTTGCATTTCGAGCCGATTGACATTCGAAGGCAATTACTCAACAATGCATCCACGCTTTTTGTTGCGTTCATTTGTCTGAGCGGCGTCCTCAGTGATGCATCCTACCTGCTCAGCGAACCATCATTCACAGAATAAAACCTCACTCAATTTGTTCATAGATTCATCGGGAGCTTACTGTGCGTTTTCATCTCTTATCACTTCTCACTTTCGCCAGTGGATTATGGCTGGGATCAGTTTCTGTCCAGGCTCAGGAATTTCAGAATCTGTTTAATGGCAAAGATTTAACGGGTTGGGATGGCAATCCTGAATTGTGGTCGGTGGAAGACGGAGTCATTACCGGCAAGACAAACGGACCCGACCATCTGAAGTACAATCAGTTTCTCGTCTGGACTGGCGGAGAAGTCGCTGACTTTGAGCTTCGGCTCGAATTTCGTCTGGAAGGCGAAAATAACTCCGGCGTTCAATACCGCAGCAAATTGATGCCGGAGGTCGGTCAATGGTCGGTTGGTGGTTATCAGGCAGATATGCATCCGAAACCGGAATTCACTGGCATGCTTTACGATGAACGGGGACGCGGAATTGTCGCCAAACGTGGCGAGAAAGTGACCATCGGACCGGATGGCAAAAAAACAGCAGAAAAGCTGGATGTCCCAGTCGATCAAAAAGATCTCACCGAGTGGCATGAGCTGACGATTACCGCTCGCGGAAATCGTCTCACGCATAAAATTGATGGTAAAGTCGCAGTGGTCGTGATTGACGATCAACCCAGCGATCGGGAAATGAGCGGAAAACTTGCTTTTCAGGTTCATCGTGGCCCAGCCATGAAAGCGCAGTTCCGGAACATCAAACTGCGTGAACTCAAGGAGAAAAAAGCTGACAAAAAAGAGGCGATGAAACGACCTGATAAAGCAGAAGACAAAACTGCCAAAGAGGATTCTCTCTCAATTCCGAAAGCGACTCCAATTGCAGACATGAAAATCGCCAAAGATTTCAAAGTCGAACTGCTGTACTCGGTCCCAAACGATGTGGAAGGTTCCTGGGTTTCCATGTGCGTGGCTCCAGAAGGTCGCCTGATCGTGTGTGATCAATACGGCGGCTTGTATGAAGTGACACCCCCTCCGCTGGGACAGACGGAGGGAATCAAGATTGAGAAAATCGATGTCGATATCGGAGAAGCCCAAGGCTTATTCTGGGCCTTTGATTCGTTGTATGTCTCAGTCAATAAAGCAAAAAAATATGCTGGTGGCCTGTATCGAGTCACTGATACCGACGGCGATAAAAAACTCGATACCGTCAAAATGCTGCGTCCTCTCAACGGGACCGGCGAACATGGTCCCCATGCGGTTTTCCCTACGGAAGACAAGAAAGGACTCTATATTGTCTGTGGAAACCGAACGGATTTGACCGAGATCGATACCTCGCGTGTGCCTCGGCACTGGGATGAGGACATCTTGTTGCCACGACCATATGGTCGTGGATTCATGAAAGGGACTCCCGCTCCCGGTGGATATATCTGCCGGATCAATCCTGAAGGAACCGAATGGGAACTGGTCGCGACTGGTTTTCGGAATCAATACGATGCGGCTCTTAATGCCGATGGCGAACTCTTCACTTATGATGCCGACATGGAATGGGACATCAATACCCCCTGGTATCGCCCGACGCGAATTTCGCATGCCATCAGCGGTGCAGAATTTGGCTGGCGAAATGGTGGCGGCAAGTGGCCGGTTTACTATCAGGACAGTTTACCCCCTGTCCTCAACATCGGCCCTGGCTCACCAACTGGTGTGACCTTTGGTTATGGTGCAAAGTTCCCAGCTAAATATCAGAAAGCATTTTTCATTAACGACTGGAGTTATGGAAAACTCTATGCCGTCCACATGACTCCACAGGGTTCGACTTACTCGGCTGTTGCAGAAGAGTTCATAACCGGGACTCCACTGCCGTTGACCGATAGTGTCATTAATCCGACTGACGGTGCGATGTACTTCGCCATCGGCGGTCGAAAAGTGCAATCGGGCCTGTACCGTGTCACCTATCAGGGAAGTGAATCGACAAAACCTGTTGATGCCAAAGATAAGCAGTTGGCTGAACTTCGCAAAATTCGCAGAGATTTGGAAACACTGCATCTGGGAGATCATCCTGAAGCTGTCGAAAAAGCCTGGCCCTATTTGAGTCATGCTGATCGATTCATCCGTTTCGCTGCTCGAATTGCGATCGAGCATCGCCCTGCTGAGGAATGGCGTGAAAAGGCATTGAACGCAAAAGAAGATGCCTGGACTTCACTCAACTCTCTGCTTGCACTGGCTCGAACTTATGAACGAACAGATAAAGGAGAAGGGGAAAATATCGATGCTCCGGTTCCCAACTGGAATGCGGCTGAGGATTACGGCAACGAAGATTTGACGGCTATTCTCGATGTTCTCGATCAACTGGACTGGGCTGAACTCTCTCTGCCTCAACAACTGACAATGATGCGAGTTTACACAGTCGCCTTTGTGCGACTGGGACCTCCGTCGGCTGAGCAACGGGAGTCGTTGATCAAGAAGTTTGATCCTGCTTTCCCTGCAAAAGCGTATCCATTGAATTCGGAACTGGCACAGATGCTCGTCTATCTGCAGGCTCCTTCTGCGGCGAGTAAAATTGTGGCACAATTGAAGAAAGCCCCGACTCAGGAAGAACAAATTGATTACGCCAAAACGCTGCGTCATTTGAACGCCGGCTGGACACCTGAACTGCAGGAAACGTTTTTCGCCTGGTTCAACCGGGCAGCTGGCTATCGAGGAGGAGCGAGTTTCTCATTATTCGTACAACACATTCGTGAGGATGCAGTGGCCAAGTTGAGCGATGAACAAAAGCTCGCCCTGAAACCAATTCTGGAAGCGGTTCCTGAAGAGACCGCTAATCCATTTGCAGCCGAACCTCGACCAATGGTCAAAGAGTGGAAAATGGAAGAACTCGTTCCGTTACTGGAAGACAAACTCGTCAACCGTGATTTCGAACACGGTCGTCAGATGTTCGCGGCTGCCAACTGCTTTGCCTGCCATCGTTTTGATGAGCAGGGGGGAGCAGTCGGCCCCGATTTAACCTCACTGGCAGGACGTTTCAGCAAGCGGGATATTCTCGAATCGGTGGTCGTCCCCAGCAAACAGATCAGCGATCAATATGAGGCGATCCAATTTGTGACTGTTGAGGGTCAAGTCATTGTCGGACGCATCGTTAACCTGGCAGGAGATACCTATCGTGTGAATACGGACATGATGAACCCCGATGCAATGACGGTCATCAAACGGGATGATATTGAATTGATGTCACCATCTAAAACATCCATGATGCCCAATGGTTTGTTGAATACGCTCCATGAAGAGGAAATCCTTGATTTAATGGCGTATCTTCTTTCGCGTGGAAATCGTGACGACAAGATGTTCAAGAAAGAATAGCCCAACATCCAGTCTCACCAAAAAGGCTGCCGCAGAACTCGGCAGTCTTTTTTAGTTTTGAATCGTGCAGATCCGGCTTGCAATATCTGCCATAATCGTCAGCAATCAAGGGTTTTACGTCACATGCCTGCCGTACCCCTGTGTTCACATGAGATTTGAAGTATTGATAGGCGAGACGATTCAGAATCTGCTACAATAGGCTAGCAATAATTACCCATTTCACATTGATTTGACATCGCTGCAGGCATCTCTCGGGAACAATCATGATTATTAAAAACGGCATCGCGGTTTCTCCCGGCATTGCCGTCGGCGATGCTCTGGTCATTGGGACAGAAGATTTTCGGATCCCTCAACGGTTTATTCCCCGACGAATTGTGGATCAGGAACTGGAACGTCTGCATCAGGCGCTCAAGAATGTCTCCGCTGAAATTCTGGAAAATGAGCGACTGGCCAATGAAGCGATCGGCCTGCAATACGGAGCCATCTTCGCGGCTCACTTGCAGATGGCCCAGGATCCCAAGCTGATTTCAGAAGTGGAACTGCTGATTCGCGATCGCTGCTACAGCCCGGAATTCGCATCGAGTCGAACACTCCGAAAATACGCCCGTCAGTTTCAGGCTCTGGGAAATGCCTATTTTGCAGAACGAGCCGCTGATATTTATGATCTCGAAAAGCGGATACTCCGTCATTTACTGGGAGAACAACGGGAAAGTCTGGCGGAATTGACCCAGCCTGTCATCGTGCTGGCTCATAATTTGACTCCCAGTGAGACTGCCGGCCTGAAAAAAGATGTCGTCCTCGGTTTTGTCACCGAAGTGGGTGGAAGAACCAGTCACACAGCGATTCTGGCAGCTGCTCTGGAAATTCCGGCCATTGTCGGCATAGGACCGTTTATCGCAGATATCTCCGGTGGCGATACGGTCGTCGTCGACGGCACGAGCGGCGAATTTATCATCGATCCGGATGATGATACACTGCTGCGAATCAATGAAGTTCGACAGAAATACAAAACCGTTTCTGATCGTCGTAGTCAGTTTCGAGATCTGGTCTCGGAAACTAAAGATGGTCAGCGAATTTTTCTGATGGGGAATATCGAATTCCCTCAGGAAGCCGAGCAGTGCGAGCAGAAAGGAGCCGATGGGATCGGGCTGTATCGCACCGAGTTTTTATATCTGGGGCGAGATACCATCCCGACTGAGGAAGACCATTTCAATTCCTATCGAGAGGTGATTGAAGCGTTTCCAAATCAGCCGATTACGATTCGTACTCTCGATTTGGGAGCAGACAAAATTCCGGGCTGGATCCGGCGTCAGTATTCCGACGACTCCAATCCTGCGCTCGGACTACGCAGTATCCGCATGTCGCTGCACGACATGGATATGTTCAAAACTCAATTGCGGGCAGTGCTGCGAGCTTCGGTAGGAGCACAGGTTGGCATCATGTTTCCACTGGTTTCTTCACTCCTCGAATTCCGACAGGCCCGATTGATTGTTCGGGAAGTAATGGAAGATCTGGAAGAGTTGAACATCCCGTTCAATGCCGATATTTCGCTCGGCATCATGGTCGAAGTTCCTGCAACTGTCTTGATGGCAAAAGAGTTTGCACGCGAAGTCGACTTCTTTTCGATTGGGACAAACGACCTGATTCAATACACATTAGCGGCTGATCGTTCCGATCCCCAAGTCGCCAAATGGCATAATGCAGCTGACCCGGCAATTATTCGCATGATTGCAATGGTGATTGAAGCAGCAAAGAATGAAAACATTCCGGTTTCGGTTTGTGGACAGATGAGCTCCGATCCGAAATGCGTACCCTTATTGATTGGCATGGGGATTCGGCAAATCAGCGTCAGTCCGCATGCGATTCCCGAAATCAAAGAAGTGATTCGGCATCTGACGATGGAAAAAGCAGAAGCGATGGCCAAGTATGTAAAGTCGCAGGAACTGGCCAGAGATATCGAAAGTTATCTCAATCGAGAACTGAGAAAACTTGTTCCCGATAATTCTCAGTGATAAGTAGTGGCTAACCTTAACGGGCACCGGCTGAGAAGAACCACGTGGCAACTCCGATAATCAGCGGAAATGCCTGACAGATGGCTGTGATCAAATTGTCGCACCAGAATGGAAACATGGCTGAAACCTTCAATGCCGGAGAAAATATTGTACGACTAAGTTTTTTTGGCAGGTCACGAAATTCAGTGGCCTTTATTCAAGTCTAGGTCACAATAAACACACGAGACGGAAAATGAGGAAAAGACTGTCCGGAAATACTCCGAACAGTCCAGTCTTGTATTTTCAAACACCGCAATCGATCACAAAGAGGCTTTCGCAATGCGAATGGGGTTTGCCAAACAGGTTCGATTGATCACTTATTCAAAAGTCATCTGCAGCGTCAGGCAGGAGCAAACACAGCGATTTGCAAATGTTTGATGCCCATGCGACTGCAGAATCCATTTGAAATGGCTTAGCTGATCGCATCGCGAACTTTACCGAACTGAGTATTGGCGTTTGTACCGATGGCTTTGATCGCTGTCAGACAGACAACGACGATCAGGGCCAGCATGACAGCGTATTCAACTGCAGTTGGGCCGTCTTCGCAAACCAGGAAGTGCTTCACATTGTCGATGATTTTTTTCATCTCGGGGGTTCCTCTCAAAATCTTTTAACCTGACACATTATATCTTTCAGGCCATACAAAGCCTGAAAGTGACACCTGAGTTTAGGGGACAGTCTTATTGAGTATTCAAAAGATGTCCATTGCGTCCCTTTTCGGTGGTCCCGATCAGTACCGCACACCTCAAACGTAGGTCAGGTTTTCGGCCAGGCAAATTTTATTTAGAATATTTTCGATATTCTCCTCAAGTTACCAGAGCGGTACCATTTAATATGGGTTGAATGTTGAATTCACGCATCAGATGGTGTGGCAGTTCAGCATCCTTGGATTTTCAGAGACCTTACTTCAGTAAGTAAATACCATGCGATTTGATGACACACAGCAGCCAGTTCCTTATTTAAACAGACAGGATCAGCGACGTCTGCTCGGCATGGTTGCCGGATTATCGTTTATTGTCATTGCGATACTGTGGGCCGCTCGTCCAGAAACCTGGCACTGGCTGATCCCAGCCGATAACGAATCGGCACAGAATGCTCCCTTGAGTGAAGAAGGGGACGCTCCGCCATTTACAGTTGGCGAGTCTCCCAATCCTTTCGGAAGTTCGCCAGATCCGGTGAATTCCTCAGTTCCCTCCGAAAAAACCGTGAATTCCTCGCGAGTTGGTTCTGCGACAAACATTCCGCCAGAATGGCTTGAAAGTATCAATGATCAATTCATGGGCTTACGAGCGGATGAATCGGATGCGTATTATCGAATCCTGGCCCATATAAGTCGGCTCGATGTGGATTTGCTCAATAAACATGCCCGCAAGGATATTTTGCATGTCAATTTGATCCACTCTCCGGATTTATATCGTGGAGAGCTGCTCTCTCTGAAAGGGACGGCTCGCCGTATACTTCCGTTAAAAACAATTGAAAATCCTTATGGTGTTAAAACGGCTTATGAGGTTTGGATCACCACGGAAGACTCCGGAAATGATCCCTGGCGTATTGTGACAACCTCACTGGATAAGCGACTCCCTCGGGGTGAAAACGTAAATGCTCCAGTCAAACTTGTGGGATATTTTTTCAAGCTGTACAGCTACGCTTCCAATGGCGGCCAGCATATGGCACCACTTCTTCTGGCTGCTCAAGTGGAACCGAATATTGTCGTAAAGGTGGCTCCTTCTGGAACAGGTTTACAACCCTATATTATTCTTTTTGCGGCTCTTTTTGGTTTCGGCACCCTGCTCCTGGTAACAGCCTATCATCAGGGAGATCATATTTTCCGGACTGAAATGTCTCATAAGTTTCGACCAGAAGATTTTGAATCCCGAAAAGTTCTGCAGGAGATGGCGGGAAAAGAATATGATCCCACTGAAATTCTGAAGCAGGCCAGTATTAAGAAAAACGATCCTGCGTAAGCAGTATTGTGTCTCTTCGTTTCGAACAGTACGATCCTGATTCACACTCTCTGGAGAATTTATTCGAGGAAAAACCTCATGTTGTTGGCGGGCGATATTGGTGGAACCAAAACTGTTCTGGCTTTGTTCGATGAGAGCAACCCCAAAGCAATCATCAAAGAGCAGCGATACGTCTCCAAAGATTACGAGGGACTCGATGTGATCGTGCGCAAGTTCCTGCAGGATAATCCCTGCGAAGTCGTTTCCGCCTGCTTTGGTGTTGCCGGACCAGTCGATAATGGCAAATGCAAAACGACAAACCTGCCCTGGATGGTCGATGAAGCGGTTCTCGCCGAGTGCGTCGGCACAAAGAAAACGCGAGTGGTCAACGATCTCGAAGCGATGGCCTGGTCAGTTGAAATTCTGGATAAGGACGATCTGGTCTGCATCCACAAAGGCCGGGAGATTGATGATAACCGCGGCGTCATCGCAGCTGGCACTGGGCTTGGTGAAGCGGGTATCTGGTATGGAACCCGCTACCATCCCTTTGGCAGCGAAGGCGGGCACGCCGACTTTTCTCCTAAGTCTCACGAAGAAGATGCCCTGCTCAGCTTCCTGCGAAACAAGTTTCAAAATGTTTCCTGGGAACGCGTTCTTTCCGGCCCGGGCATTGAAAACATCTTTGAATTTCTGGTCAATACTTACAGAGAAAAGCCAGCAGAGCACGTTGTTGAGAAGATGAAAGAAGAGATTCCTGCAGCCGTCATCACCGCGGCGGCTTTGGCCAGAGAATGCCCGGCCTGTATTCGTACGATGGAAATGTTCGTCGGACTTTACGGGGCAGAAGCAGGAAATCTGGCGTTAAAACTGATGGCCTTCGGCGGCATGTATATTGGTGGCGGCATTGCTCCCAAAATTTTGCCTTTACTTGACAGCGATACGTTCCGCGACGCTTTTCTAAGAAAAGGCCGCTTTCGAGATGCCCTCTCCAGAATTCCAATCTACGTCATCATGACCAGCAAAGCCCCGCTCCTGGGAGCGGCTCATGTCGCCGATTTATTAGCTCACGACCAGCCGATCTTTTAGCGACAGGGTTTTCAACTTGTTCCCAAGGTCCTCCTTGGGTACATACAATGTTAACCACTTACAAGCACGAAGCGCAAGCGAGTGTGTTGAGACCATTTAAGTTGACACACTCGCTTGCGCTTCGTGCTTGTATTTTGCGATCAGAAATCTACTTCACCTGATCGTAAAATGCTTTCTTGGCCTCGGGATCTTCCAGAATTCCGAAACCACCTGTCGTTTCATCGTAGGCGAACATCTGATAGTCCGGCAACGCATTGAATTCCATGTTGTGTTGTTTGATTAAGTCGACAATTTCCTCATAAGTCGGGTTTTTATCTTCATTCATGGCTTTCATCAAATCGATCTGACGCTGAAAATTCAGCACATTCACGCGTGATGATGCCGCAATATAGCCGGTGAGAGCGGTCGATAATGGATCATTCCCGGTCACCTTGTTCTCGACTTCAATTAAAGCCGGGTTCTCGGCCATCACTTTGTTCTTGTCGACAACTTCCTGAGTTTTCCGTTTTAACAGATTCGGCCGTTTTTCCGGCTCAGGAGCGGCTGCGGGCTCTTTTTCAGTGACTGTCGAATTCGGCTTACAGCCCGGCATCAAGACAACTGCCATCATCAGCAGTAACGACACACGCAGTAAATCATTCATTGAAGTGCTCCAGGCCACATTATCACTGTTTCGATTGGGATTCTGTTTGTTAACTTACATCAGTTTCTACGAATCTATGTCAGCAATCAAGTCCCGCTGGAAAATACGATTTGACGATTCAACCAGTCTCGACAACAATAGATAAATCTCAAAGTTGAGTAGTTGACTGAAAAAATCACATCATGATGAAAACCTGGTGACTTATCTCTGTCACCTTAGAAATTGAAAATATGTCGAATCCGAAATTATTATTGCTCGCAGGCGATTTTGTAGAGGACTATGAAATCATGGTTCCTTTTCAGACTCTCCTAACACTCGGCTACGAAGTCCATGCGGTCTGTCCGGGAAAGAAGGCGGGCGAGCAGGTTCGGACCGCAATTCACGATTTTGAAGGCGATCAGACCTATAGCGAAAAGCCGGGGCATAATTTCACACTCAATGCAGATTTCGAAGCAATTACATTGAGTGATTATGCTGGTCTCGTGATTCCGGGTGGACGAGCTCCCGAATACCTGCGACTCAACGAACAGGTTTTGGATGTCGTTCGCGATTTCATGACTCAAAACAAGCCAGTCGCAGCGATCTGTCATGGCTTGCAGATACTCTCAGCAGCAGGAGTTTTAAAAGGCCGTAGCTGCACCGCTTATCCTGCCTGTGGACCGGAAGTGACATTAGCGGGTGGAGACTTCATCAGCAAAAATGTCAATGAAGCCTACGTCGATGGAAATCTTGTGACTGCTCCTGCCTGGCCTGCTCATCCGGCCTGGATTCGAGAGTTTGTTAAAGTGCTTGGTGCAAAAATTCAACTTTGAAACCTCACGAGTGAAGATAATGTACTCTTCCGATAACGATAAGAAATTGCGGATTAACTGGAATGATTAAACTGGGAGTGATCGGTGCGAGCGGACAGGAATTTTCGCAGTTGTACGCACCTGCTCTCAAATCGCTGAGAGATCGAGTCCGAGTGACCTGTGTGTATGATTATGTCGCACATTGTGCCCGTCAATCGGCCGAGCTGATGGAAGCGACTGTGTGCCGATCCTTTCAGGAATTGATTCACCACTGGGATGTCGATGCCATTTTAATGCTCTCAACAGGCTGGCCCGGCATTCTGCCTTATGTGGAGTGCCTCAGGCAGAATAAATCGGTTTATCTAGCAGATACTTGCCTGCTTTCCGAAGACGCATTGCAGCAAATCTCGACATTGGCAAAGTCGACCAATGCCCTCACTGCGGTCGAACATCGACTCTGCTTTTCTCCGACGGGATTACGCTGTCAGGAACTGATGGCAAGTGAACTTGGGCGGCCCCAGGAAATGACCTGTCGACTCAATCCAGAGCGTTCCTTAATCGATCAGGCAGGTGAAATTGCAGCTGCTCTGGGATGGTTCCGCTGGCTCCTGCCAGGTTATGAATTTCTCGGCACACCACTCTCCACTACTCCACAGAAGTGGACATATCAGTTTCAGAAAACTTTGCGAACTCAGGAAGTCTCTGTAGTCATCATTCACTTTTGTATCCAGCAGGATGTCAATCAATTTCATATTCAAACTGATCGAGGACAGATTTGGATCACAGGAGAAGACCATCTGAACTGGGCGTGCGGTATGGAGAATCCTGGAGATCTCAAATCCGAGTCCCTGAATCAGGAACGTCACACCATTGCCCGCCAGCTCGATTTCTTCTGCCGCAGACTCGTCGGTGGCCTGATCCCGATTCACGACCTCAACAATCATCTCTGGTCCCAGCAACAAACCCGACTCATTTTAAATCAGCTTGGATGACTGAACCGCGCGTTCTCATATTATTGGAACCACGGATGGGCACGGATTTACACAGATTTTATCTGGTAATGATCTCATTGAAGCGAGAGTCTTAGACCTTGCTCATTCTTTGCACAAAAAGAAGGTCTGTGCCATTTATTTTCTAAGCGATGGGTTTACAACCCTCGCCTTCAGGCGAAACCTTTAGGTTTTTCCCTTACTTTTGGAAAATTTCACCAGTGCATGTGGGCGTAAGGACTTCAGTCCGTGCCCACGGCTCGAACCTATCGGCTTCAGCCGATAGTAATTCAGTAATGAGCTTGATTAAATGTTATGGGAACGGCTCCAACATCTGTGCTTATCCGTGCCCATCCGTGGTTCAAATTTATGAATAAGTCGGGCGATTTTTCTCATCAGGAAGCAACAAATAAAGGCAGCGACTCATATTGCTTATCCAGAATGAGGGAACTGTCACAGTTGAGCCAGTTTTCGAGGATTGTCGCGTAGACTTGTCGGAAATCGGTGTGGAATTTCAGGTCGCCATTATCGAGGTTTGACAGACTCGGATGCTTTCCAATCAGACCAGTTTCAATTCCACTTCCTATCAGAAACATGGGAGCGGCTGTGCCGTGATCGGTTCCATCGCTCGCATTCTGAGCGACGCGTCGGCCAAACTCACTGAAGCACATCGTCAGGACTTGTTCCTGCATCCCTTTTTCAAGCAAGTCTTCGGCAAAGGCTTTGAGAGCATCGCCGAGTTCACGCAATAATGCCGTGTGAGCAGGAGCCTGGAAGGCGTGGGTGTCGAAGCCGTCGATTTCCACATAATACACGCGGGCACCAATCTCGGAGGCGATCAGTTGCGAGACCGTTTTCAGTTTCCCGGCCAGTTCCGATTCCGGATAAATGACGTTCGTACTCTTTGAGTTTTTGACTTGCTGAAGTTTCTGACTAACATCGATTGCAGTTGTCGTACTGGTCTGAACGAAATTGAGCAGCGAATCGCCTGCAGAATTTTCGGACTGAGCTAATGAACGCATCGCTTCGATGGAAGCTTTTTCCTGAGACTGCAAGCGAAATTGCTCGATTGTACGAATCGAAGGCACCCGATGATGTCGGCTGGCAACAGCCAAAGGCTGTTTACGATTTCCGATGTGCATGCCGGTTGTTTCCGTCGAAACTCCCTCGGCCATCTGGTCGATTGCCCGGCCCAACCAGCCGTCTGCACGATCGCCTGCTTTTCGCTGACAGGTATGCCAGATATCCATCGATTCAAAATGAGAGCGGTTCGGCTGAGCATAACCGACACCCTGCACAACACCAAGTAATCCAGCCTCGAGCAATTCGGAAAAGCCATCGAGAGCCGGATTGAAACCGAATTCGTTGTCGATTTTTAACACGTCATTTTTAGGAATCGCCAGTTTTGGTCGCTGCTTGTAATACTCATCCTGAGTGTAAGGGACGATCGTGTTCAATCCATCATTCCCGCCGGTCAACTGCACCACGACGAGAATATTTTCCTGCCCTGCAGCCTGGTCCGCGATTTTTCCCCAGAATGCCGGAGCTGTCTGCTGGAATCCCAATACAGCCGAGCCAGTTGCGGTTAACTGCAAAAATTCACGTCGAATAAGTGACATGGTGTACTCCAATTGAAGTTGAGGTTATGCAATTCAGGCCAGTTGATATTCGGGAAGTGAGACAATTAATCCGAGCAAGTTTTTCAGTTTCGTTTCGTAAGATCCATCGATCATTTCACATCGCTGCACAATTTCGGATTGTTTGTGGTCGTTCAACGGGACTGCCAGCAGTAATTCTGCAAACCAGTCCACCGCCTCTTTTGTCGTTGTGACTCCATGCGATTTGCAGTACTCACTCAAGGAGCCTTGACCGAAGCGGGTTTCGTCTCGTTTCAAGAGAGATTGCATCAAATTCGTGCGTGCGAGTAGTGTTGAGGAATTGATCCAGATTCGTCCCCCTTCCCACCCTTTAACATTCGGAGGATAAAACAGCCGCTGTCCAATTTCATCCAGCCCTTTGTTCAACTCGAGTAGATTCGTCGATCCCTCCAGCGAATTGAGAAATCCAACTGCGAAATCGACTGGAGAGCGAATTTTTCGACCCTGTGCATATTCTGAATAAAACAGATTACTGGCCAGCATCGTTTCCAGTAGCGGACCAACTTCCAGACCAGAGTTTCGAAATTTTTGGGCGAGAGGTTTGATCAGTTGCGGATCCTGTAAGCCTTCATCGGCGATGAAAAACTGAATTAACTTTCCGACGATAAATTCCGGACCTGCTGGATGTTCGAGAACCAGATCGACTCCTTCTTCCCCTGTAAATTTACCGGAGTGACTGAAGATCGTTTTCTCATCGAAATCGTGCTGGAACCGATTGAAGTAGAAACGGTCGCGGCGAATTTCCCAGCCTGTGAAACATCGTGCGAGTTCGCGGATATCTGTTTCCGAATAATTGCCTTCGCCAAGCACAAACAGTTCCATGATCTCCCGAGCGAAATTCTCGTTCGGATGCACTTTGCGGTTGGAAGCCGAGTCCAGGTAGAGCAGCATCGCCGGGTCCTGAGAGATTTCATGGACGAGTCTTCCAAAATTTCCCAAGGCATACTCACGCAGAATCTGATTCTGATCGAACATCAGTTGAGCATCTTTGACCTTCTCTGCTCCCGTCGCAAAATGGCCGTGCCAGAACAGAGTCATTTTTTCCTGCAGAGGAACCGAAGTATTCAACAGACGATGCGTCCACCAGGCGGGCAGATTTTTTGCATCTGCAGTCGCAAGTACCGAGCGAGCCAGTGTTGCCGATTCCTGCTCGACCTGTGCTGATTCCTGACGATTCGATATCTGTCCAACTGCCAGTTCGACTGGACTCTTTTGCAATCCAGCCTTGAGCATCTCTGGATTGGCGCCAAGCCCACAACGGCGATAAAAGTGGGCGACTTGTCTTTGTGTCCAATCCTGAGGTTGCTCTGGCTGATAAGCCGACCAGGCCCAGTCAGTATCAATATTCGTCTGGCCAGTTTTCATCATCAAACCTCACAGGGAAAATTTGCCAACACTGATCACTTGAGTTTGGAAACAAAGCTGTAGGTCAGGCTTTGCCTGACGACACTTAAGGTGGCACGTATCTATTTCGTGATGGACAGCCAGACCTACAAGATTTGTGTCTCCCGGAAGTCTACTCGCGTGGGCTCTTTTCGGAATTGATTTCAACTTCGAGTGTAAATTCCAGAGTCGTTTCACTGGTCGATAATGCCGCTCTGCTGTTCTTGAGCAGCCTGCCGAATTTCACCAGGGAATCAATTTCCGTTTCTGCTTCCTCCTGAGTGTGACCTTCTTTGAGCATGTTCTGCGAAATGAGATGTTGACGATTATCAACGACAAGACGAACCAGTTCTTTGACACTCAGGAGCATCGCGGTGTTTTGAACGTCTCCAGAGTCTTCTGCGGGCTCGATACTTAATCTCTCTTTCGAAGTTGCTACCGCTTCTGCCAGTTCGCTGGTTGTGGAGATGATCATCAGATTGTCGGAAAAAGCGATCGATGGAGAAAAGTTGTAATTGATGCGGGCTTCCGTATCTGGTTTCTGATCGACTTCGGGAACCATGTTGGTCGTGACCAGTTCGCCACCTTCAATCGATTCGAAATCAATTTCCAACTGAGGCTGACCATTCATCGCTCCCACAATATTGAAAAAGCCAATCGCATTGATGAAGTTTCGTCGAAACTCCTTTCGGGATGCTTTGGGATCTTTCAATTCCGCGACCAGTGCGAACCCCGGTAGTTTGATGGAGGGAATCGGTTTATCTTCGGCAAATGTCTGTCGAGCGATAACAAACTGCATTTGCGGGCTTATGCCTGAGAGAACTTCATCGGCGAAGTTTCGACCTGAAAACAGAGTTGAAAGGCCAACATCAGCTTTCGCCAGATCGTCATTCGCTTTCTCGTCGAATAAATCACCTGCCCGCTGATACATCTGGCTTAGATCCCGGTAAAAGGAAACCGTCAACAGATTACCTGGTACGCGAATCGGTGTGGAGGCAGTTCCCTTTCCATCAGGGCCAAAGAAGTGTACCCGTTCTTCGGAAATCGAACTTCGATCAAACGGCACAGAAAACCTCAGCTTCAGTCCGTTATCAATCGGAAGTAGTTCCCCCGTCAGATAAGGAGTCTCATGAAAGGCACTATACAGTCCACCCAGAAGAAATTCTCCGCCTGGATCATCGGCTCGATTGCTGTATATCTTTTCTTCAGGCTTGGCAGCACGAGCAGCATCGATATCGACATACACCCAGGCAATCGCATTCTCAGTGCGAGATTTACTCGCGTTCTGGAAATTCTCAGCGCTGGCCAGTCCTTTCTGTGAATCATCAATCAGCGCATCCAGAATTGAACGGCCGACATCACTTTTATTCGCAATCAGTAACCAGTTCTTCCAGGTCGCGAATCCGAAATTGTCTGCCTTAAAGACTTTCGCTTCACGGTAGTCAAGCCGCTCGAATGGGGGATCGTTCCCTTTACTTTTGGCATCCTGCTCGACCATTTCTAAGAGTGAAGAAGTAATTTTGTCCAGGGATTCAGTCTCTTTTGCCTGCATCAGAATGGCAACTCCATCAGAAACAGGATCGACCCCAAAGCTGATGCCATGATGAGTCAGCGAGGACAATGCCTCGGGCCATTTTTGTCCCAATTTGGCTTCAACTACCTTCAACGCGAACTGAAATTTCTGAAAGTCTTTCCCTTCAATCGCTTTCCTGGCAGCAGGAATGGATTTGAGTTCTCCAACCAGATGTGAGATTTGAGGATTTTGTTGAGCCTTATCGATCAGTCCTGCTGGTTGATCGACTTCCGCATAGACAATCGTCGTTGCAGGAAAAAAACGAGCCGCATCACCTGCCCGGACTTCGATTTGAACTTCCAGGCCAAAAAGGGCAGTGAGTACCACCACAATTACAGTCTTGAACAATGGTGAATGGCAAGTTGTCATAGGAGCGTCATTCAAAAAAAGGATTTGATTTGTCGGATGTACTACTTAGCCAAATCGCTTCAGGTTTCAAAATCTCATTCCTGAAAGGCTTCAAACAACGGAATAACTCATCCAGAGCTTATAAATGGCGTAAATCCCTGAATTTACCTGCCTGCGGGATTCCAGAATTGAAATTGCCCGAAATCCTGACTTTACTGGATATTGCTTACTTTTGAATCAGGGGATGTGTCTGGGCCAGTCCATGTTATCTGCTTTTGAAATTCTGTTTCTCATTCCCTTTGTGGCCCTGTTTATCGGACAGGTCTATCTGAATGTGATTGTACGAATCGCATTTCGAAAACCATCGCCCCCTCAATTGCATGACGAGAATGCTCCTCGGATTTTGATGATCCTCTGCCTGAAAGGTGGAGATCCCCATTTAAAATCCTGTCTCCAACGCCTCAGTTCACAAGATTATCCGAACTATCAATTACGGATCATTATCGATTCCGCCGAAGACCCGGCCTGGCCAATAGTCGAGGAATTTCAAAAAGAAAATCCTCACGTTGATTGCGAAGTTCATTGTCTGGGAGAACGCCGACTGACCTGTAGTGGCAAGATCTCAAGCATGTTGCGAGGTACAGAAGATCTGGAAGGTTTTGACATCGTTGCCTTTGTCGATGGCGATGCTCAGATCGAACAGTTTTGTTTACGCAGGCTTGCAGAGGGACTTATTGATCCTCAGGTGGGTGTTGTCACAGGCAATCGCTGGTATGTTCCTCAATCGACGCAATTAGGAACCTTCTGTTGCTACACCTGGAATATGTATGCCGTGCCGATGATGATTGCCGCAGAGATCCCCTGGGGAGGTTGCCTGGCAATCCGGGCAGAGGACATGCAGCCCGGACCATTACGAGAGCATCTGAATCGCTCTTTTGGAGAAGACAGTGCGATTGCCACTTATATGCGTAAACAGGCAAAACAGACACGTTTTCTTCCCGATCTGCTCGTGCTGAATCATGAGGATTGCGGCATGCAGCAGCTCTACAATTTTGTGATGCGACAATACCTGACCGTTCGCCTGCAAAATCCTCGCTGGGTGATTGTGGTAGCCTATAACCTGATCGTAAGCCTGTTGTTCAGCATCGGAATGCTGGGAACACTGATCCCTAATCTCTATCAAAGTCAATTCCTGACAGGTCTTTCGATCATCACTCTTTCATCGCTGGCATTGGCCATCACCATTCAAAATATGGTTCGCGATCGTGTCCGAAAAATTGCTGGACGATCCATCTTCTGGGTCACTCCGACTCGCTTCCTGGTCTTTCTCATCTCCATCCCCACAACCATGCTGATCAATTTATTGACGACTGTTCAATCGTTGTTCACGCGGGAACATGTCTGGCGCGGCCTGAAATATCGCTTCGGTGGCGACCCTCCTGTTCAATTAGTCGAGCTCAAAGAATCACCAGAGCATTCCGTGGTTTGAAGTAATATTCGTTTTCACTGTAAAATTAAAAAGAACCACGGATGGACACGGATTTACACAGAGATAATGAACATGAGATTTCAGTGTTACAGTATTTCCATTATCACGCTCCTCTTCCCCGCTGCTTTTGATGTAATAAAAAAGACACCCACAAAAGCGAGTGTCTCTATAAGCTTTCAATCTTCAACCAACGTCGTCCTGCAGGAGCAAACGGAACGCACTTATACCTTGTGCGCCCATGCGACTGCCTCCGGTCAAGCGGAACGCTTGGTTAGTCCCAGCTGAGGGTGCCTCCGGTTTGGTATTCGGTGACTCGGGTTTCGAAGAAGTTCTTTTCTTTGGCGAGGTCCATGGTTTCGCTCATCCACGGGAACGGGTTGCTGGAACCGTACTGGGTGGGGAGGCCGATTCTTTCGAGGCGGCGGTCGGCGATGTGCTGAACATAATCGCGGAAGAGCTCGCCGTTGAGTCCGAGGACGCCGCGGGGGAGGCAATCGGTCGAATATTCGATTTCGAGTTCGACAGATTCGCGAACCAGTTCGAGAATTTCCTGCTGAAACTCGGGAGTCCAGACGTCCGGATTTTCGGACTTGATGCCATTGATCAAATCGATGCCGAAGTTGAGGTGCGTCGTTTCGTCCCGCAGAATGTACTGGAACTGCTCGCCGATGCCGGTCATCAGATTACGGCGGTGGAAGGAGAGGATCATCACGAAACCGGTATAGAAGAAGATGCCTTCCATGATCAGATAGTAGCCGATCAGGTTCCGCAGAAACATCTGACGCCCTTCGAACGTTTCGGTGGTGAAGTTCTCATCAAGCACCTCGGCTGTGAGCCGCATTTCGAACTCATCTTTGCGAGCAATCGACGGCACTTCGTGGTACATGTTGAAGACTTCACTCTCGTTCAAGCCGAGAGAGTCGACAACGTACAGAAACGTATGCGTATGCACGGCTTCTTCAAAGGCCTGCCGCAACAAATACTGACGGCACTCCGCATTGGTCACATGCTTGAAGATCGCGAGCACGAGATTGTTGCCGACGAGTGACTCGGCTGTCGAAAAGAAGCCAAGATTCCGCATGATGACACGCCGTTCATCTTCAGAAAGCTTACCCGACTTCCAGATCTCAATATCCTTCGTCATCGCCACTTCAGTCGGCATCCAATGATTGGCACACCCATTCTGATAATGTTCCCAGGCCCAATTGTACTTAATCGGCATCAACTGATTGACGTCCACTTTCGCGCAATTGATGAGCCGTTTTTCGTTCGCTTTGAAGCGTTCGGTGGGTGTGTCGAGTAGTTGTTGTTCTTGGATACTGAGGTTTGACATGGTGATTCCTTTCGAGGGAGGCGGGTTTCGGGTCTCGGTATTCGGGTTTCGAAAATGAATAATTAAGTTTTAAGTTTCTTTTTTACTTTTGTTGCTACACGATCCACAGTTTCATTTGCAGCAGGTAGTAACTCTGGGGGAGTATTGCCTGCTTGTATGATTACCTGGCGTACTTGTTTTCCAATCCTGTTGTGAGTTTCACAGGCAGCATTTTCAGATTTTTTTTGCTGTCGAGTTAATGAAGCTGCTGTTTGAGAAATACGAAATAGATTAGCCGCGAGTTCCTCACTTCCAGCATAATCTAAATAGTGTTGGCTTTTCTTTAGACCTTTTTGTTTAGAAATTGCTGAGACTGATTTTCCGCCATACAACCCGCTTACTCCAGCGCCATTAAATTTCGCAAAATTTTGAACACCTACTTCTTTCGCAACTCCATTCAGTTTGTGGTTTTCATTCGCAACATCAAGCCTAGCTTTCAGTCGCTTTTCATTCTCCAATTCTTGTTTATCTACCTGTAATGCAAAATAATTTTGTGCAATCGCAACTGGCTCCTTGCTAGGATCAGCATTCATAGCAATAAGCATAGCGGCATATTTTGTTATAAAAATTTCATCCGGTTCATCGAAAAGTCCTCCTTCGATAAAATTATCCTTGATCGATATGTTGTTTTTACTAGCCGTTATTTTCGCACGATTCAGGGGTCGATTAATGGATTCATTTTCCCCGTATCCGAGAAGTAATTTAAATTCACTTAATCTCCACACAGGTTCTTCACCATTTTGGGTACCAAGCTTTCGTAATTCAAATGGCTTGAAGTCTTCATCACGTTCAGCGATTAACGCTACCACTTCAGATAATCGATCAGTATTAGCCATCGTAATCTTTCTATTTCGTTACGAATTTACTTTTTTCTAACCAATGCCAATGACAACTTGGTCAGCATTCGGCCAACGTCTTGACTGGCTTTCCAGCAGTCAAGAACTCTATCTTTCTTGATCAGTTGAAGTCGGACGCACAACTCAAGTTGTGTTTCCAATTCCATAAGCGAACCTTTTGCGATGAGAACATGGCTGCGGTAGTTTCCACCACCGCGTCCATACCCTTCAGCAATATTGCTCGGAATCGAAACAGCCGCCCTTTGCATCTGAGTGATTAATCCAAAACGTTCGGTATCGGGTAATTCTTTCGAGATGAGATAAACCATCTCCACAAGTTCCATCGATCGGTTCCAAACATCAAGATCACGATAACTATTGACCATCACATGACTCCGAAACCCGACGACCGAAACCCGAATCCCGATTTACTGACATGCTTCACAATCCGGATTATTCGGATCACAAACCTGCCCAACCATCGTTGCCGGAATTTCCACGGCGACTTCTTCCGCGTGGGGGCGGTCGAGGCGGATGTCGTTGGAGGCAGATTTGTTTTTCATCCAGCGGGGCTGGATGCCGAATTTGTTCACGTCGACAGTCGATTTCTCCACCTGAGTCGCGGCCAGTGAACGCAGGTAGTACGTTGTTTTCAGGCCCTTTTTCCAGGCGGCGAAGTACATGTCGTGCAGTTTCTTACCGCTCGGATCCTGCATATACAGGTTGAGCGATTGTCCCATGTCGATCCATTTCTGACGACGGGCGGCACATTCGAGCAGCCAGTACGGATCGACTTCGAAAGCGGTTTTGTATCGCTCTTTGATGTCGGCTGGGACGCGAGCAATTTCAGAAAGGATGCCATCGTAATACTTCAGAGCATCGAGCATGTCGGTGTCCCAGAGATTACGGTCCTTGAGTTCATTCACCAGAACGGTACTCACCTGAGTGAACTCGCCGGAGAGGTTACTCTTGACATACAAATGCTTGTAACTCGGTTCAATCGATTGCGAAACACCGATGATCGTTGAGATCGTTGCGGTTGGGGCAATCGCCATGCAATTACTGTTTCGCATGCCGTATTTGGCGACCGATTCCCGAACCGGTGTCCAGTCGAGTGAGCAACTGCGATCGACATCAATCGCCTGACCACGCTCGGCTTCAAGAACAGCCAGAGTATCAATCGGCAATAAGCCACGATCCCATTTCGAGCCTTCGTAAGTCGAATACTGCCCACGTTCTTTGGCCAGTTGAGACGAAGCCAAAATCGCATGATAGGAAATTGCTTCCATGCTGCGATCGGCAAATTCGACGGCTGCATCGCTGGAGTAGCTCAAACCTTGTGCCAGCAGTGCATCCTGGAAGCCCATCACGCCGAGACCAACCGGACGATGCCGTTTGTTGGCGTTGGCGGCTTGATCGGTTGGATAAAAATTGATGTCGATCACATTGTCGAGCATTCGCATCGCAATCGTGACCGTTTCCTGCAGCATGTCGAGATCGAACTGACCATCGCGAACGTGAACCTTGAGGTTAATGGAACCGAGGTTACAGACAGCCGTTTCACTTTCGGAGGTGTTGAGCAGAATTTCAGTGCACAGATTACTGCTGTGAACAACGCCGCAATGATCCTGAGGCGAGCGGACATTGGAAGGATCTTTCCAGGTGATCCAGGGATGACCGGTTTCGAAGAGACGAGTCAGCATTTTTCGCCACAATTCCATGGCACTGACTTTTCGGCTCAATCGCATTTCGCCTTCGGCTGCCAATTTCTCGTAATAGGTATAGCGATCTTCAAAAGCTTTGCCGGTCAGGTCGTGCAGATCGGGAACTTCGTCGGGACTGAACAGCGTCCATTCCTGATTGGCTTCCACCCGTTTCATGAACAGATCGGGAATCCAGTTCGCGGTGTGCATGTCGTGAGTACGGCGGCGGTCGTCCCCGGTGTTTTTGCGGAGATCGAGGAAATCTTCGATATCCATATGCCACGATTCAAGATACGCACAAACGGCTCCCTTGCGTTTGCCACCCTGATTCACCGCGACAGCTGTATCGTTGACGACTTTCAGGAACGGAATCACACCCTGGCTCTGGCCGTTGGTGCCGTGAATGTGAGCATTGGTCGCACGGATGTTTGTCCAGTCGTTTCCGAGTCCGCCTGCCCACTTGGACAACTTGGCGTTATCGGAGATGAGACGGAAGATATCTTCGAGATCATCGTTAACGGTCGACAGATAGCAGGAACTCAATTGCGGATGCGGCGTTGCTGCATTGAACAATGTCGGAGTCGCTGAGGTGAATCGCATGGAGGAAAGAATATTGTAAAACTCAATCGCCCGCTGCTCTTTCTGCTCCCCTTCATTGAGAGCCAGCCCCATTGAAACTCGCATCCAGAAGAACTGCGGCGATTCAATTCGGCGGCCATCGACATGAATGAGATATCGGTCGTAAATGGTCTGCAAACCGAGATACTGGAAGAGATGATCCCGTTCTGGCTCAAGAGCATCGGCCAGTTCAGTCAGATTGAATTCCCGTAAATCCGCAGAGAGACGCTCAGCTGTAATGCCGTCGATAATATAGTGTTCGAACTGATTGCGATAAACCTGAGGCAACTTCTTAGCCGAAGGTGCACTGCCGAGTGAGTCGTGATAAATAACGTTGAGCATCAGGCGAGCGGCAACGGTATCGTAAATCGGATCGCGTTCAATGCGGCAACGAGCAGCCAGAATCATTGCTCGATAGATTTCACGAGTGGTGATGCCATCGTAAATCGACTTGAGGACTTCTTCCTGCAAATCGTTAATCGAACAGACATCTTCCAGACCTTCACAGGCCGCGGCGAGCCGTTGTTCAATGCGGCTGGAATCGAAAGGCACGCGAACACCATCATCAAGTGTGACATAAGTCTGTGCGCGGTCAGAACCTTCGTCCGCAAATCCTTCTTCGCCCCGCAAAGCCCGCAGCTTCGCATGTTCGGCTCGATAGACAATATAACGTCGAGCCACACGATACAGTCCATGCTTCATCATCAGCATTTCGACGGCATCCTGCACTTCTTCAACGCCGACACCCTGATCGGAACTGGCGGAATTGGCAATCTGCTCGGCAACTTCCTGGGTAATCGATTTGATCGTATCGAGAACATCCGTATCGAGCGGCTGCTTATCAGCCAGATTCAACTCGGCTCGATAAGCGTTCTCCATGGCCCGACCAATGCGGCCCATATCGAATGAACTTACACGGCCATCTCGTTTCCGAACGATCCAATCTGTTTGCGGGCGAACCATATTCGACCAGCTCCTCTGTAAAAATTGATTCCAATTGCTTGAACTTACCAAACTCCGCTGGCTCTACTCACTCTCTCAACTCGTACAAATCTGCGCGTACCGGTAGCGTTGTAAACAAAGGTGTTAAAAAATTGATCACCTGCCAGAAACGCTAATCGGCCATCCGCTAGAGTGCGGAAATGATCATGTCTGCCCTGCTCCAGATACAAAGCCATGCCCGGAACGAAAATGGGAAACGGCAATCTTCTTGAAGAGATTCAGCACGACTGACTCCATTCTGTCACTGTTATCGACAGTAAACATAAGAACACTGTACAAAATCGGCCGCGTTATATTGAAAATAACGCACGAACTCAAACCAGTAGAACGCTTGGTCTGAGGGGAGAAACACATATCCAAAACCAGAACTACTTCTTGCAGTTGGTGTGTGACAGTGTTTCACAGACGCAATATAAAGGAATGGTGAAGACTGTCAACACTAAATATTGTATGTCTCGACATTTTAGACCACAAGAGATAAATCCAAATTGTGGAAAAGTTCGTAAGTTGTCCTGTCTCATTGAGTTTACGGATTTGAGACTGTAGATAACGTGTTGGAAACCTAAAATTGGCACGAAAAATATAGTGTACGCCACAGGCAGCTGTCTCCATGATGGAGAGTCTGAAAGGTCCTGGAATCTCGAAATCAGTACGTACTGGCATTCTGCAAATTCTTATTGCGACTTGAGTTAGAGCAAGAATTTCAAAGCGATTCGCATCCTTCCTGTGGGGATTACAATAATGAGGATAATTTTTAACTTCAGAGGGAAATTACCGCTTTGACTGTAACGGTTCTAACGATTGTGTCGATAACAGGAAGTGTGGGGTCAGTTTGCGCGGATCTTAGATTCGTGTGGAAACGAGGACCAGTATTTCTCCCAGAGGAAGTGGAATCATGGGAATCTGTCAGGGTTGTCACGCCGGGTGTTGTCGCTCGTTTGCGATTCCATTGACCGGTGCCGATATCATAACCCTGGAACGGGAAACCGGAAAAACATTCTGGGACTTCGGTTGTCGCTGGGAAGATCCCGAAGGTTCAATCGCAGCGGACTATGCACCTCACTTCTTCTTCCAGGATGAACCGCAAACGCCTTTTGTGATTTGCCTGAAACACGAACAGAGTCGCATCTTTAAAAAATCAACCTGCTGCTCATTTCTGAAAGAAACCCCACCCGATAAGGATCATCCTCTCGGCCAATCGCAATGTGGAATTTATAACGCACGCCCTTCCGCCTGCCGTGTGTTTCCGACGAAGTTCGATGTTGAAAATGAATTGCCAATCATTCATCCGGTCCCGGAATATGGTCGAGAAGATCATCAGCCGGAATTCAAACTCTGTCCACGGCAGTGGACCCCGGCTGATATTGATCCTATAAACGGCACCAGCGATCTGGTCATCGCACGTTATGAAGCCCGCTTCTTCAAGCAAATCGCGAAGTTGTGGAACCGGAAAGTCGGCCCCTGGTCTGTCTTTCCCGATTTTGTACGGAATGTCTATCAGAATCGCGTGCAACCGGCCTCGGAAGAATCGTTTGCCGATGAAGAGCCTTACGTGCTGAAGATGTCTGCCTATGATGCTCAAAAACGGCGATGTGCGTAATGAACGAGGATTCTCTGCACCTTCCCGCTGCTTCACTTCCTACGTTAAAGCTACGGGCAAAACTTCTGGGAGAAATTCGACGGTTTTTCGAATCTCACGGATACTTCGAAGTCGAAACTCCCCTGCTCTGTCGTGAGTCGGTAATTGATGCACATCTTGATCCGTTTGTTGTTGAACTTTCAGGCTTACCCTCTGCTGACCAACTCTTAGCTTATTTGCAGACATCACCCGAGTTTTGCATGAAACGCCTGCTCGCTGCTGGCGCGGAGCGGATTTATCAACTGTGCAAAGCGTTTCGCCGTGATGAATCGGGGCAACTTCACAATCCCGAATTCACCATGCTCGAATGGTATGCGGTGGGAGTGGATCAATTGGAGCAGATGGACTTTATAGAGTCACTCTGTCGACAGATCCTGCGAGATTCCAATTTGATTCAGGAATTACCAGCCAGTTTTGTGCGTGTCAGTTATGAGCAGGCGTTTCAGAATTCGCTCGCCATCTCGCCTCTGGAATGTACTGTGGAGGATTTGATTCAGGCTGCAGAACGAACGATTCCTGATGACATCCCCACAAATCACAAGGGTGAAAAAGAAGGCAAAGACTTCTGGTGTGATCTGCTCCTGACCGGTTGCATCGAAGACTGGCTGAAAGAACAACGAGCGGTTTTTGTTTATGATTATCCGGTTTCTCAAGCGGCTCTGGCAAGAGTTTCGCCAACTGATCCTCGTGTCGCAGAGCGTTTCGAATTGTTTCTCGATGGAATCGAAATTAGCAATGGATACCGGGAACTGCTCAATGCTGAAGAACTCGAACGGCGAAACGTCATACAGAATCAACTACGAATCGATCAGAGATTGCAACCACTTCCCGAGACACGTCACTTACTCTCCGCAATGCGACAAGGCCTGCCCGATTGCACAGGGGTTGCATTGGGCGTCGATCGTTTACTGATGCTCGCCCTGAATTGTGATTCGATCGATCAAGTGCAGGCGTTTCCGTTTTCGGGTGTGTGAAAAACAACAAACTGTAGGACAGGCATCCTGCCTGTCTAAAATCAATCGAGGTTCGCATGCTGCGAATTGACAGGCTGGAAACTTGTCCTATTGATGGGTAGCAATTTATGCAGTGTTTGCCCATAAAAAAACACTGCTGGGCAAGCCAGCAGTGGCACACATTGAATATTATTTCAGCGATGAAAATTAAACCGCATCGGGAATGTCGTCGCCGTTGTAGCGTTCGAAGAACAGCCAGCCGATTTCTTTGCTGAGGCGGGAGAGATATTCGCGTTTGAAGGTATCGAGTGACATTTCCGAAGTGGAACGTGGAGCTCGGATGGGATACTTCGAGTTGACCTCTTTGCTGTAGATTTTTTCGCCGTAACCATCTTCGTCCATTTCGATCACGCTGATGTAGTTTTCTGAACGTCCTCGATAGAGCGTGGTGCTGTTCTCTTCGTAGAGATGGAAATCGTTCATATCGATGTAGATGACATAGTTGCAGTCGAAGGCTTTGCCAATCTCTTCTGGCTTGTCCCAGTCGGGATGAGAATCGAGCCAGGCTTTGACCTGATCGGGATTGACGACTTTGATTTCATGCTCGACGAGCCGGAACGCGACATAGCGGGAAAGTTCGTGATCGATTTTGGGGAAGTCCCATTTCAGATTGGTTGGTGCGAACGCGACCACACAGACGGAGACTTCTTTGTCGCTCATCGACTTGTTGGTCTGGACATCGAAATCGGGCTCAATGCTGGGTGGGCCTCCAATCAGATATCCGAGCAGAATGGCATAATTGCAGCCGGTTAAAGAGACTGCGCCAATCAGAAAGGTCAACAAGGCAGTTTTGCGAATGACGGTCATGAGACTGGAGTCACGCATAGGTATTTCCCGCAGGGTTATAGTTAAGTCGAACAGAGAGGAGAATTGGAGGGAGCTTTAACACCGAGATCAGTCAACGCTTTCGCTGGTGCGATAGTCGTAAAAGAGGCGAGCGAGTTCATCAGCCATGCGTTTGTTGAACTTCTCGGCGAAGGTTCGTTCTGACATGTTGTCTGAAGACATCGGGTAGTGGATGGGATACTGGCTTTTATATTCGTGTTGGAAGATCAGGAAGGCACCACGGCCGGAACCTGTTTTTCGAGATTCGTAAACACTGACCATGCCGTGAGCATTGCCGCGATAGAAGTTCGGGCTGTTTTCCTCAAGATAAGCGACTTCATCAATCTCAATATGAATGATGTAGTCGGTATCGAATTCCTGAGCAATTTCATTGGCATCGTCCCAGACTCCGCCAATGCGACCGAGCCAGCCATCGACATCACTCGGGTTGACGCAATCAATTTCATGCAGACGAAATCGGCGATACATGCCATCGATAATATCGCGACCGACAGCTGAGTGTTCGGTTCGCAAAAACTCGGGAGTCGAACAGACAATCAGAACCCGCTTTTCTTCATCAATCAGATCGACGCCGGTCCGCTGTTTAAATTGAGCTTTGATTTTGGGATCGCCCAGAAACATTTTGTTGGCCATCACGAGCAATGAACAGCCAGACTGGCTACTCACAATGCAGATCGTGAACAGGACCATCAGGACGCGAAGCCAATCCGCACGCCCCATTGGGCGAAAGAGACGAGAAGAAAACTGCTGAGCAGAATCAGTGCCCGAAATTCGAGTTTGCGACGAGGCATCACCTGACCCGTCCAACTGCTGATCAACAGCCACGGGATCAGTATCATGCAGATCATTGCCAGATATGTCGCTGCAATGTTGGCTTGAATTGATTCGAGAATCCGACCGCGAACGAACCAGGCGAAGCTGGTCGTCATCCCGCAACTCGGGCAGGGGATTCCGAACAAATATTGAATGGAACACGGAGGTAATCCCAACTGTTGGTGGGTGCCGTAACCTCGGGTAGACGGTTCAAGGGAATACGCCAGACAAAAGCCGGCAATCAAACCACAGCCCAATACGACAAACAGGATTCGAAGGAAGGGAGTCAGTAGGAAGGGGGCGAAATTCGGTCGATTCGATGATGACCGAACTTCCTTGGGGACTGGAGTTATATCGGGGGAAGACATTAGAGTCAAAAGTGATTTCTCTGAGAATAAAAAAGGCGATTTTGTGTCAGAATTACAATTCCGATCCTGCAAATACGCTCAAAAAAAGTGCTCGAGCCTCAGACAGGAATGTCCAAAAGGATCGAGCTACTTCAATATGTTATATTATCATGAGGGGGGCTGCGCCTCCAGCCACCCAGTTTTCTAATTATCAACTTATTCAGTTGTTTTTTCTGGTGCGGGTGTCGATTCACTCGTTGTCGCTGCAGGCGGTGTAGCAGAAGGTGGTGTAGTTGTAGGTGATGGCTCCGGTGTCGAAGTGCTGGCAGGTGGAGTTACGGGAGCCTCTGTCATGGGAGCTTCTTCAGTAACAGTTGACTCCGTTGAAGTTGCTGCAGGTTTCGGTGCTGAAGTGCCTGCTGGAAATTCAGGCATTTTGGGCATTGATGGAGTTACCGATGTTGGTGGGGGAGCAATTGGAGAACCGGATTCCTGAGACATACCGGGAATGCCTGGAATTGCTGATCCTTCAGGAGTCACTTTCGCATCCGCCTCGGCGATTTTGGCATTCATCCGCTCGACAACCTGGGCGGTGAGGTCAATGGAATCGGAGTAGGCCAGAAAGAATGGCGATTTTGCCATGATGAGGTCATATTTTCCCTCTTCGGCCAGTTCCAGACAGATCCCTTTGATCTGCTCCTGAATTTGCTGAGAGATCGACTGCTGAAACTGTTGCAGATTTTGATTCGTCTGATTTGTAGCCCGCTGGTTTTGAGCGGTCAATTCATTGAAAAATGTTTGCAATTCCTGCTCCTGTTCGGGGGTCGGAGTTTCCCCAAATTCTTTGCGTTTGGCGGCAAACTGATCTTCCAGTTGTTTCTGAAACTCAGTCAGTTTCCCACGAATCTGAGCCTCGCTTTGCTGAACGACTTGAGAGATATCCTTATCGAGTCCTGTCCCCTTCAAGACTTCTTCAAAGTCGACAATCGCAACTCTTTGACCAGCAGGTTCAGAATCGCCACATCCAACCAGAATGCCGCAAACTAAAGTCAGTGAGAGGAAATTAAAAACGCGAATCATATTCTGGATGCCTTTCTCGCGGCCGTAATTGATCATTGGAGAGCTGATTATGTGGGGGGGATGATCTCAACAGACGGAATCTCATCCTTACCCGGCAGTTTATACAGAGTCTTCCCCTGCATTTACGTCAAAATGACTTGTCATGTTGGAGTGTAATGGGAATTCCAGAGTTTTGCAGCAAAGTCCCTGCGTAAAATGTCAGTTTATCACTGAGATTAACTACAATGGAGAAATCTCAGCCGTAAGGTACGCTCCGCGTACCAATTCGTGGATTCACTGAAATCGATAACACAATCTGGTACGCGGAGTGTACCCAACGATATATTTTTCAGATTCAATGCTTGTAATGTTCAACTTGACCCCGAGATAGTGGGAATAAGTTGAAGTGAACAAGATACAGCTGATTATGAATTCCATACTGGCCCCTCGCTGACGCGTCGGGTTATGATTTGGCTAGAAATTTGCAAGAATCCAGACAGGAAGAGAAGCTCTACCCGAGATGAATATTCAAATTCAGGAGTTACTGTGAAGTCGAAGCACGTTGCGATCATTGGAGCCGGTTTGTCTGGATTAACTTGCGCCCAAAAGCTTACGGGCAAAGGACATCGAGTGACGATCTTTGATAAAGGTCGCGGCGTAGCCGGGCGTATGTCTGTTCGACGTACTTCCGATCCCTCGTTACAATTCGATCATGGTGCTCAATATTTCACTGCCCGACATCCTGCTTTTCAGCAGCAGGTCGAGAAATGGATCCAGCAGAATGTCGTCGCCATTTGGGAAGGACCGTTTGTCAGTCTGGAACAAGGAGAGATCTCTGCAGCTCCCGGGCAGGATTCTCGCTATGTTGGCACTCCTGGTATGAATGCCCTTTGCAAGGCGTTTGCTAATGACCTGGAGATACATTGCAGTCAACGGGTTTCTCAGATGATAAAAAGCGGTTCGAGCTGGAAGATTGTTACTGATGAGCTCACTTCAAACCAAATCACCGAACAACCCGAAGTATTCGATCACATCGTTTTGACAATTCCTCCCGCTCAGGCGATCAATCTGCTGCCCGATAATTCCAGTCTCCATAACACATGCAAGACGGCGATTATGGATCCCTGCCGCTGCGTGATGCTCGCGTTTGAGTCTTCTTTGAATATCGACTTTGGAGCCGCGTTTGTTCAGAATTCTCCACTCCGCTGGATCGCCTGTGAAAACAGCAAACCGGGACGAAATTCTCAATATGAGTGCTGGACTTTGCACGCTTCCCCTGAATGGTCCCAGGAATATGTCGATTCCACTCATGAAACAACGTTGCCGTTATTGCTCGACGCATTCGCATCTGCCCTTGGAAAATCCTTGCCCGATCCCGTTCATACGAGCAGTCATCGGTGGTTGTATGCCATTCCGAGAAATCCCCTTAGCGAGGGGAGTTTTCAGGATGCCGAGAATCAAATCACGATTTGCGGCGACTGGTGTCACGAAGCTCGCGTCGAGGGGGCTTACATGAGTGGGATTTCTGCTGCGGATAAGATTTTATAAAGTGCTCAATACATCTGAAAATGTCAGCGAGCAATCCCTGCTAGTGGCTCACATGCTCCGCTTTCGCCTTCATGTATCCTGGTTTCCAGATCCAAGGCAGGACATAACTCTCTTTTGCCCACGCTTCCCAATCATTGATCAGCTCTTTAACTTTCGCAGGTTTCTCGCTGGCCAGATCGTGCATTTCTGTGCGATCTTTATTCAGATTATACAGCTCCCACTTACCCTTCGGCCCATTCGCGACCAGCTTCCAGTCCCCTTTGCGAACTGCTCGATTCCCTTCATGTTCCCAGAAAATGACATCATGAATCGGCTGCTCGTTGCCTGATAGCAATGGTTCCAGACTTTTCCCTGCCAGAGACACAATCTCACTTCCAGCATGGGATTCCGGATAATCTGCCTGACCAAGATCGACACAAGTCGCCATCAAATCAATCACGTGTGCGGGCTGACGGCAGTACGTCCCCTCGCGATTTTGCGGAATCCCTTTCGGCCAGTGAGCAATCAAAGGACTCGCAATTCCCCCTTCATGATTCCAGTGCTTATGCTTGCGAAACGGCGTGTTCGAAACATTCGACCAGGCTTTGCCGTAACGAATAAAGGAATCAGCCGATCCCCACGCAGCCTCAAGTGTTCCCGAATTCTTAACGAGATCACCTCCCTCTGCACATCCTCCATTGTCGGAAAGGAACAGGATTAGCGTATTGTCGAGAACTCCCTGTTCTTCAAGTGAGGCGACAACGGTTCCTACAGCGTGATCCATCCGCTCCATCACGGCTGCGTAGCAAGCCATTCCCAGGTCCTGCTTCTCCTGACTCGCCACATCCAATTGCGACCACTTCAATCCCTCGGGATCCTGCGGCGTCAAATCCCACGTTTCATCAATCAGCCCCAACTCAATTTGCTTTTGATGCCGCGTCTTCCGCGTCGCTTCCCAGCCTTCGAGATATTTCCCTTTGTACTTCTCGATATCTTTCTGCTCAGCCTGTAAAGGCCAGTGCGGGGCATTGAATGCCAGATACCAGAAAAACGGTTTCTCCTGCTTCACTGCTTCTTTTACAAATTCGACACCCTGCTCGGCAAAGGCATCAGTTGTATAAAACCCTTCCGGCAATTGATCGCCAAACGAATACTGCACATCATTCCCAGCGACAAGATCACGCCCCTGTGTCGGACTGAAATAAAAACCACCTCCTTGAGGCACACCATAAAAACGATCAAATCCCCGCTGTAATGGCCACCAGTTCTGGTCCGAAGCTCCTACATGCCACTTGCCCGTAACAGCCGTCAAATATCCGGCTGGTCTCAACACTTCGCCAATGGTGACACAGCGTTCCAGCAGATGCCCACGATACCCCGGCCGTTTCTCGCCCTTATCCTGGTTCATATGACCGATCCCGGCCTCATGCGAATACAACCCCGTTAGCAACGCGGCTCGCGTGGGACAACATCGCCCCGTATTATAAAACTGAGTGAACCGCAATCCGTTCTCAGCCAGCCGATCCAGATTCGGCGTCGAAATTTCACTGCCATAACAACCGACATCCGAAAAACCCATATCATCGACCATCATGATGACAATATTCGGCCGCTCATCCGCTTTAAGAAAATCGCCACCGTGTCCGACCAGCAGTATTCCAGCAATAACATTCAGACAGAGTTTCCGGCGCTTCATTGACAGTCTCCAGGAACATGTATGTACTATAACCAAACTGAACATACAAAAGTTTGTTTATCGGATAAAGTAAGTGCGGCAGGGTTTCTCGAAACGAGATGGTGAGTTTCAACATTAAACTTGGAAGAAGTCGTAGTTCAAGTCGCCTCACGTGGAATGTTTTCACAGGATAAGTGAATGAAAGTTGAAATCGATGAGTGCTCAGCCAAACTGCTCGGATTGTAACGAACCCATGGAACTTGGATTTATTCCAGATGCTTCCAACATGATTGTCATGCAAACTCAATGGCATCCAGGAACACCAAAAGATGTGAAATTTCTCGGTTTCAATCCGCCGACATTCATGGGTAAAGAAGTCCCGGCCATCTATCACGATGCCGAACAGATGCTTCCCATCTCCGCTTACCGTTGCTCCCGATGTGGCATTCTGAAATTTATCGCAAACAAAATTGAGAATTGAATATTAATTATACAGAAAGCGTAATCGCACATGGAGAATTCCAATACGATTCAACTTCTTGCGAAAACATATTCGGATAATCTCCAAACATTATTAAATCAAATGTTTTACCAATTGATCCTGCAAACCATGTTTCTCTTCGCTGTTATTGCTCTCCAACTCAATACTTCGCAGTTACTTTCTGCCGAACAGCCATCGCGTCCGAACATTGTCATGATCCTTGCCGATGACCAGTCGTATCGCGATTTCGGCTTCATGGGCAATACGCTGGTTCACACCCCCCATCTGGATCAACTCGCAGCCAAGTCTGCCCGGTTTCCGAATGGTTATGTTCCGATGTCTGTCTGCCGACCTTCGCTGGCGACATTGCTGACGGGCCTATATCCGCATCAGCATGGCATTCACTTCAATCATCCTCCACCCGGGTTGAACCCAATGCGAGAGATGACGGCAGAGGAGTATCGAGCAACACGTGCCAAAGCAGAACACTTGATACGAGATGTGCCGACTCTCCCCAGACTTTTGACAGATATCGGTTATGTCTCATTCCAGGCAGGAAAGCATTGGGAAGGAGATTTCCAAAACGCAGGTTTCACACATGGCATGACAACCGGATTACCAGCAGATATTTCCGATGCAATCCACGGCACCCGGGAGCAGAAAAATGGAGAATGGGTCGCGCATGGTAATGGCGATGCCGGACTGGTAATTGGCCGGACGACAATGCAACCCGTTACCGATTTCATAGCCAAGAATGCCGAATCTCCTTTTTTCCTCTGGTACGCCCCGTTCCTGCCTCACACCCCATTCGACGCCCCTCAGGAATTTAATGATTGCTACGCAGATCGAGATGTCCCCGATTACCTTCTGCCCTATTATGCAGAAATCGCGAGATTCGATGATACCGTGGGGCAATTGCTTAACTGCCTCGATCAGCACAATCTTCGCGAGCAGACAATGATCGTTTTTGTATCCGACAATGGTTTTCGTCCGGATGCCAGTGGAAAACCGAAGCAGGACAGTCGATCAAAATTATCCAGCGATGAAGATGGCCTGCGTACGCCAATCCTGCTGAACTGGCCCGGCGTCATTTTGCCTGCGGAATTTTCTCAGCTTGTGCAATCGATTGATATGATTCCAACGATTTTGGACAGTGTGGGATTGTCTGAAAAAGTGACTTCCCAAATGCAGGGGAGGAATTTATTACCAGCCGTGACAGGCAACGCAGAACTGCCGGATCGCCCTGCTTTCGGAGCCATCTATCCGAATGATGCCGATGTTCTGGGAAAACCTGAATTACATGCCAGAGGGGTGTGGGTGCGAGCCGGAAACTATAAACTGATTCTGCCGGGCAATGGAAAGCAACGCCTTTCGCCAGCACTCTATGATTTACAGAGTGATCCCGAGGAGAATCAAAATCTGATTCACAATCCCGATTACTTACCGCAGAAAACACAATTGACGCAGTTGCTCAAAGAGTGGTGGCCCGCAGGGTTTCATCACTGATACAGATTCTTTTCGATCAATTCTAAATAGCTGGAACTCAACATGAATATTCAAAACGATCCTCTCTCACGCAGAGCCTTTTGTGGTGCAATGACTGCAAGTCTGGCGGCTGCGTTATTACCCGGTTCTTCCCAGGCCGCTACCAATGACTTCAAATTGAAGTACCTTGTTGGCTCCTGCATGTATGGTTACAAACCACTCGCAGAGATCATCGCCGAAGTTCCCAAAACCGGTTCTAATGCCATCGACCTCTGGCCGATGGTGCATGGCAACCAGAGAGAGCAGGTCGATGAGATTGGTGTCGAAAAAACACGAGAGCTGCTCAAACAGCACAATGTTCAACTCGGGTGCATTACCCAGTATAAACTTGGTCCCTTCGGTTTGCAGGATGAGATGCGATTCGCCAACTCGTTTGGCTGCCAGACAATGGTGACGGGCGGCAAAGGTCCACGCGGGTTGACTGGCAGCGATCTGAAAAAAGCGGTGACCACATTCATTGAAGAATTAAAACCGCATCTTGAAGTCGCTGAAGAAACCGGAGTCACGATTGCCATCGAAAATCATGGAAACAATTTGATCGAATCCCCAGATTCCCTCAAATGGCTGGCGGAATTACGACCGTCAAAAAATCTGGGAATCGCACTCGCTCCGTATCATCTGCCGCAGGATCCAGAACTGCTGGCTCAACTGATCCGCGACCTCGATGATTCGATATCCGTCTTTTATGCCTGGCAGCACGGCATGGGCTGCATGACCAAACTACCTAAAGAACAGGAACTCCTGCAACTGCCAGGACGAGGCACCCTCGATTTTGGCCCCCTCCTGGCAGCATTGAAATCGATTCAATACTCAGGCTGGACCGAAATCTTCATGCACCCGGTCCCCCGCGGCGTTCCAATTCTCGAAGAGACTTCAGCCGTGACTGCAGAAATTAACGGGTCACGAGAATATCTCAATAAAATGCTATAAGAGTGCAGTAGGGTGCGTCCTGACGCACCAGTTTCGAGGTGGGATAAAATTTGAACCACAGATAAACCCATTGCGGCGTAGCCACAACCAATCACCAGCAACTGAAGAAAATAAACCGCCAAGTCGCCAAGGAAAACAAGAAGATTTTCAATCAATAATTTTAGAACCACGAAGGCACAAAGAGATTTAGAACTCTTGAAAATCAATAAAAAACTTGAAAATCTCGGTGACCTCTGAGGCTTAAATTTGAAGCACCGCAATCTGTGTGAATCCGTGACAAAGTCATAAAAAACGAAAAAACTGAAACCGACTCCATGCTTAAAAATTACCTTATCGCTCTCATTGTGTTTTTCAGCATTTGCTCAAATGTAACTATCGCCCAATCAAATTTCTGGCCAGATCCCACTTCCAATGAAGTCCTGCCCTATGAAACGACAGGCTTGATTAACGGCCCGCTCTTAGGCAGACCCGCTGATGATGCAGTCAGACTGTGGATTCAAACCGGAGAACCCGTAGACTTCGAAGTCCTGTACTCAGAACATCTTCCCCTGAATGATCAAACTCCAAAAGTCTCCGGTCGAACAATCGCCGAGGCTGCCAATACGGGGATCGTGGATCTTACCGATCTCAAGTCGAACACTCGTTATTATTGTGGGGTTCGCATTCAGAACATGCTGGCTGATTTGCGAGAATCGATTGATGATCCCTGGCCTTCCTTTCGCACACTGCCAAACTCAGGTGATGCCAAAGACGCGATGTATAATCCGGAAGGAGTCTTTAATGTCCGATTTGCTGTCGGACATTGTGCCTCACAGGCTCCAGTCGAATCGGGAGGACAATACGCCAGCACTCCGGCTTACACAACATTGCTCAGGCAGCATGCCGATGAGGCAATGTTCGCGATTGTCAACGGCGATATCATCTATGAAGCCGAGCGGGATGGAACGCTCGAAGGTGTTCGGAAAAACTACGAACTCTATTTTTCACGGGGGCGTTCCTTCTCAAAACTTTTTCGAAATGTGCCGGGATTGTTCACGTTCGATGATCATGATGTCGGCTGGGATATTCACGGGTGTGGGGAAATTGGTCTGAAAGAGGGGCCGCATTTGATCCGCGATATCGGTCTTCAAGGCTATCGGGATTTCATCGGCTGGGCTAATTATTCAGGTCCGCAAACCGGTCGCTTGCGGTTTGGCAAAGCCGAGATGAAGTCCGGCTCCGATATCCTTTTCGATCCTCAGGCCGACTTTTCCAATCTGGATCCTCAAACGGTCAGCACGATCCATCTGGGAAATTTCACGCGTGAGGCAAAATCTCCCAAGCGGCAGAATCAGGCTCCTAAAAACTCCGGGGTTTATGGCCTGGTCGAAGTGATCGATGCTCAACACCTGAAAATTACCCCAGCCGCTCGGGTTGATGAGGAAATCCCTTATAGTATTGGCATGCATCATTACTATGACTGGCAGGTTTCAAACTGTCATTTCTTCGCGCTCGATACCCGAGGCGAACGATCCAATCGGAATCCCAAAAACCGCGAGGATCCGAGTCTGTTCATCCTGGGGCCTGCTCAGGAAAAGTGGCTCATTGATGGCATGCAGAACACACAGGCCGAGTTCATTTTTCTGATTTCTCCCGATCCCTGGATGGTGTATCACACAGCCGCTCATGTGAGCAAAGAACCGGGAGCCGATAAAGACGACAAGGGCGATGGCTTCCCCTCGTTTGTCCATCAGCGAGAGAAACTTCTGGAAATCATGGATCAAATCAAGAAGCCGATCATGATTTTTACCGGCGATGTCCATGCTTCCGCTTCAATCAAAATCACGGACAATATCTGGGAAATGATGTGCGGCCCTCTCGGCTCGACAGGACACCCTCTCGGAACGCTCGGTAACCCTCCCACAGGAGGAAAATGGTCGAGCATGGGACGAGAGGTGGAAATGCGGTGGGTGGCAGGATTCCCGAACAACTTGCCCTATCAGCGCATCAGAAATACATTTTATGGAATGGTGCAGGTCAACAATGTACTGAAAGTTGCCTCACCTGAAGGAAATCAACCTCAGTGGACAGCCTACGAGGAGCCAACCGTTACCATTCGCTGGCACGATGGCTATAATGGTTCGCTGATATACGCAGAAACAATCTCCACCATGGATGCCCGTTAAGAGTTTTCATTAATCATAAATTCAGTAACTATTTTGATAAGGTTGACGCTCATGTCTCAGGAAAAAGTACTCATTATTATTGGTGATGCCGCTGAAACGCTCGACACGATGTATCCTTTTTATCGACTGATCGAAGCCGGATTCAAACCCGTCGTTGCAGCTCCCGAAAAGCGGAAGTATCAGATGGTGATGCATGAAGTGAAGCCCGGCTGGACCATCACTAAAGAATGGGAAGGCTACACGATTGACGCCGAAGTCAGCTTTTCAGAGATCAATCCCGAGGAATATGCAGGCATCATGTTCTCCGGTGGACGAGCTCCCGAATATATTCGCTACGATGAAGACCTCGTGCGAGTCACGCGTCACTTCTTCGATGCTGGCAAGCCAATCGCCAGCGTTTGTCACGGTGTGGAAATTCCTGCCTATGCCGACTGTGTTCGCGACCGTCGCATGGCCACCGTCCCCAAGTGTAAATTTGACCTCGAAGTCTGCGGCGGCATTTTTGTCAACGAAGCCTGCGTCATCGACGGCAACCTGATCAGCGGCCGAACCTTCCACGACAACGGCCACTATCTCGGCCCCTGGATCAAACTCCTAGAAGAAGCCCGTGCCAATAAAGGAACTCCAGTCAAAGCTTGAGGGTGTTGTGCATATGCCATAAGGTAGTTCCAGTTGTAGTTCCAGTTATTGAAGAAGGATGGTTATTCAGTAACGAATAACCATCCTGTAATTCCTCAGATGTTAAGGAGTTTCGTATTTTTAAACGAAATTCTCTCTACCATTCAAGCTTTTCTTCAAATGACTTAGGGGTAGAGTCATTCAAGGATGAGTCGAGTTCACTCGATTTCTTTTCAATTACTTCAGGCTGCTCGTTGAGGGGAGTGGGAGCTTTTTCTACAAAGTTGATGTGCTTCACATTGTTAACTGGCAGTGTTTGAGGGGCAGATTGTTGTTGATCAAACTGATTCATTAATCGAGCTCGTCGTTCCAGAAACAATTTGGTTTCCTGTTCTCTGGCCAGTTGGGCACACATAGTTTCCATGGCTTTTAAGCGTTCGTTGAGTTCGGTGACTTCCTGGCATTTTTGCTGGTATTGACTTTCGATAGCAGGTTTCCGTGCAGCCTGCTTCATTTCAATTTGCAATTGCAGTTTAGCGATTTCTCTCTGCAGCATTTCCTCTTCGGATTCATATCTCACATTTTGAGTTGGCTGGAGGTAACTTTGATGAGGATGTTGTGTTTGCCCCATGAGAGCGTCTTGAACACAGCGTTCCAGCTGCTCCAGTTTTTTACGCATTTCTTCTTTTTCCAGACGCTCCTGCTCCAACTGATCGAGCAGTGTTCGTTCGACATTAAAATCTGCCTGTCCCTGAGTATTGAATGAATTCATGGTACCATACATTCCCTGTTGCTGGAGCAGGGCAGCATTGGAGGTCGTCATAAAAGTTCCATTAACATTGACCAGTTGACCGCCAGGATTAATCTGACCGAATATCGCAGGTTGACCTGCGACATAGGGAGCGCGCGAACTGTCAACAAAGACTTCAGCATCTCGTCGAAAACGGAAGAAACTGGGCAACTGTAAAGTCGGAAATTCGAGCTTCAACTCTGGAAAGCGAAGCGAGAATCCTCGAACACCTATTGAACCGGATTCACCAGCGACATCCCCAGAAGGTTGTCCATTGGCAAAGACACCCTGTTGGGCCATCTGAGGATAAACAGGTGGGGGAGGCGTCTGGACGCATCCACAATTTGAGTCTGCACAATAACCGGACGCGCACGGTTGCTGGGCCATGGTTGTATTGGTGACATTCGCTGTCACAAGGCTGGCAGCTGCCAGAATTCCTGCTATTTTGAACTGAAACATTGATAAATCCTTTTAATACTCACTCATCATGAATAATTGTTAACAGTGTAAGTTCGACTTTCGCACTTTTA
>DEML01000001.1 GCA_002359185.1 Planctomycetaceae bacterium UBA2671
TACGCAGCCGCAAAGTCACCCAATTCGCCGCAGAACTCCGTCGGAACTCATGGAATTCTCAACGCTTGTTCGCCATACTGGGCAAACCCAATCTCTGAGCAGCCCTGATGGAAGTAACGGAGATTTTTGATCAACCTTCAATAATTCCCTTCAATATCGCATCCCACAACTGTTTTCTTGCGACCAATGTTTTTATCGCAGCTAGTTCAACAACAATCCATTTTTCTTGATCATCTTGGCATAACTGTTCAATGAGACAATTAGCCATCAGCCCATGCTCATCCCCATCCAGTCCAATGTGTCGTTCGAGATAATATTTGAACACATCCAATCTACCATCCGTTTTCACATTAAGTTCATCAACAATTCGTTGGAAGACATTGGGGAACGCCAGAAACCCTGATATACTGACGAACTTGAAGTTAAAATTATTTCAATTCCTCCCACGCCCAACGTGGATCATTCACTGAACTCTTTTGGTGGAAATAGACAGATGACTTACCGTTATAGACTGACACCAGTTTTGTTGTTGCTGGTGATAACCTCTGTTGAGGCTCGTCCGAAAGATTACTTGAAGAGGCCGGATGCGTGGTTTGCTGGCGAGGAAGCCGAGCGGATGGGAACGAACATTCTCTCCTATCAGAGTGAACTGGGAGGATGGCCAAAAAACGTAGAGACGACGGCTGGCCCTTATTCGGGAGACCGCAAGAAACTCAAACCCACTTACGATAATCGAGCAACTACGGATGAACTCCGTTTTCTCGCCCGCCTTTATAACGTAACGAAGAATAAAACTTATCGCGACGCGTTTGATCGGGGACTCAATTATGTGCTGGAGGGTCAATACGATAATGGGGGCTGGCCCCAGTCCACTCCGCCCGGAACTGGCTATTCGCGGTATATCACATTCAATGATGACGCTATGGTTCGTCTACTGATTTTCGTGCGTGAGATTACCAGCTCCAAAACCTACGATTTTGTCGACGAGGATCATCGTCAGGCAGCTTCGATTGCGTTTGACCGCGGTATCGATTGTATCCTGAAATGCCAGATTCAAGTCGATGGTAAGCGAACCGCCTGGTGTGCTCAGCACGATGAGATCGACTTTCACCCCCAGTCAGCTCGCACTTATGAACTTGCAACATTGAGTGGAGCAGAGTCTGTAGGGGTTACAAGCTTGCTGATGAGTATTGAGAACCCATCTCCTGAAATTATCAATGCGGTTGAAGCGTCGGTGGCATGGTACAGAAAAGCAATGCTGACGGGAATTCGCGTGATTGATCAGAAGGACGATAAAGGGCAGAACGGGGTGAACAAAGTCGTCGTCAACGATCCAGCCGCTCCACCTCTCTGGGCTCGATTTTACGACATTCAGACCAACTTACCCATTTTCGTTGATCGGGATGGGATCCCAAAAAAAAGCATTGGCAGACATAGGTTATGAAAGGCGTAACGGCTATGTCTGGTATGGAAACTGGCCCCAGAAAGTATTGGATGATGAGTATCAAGAATGGAAACAGCAGATTACAGCGAAGCCGAAAGAGTAATTTGTCGGGGAAAGTCCATTGAAAGCCCTTTGATGTCGATGAAAGAGTTGCTTTGAGTGGCAATTGTGATTTTCCTATCACTGGGGAATCACACTCATGCTTTCTCGGTATCGATCAACATGCATGACAACTGACCGTCTTGTTATACTTTGAATTTCTTTCCACTTCTATCAGCGGAGTGCAATAATGTTCGGTCACTGGAGGCCCTCTGGTCTGTAGAACCAGATGAAGTCAACTCAAATCACCTCACGATTTATTTTATTGATTAACTTACATTTCAAAACTGATTCCGCCCCTTTTACAAGCATGGCAACATGAAGTCATTAAATATTGTGATCCTGGTTTTATTATCCACTGGAGTCTTAGCGGATATTTCTAACCAGGCTGACACGCTCGAAGTTCCCCCCGAAACGCTAGCCGTATTGTGTGCTGACCAAGCAGATAACCGGATTCGACTTTTCGATCCGCTTACTCTCGATAATGACAAATCCACGTTATGGTGCTATCCCCGTGAAGACGAGAAGCAGCTTCATTACCGACCAACAGATGCAAAACGCATTGAGATTAATGGTGTCGTTCATGTACTCGCTGCGTATCACGGACGCGTGCGGTTGATACGGTTCAGTGATCAACAGCTAATCAAGGACTACCCCACCTATAGCAGCTGTCATTCGGCGGAAATTTTACCAGACGGAACAATAGTCAGCGTTAATAGTAATCACGGTATGTTACGACTGCATCGTTCAGAGGATGAGTTTTTTGACCTTGAATTACCGTACGCACATGGTGTGACTTGGGACAAAAAACGCGAGTGTCTGTGGGTATTGGGAGATTTACTCTATCGCATCCATTATATAGATGGCAGGCTTGTTGTAAATAAGAAATTCAAATTGCCACTCAGTCCAACTGGTCATGATCTCTTCCCCTTGCGGAAAGAAACAAAACTGTTGGTGAGCAACAACGATGCTTTGTTTTTGTTTGATATCGCAACTGAAGAATTCGAAATGATTTCTCAGATGAAGGGGATCAAAAGTGCAAGCCAAAATATCGATGGCACTATCTGGGTAAGCGAACCCAAAAATATTGAAGGAGCTCAGGAATGGCAAAGTGATGCATTGATTTCTCTGAGTGAGAATGGGAACATGAAGCGATACACCAGAGAGCATTCAAGGTTTTACAAAGCCCGCTTTTGGCAAAAAGTCAGTTTTAGTTATTGATCGAATAACTCAATCAAACAGGTAATCGCCCTTTCATATCGATGAAAGAGTTGCCTTGATTGGAAATTATGATTTTCCTTTGGTGGGGGAATCACAATTCTTTCTCACAGGAGGACGACCATGCTCATTCTCAGTATCGATCAGCATGCACGACAACTGACCGTCTCCTTAAGAGACCAGCAGGGCGACGTCCTGCTCGCTCGGCAGGTCTCGACACGGCCGGCCAAGATTTTGCAATTCTTCGACTAACTCATACAGCGCTGTACTGAGTTCAACGAAGCGTGGAAGTCTGCGGGTTCCCTGGGCAGATTCATACGACGGCAGGCGAACGCCAGAGGTCTGCTGGTTATGGAGGAAACCTTGAAATGTCTTGCTGCTTCAATTATTGTCTGATGCAAAGGTGCTCATACCCACAGCCTCCCCCAGAGAATGACTCTCATGACCTGCCTTCAGCACCAGCAGCACGCCTTTACCGACTTCCATCCACTGGACCGTGAAGGGCTCTGCGTATTCAGCCGTCGGAATATGCTCAAAGCAAGCTTCGCCGGATTGGGGGGGCTCTCGCTTCCCGGCTTGCAACAACTCCGGGCGGCTGCCAGCCAAGCGGGTCAACCGATGGGGCAGAAGAGTGTGATTCTGCTCTGGATGACAGGCGGACCGAGTCACATCGATACCTGGGACCCCAAACCGGAGCGACCGCTGAATAACCGCGGACCTTTCAAAACGATCAAGACCAAGGTGCCGGGGATTTCCATCTGCGAACATCTGCCGAAGCAGGCGGCGATGATGGACCGTTTCACGCTGATCAGATCGGTCGATCCCAGTATAAGCAGTCATCAGCCGAACCAGGTGATGCAGACCGGCCATCGCGACGCCGCCCCTCGCACCAAAAGCAACGGACACATGTTTCCGGCAATCGGGTCAATCATCGCCCGGCATAGAGACAACGGTCGCCTCGATATACCCCATTATGTCACCTTCCCCAAGCATGATTCGCATGTCGCCTGGGGTGGGTATCTTGGTAAAAAATACGATCCCTTTGATGGCAACAAGGCCGCCGAGTTGCCGCAGTATGACCTGCTGGGCAAGCCGCTCGGCAAAACATCGAAAGCAAATCTTTTCGACCTGGCAGCCGGGTTGAATCATGAGCGTTTACTGGATCGGCATACGCTGCGGCAGGATCTCGATTGTCTGCAACGCCGACTTGATCAGAATTCATCTCTCTCAGCACTCGATGCTTACCAGCAGCAGGCGTATGACCTTGTGCTCGGCGGGAGAGCAAAGCAGGCTTTCGATCTCTCGGAGGAACCGGAAGCAACGCGGGAGCGTTACGGTGACCATCTCTGGTGTCAACAGGCCCTGCTGGCTCGTCGGCTGGTGGAAGCCGGCGTCAGTTTTGTAACGCTCGATTTGAGTTATCACACCGCCTCCGGCACTTGGGACAATCATGGGATTCCGGGCGGAGTTTACGGTGGCATCTCCAAAGGTTTGAAACCATTGTTGCCGTTATTCGATCATCTGCACACGACTCTCGTCAGCGATCTGGAAGATCGAGGCTTGCTGGATGACACGCTGGTAATCGCTATGGGGGAATTCGGACGAACGCCAAAAATGGGGACTCAGAACAGCGAGGACGGCCGCGATCACTGGCCGGTTGTGATGTCGATGAGCCTGGCCGGCGGTGGCTTCCGACATGGTCAAGTGATTGGAGCCAGCACGAATGATGGCAGCGAAATTGCCGAACGTCCCGTTACTCCGGGAGACCTGGCTGCCACGATCTATCACCACATGGATGTCCCGCTTGACACCCAATACCTCGATCACCAGGGCAGGCCCCGTTACGCCGTTCAGGAAAATGGGAAGCCGTTATCGGAATTGATTTGATTTCTTTGATATCGATGAACAGAGTTACTTTGAGTGGAAATTCTGATTTTCCTATCACTGGGGAATCACACTCACTCTTTCTCTTTCTCACAGGAGGACCACCATGCTCTTTCTCAGTATCGATCAACATGCACGGCGACTGACTGTCTCCCTGAGAAACCAGCAGGGCGACGTCCTGCTCGCTCGACAGGTCTCCACACGGCCTGCCAAGATTCTACAATTCTTCGACCAGCTCACACAACGGTCTTGAGCAGACCTTTGTTCGTCACGATTGGTATTGAATGACGCTGCGATCGCTTCAAATAAACAGAATCCTCGGTACCTATGGCTCTAACCGTGAGTTGGTAATATTCATCAACTTTGCGATTTTCATTTCATCGCAATTTGGATCACAGATCACATTCGTTGTACCGGTGGATCATTCGGGAAGGTCAGAGATCCACTCTCGAAACTGGTCGTCGTCTACATTTCGACCGCTAATCACAATCACGATATCACCATCTCCTTCAAGATTAGCCTTCCCGGTTAATACCGCTGCCAGTGAAATGGCACCGGAAGGTTCGGTCTTCAAACCATGGCAATCATAAACCCATTTCATCGCCCGCCGTGTCTGGAGATCGGGAACGGTCAGAGCCGTTTTGACATATTTTTTCAGAACTGGCCAGTTGTGGTGGCCGACATCATAGGAAAGTAATCCGTCGCATATTCCGGTCGGATGTTCCAGGCTGATTCTTTCTCCTGCTTGCAGGGATTGAGCGAAGTCGTCTGCGGTGTCTGGTTCTACGCCGATGATATCTGCTTCTGGGAAACCATCGGCTATCGCTAACGACTGACCAGCCAACAAGCCGCCACCACTGATGGGGCACAAAAAGTGCGAGACTGTTCGTCCCTGTCGTTTTAGTTCATCAACAATTTCCAGCCCTCCCACACCATTGCCTGCGATGACGTTGTTATCGTCGTAGGGAGATGCCTGAACGCCATGCTCCTCTTCGGCAATTGTTCGTGTGAGTTGATCTCGAATACCGGTTTCATGATCCGTTGCAATATCGTAAGTACGAATTTCTGCACCGAAAGAACGTGTCAGATCGAACTTCACCTGTGGTGCACTTTGCGGCATCACAATAATCACACGCTTTCCATATCTCATGCCTGCGTACGAAATTCCTGAGGCAAAGTTCCCAGAGGAATGGGCAGCGACCGGTTGATCTGAAATTCGTTCCAGATTGTTGGCCATCCAGTTCAAAGCCCCCATCACTTTGAATGAGCCCGTTGGCGAAGAACCGTAATCTTTCAACCAGACATGGCGATCCTCGGGAAGACCGAGTTCTTTTTCGAGTCGGTAAGACCGAATCAAAGGCGTGGGGGAGAGATGCTTCCGGATGATAGATTCTGCATTTCGTACATCCTGAATTGTAGCAGGGGTAATGGACATAGCTGTGTTCTCATAGGCATTGGCGTATTTATTATCGCGTTGTCATTTTCATTTACCATTTCCAGTACAAGGCCACTCGCGTTAGCTCGCAATATTTTATGTGGGAATTGGTATCAGGTGAAAGCTCCCTTCCCTTGAGGCACAGGAGGAGGGAGAGGTTTTCAATTTAATTAAGACCAGTTTGCTCTGCTGTTTAGTAGAGTTGTTTCTTTGTAATTAACTTTGTCGAGCCAGTTCTACGATCGGTTTTCCTTTTCGGATAATCGGAGTCGGGCGGCCTGTGAAATCGAGAGGGGCGATTGTATTGTAATCGATTTTCAAATGTTTGTAGATTGTTGCCAGAAAATCTTCTGGACCGACACGCCTTGAGATCGGGTCTTCGCCTCGGGCATCGGTTGCCCCGATCACCTGCCCGGTTTGAATTCCTCCTCCAGCAAAAAGCATCGAACCGGCTCGTGGCCAGTGATCGCGTCCAGGTTGAACCGTTCCCTTAGCAGCGCTGGCAACTCCACCGCCGCTGCTGGCGACATGACTGATCTTTGGAGTACGACCGAATTCTCCTGTTACAACAACGAGTACCCGCTTATCAAGTCCACGCGAATAGACCTCTTCGATTAAAGCAGAGATCGCCTGATCAACAAACGGGGCTCGATATTGGAGGGCATCAAATACATGATGATTCACTGCATGATCATCCCAGTTACTGACACGTCCGCAAAGTGGTCCGTCGAATTCAGTTGTGATAATTTCGACACCGGCTTCGACCAAGCGTCGAGCCATGAGGCATTGTTGTCCCCATTGGTTCATGCCGTAGCGTTCACGCACCTCTGTAGGTTCATGAGACAGATCGAATGCTTCCCGGGCTTCGGGAGAGAGAATTAGATTCATCGCCTGTGATTCGAAATGATCCATTGCCTGCATCATTCCCAGATGATCGATGTCCCTGCGAATATGGTCAAGATGCTTTCGCAGGCCGACGCGATCTGAAAGCCTTTTACGTTGAGCATCGTTCGTGTTGCCGACATTCGGGATATTGAAGTCGGGCCTGCTCGCATCACCAACAACCTGAAAGGGAGTATAATTTCTCCCCAGATAAGTGGGGCCTGCAATCGTGAAACTGTCGTAACGGTCAACCGGGTTGATCGCGATGTAATTGGGGATCGAATGGCTCGGATCGAATCGCTCAGCGTGTGCAATCGACATCCAGTCTGGATATTTGGGAACGCGTTTATCCTGTGCATCCGGGTCTCCGGAAAGCATTTGAAGAGAGCCGGCAGGGTGCCCGCCTCCGGTGTGTGAAAGGGATCGAACTATGGCATATCGATCTGCACAGGTGGAAAGTTTGGGAAGCAATTCGGAAATCTGGATACCGGGAACGTTTGTAGAAATCGGAGAAAATGGTCCTCGATAATCACTGGGAGCGTCTGGTTTAGGATCGAAAGTCTCCAGATGCGAAGCTCCTCCACGCAGCCAGACGAGAATGATTGCCGTTTTTTCAGGACTCCCCTGCTGAGATTGGTGATTCTGATCTGCTTTCAACGCTGCTTCTGCTCGCAGTCGCAGCAGTCCGGGCAAGCTGAGGGCTCCAAAACCTCCCAGACCCGCTCTTAAGAATTCTCTACGTCCCCATTGATCCTGCATCGTGAACTCTATTCATTTAATAATCAAATACGACATTCTGCGGTGGATTTGCACAAAATTGGTAAAAGACTTCAGCGGCTTTTTAAGTTGAGCGATTTCGATGAACTCGTTTTTCGCGTGAGCCTGTTCGACGGAAACCCTGGACCGAAGACATCGACTGGGACGGTATATTTCGCCTGCAATTGCGGTTTCAAATACAATAACACACTTTGATCACTCATTCAGGCAGAAATCAGTTTCTTCCCAAAGATAAGCGGAATAAATGTTGCCTGAAATGAGCCAAGATTCAAAGCAAAATGGAGTTTTTGCACCAATATCTCCATACACTAAAGTGGATTGCACTGCAGTATTAAAATACGAAGCGATCTCATATGGAACGGGACCACCTGCCACCGATTCGGGAAGAGCCCGATGAAGTGACGACCATTTCCATCGATCAGATTGAAGTCAGAAAATACGTTGGGGGATTGATCAAGTCGTTTGAGCGGAAGGTGGCTTGAGCAGGCCTTAATTCGTTTACGATAGGTAATGAAATAGGCTGGGTTCGCTTCAAATAAATGGAATTAACAGCGATTTAGCTTCCAACCGTGAGCTGAAAAATCTCAAGAACTTTGCTTATTCTTTTTATCGAAATTTGTATTACTAATCACATTCGTTGTACGGTAGGAAGTTCGCTAGTCAATCGCATGTGGCTTAGTATTTTGATAGATGTCTTCATGTTTTGATGCCAGTGCTGGTTGATCCAAAAGACGATAAGCTTCGGATAGCCATCGATGAATTTGCCACGTATCTGGGAACTTTTCAATTGCAATATTTGCCTGTCGGATCCCTTCCTCGATTTTTCCAATTTGTCCGAGCATATGAATTTTCCGTCCATAGGCGGCTCGGTCCCAAGGATTGATTTCCATGTAACGATTCATTGAATCAATCCCCATCTGCAACTCATTGGTCTTATGATATATAAGACCGAGTTGTTTATATGCCTGCTCGTTGAGCGGTTCCAATTGAGACAACTGTTTCAGTTCGGATTCTGCCTCTGGATACTTTTGTAATAGGATGCATGTCAGTCCAACGTGTAACATCAGCAGTGGATCATCTGGAAAATGAACTTGTGATTTTTTCAGTTGCTTAAGTGCAACACTGGCGAGATATTGATCCAGATTCTGCTGAGCGTAGATTGACATTAAGATCGCTCTGCCTCGCTCAACAGATAATTCGGGCACTCGTTCTTCCGCCCGGTTGAACAAAACCAGTTGCGGTTTTGAAACCGATCTTTCAGGCTTCGAATCGTGCAGGCGTTTCAGGATTCGATGATCTGTCGCGGCAGTATGAGGGACATCTTTCGCTTTGAATGCAGGCATGTGACAATCAATGCAGGAATTCTCAGAATTAATTTCAATTCTTTCTGTCAGCGAAAGGCCGCAATCGGAAGTCTCTGAAGAGTGGCATTTCTGACAACGAGTTCTGTAAAACTCAACTCGATTTTCAAGGGATGGCAGGCCATGTGGGTCATGACATGAGATGCAGTTCAACTTTCCGGAACTGTTCTCAAAGCAGACTGACTGATGCATTTGCTCGACCTGGCTCACAGCATCCTGTTCCAGTGCAGAAGGGTTCGAACTCTCGATAAAGCAAAGCCAGATATCTTCAAGAGTATCACCAGGACGAAAATCAAATTCCGTTCTTCCGTATCGTAATATGCGTTCCTTGCCGACGAGATGACATTGAATACACAGACTTTCAGACTGAATGTAATTCAATGTCGATAATTTAAGAATAGGATCTTTGTGCGCGGAGTTCTCTGAAGGCCTTGATTTTTGATGCCATTGAACATGGTCGGCTGAAGGGCCATGACAGCGTTCGCAGCCAATGGCAGGTTCGAGAATTCTTCGTTGAAATTTCAGATCTTCGTCGTACGATGTTGCCAAAGTCTCTTGAGTTTCGACTCGACCAATATGGCAAGACAGACATCCATCGGTGATCACCCGCTCGAAATGTAGATTATCTCGCGCATAACCGGGGGAAAGATCCCAGTGAGACATAAGAGAATACCAGGTCATTGGGGATTGATAAAATCGATCATCTTTACCAATCAGATACGATCGCCCCTGACTTCCAGAGCCGATAAAATAATTTACGACTTCATCATGCTGATAATAAACCTCCTGCGTATCATCAGTACTGCCAGTTTCGCTGACAGTCCGAACGAATTTTTGTTCTCGATGAATGACCGGTTTTCCAGGGGTCTTAATCGCCTGGTAGACCGTATGATCAACAGTTTCAAATGTGGCTTCGTTGTAATTTGCAATCAACAACTCCTCTGTCATCATACCTGCAGAATTTCCCATGGGATGGCTTGAAAATCGTTGAGAGATTTCTGGATGACATTCCCGACAGGATTCACTTCCGGCATAGTTACGATTCGGCACATCGGGTTTGTGAAAGATCACGATCTCTTGCCCGTTGTTCGGCTCGGTAGACTCAAGGGTTTGAGGATCTGAGGAATTGCCACAACCAGAGGCTAGCATGAAGAGCATCAAAACGATCAAACAGATTATGGCATAGAAGAACGTAGCTTTCATCATTCATTCTCCCTGTGATGAGGTTCCCCTTGTCCTTCAATTAGTGTTATAAACTGATCACATTTGACTTGCCAACGCTCGATGGGATGATCTTTCCGGAGCCAATGAACAAGAATTTCACAATCGTCTGAATGATTTCCCAAACCGAAAAACAAAACAGGTTCATGAGCCGCACAGTAACTCTCACCTGAGATAAGTTGTTGCACCTGAATATTGTTGTTGCACTTCAACTCAACTGTTGCTCCCAGACCGGCTCTGTTAGAGGAAATTCCGACCAGCTGAACCTTAAGCCAATGCCCGTCTTTTTGCTCGTTATGCAGTAAGGCAGCCGGTTCGTTTTGATTCACAATCGCAAGATCAGGCGAACCATCATTATCGTAATCGGCCTGGGCAATTGCTCTTCCCAATAACGGAATCTTAAAATAATTGCCTGCAGATTTCGTGACTTCCTGCCAGTGTTTTCCGTTGAATGTGAAGACCTGGCCTGTCATTTTCCATGCATCTCCTCGATCTCGCCAGTCATCAATATGTCCGTTGGCAACGACCAGATCCATGCGTCCATCGAAATTGAAATCAGTCATCATCGCGCCGAATGCCAGGAACTCCAATGTCGGTGTATGGAGTTGAACAAGCCTGGTGACATCGCGAAATCCAATCCCTCCCAGGTTCTGATAGAGAGTATTTGAGTCGTCGGTAAAATGAGAGACATAGAGGTCAGGATAGCCATTGTTATCGTAGTCTCCACAGGCAACTCCCATACTCGCCTGATATTTTCCCAAAGAGCTCATCGCACATCCCTGAATTACACCCTCTTCAACAAACTTTCCAGGTTCCAGTGCGCGAAAGAGATGATTGGGAGTGACATCATTTGCCACAAAAAGGTCAATCAGGCCATCCCGGTCAAAATCGGCAGCAATCACTCCTAAGGACTTTCCTTCCTCGGCTTCCAAGCCCCACTTATTGAGTATGGGACGAAAAGTTCCATCCCCCAGGTTTTCATAACAGCTGTTATTCTCTGCCTCCAGTAGTTGAGGATGACAAATGATAGGTTTACCATCGTCATCCATGCATGGAACCGGATCATGGACATCATAGACCGTATAATTGCAAACGTATAAATCTAGATCGCCATCCAGATCGAGATCGGCCCAAGCTGCAGAAGTGCTCCAATGGGTATCCCCGACCTGAGCATATTCAGTGACATCAGAAAAACTCCCGTCACCATTGTTTTTCCACAAAACATTGGCTCCCACATTAGTCACATAGATATCAGGAAACCCATCATTGTCATAATCCGCAATTGCAACACCCTGTCCATGAAACATGTCACTTGGTAATGAACGTAAAGAGACGTTTTCAAATGCCTCTTCGCCGCGATTTCTGAATAGTTGATCGCCTTCGGTATGCGGAGTCTTATTTAACGGATTTCCTCCCTGCACAAAAAATAAATCTTGCCAGCCGTCCCGATCGTAGTCTAGCCAGCCAGCTCCACCACCTGTTGATTCGGTCATCAACGCTTTTTCAATAGCTCCGTTATCGTATCGAAACGAAATTCCAGTCTGGTCAGCTACGTTCACAAAAAGAGGGTTTTGAATGTCAAGAGCCGCAGGGAGTTCCCGCTTTTCTTCGATGGGAGCGGCAGGAGCTAACTGTTGATCATTTCGTTTCTCGACATGCGGATCTGTTGCAGGTGGATTATTCTTTTGACATCCTGAGAAAAAAAAACCGCAGGAAAAAATGAGAAAAGTCAGGGCAGTGTGCAGGAAAGCGGCTCGCCAACCTGAATAATTTAGACGATTACATATAGTCACCATGTGTGATCAATAACCTTATTCGTTACGACGGGCTACTGTTCCAGTGCCATCGTTTTATCGAAAAATATTCCTGTGAGCAGAGCAGTCGCTTACTCGCTTGATGATTACAATACCATATTTACAATTGGTACTGTCGCATATTTTCAGAGTACCAAGCAAAACAAGCCTCCATATGACTGGAGACTTGTTTAAGATGCATTCGATAACAATTTCAATAATAATCTGCAGCGTTCCGTGGGAACATCCACAGCGTGATCATATTATTGAAGTAGAGAAGACGATTGAAAAACCTTTTAAACTGGTCTTAATCATCATCAGACTCGCTTAGAATTCCCCAACCACTTCACCAGCACCACGCGTGGCTAATGCTTTTTGAATTCCAGCATCGATGTTTTCCGTGATGAATTTAACGGATCCATCGGCAAGCACACACTGTGCACCACCTTTATGAATACTGCTGAAAGATCCACAGCGTGTATCATCACCCCCATTACCACCCGGAACGGCTTCCACATCGAGATTGATGGATTTCACAAGAGAATCAATTGCTCCGAAAGGACTGAACCATAGTCCGCCTTTATTGCGTTCACCTGGGAATGCCGGAGAGCCATTCCAGTTGTGATTTTCAAAGACAGCGATCGTGTTTGATGTTCCATCGGTCAGGTCACGCATTTTCGCGGAACCGCGATACCAGAAGACTCCGCCCCAGCGTCCCATACCACCAGCACCACCACCAGCATCGGTCGCATCAAAAGCTCTTTCCGGGTCTACCCAAGGGCTGTTCGGTAAACGTCCATCTCCGCAGTCTTTCCAGCCTGTCCAGGCATAGCCCATATTTCCAGAGTAATCTGTACGAGCCCCATTCATGTTTCGAGAATTACCGTTCCAGCCATTACCATCGTATGCGGCAGCACCATCATAAACTTTTGGTTGGGGGTTGCTCGGGCACATCAATGTAGAAATCGGTTGGACACGAGCAGCGCGAGCTTCGGCATTATCCAGCGTCCAACGAATCGTCGTTCCACCGTCTTCGAACAAATCATTGAAATCTAAAGTGTCATATAATGCAGACTGTTCCAAAAATGGAAGCGACATGGTGATCCACGAAACCGAAGTCTTATTTCGATCTGCAGGATTACGAGTAGAGTCGTAGTTCAGCGGATACTGACCGTGCGTATCGTGATAATTATGCAGGGCCAATCCAATCTGTTTCAGATTGTTTTTGCATGCGGATCGACGTGCTGCTTCTCGCGCCTGTTGTACGGCTGGCAGTAACAAAGCGACCAAAATGGCGATGATGGCGATGACCACCAACAGCTCGATCAATGTAAAGGCTTTTCTTAAGCGAAACCAAAGTAACATGAGTGCCTCCTTCTAAAAGTGGATGGAAATGATAAAAGCTGATTTTTTTTTCGTACTTAAGGGATATCAATTGTTATGGTATTATCCGCATCAGCAGAAACGGTAATCGAAGCTTCGGTTGTTTCAGCGGATTGATAAGTTTGTGGAATCTCTGAACTGTCTGTTTTGGGGGCATTTCCACTTGAATAGTCATCTGTAGACATTTCTGTATTGGGTGTCAGTACCACTTTATAATCACCCACAGGTGCCCCTTTCTTACCACCAGGAGCGATAATTTCAAAAGTGCCGTCATCAATAGTCCGGCCAATTAATAAAGGAGCTTTAGTCGTTGAACGCGGCACCAGTTTGACCTGAACATCTGATGCAGGAGCTCCTGCTTTAGTGACTTTGCCCGTTACCTTATAAAGCTGAAGCGAGTTTTCATCAGCACCACAACCAGAAATGAGCGCACAAAAACAGATTAAGAGAGAAAATCGCAACATTATTCGTCCCAGATTGAGAATTATTGTCAGCGGCATGAGATGTATTGCCAGTTGTTGATATGACAAGGATTTGATGTTAACCCTGTGCAAAGATATTGCCAATGGAAATTCAACGATTATCTTCAATAAATTTCAATTTACTGAAACTGGATAATTGAGATTTATCATTTTCTGGTGGTTTACAACTCGCATATTCTCAGCGAAAATGTGAACAGAAGTCATATCCATTAAGTTTTATCGTCTTGGAATCTCTGTGCGTCGATACTTTTCTGACAATCCCAATCTTTCTTCCAATATCCCACCATTCTCTCGTTGGAGAATAATCCGGTTTGGATTACTCGTTGCGTGTCTGGCAGGATTAGCAGCCTCCTGCATCGTATATCGGAATAATCTTCCTAAGTCCTACGAAGCGAATACCCGTAGTGCCGAAGCGATTGAGGACTGGCCGCAGGTTGAAAAGTGGGCTGAGCTTTGGGTCAACAGCTCACCAGATAATGTCGATGCCATCCTGTATTTGTCTGATGCCTACAAATTCCAGCAGAAGGCTCGCAAGCTAGCCGACATTCTTGAAAGATTTCCAGTGAATGATGGCCGTTACGTCCGTGTGATGACGATGCGAGGTGACTTGCTGATGTCCGAATTGATGGACATACCCGCAGCAGAAAAAAACTGGTTTGGGTTATTGCAGGTCGAACCTCAAAATTTGTATGCACGTCAAAGGCTCACATACATCTATAGCATGACACTTCAGCGAGAGAAATTGCAAAAATTATTAAGAGAATCGATCACGCTGGGGTATGAGCCTTTCGAATCGTATTTCTACCTGTTAGCACTGTCCAATCTCAATTTCACTAACGGACTTCTCAAAACATCGGAATGGTTGCAAAGCACACCGGATGATCGGAGCCTGCAAATTGCCCATGCCGTCTTTCTGGCAAAGAGTACTCCAGACCCAACTCTTGCATTGTTCGACAAAGAGACCAACTTACCTGGCAGTGATCAATTGATCTATGAAAACCTCAAACGATATCCTGATAGTGTCGAATTGAATGCTTTCCTGATGGAGAGGGCAATGGTCAAGGGTGATATCGATCTGGTTGAGCAGTCTTTAAAACGGGTGGATCTAAATCGCTCGACAGACTGTAGACTTCTGCGCGCCAAAGCCTGGGTCCTGAAAAATCAGGATCAACTCTCGGAGGCAAATACTGCAATCGAATCAGCAATGGCTCTGAATTCGCTCGATTGGAAATGTCGACTCGAATATTCTGAAATCAGCCGCCTGTTGGGAAATAAGGATCAAGCCATAAAAAACGCAAAGCTGGCTTCTACAGGAAAAATTCTGGAGTCGAGTTTCATGCAATTGCCCGATGCGACCGCAGCCTCCGATTCATTGATGAAAGAACTTCTGAATTATATTTTGAGCTGTGAAGATTTCGTTATCGCTGGTCGACTTTCCAGTCGCCTGAATGCCACAAGCATCTTTCAACAATGAGACTAGTCCTTTGATATCGATAAAAAAGTTGCTTTGAGTGGAAATTTTAATTTTCCTATCACGGGGAAATCACACTCACTCTTTCTCTTTCTCACAGGAGGACCACCATGCTCTTTCTCGGTATCGATCAACATGCACGACAACTGACTATCTCCCTAAGAGACCAGCAGGGCGATGTC
>DEML01000107.1:0-4613 GCA_002359185.1 Planctomycetaceae bacterium UBA2671
CAATAGTGAAAGAAGTTTTCGATCGCCCAGAGAGGACGATCATCCCACCCTTTGCGAGATAAAGTTATCGACCGAATAAATTCGGGCCAATAGTCAATTATCGAAGAAACTTTCGTTTCGTCAAGGGTTAAAAAGAACGAATGCTCTTGAACTTTGTCGCCAAGAGCATTTGTGCTTCGCGGACGGGCATACTACCAATCCCCAACAGAGTGTCAACTGACTCATTTTAATTTTGTGAAGTTTTCGTAAAAACGGTTTCCAAACCGGCTGGCATGACAGCGATTCCCGGAGCAACTACCATAATCAGTTCATCTTCTCAGACATTACCCTGGCCTTTTTCAGTTGGACACATCCATGTTTACACAAGTTGAAGAATATCTGAACGCACATCAAGCAGAGCATGTGGAGACTTTGCAGGAGTTTTTGCGGATTCCGAGTGTGAGTGCTGATTCGCAGAAGCAGCCGGAGATGCTGAAGACTGCTGGGTTTGTGCAGCAGATGCTGGAACGGGCTGGTCTGAATGCTCAGATTCACGAAACAGCCGGACATCCGATTGTGACGGGGGAATGGCGGGAAGCGGGGGCGGAGGCTCCGACTGTGCTGATTTATGGACATTATGATGTCCAGCCGCCCGATCCTCTCGACCTGTGGACGACGCCGCCGTTTGATCCGCAGATTCGTGATGGAAAAATATATGCCCGGGGAGCCACCGACGATAAAGGGCAGGCGATTACGCATATTCTGGCTGTCGAGGCCTGGATGAAAACCTTGGGCAAGTTGCCGGTGAATGTGATTTTTGTGATTGAGGGGGAAGAGGAAGTCGGCAGTAATAATCTGGATCTGTTTCTGGAATCGAAGAAAGAGGAGTACGCCTGCGATGTGGCTGTGGTGAGTGATACGAGTATGTACGCGCCCGACCTGCCGGCGATTACTTATGGGCTGCGGGGAATTCTGGCCTGTGAAGTGAAAGTGACGGGGCCGAATCGCGATTTGCACAGCGGCGTGTTCGGGGGAGCGGTGACGAATCCGATCAATGCGTTGACGCAAATGCTGTCCAGGGTGCAGGGCGAAAACGGCCGTATTCTCATCCCCGGATTTTATGACGATGTGATCGAGCTTTCCGACGAAGAACGGAACCAGTTTTCCGATTTGCCGTTTGAGCTGGCGGACTTTAAGAAGGATCTCAATATCGAGGAAGTGCATGGTGAAGCGGGTTACTCGACAACCGAACGTCGCTGGGCGCGGCCGACTTTTGATATCAATGGCATTTACGGCGGCTATCAGGGCGAGGGGCCGAAGACGATAGTGCCTTCTTATGCGGTGGCGAAAATTACGTGCCGACTGGTGCCGGATCAAAGTGCAAAACAACTGACTGCGGCTCTGAAATCGCTGCTCGAATTGGTTTGCCCGCCGGGAATTCGGATGGAGTTCAAAGATTTCCACGGCTGCGAAGGGCTCGTGTTCAACACCTCGGGCGACCATTTCCAAGCGGCGTCGCGGGCGATTGCTCACGCGTTCGGCAAGGAGCCGGTGTTTATTCGAGAAGGGGGATCAATTCCCGTTGTGGCCTCGTTCGAAGAAATTTTTGGAGTCGAAACGCTGCTCCTCGGCTGGGGCCTCAACAGCGACAACCTGCACAGCCCGAATGAGCATTTTCATCTGGCCAATTTTCATCGGGGGACGTTGGCAAGTGCGAAGTTGTGGGAGGAGCTGGGGAGGTAGAGTAAATATTGACAATCAAATTTTGTGTTTTGGCATTTTTATGTATTATGGGTTCCAATAACTTCGAGTGAAAGGTGCGCCGAGACGCACTCTACGAAACTGATTTGGAAACTGCGAATAAGACGGTATCTTCTTCAATTCCAGATTCTTCACAATATGCATTTAATAAGTGTTTTGACAGCGTAATGAGGGAATCCCGAGTTTGTACCATAACTTCACCTTTTGACAGTTTTTCATAAAAAAGTGACGCTGAAGCTGGATTCTGAAGAGTGTATGCTTCTGTTGCAGTAAGACGATTATTTGTCTCGTTTGATCGTTGCAACCAATTGTGTAGCATTTTCCACAATTGAGAATCCATATCGGTAGAAAATACTCCTGATGCAATAACTATTGAGAGTGTAGCATTATAAAAGCGCGGAAGCATTAGAGGCCCATTACTACTTGCGGCAGTTGTGATTTGTTCTAATTGTTTTAGAACTTGAAGATTCAAGTATATCTCGTGAGTGAGTGAACGGAGCAGTCGTCTACGATGCTCTCGTTCAGATAGCCAACGGTCGATAAACAATCCTGTAATCGCGGTAAGAAGTGTAAGACAAGTGATTACCGGTTCAAACTCTGGAGCAACTATTAACCATCCTACTGCAGCGAATAATGCTGCAATGAGCAAGGAAAATGTCATCGGGATAATATATCGATGCATGATGCTATCCATACTTGGTGACGATATTCAGATTTGTTTATTGGGACAACGGCTCTAGATATCATTGGGATCACAGAAAAGCAAGAAAGTTCTATTTTTGCAGAAATGTTCGCAAGGTGGCCCGACCGACTTTGTCGGTTGGGTCGCGGAGCGATAAGATGAAAACATCATACGGTTACTGATTTAAACAGACGTTCCATACTCATCAAAGACGATCGATATGATCAAACGATGGGTCTACGACGACGAGAAGCATATTCACTTTGTGACATTCTCTTGCTACAAACGTCGTAAGCACCTACAGCATGATCAGGCGAAGCGAATTGTCATTGGGGAAATGGGGAGTCGTCTGGCTAAGCAAAGCGGGCTTTGCCTGGGGTTTGTTATTATGCCTGATCATGTGCATGGTTTGAGGGTTGAGGATTTTTGAAGAGTCGAGTTTTGGGGGATATCAGATCGCTATTTGTTATTGCATGTTCGCAGAAGTGTGGGCAGGGCACCCGGCGCAATTACAATTATTTATACAACTGAGAATAAAATGAATCTGGATATTATTGGCCCGCTAGGAAATGGTTCTTTTGGTGATGTCTGGAGTGCCAAAGATGAACTGGGACGTACTGTGGCCGTAAAAATAATAAGAGAGGCGAGTGAAGGAGTTGCTAATGCACTCACTCATGCACGCGCGCTTGCCAGGGCTGCTCATCCAAACGTTGTCGCTGTGCTCACAGTTGATAGAGTAATAGACCCAGTATCGAATCAAGAAAAAGATTGTGTTGTAATGGAGCTTCTAGAAGGTATGACTTTAGATGAATTCTTATTGGAAAATAAATTCAGCACTGAAGACTTGCAAATAATTGGGAATGAATTGATTGCAGGCCTGAAGCATATTCATGACCAAGGGATGACCCATGGAGACCTACACGCCGATAACATAATAATCTGCAACCAGCATGTAAAAATCATAGACATCCTTTACTTAAACACCCTTGCATTACTTAGCACAGGCCCGAAGGAGTCCAGGATAAAACGCGACTTAATTAGCATTCGATTAATACTACAACAACTAATAAATCACTCCAACCTATCATTAGACGCTGCCACTCAGTTCAATAACTTACTACAGGTAGATGCATCAATCAAAGACATCGAAGTTGCTTTCTTAAGCATAACTAGCGTCGAAGAAACAGAGCAGAGATCTTTATCCTTAGACCATTTTTACTCACGAATAATTGATCCTGATTTCGTAGAGAGCGAGCAATACGCTGAGGCACTGCTCGATGAACTGCCAGAAGATTCCGCAATGTTAATATTGCAGAAAATTGCTAATGAAGACACATATGAATACAAGCATGAATATTTAGTTTCTGGGTTATGGTCTTTGACCGAAAAAAATGAACGTGAAGAATTTTTAATCCATTTAAGCGAGGTTTTAGATAAAGTAATACCAAAAGGGAAATGGCCTCCCTCACTTAGACTTTTACAGGCTCTGGGGACATCAAGTTGGAATGAACTAAAGAAGGCTACTCGAATCCGCATTGAGTCATTAATAATCAAAGATGTACTGGCAGGATATAAAGACATTTTTGGTGGAAGAGTTAAAAAGGGAGGCAGTCTTGGAACTTATGCTACAACATTTTGGCGATATTTTGACGATAAAGTAGGATTGGCTAATAATTTAATTTCCATGTTACGTCAGAGTTGGTATACACAAAATTACGTAGCTAGTTTCTTCATGCACATTATACCAGAATTGGCAGAGACTACCGAGACACGCAACGAATTTATTGAAGCATTCACTGTTGCGAAAAGTAATGACGCAAGAATTGTAATTAAAAACTTACCGAAGCTACCTAATGATTGGGTAGATGCTATCACAAATAGTACATAAATATATAATCTCAAAAGAGCGGGTAGCCCCGGTTGATGTGAAACAGTTACCGGGGTGACGAAGTCACAAGAGGTATTCTCAGAGAGAGTCGAGATTCAATCCGATGGCCTCAGATCGTCAAATTGTCGATGATCAACTTTATGCCCACTTTGTGACATTCTCAGTTGATCAACGGCGAAAGCTATTGGATCATGATCATCCCAAGCGAATTCTGCTCGGCGTTTTGAACGATCTGATGGAAAAGAGGAGGAAGGAGGAAGGAGGAAGGAGGAAGGAGGAAGGTTGAGGGTTGAGGGTTGAGGG
>DEML01000107.1:4751-9388 GCA_002359185.1 Planctomycetaceae bacterium UBA2671
TGAGGGTTTTTGACGAATTGAGTTTTTGGGGATATCAGATCGTTATTTGTTATTGCATGCTCGCAGAAGTGTGAGTATGGCACTTGGCTTTCAGAGAAAAGTACGTCGATTCATGCTTGCCCTGCTGCGCGATGCAAGCATGGCACCGGGCGCTCAGCTATCTGGGGGCTTCGCTGCGCTTCGACCCCAGCCACCCGCCGTGAAAGGTGCGTCAGGACGCACCCTACGGAGCTCATACGGCCTTTGGCCACCTTCTCCCCAAGGAGAAGGAGAGAACAGTGTGTCTTAAGGCGTTGGTCAGGCCGTGGCTGAACTAAGCCTCTGTGCTTCGACTCCAGTCACCTTTGGTCTCTTGCTTCTTGTTGTCTGAATTTTAGGATCGTTTATTTAGCAGGCTTCTTGCGGTTGAGCCGCCCTGAAAGAATCTTTCTGGGCTATCCGGGATTTCATCGACCCAGCCGAAGCGGCTGGGCTACCCGCTTTTTCAATCAACAAAAGCGGACCGAAAACCTACCGTCGAAACTTTTTGTTGAAGTACCGTTGATCAGAATTGTTGAGATAACTTCGGGTAAAATCGTAAACGGCCGTGTAAGTGATATCGCCATACATCTGGGTGACTGTAATCTTATAGTCCGCTTCGCCGGAGTCATCCAAAAAGACAAATCGCTCTTTATCACCACCATCCCATTTGATGTTCCAGGTATCCCCATTGACACTGAGATCTCCCGAAAAGTAGCTTTTCTGAGCAGTGTTGTTTTTGGGATATGAGATCAAGTGAATCCTGTCCGCTCGATCTCGAGCCGTCTCCGTGACAATGAAGATCCGTTTGTAGACCGTCCCTTCATGTTTATATTCGTGAGAGAGTGATTGATTATTTTCCGCGACAGCTGTTGACGCGAAGGCCAAAGCACACAACAACGTAATAGATCGAAGCACAACAAACTCCTCAAGCATGAGACCAAAATCGAGCAAACTCAGTTTTCACCGACTCAATAGCGATGTCAAGCAGATTCTACGGAACAGCATCAGACTTTCATGGTCGGAACTCATAGGATTCGCATAAACGATTTGATCCGACGAATTGCTCGATGAGGGTTTTTGACGAATTGAGTTTCTGGGGGATCTCAGATCGTTATTTGTTATTGTATGCTCGCAGAAGTGTGAGCATGGCACCGGGCGCTCAACTATCTGGGGGCTGCGCTTCGACCCCAGCCACCCGTCGGTTACGACCTCAGCCACCCGTTGTTTGATTTTGAAATTCATCTACGAAAGAAACACTGCTGGGCAAGCCAGCAGTGTCACCCGGCGTGCGAATGGTGGAGCATCTTTTGCTTTGAGCACCCGCGTGGGACCTGATTAAAATCCAACCCGGGCATCTCTCAAAGCAGTTAAGAATTATATCGTCCACTTGACGAATAAGAGGCTCACATAGAGGCCAAACTCCTGTGCCGAAATTAAAGATCAGAACTCGCCGAGCACGTTTCCGTCATTTCGTCGAGCTAGATTTTGCCAAGTGGCCAAATTAATATTTTCCGATACGAAACGAACAGCCCCATCTGCGAGAAGAACCTGCACTCCCCCGTCGTGCTGGCTTCTGGCAGCCATATTGCCGTACACAGCGAAGCGGTCACAGTCTGACGACCGAGCGTTCGGAGTTCGAAGCGCGGAGAAAGTCCAGGTGTCTGGATCACCATAGGACCAGGAATACCCTCGCGTTTTCGCTGGCGTGGCAGGATCTGCATCGCAGTCCGTATAAGTTCCTCCAGTCATTTCTTTCACCGGAGATCCAACCAGGCACTCAGAGACAGCCATCGTATTCGACAGCCCGTCGGTGATATCGCGGAACCGGCAGTGACTGTTTGCCGCAAAGACACTTTCTTCTTGACCATTATTGAGCACCATACGTGCCCAAGTGCCATTTCCCTGAATATATGTTCCATAACTGCTGTTAGCAGTTGATCCCCCATTCCCGTCCAGTCGAAAGGTAGCCCCAATACAGGCGACATAGCTCGTGGGCGCGTGGCTGGCATTTGGTTTTCCCCCCGGATCACTTGGGCAACGATAGGCAGCTATCGGTTGGTTCTTCATATTGTTGGGGTCCCAGCCGGCATCACTGGTGAAAACGAATTGGTCAAAAATGGCAGTTTGCTCCATTTGGGGAAGAATACGTGTCATCCAGGTCGTGCGATTTGACCCCGAAGGACCTAAGTCTCCACGATCACGAAACAGACTTCCAATTGGAAGACAAGTGTTAATATCGTGATAGTTGTGGAGAGCCAATCCAATTTGCTTCAAGTTATTCTTGCACGACGAACGGCGTGCCGCTTCGCGTGCCTGCTGAACGGCGGGTAACAACAACGCGACCAAGATTGCGATGATTGCGATAACCACCAAGAGTTCGATTAACGTAAATCCTGAGCGTTTTCTGGACGAACACAACATCATTAGACTCCTGAAAAAGGAATGAGAAAATTAAGGAGAGAGTTCAAAGTTAAGCTCGCTGGTTTTTGCAGTCACCTCTGCCTTCAGCTCGCTATTCGTATTATATTTTTCTGGGATGAACTGGAGGACTTCCTGCTCCATTTCACCCATAACGTTTTTAATTTCTTTGCCAGTTTCTTTCCAAGAAGTAATGACGACATTGTGATTACCGATAGGAACGCCACGATTATCAAGTGGGTCTGTGGCACTGTTGTATGCCCCTGAAGCAATCGTCAATTTGACAGGAGCGGCATTGACTCCTACGACCGGAATGAATTCAATGAAACCGGCTTCAACAGGCTCACCATCGAATGTCACGCTCCCTTGAATGGTCGCTCTTGGTGGTCCACCATCGCCACCACCACATCCTGTAATCAACGAAATAAGAACTATGGGAATGAAGAACTTGCAGATTGTCATAGGGAGATACTCAACAAAAACATCTGGAGAAGTGAGATGTGAGAAACGAATCAAATATTGTACATTAAATCATACCCTTTGGGAAGTGTAATTTTCAATCTCCAACTGGTAGCCCGGTTGATGTGAAGCAGTTACCGGGGCTGCTTTCCGGGGGGCGTCGAGTGGATCCCCTCATCCGGCCTTTGGCCACCTTCTCCCCAGGGAGAAGGAGAGAACAGTGTGTCTTAAGTCGTTGGTCAGGCTGTGGATGAACTACGCCTCTGTGCTTCGACCCCAGTCACCTTTGGTCTCTTGCTTCATGTTTTCTGAGTTTTAGGATCGTTTATTTAGCAGACTTCTTGCGGCTGCGCCGCCCCGAAAGAATCTTTCGAGGCTATCCGGTTACGACCTCAGCCACCCGTTGTTTGATTCTGAAATTCATCTACGAAAGAAACACTGCTGGGCAAGCCAGCAGTGGCACCGGGCGTTCAGCTATCTGGGGGCTTCGCTGTGCTTCGACCCCAGCCACCCGGCCGTGGATGTACTACAGCTTTTTGGACATCAGGCTACGTTTTTGTCAACGACGGCACGGCTCACAGAGTCGTGGCACGATAATGCGAAGTGTTTTCTCTATTACCAACCGACATTTTTTATATATGACCAACTTTAAAACGCGCATCTGGGGTGTGTTGTATGGAGGGGTGATTTTTCATGGTTGATGTTGTGGGTAGTCGGTTGTTGGGGCGGGCGGCTGAGCATGTGGTGGTGGCTGAGTTTCAGTTGCGGGGATATGAAGTGGTGGTGCCGGATTTGGATCGTGGGGTGGATTTGTATGTGCAGTCTGCGGAGATGGCGGGGTGTGGTCGGGAGATGAAGCCGGTGCAGGTGAAGGCGGGGCGGGGTGTGGGATTGAAACGGGTGGATGGTTTTCGGGCTCAGTTTCGGTTGCCGTGGAAGCAGTTGCTGGATTCTGAGGACGGGGGTTTGGTGTATGTGCTGATTGGGTTGTGTCCGGAAGAGGTGATTGAGCCGCGGTTTGGTGGAGGGGGATGGGAATCGATTGTGATTCCGCGGAGTGAGTTGTTGATTCTGATGGATTTGGGACTGGGGACGCGGGGGGAGGATCAGCTGGTGGTTTCGTTGACGTTTCGGCGGGATCGGGTGACGGATCATGGGATTGATCTGCAGTGGTATCGGAATGGGTATGAGGGGGTTTTTTGAAGGAGGAAGGAGGAAGGGTTTATGTTTTTTTTACGAATTCGGATTTTAGTGACATGGCTCCGATACCGGTGATTTTGCAGTCGATGTCGTGGTCGCCTTCGACAATGCGGATGTTTTTGACTTTGGTGCCGACTTTGACAACGCCGCCGTTGTATTTGAGGTCTTTAATGACGACGACTGAGTCGCCGCTTTTGAGCACGTTGCCGTTTGCGTCGCGAGTGGCGGTTTGCAATTCCGTGGCTGCTTCGTCGGCTGGTGACCATTCATGAGAGCAGGTTGGGCAGACGAGCAGGGGGCCGTCTTCGTAAGTGAATTCGCCGTTGCATTCGGGGCAGTTGGGGAGATCGCTCATTAATTCGTTGCCATTTGATGGATTGATTCGTTGTGTTGGATTTTAGCTGATCGTGGTTGTTTGAGAAAGCGGTGGGGCATAACTGAATTACTATCGGCTGAAGCCGATAGGTTTTTGGCCATGAGCTTCGGACTGAAGTCCTTTCGCTCACATGCCAGGTGTTTATTTTATTGTCCTTGGACAA
>DEML01000070.1 GCA_002359185.1 Planctomycetaceae bacterium UBA2671
AAAAGTGCGAAAGTCGAACTAAAATTATCTTGATTCCGTAACAAACGTGAAGAAGCTTGTATGTTTCAACTTCGTGGGACACAACATCCTATTTTGAAATCCACATTCAGATATCATGCGGTACAGAAGAAGGCGACTGCCCCCGTAGATTCTGAGCTGGATTGAGATTACTCCACTTTTAGCTGGCTCAACTTCCCCTTGAACGGTGTCCGGGGCGATTCATTATCGACCAGCTTTTTGTCATCGTGACCAATACAGAGTGCTTCTGCCGGATGCTTCCCAATGAGACTTCCCGGGGAGGACACAACTTCTCCATTATTGATTTGCAGGGACAGCGTTCCTTTTTCATCAACGCTTGCTTTTATGGTTGTTTGCATGCTGATGATTGGAGCTTTTATCCGGCGAATTTCTTGACCAGAGAGTCGAACAGCAAGCACACATTCGTCCTCTTTGACATATAACGAATACCCGACCACCTCTCCGCCCTGAGCGACGATGATCCCTGATAGTTCGTCGCCTTCAATCGTTGCGGAAATCGCAAATGGACGTTTTGCGATAATGGGCGAGTTGCCGCTATCGTAAACATCTCCGATTTTCACGTTTGACCAGTCGATTGTCTGAGATGGTTTTCCTGCTCTGCGACTACTCATATCGGGAGACGCAACTGGATTTTCCGGCCGTGTCATGACTTGCGTGGGACGCTGATTGGCTTTGATCTCTGCTACGTGAGCATCATAGACCGACTGTAGTTCCGCGACTAATTCAGGATGTGCGGTGGCGACGTTATCCCTTTCGCCGATATCTTCGACAGTGTTGTAGAGTTGAATGAGATCATCGGAAGGAACATGGTCTTTGATCGCATGCCTTCCGCTATTTGTTTCTCTCCACGGATAAAATTTCCACGGTCCAGACCTCACCGTTCCTGGTCCGTGCATGAGAATGTAATACTCATGAGGAGAGGTTGCTCCCGGTACGTCGAACATGAGAGTTCGGATGTCTTTACCGTCGATCTTCTTTTCTGGCAGCTTTCCGTTACACAAACCTGCAAGCGTTGGCAGCATATCAATCGTCCCCGCGACTTCATGGCAAACTTGACCGGCGGGAATGGTTCCAGGCCACCACATTACGGTTGGTTCACGAATTCCACCGTCGTAAACGCTGGCTTTCTTTCCTCGCAGAGGCAGCGACGATCCAACAGCTGCTCCGTTATCGCTTGTGAACAGAACAAGCGTATTTTTATCGATCCCAAGTGACTTCAGTGTTGAGAGAATCTGGCCAACAGACCAATCGACTTCTTCAATGGCGTCCCAGATCAATTGCCCGGTTCGATTTTCAAAATCCTCAGATACGGCTAACGGCAGATGAACCATTGTATGAGGCAGGTACAGAAAAAAAGGTTCGTCTTTATTTTGTGTGATGAAACGGATCGATTCTTCTGTGTATCTTTTTGTGAGTGTTTTTTGATTGGCTGGATATTCAATCACTTCTTCGTCTCGCATCAGTGGAACAAGGTTACGTTGCTTGTGACCGGCCCGGACTTCTTCGAGCGTCAGGTCCTCGCGGACGATAATATATTTACTAAGATTGTTGGCAGGATCGATCCACATATCGTTCGAGTAAGGAACGCCATAGTAAGAATCGAAGCCCTGATACGTTGGCAAGCAGGGTGGCAGATGTCCGAGATGCCATTTACCGACGCAGGCCGTTTTGTAGCCGGTGTCGCGAAGCATCTCAGCGATCGTCACTTCATCGGGATGGAGTCCATTGTTGCTATTGGGAAAAAGAACGGCATTCATGCTCAGTCTCTGGTAGTGGCACCCGGTCATTAGCGAAGTTCGCGAACCTGAGCACACCGCACAGCCTACATAGAAATCATCGAATCGCATCCCTTCAGCAGCCATTTGGTCCAGGTTAGGAGTTCTCGGGCCGGTCGCTCCGTTAAACCCAACATCTCCATAGCCCATATCGTCGATGAAGATGATGACCACATTTGGCCGCTCCCCCGCGTCAACTGCAGAAAGTATTACTGGTATGAAAAGTGTAAATACAAAAATCAGAATTGTTCTCATCGTACGACGTTACCTTAAGAGATTGATTCCAGGGTGGATTGCTCTGAGCTCAAAGTATATTGATTATGGCATTAGTATAATTATTAAACTGATCTAAAACACTTTAATTCCGGATCGTCGACTGTAATCCACAGCCAAATTCGCAATGCTTTGCGGGTGAAAAGTATGACATATTTTGGTGGAGGTTCGTATAAAATGAGTGGCTTGGGATTTCGAAGTCTGAAGTTCTATCCGCTAAATTGAACTCCCGATCGTAATGAATAAAATCATAGGTGTTTTTCTGACTCTTATTTCCTCGATGATGGCCAATCTCTGGTCAATCTTCTTGAAAAAATATATGATTATGTTCACTGCAAGGACGAATGGACGTGGGGAGATTCATACTGCGCATTTGATTTCTCCAAGTTAAATATCAATTGTTTCCCTAGTGCCGTCTTATGCAATCAGGAAGGACATCATTCAGGGGATCGTGATTATATAAAGGGCGTTTACGTGGGTGAAGAAATCAGACAACAGCCGGATTCCAGTCAGTCAGCTTCTGATGACAGCGGGACCGTCCTGCAAAAAGGTGATACCTGTATCGACGAACTCGCATCGACAAATACTCCTCAAAATTCCGGAATCCATAAAAATAACCTTCGAGAACTCCCGGAGGCGACCATTCCTCAGTCGCTTATCGAGCAATATCCGAAATGCTTTCAGAAGTTTCAGACTGATCTGGAAAACGACCACGCTCACGATCTGTTGATTTATCTGGAAATGGATCCGGTTGAAAAGAAAGATCACAAAAAAGTCTTTACCTGGCTTCTGAAAAAACTGCTGCACACTCTTCAAGGTCAAGGGAAATTGAAACCTGAAGTGGAGTATCTCGGTAAATATAAGCAATATTATAAAGTCGTCAAAAATTGTTTTGCTCCGCTTGTCTATGTGAATTCGAAATCCATTGTTAATAAGTATTTAACCAGTGGTGGAATGGGAGATATTTACAAAGGAGCCTATTACCTCCACGAAGGAGCACGCGTAGCCAAACCGTGCGCTATTAAACTGGCTCGACAGGATCAGCTACAGGGGTATCAACGTAGCACACATTCCATGAATACCGATTTTCGGGAATTTCGAAATCAGCTTTACGATCGATTTCTGCGGGAAGTCGATATCACGACTTTAGTCGATCACTCGGGAACTGTTCGCGCTTACGATGCTGGCTGGACTTCGAATGATGAAGAAAACGGTGGAATGTATCTGATCATGGAATACATTGATGGCTTGACCTTCAAAGAGTTTCACGAAAAATTTCAAAAGCGAATGGAGGCGACCCTGAGCATTGGAGCGATTTGTGAATTGATCGGTCAGGTCGCAGAGTCCATGAACAAATTTCATCAGTACATCGTACATAGAGACATCAAGCCGCAGAATCTGATGATCATTCTCAACGGTGGAGACGGTCATCATTTTACCAAAGTGCTCGACTTCGGAATTTCCCGACTGATCCCTGATGCCGACGTCGATCTCAAAAACCTCACTAAAGCAACCATTAGTGGACCTGGAGGAGGCTATCAGGGAACCCCCGATTACTCTCCAGCAGAACAATTCATGGCCGCCAGCGCAGTCGATAATCAGGCTGATTTGTATGCTCTGGGCTGCACGATGTTTGAAATGATCGATATCAGTAATCAACCACCATTTTATAAAGAGGGGCGAACGGAAAGTATCAGCAAGTGTTTGGAGATCAAGCAGAAATGTCATATGGGAGGCTTGCCGGAGTTGAAGCCTCCCTTCAGTTGCCCTGGTGAGGTCAGGCGAATCCTGAAAAAAATGACTGCCAATGCTCTCAGTGAACGGTATTCTTCGGCTGGAGAATTGCTTGATGATCTGAAAGACTACCGTGATCGTGACGATCTTGTAAATGCGATTACGGCGTACAACTCTCGTACTGTCTATGTTAATCCAGATTCCAAAAGTTCTTCGTGGTTCAAATGGTTTTAAGATCTTTATATCGCACACGGGAAGTCATCAGGAGTGGAGTTACCTGGATTGCATAAGTGATTCCATTGCATCTAAAACAGTTTGTCCGGCTTTTTGCCAGGACGGCGGTATATTCAGGCAGGCTTCCCGATAAAGTTCGTGATGAGTTTGTATTCGACAAGGGTCGCAAATTCCATCCTGACAAACGCGTAAGAAATGTATCCGGGCGATTTTAGAATCGATTTTCTGAACCTGTTGCGCTGCAGTCAGACTCATGAGTCGAAAAGCAATCAATTTGGCCAGCGATTCCAAATCAGGCTGAGTATCGGCTGAGCGAAATTCGATTCGATTTGCACCGCGTGGAACCAGATTACTCAGATGGCGTCCTCCAGTCGGTCCTCGTTGGGTCAATTCTGAGATTAGCCCTGCCAGATCTGCAGGAAACCCGGCATTGACGACATCATGCCAGTTGTTCTGAATAATCAGACTCCGGACACTGAAATTCGACTGAGTCTGAAACTCCTGTCCAGTGGTAAATAACAGAGGAACAAGATATTCAAATTCATACAATCCAGGCAGCAAATCGAGAAAACTCTCAAACGTCAGATCCAGAGAGACTTGAGCGGCACAGATTGCAGCCGGGTAATTCCGTGCGAAATACGGTGAATCAATAACAGGCCGATTCAGATACTTCTGCAGACGACTGCCATCGGGATCGTCAATAGCCAGACGGTAATCAAAATCAACGGGGACGGTTGGATAAACTGCCTGGCGATGCAAAGACAGATCGAGCGAATCTGCAATTTCCCGGGCAACGGGAATCGAATTCTCCCAGAATTTTCTGAGCTCTTCGAACTTCTCGAAAGGGGGGAAAACAAATTCCAGAATACAGGTCGCGAAATCATTTTTAAGGACGATTTCGGAATTTTCAATTCTTGTTTTGACAACCAGTCGAGGGGGAGAATCAGCAGATTCAGCTTTCCATCCCCGTTGAACAAACTCTTGATAGAATTGAGTCAGAAGTTCTGTTGCTGGGGCTTGCCCCTGGGATGTCAGAAGTAAATATTCAACTTCAATTCCGATCCGGCCCGCATAGCTAAACATCGGAACGACTCACATCCGTTTCGTTCTTAGCATAGGAAATCGACATCACAAAAGGAGAGATTCCCTGATATTTCCCTTGAGTAATTGGTAGACCGGCTCCATGGCAGGTAAATCCCAGCTTTTTGTAATAATCAACCATAAATTCCTGAATGGGCATGACATAAATCTGAGAGACATTTTGATCGAGACAATCCTGAAGCTGCTTCTGGATCAAAAAATTAGCCACACCGACATTCCGGGATTCCGTGATCACATACTGGCGGTCCAAAACACAGCAATCCCAGTCTGGTTGATCCCGTAGTAATGCTTCAATTTTGGAGTAATAAGGATAATCATGAATTGAGTCGTAGTGCCTCATACGAGCCATCCCTATTAACTGACTTCTATCAGAGACATAAGTCACCTGATTCAGATTAGCAGTTTGAGAGTCGGTCAAATCTTGAATGGGCAGCGCAAATTCCGTGTGATAGAACTCTTCGATCTGATCAGAGACAAATTTCGCATCGCAATGCTCCATCAAACGGAATTGAGACCCATGGATGGAATAGCCGAAATATTCAAGCATTGGATTCTTGTGAGAAACATAAGACATGTCACTGATTGTCATCAATTCGTCCCCAGAAAAGTGATCTGCGATGGGGACTCGGTTCCCAGTTTTTCCTGAAGATGAAGGATGATCATCTCATATGCGTATCGCGAATTATCCTCATCCTGTTCAGGGTGTGTCGATCGGAGAAACTGATAAACTTCCGTCAAATAATTTTCCATTGCATTCCGATTCGACTCCGATTTAAAGTAATTGGTCTCATCGTCAATAAAATCGACAATAGCGAGCAAAATCGGAATTCTGGAATACAGATAATGCTCCAGATCACCTTTATAATATTGAAGTTCATGAATTGCTGAATTGAATTTCTCATTGTCACATTGCCCAGTTTCGGCTGCCATTTCACAAAGCTCTACCAATGATTTTAAATGAGCTTGAGAACTGTGACTGGCTGCGTTATCCGGATCCAGAAGCACTTTCTGAATGCTGATGATCTCCGGATCATACAATTCTGGAGTTTCTTCAACTCCAAAAATCACACAAGCCAGCTTGTACTTGTAATATGTGCGGTAAGTGTAATAGCAGGTTGCCGGAGAAAGATGAAAGTTATTCTCATAATGAGATTTGAGAGAAGAGAGATACGTTAAACTTGGCGAAAGTGACTGAGGTTGCAAAGTATGTGGCTGGACCTGATCCCTATATTTATGAATCAGTGACTTGACGACTGCAAAATCACCATAGTATTCCAGATTACTCGGAAGTCGTTGTCTGAGCGATTCCGCATCGAACCCACTGAGAACTTCGTTCTGATCCCCTGACAATGTGTTACTACGAAAAATGTTGTGTCCCTGCTTCCCCAGCAGCATCGAATGATCGTACATGTTGTTAAAAATGCTCTGAGCCCGGTCGAAGTCTTCGGAAAACAAAGAACAAATTGCTTCCCCTTTGCAGGCATTGAGATAGTCGGGCAACATATCGTTGCTTTGATCCACCGACATCTGGCAATTGATTCGACTGATCTTAAACAGAGAACGGGCATTCGAATAACGGTTTTCATCCAGCAGATATAATCCCTTTTCCCGCAGAATCCAGGCTCGCAAAGGATGCAGGTTATGAAGATCACCATGATAACTTTCCGGATCCTCACACGTTAATGCAATGTTACGAAACGGAACGGAATTCAGATGAGCATCCAGATAGTCAATCGCGAGATTGAAATGTTCAATCACCGTTTGATGGGGAATCAGATCCTGCTGGAGGTCAGTATGTCCGATTCCAACTGATTGACTGCGATCGGCATTTTGAGCAGCCATCGCTTTGGCAATTTGACATTCAAAGACCGCATTAGTCAGCTGAGAATTCTCTTGAACCTTCAACTGATATTCGTGCAGAAGCGCCACTGGCTTTTTGAAATTTTTTGTATTAATCCCTTTTTCTGAAAGAACTTCAAATATGCGGGAATATCGATCTTGCCAACCCGCCATTTCGAGAGCACAGGTACTTGCCAGTTCGGGACTGGAACGTTCATAACTGTTGATCGCTTCGTAATATAGGAAGTAGATCATTAAGACCGCTGATTGTTCCGCAGAACCTGCTTCGGTATGACTCTGTTGCTGGAATGCTTCCGGTAGTCGTTTATTGTCCAACAATGTTCTCAACATCAATGCCAGAGAATGCAACTCGACGGCGTCCAGGTCATCCTGTCTGATTTTACCTTGAACAAATTGTTCGGGTTCATTGGCGAATCGCTGCGTCCCGGACTGCTTTTTCAATGGTTTCAGGAAGTCGTCAAGGACGGCTTTCATCCCATCCAGACTTTGTGATTTTGCCTCACCGTTCTGGGTGGTCACTGCGCGGGAATAGTAGTTCACAAGTAAGTCGTGATCGCGACCAATCGTTTTGCCATCATTGTGTTTCACGAAAACAGAATGGATTTTTGCGTATTGATTCAATACTTCATCCATTTGAGTGGATAGCAATGCTTGCGACAGCCCTGCCAGATACACCTCCCCGATCTTCTGATCCCGGTGATCCGCCTTCTGATAAATGTAATTTCTCATTCCCGGAGTCAAATAGGGAATATGTTCGAGAATCAACTCATCTTTCAAAAAGGGGATGGTCGATGCCCCCAAATACCTGGGTTGTTGATAACGTTGGAATGTCAGAAACGAAAAACAGATCAAAATCGAAGCGACCAGCCAGAATGACTTTCGTTTCCACAAGGGCACAACGGGTTGAGGAGGGCGGGGGAGTCTTGAATTTGTAGTGACCGATTGCAGATCGCTGATTACGCAATCAAATTCATAGCGGTTCTGAAAGGGCCGTAAATCCCGCTGTAAATCCTCCAGAGACTCATACCGATCTTGTGGATCGATGGCCATCAATTTTTTGTATGCTTTCCGAATCGCCTGGGGGATTTCGCGAGCGTTTGGAAGTTCTGGACGTTTTTCGCATTGAGCAGCATTCATCACTTTAATAGTACTGGAACGCTTTCCGTCTTTCCCTTTTTCAAACGGAGCTTCAAATTGTGGGTGGAGTAACTGATACATCATACTCCCCAGCGCGTAATAATCGGCTCGATGATCAACCAGTTTCGCATTCGCCCATTGCTCAGGGGGCATATAATGTTCGGTCCCGACCCGCTCTTTTCCCATCTTCTTGATCAACTCTTCAACATCCAATGTCGAATCTTCACTTTGCTTTTCCGACTTGAGTGTCATCGCAACACCCCAGTCCAGGATTTTCACAACGCCATTCTCGGAATGAGAAAGTGTGATCATGATATTCTCGGGCTTGATGTCCCGATGCACAACATTAGCCCCATGGGCATATTGCAGAGCCACCGAAGTCTGCATGATAATTTCCACGACAAACCCAACGGGAAATCCGTGGCGAATCGGGTACCCGTGCTCTCGCTGGTACTCGTGCATTTTTTCGGAACTCATCAACTCCGAAATTTGCTTTAAGTTTAAACCTTCAATGAATTCCAGAGCCAGGAATGGATCTCCCTCTCTGGTTCGACCGGCATCCAATGCTCGCACCACATTGGGGTGAACTAAATGGGAGGAGAGTTCGATTTCACGATGGAAATAAAAGAGGAGATGATTCTTTTCTTTGCTTTCTTCAGAAGTCGGAGTCAACTGACTCGAAGATCCGGAACCGTATGTCGAGGAACGTTGACTCTGTCTATACATTTTAATGGCACGCAGATTTCCACGACGCAAATACCGATGCCGCCCCACATAAATTTTTCCCATGCCCCCTTGCTTGAGAAAACTGATCAGCTTGTAATTTCCGAAGATTAACTTCTTGCAACTGACATAATTAACAGATCGAGAAATAATGAAATGAGCAGTCTCGCTATCCTCAAAGCTGGCAGCCAGTCGCCTTTGATAATGTTCAATGATCTTTTCAGCATCAGCATCAAAAAAATCATCCATACTGTGATTTTGTTGAAGTTCTTCCCGAATCAGCAAGCCAACCAGTATTCCGATTTCCTGTGGATCATTCAATTCACTGTGATCAGCGATCGCGTTCTCAAGATGATCTTCAATTTTTGGCGAGTGACCAGGCCGAAATTGTTCCTGAAAACCTAGAAGGACATCCTGATACTGCTTGCTGATTTTTGAAGTCAACCGAGAATAATTTTCCTCAATCGGATCGCTATTTTCCAGCACCTTCCCATAGTTAGAGGCAAATTCATCGAATAGCTGCGATTCATTTTGATGAATGCGGGTGATCGTCTGCTGGTAATTTTCCAACTCGACCGAAGTCTGAACTGGATTCTCATCTTCCTGTAAATTTGGATCATGCATGGAATTCTCAGCGACCTTACTGTCGTGAGTAGGTAACTCTCTCCGTTCTTCCGAAGAAGCTTCGGTCGTCTCCTGCAATCTATGAATTTGACTCTCAGATGACATTTATTTTTTCCGGCGAAGAAACACGCAATGAAACTGACGCGTGTCCACGTATCCTGTCAGACCAAATCGACAATTACAACTCAGATTATTGGAATTTAACCGATTTGTTCCCTTTATTAGATTTACCCTGACAATTAGTAAAAATAGGAAAATTTTCTCACGATCTACAGATCATTACTGAATGAGAATCAGGGGTGATGAAAAGAAGTCAATTGTCTACGCATAGATTATTTGGATCACAAATTTAGTGATTCATAGAGTCGTTTATACCAGCAGGAATTCTGTTTAAGAGTTACAGCACCTTATTCGATAATCTTAGACCAGTTCGTAACCAGATGTTTGCGAACTGCATTATTTTCGCTACTCCGTTAGACCATCTTCCACTTTCGCGACTCGTGGTTTTCCCTGCAGGACAAGCCCCAGCCCGGCCAAAACACACAGGCTTCCCAGAATCATCCTCAACGTCAGAGGCTCCGAGAGAAACACCACCCCGGCCAATATTCCCAGGGCAGGCGCCAGTAACTGGAACGGAGTCAAATCGTGCGGGTTGTGACGGGAAAGTAGACTTGTCCACAGCAGCGATCCTAGGGCTGAAACCATTATTCCCTGATAACAGACAGCCAGCAAAGCCGCATTGTTCCATTTGATTTCTGCATGCTCAAAGAGAAAACTGAGAATTCCGCAAATTAAACTCGTCAAAACCGTCGTCCAGAAGACCAGGGGGGCTGATTCGAGTTTGAGAAGTAAATATCGCACCAAAGCAACTTTGAGCCCGATCGCAGCTGCGGAAAACAGAACTAATATTTCTCCAGCTAAAGTGGACTCTTCCGGCGAATACAAAATGAGGACCACTCCCATAAATGCAATGAGAAGGCTGATCGATTGTTTGATCGAAATCCGAGAATCGACCAGCAGCAGACTACAGAAAATGGCTGAAAACAGAGGAAAACTATTCACGAGAATCATGCTGCGAGAGGAAGTGGTTCCCTCCGTTCCAAATACAAACAGCACCATCGATATGCAGACAAACAAGGCATTCATCAGAACATAACAGAATTTTCCCGGGTCCAGCCGAAACGAACTTCCAGTCCAGAGCATCCATCCGAAAAGAAAGGGAATAGCAATCAGATGACGAAGAGACACAATCAAATAAGGAGGAAGTTCCAGCACAGCCAGTTTGACAGCAATCCCCTGACCAGACCAGATCACCGCGCACAACAACGCCAGCAGTAGCGAACCGGTCTTGAGCGGCTGCTGACGATGGTCAAAGCTGGACACAATCACAAACCTTCTTATTGAATATGCAAATCGTTACTCAAATGCCATCGTGACAACCTGACATAGCGAATGCAATTCCTGAAATTAAGAAGCGTTATGTCGAAATCCATTTCTGACAATATCCTGACCAGTCAGAGTTGCAAAATTCACTTCCCGAAGCTCTGTATCCAAGGCCCAACACCTTGATAGATATTAATGAAAGTTAAATTTTAAGTTGAAAGAGCGACATCTTTCTCCACCGCCAGCCAGGTCAAATAGTGTTCGACATCTGCCTTTCCCATAACACGGGGATTTCGCCAGACTCCATGATGGCAGTCTCGATGAACGTAGAAAATGCTCCACATAGGGATACAAGCCTGTTCAGTCCGGTAAGAGAAATGGTTGGTTCTAAATTTTAAACGTAACCGATCAATCAACTTACGCGAAGTGGTTGAGAGAAGCTTCATCGTTAGATCCGCTGTCAAAGAGATTCTCACAAGCGGTTTGCTGGTTGACAGGTATCGATCCTTCAGTGAATAATGATCAGATGTGTTATTCAGAATATCAAAAATTATTAGATAGAAGTTAATTTTGTCTATTAATTAGTTAGCTGACTATAGGCGAGCCTAACTGACGATGGCAACGATCAACGCCCTGTTCATTCTGGTGCTGTGCCTTATTGGGTTCGGCGTCTATTCCATTTTCGCTATCCCCCTTTGGTTGGTCACCGGTGACCGGCTCCTTTACCGGCGAAACAGCCCGAATCGACTGCTGGTTGGTCTTATCGCTCTTCCAACGCTTTACGTCATGCTGCTTTTTGCGGGCTACACATGGGCGACTCGTCCCGCTGCCATCTTTGAAATGGCATTCAATTTCAAGCCTTCCGCCGAAGTTGAGTTTCATGCGTCCTATCATTACGTACTAAATGACCGTGCGCGATTAT
>DEML01000124.1 GCA_002359185.1 Planctomycetaceae bacterium UBA2671
TAGCGATAGTTGGAATACTACGATTGCTGCGGTTCATTTTTTAATATGCTTCTGGTCAGGCGGTTTCTATTCCAGCCTGTTACTTTGTCTCATCCATATCGCAAATAATCGTGTGATCATTTTCTCCAAGGTGACATTCCTCGGGCTGTGAACTTTGAGCATTCCACCAGTCAGCGGCCTGATCTTCATTCCAAAGAGAGACCTGTACGCATCCCGAGAGTTGTTCAGACAGACTAGAAGCCGAACGGGGGCGTTTATCAGTCGACTTGTTGAGGCAGGACATAATCACCCGTTCGAGGTCCTCATCAATTTTACGCCCAAGTCTTTTGGATGGTGAAACCGGGACTTCGGAAAGTTGTTTCAGACAAATATCGACGGCATTGTTCCCTGTGAACAAGGGTTGTCCCGTCAGCAGGAAATAACCGACAGCTCCTATTGCATACAAATCGCTGGATATTGAACTGTGTCCCATACTGCTGATGGTCTCTGGAGCCAGGTACAGTGGTGTGCCAGTAATGACTTTCTCATTGGAGCCATCTTCCTCCTGAAGATCTCTGACCAATCCAAAGTCAAGTACGGTTGCATGGTCTGGCGTGTGTAATTTTTGTGAAAGTAGAATATTCTCTGGCTTGATATCGCGATGAACCAGCCCGGCTCGATGAGCGTTTTCGATTGAACCACAAATTTGCCTGAGAATCGGAATCACTCGACCTTCAGGTTGAGGACCAAACAATTGCACCAGTTGTTTTAATGAGTATCCGTTTACATATTCCATGGCATAATAAAACAGTCCATCATTCGTCCGACCGAAATCATAGATGGAGACCGTGTTTGCATGTTGTAAAAGACTTGTTAGTTGAACTTCTCGCTCAAAACGGGCGATATCGCTGTCGGTCAGTTTATCCTGGGAAAGCACTTTCACCGCAGCGGGACGATTCATCATCTTATGTCGGGCTCGATAAACGGAACCACTGGCACCGTTTCCGATGCACTCTTCAAGGATGAAATTTCCGAGTTGACGATTTATCAATTCAGATTGAAGTCCACCGCTCGACAGGTGAGCCATCAAGCAGTCTTCAATTCGAGTTGCCAATGATTCCCGATGACTGCCCACTTCATTTTCTGTGGCGTATTCGGAATCAACTTTTTCAGCAATCTCGAACAAATCGTATCCGCTGTCGTTTTGATCCCAGATCGATAACGGAATGGCCAGTTCCCGGTGCTGCACGATCGAAGTCGGGATTAACGACGAGGCTGCGACAGCATGCACATGTGTGCCAATCAACCTAAGACTATCCAGGCGTTCATAGTCCATGTGATGACAAAGAATGCTGCAGATCAGATCATCAGGAACATTCCACTTCTTCAGGCAAATGGCCCCCACCTGTGCATGGTGCACACCAAACTTATTGTGTTCATACTCATACAGATCGCAAACAGGTTTGTGGCTATCATTCCAATACGCAACATATTCTTTCAGGTTGGAGTGACCGAGAACAGGAATCAGGAAATCCTGCAGCATCGCACCGGTATATGCCAGATCCACATCTGCTCCAAGTTTCTCTGCAACGATGCGGGAAAATTTGGCCCTCTCCAGGTTATCCGCCCAGAAATGATGAAGGTCGAATAACCGGGAATTGAACTTTTTAACCGTTGCATGGACAGCAGCTGTCAGGATCAGCATTTTACTGCGGCGAATTCCCAGAGCCATTAAGGCATTTCGAACTGTAGAAATCCGATGTCGCATTCCATACGCAGACGAATTAACGTGCTTGATCAATTCACAGGTTATGCTGGTATCCTGTTCGACGATTTTCGTCAGCTTTTTAATGTCATAATTTGGATTACTGGAATGCTGTAGAAATTCGCTGACGGCCTGAGGGAGAATGGGTAGCTTCCAGGATGACGGCAGGAGCGATTCCGCATCCTCCGGCAGAAGTTGAGCAAGAATTTCACTCCAGTCTATTTCGTTTAATGTTGTCTGCTGACTCATGGACGACCCGACTTGGATGAATGAGAAGCTTCCGGGAATCGCATTGTGATCACTACCCCTGCTGAATCAAATATGAGCGACCGGATTTCTACTCATTAATAGGGAGGAGTGACTCAACTTTAGGTCAAGAATTGTCAAAATGCTGTTTCTGGTTATTGAAGGCTGTGTGCCAGAGAGAATTTCGAGTCGACTTGTAACGATTACAACGATTGCTTCATGAAAGCGAAATTAATGTTTCAGCCTTAAATAATAGGCTTAAAAGAGGGTAGGTCGCCAGACTTTAATCAAACTTTCAGTCTTTCAGAGAATTGAAATAATTTCGATTGACCATTTTCAACGCTTTCCCGTACTTTCCCGACTCAACGTGACGCACATTAGATTGCCCATCCGGTACGCGTTTCGTTTCGAAAAACCTTTCTCAGGACATGCATGAAAATGTGTGTCACCATTCAAGACCCTGAACTGCTGAGCCTGCGATGTGTCAAAAATCGCAAACCAGGCTCACGACCCCCTTCACAAAGGAACCTAAAAAATGACTCGCCTGGCAACACTTGCGATCACTGGTTTGATGCTCATGTCGACTGTTGGATGTTTCCGTTCCCGCTGTGCCGGTTACGGCGGAGCTTGCCCTCCGTGCGGCGGAGCTTGCGGTGCACCTGCTGGCGGAGTTTATGGAGCCCCAACTGGCGGTGGTGGTTACTACAGCCCAACTGGTTCCAGCGTGAACCTGGGCGTTCAAAGCAACGGCCCAGTCGCTTATGGTGGATACCCAACCTACAGCACACCTTACCCAACCACAGCATTCGCTCCAATGGATCCACTGCCAACTTATTAAGAGCAATCTGCATAGTGGACCACGGCATTTGCTGACAAGAGCAATCGAGAGTTGAAGGGGTCCACTGCTGGCCAGCCCGGCAGTGCGTTCAACTCGGGTGGACCTGAGAATCGTAGGGTGCATCCATACGTATAGAATTTGCGATCCTTGATTTCGTCAGGCACAGACTGACCTACAGTGTCATTGCTGAAATTAATTTTAAACGGGGGCGATGCTCAAGCCCCCTGTTTGTTGACTCGTTGATTATTCTTCGGGTAACTCGCCAACAACCTGACCATCATTTCGGCAGCCTAATTTCTGAAAAAGACCTCCGACGTCATCTTGGCCAAGAGCATGAGGTTGCGAATCGATTTTATCGCTGAGAAACCGCGCAGAGCCATCGCATAACAAAATGTTTGCTCCACCTCGATGCTGACTTGAAAATGAATTCAGTCCGGAATTGATTTCATTGCCGTAACTCGTGTCTGTGACCTGATCAGTTTCCAAACTGTTCGACCGCACCCCCGGCCAGATTCCAGCAGCACTTTTCACGGAACGCTCGCTAATCATCAATGTGTTGCTGGTTCCATCGGTGATATCTCTAAAACCAACCCGACTGTTCCACCAGCCAATCCCGTTTGTGTGGAGGCGAGTTGGCAATGCCCCGGGCCAGTTCATTGAACCGTCCAGAGGAGTCATTCGCGGGACAGGTTCCGTTCCAAAATTCATTGAATAATTGGAAGTCCCCCAGTCGCCACGCATCGGATTTGTTGCTGGAGTAGAGTCTGCCGGACAGCGATAGGTTGGAATTACTGTTTTCAGAAATTTCACTTCGACATTTTCAAACGCTCCAAAATCACTTGGATTGTCGTGAAAAAGTTCGTCGTATAGTCTTGCCTGTTCAATAAATGGTAAGATCATTGCTTGCCAGCCAAAGCCACTTGGAGATTGTGCATAAGGTGTTTTGTGAATCCATCCTGGTGGAAATGTGCGGAAGACATCGTGATAGTTGTGCATAGCCAACCCCAACTGCTTTAGATGATTCATGCACTCCCGTTCTCGTGCCTGATTGCGTGATTCCTGGATTGCAGGTAACGCTAAACTCGTGATGACTACAATAATCGCCAGAGTAATCATCAGCTCAATGAGGGTGAAACCTTTTGCATGAAGCTTCTGCGATTCCATGGTATTTCTCCAATTGGCATTTCTGTGATTAACTCAAACAGGCGAAGGACTTATATATCGAGAAATATTAAAAAAATGGAATTTCGACGATTCGCCATTCGGAATCCTTCAGCTCCCATCGTAATTGAATGAAACCATCCCTTGACAAGCCTCCTCTTGCTGACTGCAATGCTTCGCGAGCCTGCTTATTGCCATCGACAAATCGCCAGTTTTTGCCGACCTTCTCGAACGCAACAATTCGATCGCTCGGTTCGCCAAGTTCATCAAATTGATAGCGGTACTGATTTGCATTCGGATAATTTTTGCCTGTGGAGATCTGATAAACGGCTAACGTCATCCCCTGAAAATCAGTGATCGTTGGCTCGATGCTCAACAACTGCTGAAAATCCTGCTGCAGTTGCTTTAATTGAAGATCATTTTCTGAAAGCTGTTCGACTAACCAAGACTCCCGTTCCTGTTCTTTCAACTGTTCCAGTTCAGCGAGTGGGTAGAGGTTGTTGATGAAGTCCTGATAGTTCCTGGCCTGCACATCGGCCAATCCACTTTTGATGACTTCTTTGATGTCATCCCCATATCCGGTGACATCCAATTCTGTTTTCTTTTTAACTGGTGCAGGTGGGGCAAAAGCTTTCGATTCTTCCTCAGTCATTTTGAGGTACAGGACCGCTTCCTGATTTTCATCCAGTAAAAGCACAGGAGCCGCTGCAAACTGGTTGAGAACTTTTCGCATTCGCACGATTTCCGAGAGAGCAGGCTTTTCTTCTGAGTAGCCGAAGGCATCAGAATCGAGATACTTCTCTGCAAATGAAGTGAAATCCTGATTCAGCAATTTAATGGCGTCAGCGGTCTCAGTCTTGAGTCGATCTTCCAATCGCTCCTTCAGCAACATCTCCGATCGACTTCGCCGCTCAGGCTCCCGCCGCGTTTGAGCCTGCACCGTTTCGGCATAAAATCCGATGCCAACGAGAATCATCAATCCGGAATTGATTAAGCGCGTCTTACACATCATGACTGATCCATTTCCTGATTAAAGGCGAGCCGAGCCAGTCATGGCTCGAGTGTTTTCACGAGTCCGGTGTATCATCTTCATCCAGCAATAATCACTCCGCCCGAAACACTTCATGACATTGATCACACGAATGATTACTGATTTTGTAAAACTCAGCGATTTTCGCCTTGTCCTTCTCTTTGATCGCCCCGATCATATTTGTCATTGCCTGCTGGCCATCTTTCGCCCACTTGTCCCATTGCTCGGCTTGTGAGTCCTCTTCGAGATAGCTGTGATCAGCCATCATCGCCAAACCAAGAATCGCATTGGTCGCTGCATTGACCTGCTCCTCAACTTTCCCGCGGGTTCGCAATAACGAACGAGACAAACCACCGTTACGATCATTCATTTCTTCCATCATGTCGTACATGCTGATCAACTCATTCCAGGGATGCTTGTCTTCGTGTTCGCCAGACGCTTCCCCTTTCATCGCAGCCTGAATGATCTGCAATTGCTCAACACAGGCTGCATGACCTGCGTAATCCTGCAAAGCGAGTCCGGCATCGCGGAGTGTCGGAGCGGCAATTTTCGTCTCTGCTCCTTCTTCATGTTCAATCAGTGCCTGTGAGAAACAAGCGAGCACACCCCCGGCACGCACAATGAGTTCTTCATTGTCATCATACTTCTCAGGATCTGCCAGTAATTTTCCAAGCGTTTCGACCTTGTCTTCCATACCAGCAACAATTAACTCAACGGGGGCAACTTTTGTTGGAGAAACGGGAGCCTGAGCAAAACTCATTGTCGAAGCAGCAAACAGCAAACAGGTAGAGAATATCAACGATTTCATGGAGAGGGCTCCTCAAATTTCAGTCAGCAGGGGAGAATTCAATTATCATTTGATTCTCACATGTCTCAACGATGAAATCAACTCTCCTTGAGTGGCTAGTGTCGAGTGGCCAGTGGTGAGAGTTTCAAGTTCTTAGAACGTGGGTGGCGGGGGCACTCCGCTTTAGCGGAAGCACCCGGAAGTTTTACGATTCGGGGGCTTCTCTTCGAGAGCGCCCCGCCAATCGGGTTAAATGACGTTCGCAAAGAATTCCATTTTGAGTCAGTCGTCTATATTGTTGGGTTACGTTTCTCTAACCCACCGACATCAATCAAAACGAAAACGGCCCTTCACAGCTGATCTCGCTCACCGGTTTTCTTCCCGTAGGTTCTTCCCGTTCCCGTAATTCGTCCGAAAGCACTTCAAGCTCTCCCGGTTGGCCAATCGCAATCATCGCTTCGACGGCATAATCGTCCGGAATCTTCAACTCCCGACGGGCATTGGATTGATTAAACCCAGCCATGCCATGCACGACCAGTCCCATCGTCGCTCCCTGCAAAGCCAGATTCTCAAAAGCAGCCCCGGCATCAAAGGTATGGACTGGATTCGGATTCCCATTTCTGGAAAAGACTTTGTGAGAGATCACCACCATCAGCACGGCTGCCTTATCGCACCAGGCTTGATTAGCTTCCATCAATAAATTGAAGAACGTCTCCCAGTGTTCACTTTCGCGAGTCGCATACAGAAACCGCCATTCCTGTTCGTTGTACGTACTCGGGGCCCAGCGAGCCGCTTCGAGGAGGGACATCAATTGAGATTCAGGAATAGACTCCCCCGTCATCGCCCGCGGCGACCACCGCATCAAAAACAATTCGTTAATCGGATGATCGGCCTGACGATGATCGAGTGGATTGGGTAGCTGTGTCATTTGTGATTCCCTGAAATTTAAAATGAAGAGTATTTTTCATGCTTGTAGAATGAATGAATATCCAAGGCTTGTCTGTTAATCCTTATTCGAAAAATAAGCGGATGTACCCGTCGCGATAACCGCTGCTCCAATTCGGTTAAGTGCAAGAACATAGGCAGCCGTTCGCATCGAAATACTATGTTCCTCCATCAGTTCATAAACATGATCGAACTGCTTGCACATTACGCCTTCCAGGCGATGATTGACCATTTCTTCCGTCCAGTAATCCCCCGTTCGATTCTGAACCCATTCAAAGTAACTGACGGTCACTCCTCCGGCATTGGCGAGAATGTCCGGCACGATAATCAAGTCTTCCTTCTGATCGAGAATTCCATCAGCTTCAATGGTAATCGGACCATTAGCCACTTCAACAATTACGCGAGCAGAAATTTTCTCGGCATTCTCTTTGGTAATCGCATCCTGTAAAGCTGCGGGGATGAGAATATCGACATCCAGTTCCAGCAACTCTTCATTGGTAATTGTTTCTGCATCGACCGCTTCACAGACAGAACCCTCACAATAAACGGCCTTCAACACACGACTTTCATTTTTCGCATGCATCAGACTTGGAATATCAAAACCTTCTTCCCGATAGATGCCCCCTTTGGAATCACTGACCGCGACAATACGATAGCCATCTGCATGCAGCAGTTCGGCGACACTCTGACCAGCATTTCCGAATCCCTGAACGGCGACCGTAATCTCTTTCGGATTCCAGGCCTTCTTTTTTTCCAACTGTTTTACACAATGATAAGCCCCTCGCCCAGTCGCGGCTGAACGTCCCAGCGAGCCACCCAAGGCAATCGGTTTCCCAGTGATGACATCGGGAGAGTGTCTGCGAACAATGGTCGAATACTCATTCATCATCCAACCCATGATACGTTCATTTGTGTAAACATCAGGGGCAGGGATATCGGTATCCGGTCCGATGAAATCCGCGATCCGTTCAATGAACCCTCGTGAAAGTCGTTCCAGTTCCAGGGGCGAGAGTTCTTTCGGATTCACAATCACGCCTCCTTTGGCCCCGCCGTAGGGAATATCCATCACCGCACATTTGCAGGTCATCCACAGGGAAAGTGCTTTCACTTCTTCCAGATTGACCTCGGGATGAAAACGAATTCCTCCTTTCGTTGGCCCTCGTGTCGCATCGTGTCGAACCCGATATCCCGGAAAGATTTTCAGCGAACCATCATCCATCCGGACGGGAATTGCGACCTGAATAATCTGTATCGGATGCTGCATCCGCTGAATTGTTTCCTGATCAATTTCCGCGTACTTCCCGGCCACATCCAGCCTGCCGAGTGCATCCTGAAATATCGTTTCGTGATCCTGCTCTGACATGGTTCCGCATCTTTCATCTTCTATTTATGTGGTGTCTCTGTAAAAGCGTCTTTCTTATTCTTGCAGCAAAAGGACATTGTGCAATTGAATCTGATGAATTTCTTATGACAAATCAGCAGTCGAAATCAGATCTCGCTGGACTAGGATAAAGTAAGGCACTCCCACTTTTCATTATAGTGAAGCTCAATCATGAGAAATTTAATACTGATTCTCGGTGATCAACTCGACCACAATTCCGCAGTCTTTGATGATTTCGAATCCGCTGAAGATTCTGTCTGGATGGCCGAAGTGGCCGAGGAAGCAACGCACGTCTGGTGTCACAAACTTCGCATCGCAATGTTCTTCTCGGCCATGCGACATTTTCGTGATGAACTCCGTGAGAAAGAAATCTCAGTTCATTACCACCAGCTTCCACAACATCCCTCAAAAGATTCCGGCTCCTCGTTTACGGATGTTCTAAAACCGGATGTCGAACGTCTCCAGCCGCAAAAGCTCATCCTGGTGCATCCGGGAGATCATCGAGTCCTGAAGAACTTACATAAGGCAGCCAAAGAATGGGATATCCCTCTCGAAATTCGTGAAGATCGACACTTTTACTGCACGCTTGAAGAGTTTGAAGAATTCGCAGCTGACCGCAAAGAACTCCGGCTCGAATACTTTTATCGGATGCTGCGAAAACGCGAAAAAATTCTCGTCAACGATCATGGAGAGCCCGAAGGTGGGGAGTGGAATCTGGATCATGAAAATCGAGAAGCGTTTCCGAAATCGGGGCCGAAATCCGGATTGAAGCCGAAACGCTTCCGACCGGATGACATCACAAAGCATGTCATCGAAATGGTCTCAACACGCTTCAAAGATCATCCCGGCTCCCTCGATCACTTTGACATTCCGGTCACACGATCCGAAGCGTTGAAGAAGCTAAACCACTTCATCAAAGAGCATCTTCCCAACTTTGGAAATTACGAAGATGCCATGTGGACCGACGAAACGACCCTCTATCACTCACAACTCTCAGCTTGCCTGAACCTCAAACTGCTCAACCCCCGCGACTGTGTAGATCGTGCCCTCAAAGCCTGGCAGAACGACGAAGCGCCATTGAATTCTGTAGAAGGCTTTATCCGTCAAATCCTCGGATGGCGGGAATTTGTTCGCTGTGTTTACTGGTCGAAGATGCCGAAATATGAATCGCTCAATCATTTTGAAACCAAGCATGATGTCCCACAGTTCTTCTGGGATGGTCAGACCGATATGGAGTGTGTTCGACAGTCGATGAAGTCGGTGATCAATCATGGCTATTCCCATCATATCCACCGCCTGATGGTTCTCGGAAACCTGAGCATGCTGGCCGGGGTCGATCCCTACAAATTCCACGAATGGCACATGGCGATGTATCTCGATGCCATTGACTGGGTCTCACTTCCGAACACTCTGGGCATGAGTCAATACGGCGACGGTGGCATCGTCGGCTCCAAACCGTATTGCTCTTCGGGCAACTACATCAACAAGATGAGCAACTTCTGCAAAAACTGTCGCTACAATTACAAAGAAAAAACTGGAGAAAAGGCCTGCCCCATCACGACTCTTTACTGGGACTTCCTCGACCGAAATTATGACAAACTCAAAGACAATCCGAGAATGAATTTTCAGGTGAAGAATCTGGAAAAACTGAGGAAAAAGTCAGATGAGATCGAAGCGGTGCGGGATCAGGCGGAAGTGTTGAAGAAGGAATGGTTCGACAATTGAATTTTCTAGTTTGTTATGAACCAGACCATTTGAGTTTGATGTCAACTTCCAATCGAGTGATTTCAACCGAGTGTTACAGGCAAAATCGCTTCAGGGCGTAGGTGTGGCAGAAAATATCGATGGCCATATTTTATTACGGCATCCGTTAATTCTTTATCCACCAACTTGGAGTGCGCAGGGACAGCATCATAAGAAACAGATTCGATTCGAGTTTTTGCTTCACGCGGATCGATTCCACAGGCAATCAAGTAGAGCCAAACAATTGTAGGAGATCGATTCCACCCCGCAATGCAGTGGACATACACGTTACTATCTGTGGCAGTAACCATCTCGTGTAAAATATTTAGGCATACAATTGCCTGCTCGGTCGGAATTCGAACGAGATCTTCGAATGGGTAAGACTGCACCATGGTGAATGGTCCATCTGATTCACTCAACTGATTCGTCGCTTCCCCAACATTGAGTATATGTGTGATTCCAGTTCTCTGTAACTCCGACAATCGCTGCCTGGATGCAAATCGTCCTTGCCAGATATTACGGGTTATTTGGAACATCGAATATGATTTTCAAGTTAGATAATTTAATAGGCGATACATTGCGATTTATGTTTCATGCGCTAAGTTATTAAATTTTAGCAGCCCGTTGAAAAACTC
>DEML01000104.1 GCA_002359185.1 Planctomycetaceae bacterium UBA2671
GTCGAGCATCGTCGCAAGCAATCGGCCACCAGCAGCATCAGGATACGATTGACGACATCAGCGACGATGAGTTTGGCCGGACGTTTAAGGACATTTAAGATGAATATCTACGGCTATTTCCGGATGTGCAAAGCGGCCCTGAAACACATGCAACCGGGAAGCTGTATCATTAATACGGGTTCGGTCACCGGACTCGAAGGGAGTGCCCGATTGCTGGATTTCTCGGCTACAAAAGGTGCGATTCATGCCTTTACGAAATCGTTGGCACAAAACCTTGTGGAGCGAGATATCCGAGTCAATTGCTTGGTACTCGGTCCTGTCTGGACTCCCCTCAATCCTGCAGAACGAACAGAAATAAACTCCCCATGTCGTATCATCTGAAACCGAATGAACCTATCGATCAGGAAGTCAAACGGATTGCGCGCGAGCAGGTCAATAAATCGATCGCAGAATTGACTGACACGGATCTCGACAAACATGAAAAAGTGCATCAGTTTCGCAAACGCTGTAAAAAAATTCGTGGACTTCTGCGTTTGGTGCGCCCCGCGATTGGCGATACCTATCAGGTAGAAAACCGTTGGTTTCGTGACAAAGCCTCGGAGTTTTCTGAGATTCGCGATGCAGAAGTCCTGCTCGAAACTTCCCAGTCATTGCGGAAACATGCACACAAAGAAGTTCCTTCCACCTATTTTCATCAAATCGATGCACTGCTTCGTGAACGCCAAAGCGTTGTCATGGACGAACATGAAGGACGTCTCACAACAACGCTGATTAAGCTGTCCGATGAACTTCGAAGTGCCAGAGAACGAATTGAAGATTGGGTCCTGGAGGAGACTTCATTTTCTGCCATTCAAGGTGGATTCAAAAAGACTTATCAACGCGGCTGTCACATGCTGCAGGATGTGCTGGAGGATGGAAGTGATGAAGTCTGGCATGAATGGCGAAAACGGACAAAGTATCACGGCTATCATCTCCGGCTGTTAAGAAATCTTTGGAAACCGGTCATTAATGCCCGTCGAGATGAAATTGATGAACTGGGAGAATTACTTGGCGATGATCACGATCTGGCAGTCTTTGAACAAACCTTACACAAATACCACAAACAGTTTTCCAATACGAAGATTATCGAGAAAATTACCTGCCTCTGCCAGAAACGCCGCAGTCAACTGCAACAGCGGGCGATACCGCTGGGGACTTTAATCTATGCAGAAAAACCCAAACACATCTGTCGTCGCCTGAAAATCTACTGGGAAGTCGTCAGTAAGCCTGAAACATAATATGGCCAGATGTACTGTCAACGGATGATTTGTATGAATAATTAGAGAGAGGCATAAGCAGTTCACATAGAAAAAAAGTAAGATATTAAATGGGAGATTCTCAGAAAACTCCTCTCATATGGAAAGGATTTGATGTACGACGAGTCCTCTCAAAACCAATTGAAATCACATAGTCCGCTGGTAGAATGAACGAAAATTAGCAAATCAAGATCAGGATTTTAAACAATCGAATTCTGATTGACATCTTCTTGTGAGTAATATCGTTAATCTCTGCTAAGCTGGATCGAATTAGACTGTTTGTAGCTGGAGGCAGCCTCAAGTCGATGAAAAATTTTGGAATGATAAATGAGCGATCAATCGGAACAACCTTCTCCCCTGCACTCTTTACCAGATGAAGTTCAAGATCGCTTTGGCGTTTTGCCCAATTTCTTTCGTCTGGCTCCTGACACTCCTCAAATCACAGAGAATTTGTGGGGATTTGCCAAGTTCGGCTATCTCGATAACCCACTTCCTTCGCTCTTTAAAGAGCGACTATTCGTATACCTCTCTCAGTTCTGCGAAGTCCGCTATTGCATTTCCAGACATGTTGGCTTCCTCGTCGGTTTGGGCAAGCCTTCTGGTGACAAAGATTGTCCACCAGAGACAATTGAACAAATAGTCCGCCTCCTTCGCCGACCGTTACCCGTTGGTGAAACTCTCGATCCACATATTCAATTCTGTGAGAATCGTGATACGAAACTCATAGAACTGCCAGAATCAGAATCGCTTGCTGAAGAAGCAATTTTCTCCTGTGCCACTCATGTTTTTTTACAAACTGCAGAAGCGTCCCGGTGCCTTAATGCCCTCCGCCAGGCATTGGAGAGCGTCACCTTTCAGCAACTCCTGGTCTTTTTGACATTCGTCCGCACTGCTCATTTCTGGACGAAAGTGCATCCTGAGTTGAAACACGAAGATGACATTACAGAACTGCTCACAATCCATAAGGCATTAGCTGGATGCGTACTTCGTGATCCTGAGGCGAAAAATTCCGAATCGACTAAGGTACTTCTGAATGAGTTGATAGAACTCCGAAAAGAACGTGATCAAGCTGAAATGCTGCGGATCACTCTTGCCAGTATCGGGGACGGTGTCATCGCCACCGACCCCCATGGCCGTGTTACCCTGCTGAATGCTGTTGCTGAAGAGCTTACGGGTTGGACTGGTCTTGAAGCCATTGGAAAGCCGATCGAATCCGTGTTTCAGATTGTGAATGAACAAACTCGTCAGCCAGTGGTAAGCCCGGCCTTGGAGGCATTACGCGAAGGGAAAATCGTCGCATTGGCGAATCATACGATTCTTATCGCCAAAGATGGCACGGAACGACCAATCGATGACTCTGCCGCTCCCATCCGTGACGCAGATGGCAATATCGCGGGGAGTGTACTCATCTTCCGAGACATCACACAACGTAAGCGGATTCAGAAAAGCGAACGCATGCTCGCCTCGGTCGTCGAGTCCTCTGATGATGCGATTATCAGTAAGACGTTAGACGGAATTATTCAGAGTTGGAACGGAGCAGCGGAGCGAATATTTGGCTATACCCCGGAACAGGCAATTGGTCGGCATATCTCCTTTTTGATTCCTGAAGAAAGAGCCAACGAGGAAGATCAAATCATTCAGAGAATCAGGGCTGGGGAGCGAGTCGATCACTTTGAAACGGTGCGAGTGCGAAGCGATGGCGAACTCATTCATGTCTCTCTGACGATCTCTCCAATAAGAGATGCCAGCGGCAGGGTTGTCGGTGCGTCCAAAATTGCCAGAGACTTTACGGAACAGAAACGTGCTGAAGAAGCATTAAGACACAGCGAACAACGTTACCGCACATTATTTGAGTCGATGGATGAAGGCTTCTGTGTTATCGAGGTGATCTTCGATGAGAACGAAAAACCCGTTGACTATCTCTTTCATGAAACGAACCAGATATTCGATGTTCAATGTGGACTTCAGAATGTTACCGGAAAAAGAGTCAAAGAACTCATCCCCGAGCATGAGGACAATTGGTTTGAAATCTACGGAAAAGTGGCGACGACTGGAGAATCAATCCGATTTACACAAGAGTCCAAAAAGTTAGGACGATGGTTCGATTTGTACGCTTCCCGCATCGGTGATGCCGAAAGCCGAATGGTTGCAGTCATCTTCAACGACATTACTGCCCGCAAGCAGAACGAAGCTGAACGGGAACGACTCTTGCGGGCAGTGGATGCCGAGAGAAAACGACTCACCGATGTCTTTCAGCATGCCCCTTCCTTTATGTGTGTACTCTCAGGTCCAGATCATGTCTTTGAGAGAGCCAACGAGCGTTACTTTCAATTGGTTGGTCATCGCGAATTGATTGGAAAATCAATTCGCGAAGCACTGCCGGAAGTTGAAGGCCAAGGTTTCATCGAATTACTTGATCGAGTTTACAAAACCGGAGAACCATTCATTGGGACTAATATGCAGGTTCTCCTTCAAAAGGGGGCAGGTGACGATCTCGATGAACGATTTGTCGATTTTGTCTATCAAGCCCTCCGCAATGCCGAGGGGGAAGTCACAGGAATCATCGCCCAAGGGGTCGATCTGACCGCCCGTCATACTGCAGAGTTAGCCTTGCGAGAAAATGAGAATCGTTTTCGCATGTTGGTCGAGCAGGTCCAGGATTACGCCATTTTCATGACCGATACGAAAGGTCGTGCGACAAGTTGGAATGAAGGCGTCTTACGAGTGCTTGGCTTCGAGGAAGATGAATTTATCGGAAATGACATCAAGTCCGCAATCTTCACACCAGAAGATCAGGAACTCAATGTACCTCAACTCGAACTGGAGATGGCCGCAAAGTCTGGAAGCGCCAGTGATGATCGCTGGATGATGCGTAAGGATGGGACCCGAATCTGGGCAGCAGGAGTCACAACAGGACTGCATAACGAAAATGGAAAATTGCTCGGCTTCATGAAGGTGATGCGGGATCAAACTGTTCGAAAGCAAATGGAAGACGACTTAAGGCAGTATGCTGCTGACCTTTCCGAAGCTGACCGCCGCAAAACAGAATTCCTGGCCACTTTGGGGCATGAACTTCGCAATCCCCTGGCGCCGATTCGTACTGGACTGGAAGTCATGAAGATGGCCAAAGACGACCAGGCTGCAGTTGAAGAAGTCCGATGTATGATGGAGCGTCAGGTCCAGCAGATGGTTCGCCTCATTGATGACCTGCTCGATGTCTCCCGTATTACACAAGGAAAGATGGTACTGCGAACGTGTCGAGTCGATCTGGCCGAAATCATTCAGAGTGCCATCGAAGCAACTCGTACCTTTATTGATGAGGCAGGACATGATCTGAAAGTGGAACTTCCTCCACAAACGATTTTCATCAATGCCGATCCCAATCGGCTCGCTCAAGTCATTTCAAATCTACTGAATAATTCCTCGAAATATACACCTGAGGGCGGTCAGATCCAGCTAACTTGTCATCGCTTAGATAGCGAAGTTGTATTGTCAGTGAGGGATAATGGCCTGGGCATTCCCCCCGAAATGCTGGATAACATTTTTGAAATGTTCACCCAGATCGATCGGTCGATTGAAGAGGGATATACAGGACTCGGAATTGGTCTAACGTTGGTGAAACGTCTTGTCGAGATGCATGGAGGAACAATTGAAGTTCATAGCGATGGTGCAGACAAAGGCAGCGAATTCACTTTGCGTTTACCAATTGTAGACGAGTCTGATCCGGAGGAAACCACTGAGGAAGTATCTGTAATCACATCTCAACTGCGAATACTTGTGGTAGACGATAACAAAGCGGCGGCGACTATGCTGAAGATGGTCGTCAAACTGCTCGGTAATGAAGTTCGTGTCGCCCATGATGGAAAATCTGCTATTGAAGTAGCATCCGAATTCCTGCCGGAAGTTATCCTGATGGACCTCGGTATGCCTGTGATGAACGGTTATGAAGCCGCAAGACACATTCGAGAACAGGAATGGGGCAAGGAGATCCTGCTAGTTGCCCTGACCGGTTGGGGACAGGATGAAGATAAACAGCGAACTGAGCAGGCGGGATTCGATCACCATTTAGTCAAACCCGCAGAGCCTGCTGCACTCCAACAGCTATTAGCGAACCATCAGTGGAAATCGAACTGAAGAGAGTCGATTTGAAAATAGTTTAAGGCCTCAATGGCCTCAAATCGTAATCTTGGATTAATTTCTGCTGGATCGATTCAACTTCTTCTGGTTCATATTCAAGCACCTCCCGCAAGTTTCCCCACACCGGAGCAGGCCAGCATGCATCTTTAACATGTCGACCAATCACATGGATGTGTAATTGCGGCACAACATTCCCCAGACTGGCAAAGTTAACTTTGGGGGTTTTCTGTACCTGCTTCAGATAGTTGGAAATCAGTTCACACTCTCGCAAAACTACGGTGCGAATCTGCTCCTGAATATCGAGCAAATCAATGCATTCCGTTTCAGGCACCAGTATGAACCAGGGGACAGACTTGTTTTTATGAAGCAACACAGTACAGATTTCATACTGTCCGAGGTGATGACAGTCGGCTTGTAACTGAGGATGGAGATTCATTGAGATTCTCTCTGGAATGAGAAATTAAATTGCGGAAGCAGTAGGAGAATTCCTGACGAGTTGCAGTGCATAAGCCAGTGAATTTAATCGTGTCGAAACGTCGTCAGCGCGAGACATGAACACGACAGGAGCCGATGTGCCACACAGGATACCTCCGAATTTACAGTCGGCTGTGTACATAATCGCTTTGACAGTCAGGTTGGCTGAAAGCAAATCCGGAAATAACATCCCATCGGCTTGACCAATCACAGGATCTTCAATTCCCTTGCGACTTCCAGCAACCGTATGATAAGCCAGATCGAATGAAAGTGGACCAGATGTGTGACATCGATCACCGAATTCCTGCTCAGAGGCTCCAATCAGTTCCGACATCTCAAGAGTTTCCGGCATCGCTTCATTCACTTTTTCAGTCGCAGCCATTAAGGCAATCTTGGGAATCGAGCAACCAAGCTTATGAGCGGTCTCGATCAGTTGCATCATCAAATCCTTCTTTTGATCAACTGTCGGTCTGATAGTAATTCCCGTATCGGTCATCAAAAATACTTTTTGATCTCTGAGAATTTCCATCAATACGATTTGTCCAATGGCACGGCCAGTCCGTAAACCTGATTCACGATTCAAAATCGCTTTCATCAAATCAGGAGTCGCGATTTGACCTTTCATCATCAGCGAAACTTCGCCTTGATGGATCAATTCGACAGCTGTTTGAGCGGGAGATTCACTATCGATAATTTCGAATTGGGTAGCATCCAGGTTCAGTTGCTCGCACAATGCTCGAATGTCAAATTCCAATCCGCACACATAAGGCTTTACCCAACCCCATTCGGCTGCCTGATGGAGTGCCATCAACACTGTTTCATCGGCTCCTCCAGCGGCCGCCACACCAATTGGAATAGCCGTCTGGCTGGCTCGTTCATACAAAGTTTCAAAAGTTGGCAGTTTCGACATCGACAATAGCTCTCAAATGGGATGAACTTAGATTTTACTGATCGGTCCACTGTGGTGGACGTTTTTCGAGAAAGGCCTGCATCCCTTCCTGGGCATCAGCTTTCATAACATTGTCTGTCATCACATCGACGGCATCGATGTAAGCCTGTGGTTCACTCAGGCAAAGTTGACGATAGAAGGCTTCTTTCCCGACACGAACTGTCATCGGGCTCGAAGCGATTATCGACTGGCAGAACTGGTCGACGGTGGCATCAATCTCGCTGGAATCGACAACGCGATTAATCAATCCGACTTCATAAGCCCGTTGCGCAGAAAGCGGCTGACCTGTCAGCAGCATTTCCATGGCCACTTTCGCAGGGACGGCTCGCACTAGGGGCACCATCGGTGTTGTACAAAACAGACCAATTTTCACGCCAGGCGTCGCGAAGCGAGATTCGTTTGTGGCGACCGCCAGATCGCAAGCGGCTACAAGTTGACAACCGGCGGCAGTCGCCATCCCCTGCACTTTCGCAATCACCGGTTGAGGGGTACGGCGAATTGTCTGCATGACATTCGAGCAGACTTCAAACAATTCACGGTATTCTTCAGCAGGTCGCTCGATCATTTCACCCAAATCGTGACCCGCACAAAATGCAGGACCATTCGCGGAGATTACGACAACACGATCTGATTGACTATTTGCGATTCGATCCAATTCGGCTTGTAAGGCCTGCAGCAAAGAAAGTGACAGTGCATTTCGTCGCTCCGGACGATTCAGGATCAAATGGACAATTCCTGCGGATGATTCTGTCAGCAGAATAGGGGTTTCATTCATAATTCGAGCACTTCTATGGAATTCAGTGACATCATAACCCGATGCGTCAGCGAGGGGACAGTGTGGAATTCTTAATCCGCGGCATCTTATCCATTACGACTATGGTAATGAAGGCGATTACTAATCAGATTTTTACAGGTAAAAACGAAAAGGATTCGGATATCAGAATTAAACCGGATTGTTAATCGGTAGCCGTCCCCTCGAAGACCTTCGGGTTAAGGGATTTCACCCAATTTTAATTGTGAACGAAGGTCATCGCCAGTCATGACTTCAAAGGCACGATATTCACAAAGACCAGTTCATTTGAGCAGGCAAAGTTGAGATTATTTTTTCGAGGACGTCAACTTTTTAAGGATTTCTGTCAGAGATAAGGTCGATGATGATTCTGTGGTTTTCAGTTGAAAATAGTCGATGTAACCCTTCATCATCTTTTATTATGACAATACGCCAGAAAATATCAGTCATTCTCCTGATTAGCGTCAGCAGTTTCATCGGCTGCGCAACTCCACTGTATCAAATGCCTTCGGGTTACAGCAGTACTTATGTGAAAGCCGCACAGGTCACGCCTGTGGAAATCACTCCGCTGCGCAAGAAAGAACTTCACAGCCACTGAATCAATCGCTCCAAGGTGTGATTGAGTAACTCGAAATCGTATAGTAATCCTGAATTGTTCAATTACTTTCAGGATCGGACTATTAATGGATCTCGAAAATTTCTCCGCCTCGGCTCTTAATATTCTTCGTGAAGACCAGCTGCTGTCTGATCCCGTCGAACGTCTGGTTTATGAATCGGATGGTTATCTAGTAGAACGCCGGATTCCCGATCTGGTTATCTTTCCGGAATCGACTGCTCAACTTTCTGCGATTATGAAGCTGGCCTTTAATGAAGGTATTCCAGTAGTTCCCCGAGGAGCCGGGACGAGCCTGGCTGGGGGATGCCTGCCGATTGATGGTGGAGTGACAGTCTGCCTGTCGCGTATGAAAACAATTCATGAGATCAATCTGGAAGATCGCTATGCGATTGTTGATGCCGGGGTTGTGAATGGGCAATTGAATCAGAAATTGCTGGGCAGCGAGTTTCATTTCGCCCCCGATCCTTCCAGTGCGGGAGCTTCAACGATCGGTGGAAATATTGCGACCAATGCTGGTGGACCCCATACATTAAAATATGGAGTGACTTCCAATCACGTTCTCGGGCTGGAAGTAGTTCTCCCTGATGGAAGCATTTATGAGTTTGGTGGTCCACAGGGATTTCAGACGCAATGGGACTGGTCTGGCTTATTCACCGGCAGTGAAGGCACATTCGGCTTTTGCACTCGGGCCACCGTGAAACTCGAAAGAACGCCCCAAACCTGGAGAACGAGACTGGCAGTCTTTGATCAGTTGGACGAAGCGGTGGCGGTTGTCAGCGAAATTATTGGAGCAGGAATTATCCCTGCCGCTTTGGAATTAATGGATCAGGGGATGCTGCGGGCGATAGAAGATCGTTACCACCACGGATTACCGATCGACGCCGGGGCGGTATTAATTATTGAAGTAGATGGGCCGGAACAGGCAACTTTGTATGAAATTGATCGGATTGACAGCATTTGTGCTGCTGGAAGTTGCAGTGAGATTCGCAAAGCAGAAACGGCTGAGGAGCGGATCGCCCTCTGGAAATGTCGTAAGCAGGCCTTTGGCGCAATTGGGAGTTTGAGCACGAGTTTCTGCACCCAGGATGGCGTTGTTCCGCGCACCCGATTACCCGAATTACTCAAAGATGTGATTCGTGTCGCTCAAAAATACGACCTCACGATTTTCAATGTTTTTCATGCCGGCGATGGAAATATCCATCCCATCATCTTATTTGATGAGCGGGATCCCCAGCAGATTGAGCGAGTATTAGCGGCTAGTGAGGAAATTCTCGATCAGTGCCTAGCATACGGCGGCACTGTGACGGGGGAGCATGGGATTGGAATCGAAAAAATCGACTTCATGGATAAAATGTTCAATGAAGTCGATTTGGAAGTATTTCGAGAATTGCGTTCCGTTTTTAATGCGAAACTGGTCACAGGTCGCGGAAAATTAATCCCCGTTCAAACATAAAACTTTGAGATCAAACACTGCAAGAATGTGCGTTCACAATTGCAGCAATTTCAATGTTATCGCTCAAAACTTAAGAGGGACGGGAACGGTCGACATAGAAGTCGTTTTCGAACAGATCTACCATCTGTTGAATCGCCTGTTCTGCCAGGGGACCTTCGGCTTCGACAATGAGTCGGGTTCCCTGATCGGCGCGGAGAGTCATCAAATCAAAGACCGCTTTGGCATCGACGATCTGATCCAACTTATGAATGCGAATTTCGCATTCATACTTGCGTGCCAGTTCAACAATTTTAGAACAGGGTACCAGATGCAAACCGTGTTCAAGATTCACAGTCACTTCTTCGCTGCAGGATTGAAGTTCTCCCATTGCGATTTGTCTAGGCTCCAACATCAATATAAACTCCCGTTTCTAGGGATTAACAGGTGATTTAATCATAGGACACAGAAAATCACTTAAGGTGATCCAGTTCCAGAGAAAACCCTGCCAACCTGTTTTTAACTTCCGTGTAAGTCGGGTTTGAGATTCTAAGTAGGTCTATCAAATAAGAAATGAGATCGCAGCACATTGAGAACGAATGATTCGCCTCAGGCAAAGAAAACCAACAGATGCCTTCAAGATGATTGTCACTCGTTTCAACAGAACATCAAGAGTTGAATTGAAGAAAGGACGACAAAGCAAATTATAAGCATGTGCTTATGTTGCCTGCGATAGCATTTACTGAATTTTGGCAGAATTTGCCAAGATTAGATGAAAATCATGCAAGAATCGTGCCTATAACCCTAAACTTCGTCCTGATCAGCCTCTTTGAGGAGTTCAAGAACTTCTTCAGGAGTGCGGGATTGTCGTAAAAAGCTGCAGAAATTCTCGTTTCGCAAGTGTCGGGAAATAGTTTCCAGAGCACGCAAATGATCGCCAGGACGATCGGGAGGCGAAATCAGCAAGAATAAAATGTAGACATCTTCGCCATCTAAGCTGGCAAAATCAACACCTTCCGGTGCAATTGCAATCGTGGCAATCAGTTCATCGACGGAAGGATGCTTTGTATGAGGGACGGCGATTCCCTTACCAATTCCAGTTGAGCCCAGTTCTTCACGCTTGAGAATGGCACCGACGATACTTTCTTCGTTATCAGCTGAAATCTGGCCGTTGGCTCGCAAAGAACCAACCAACTTACGAATCGCATCTTCTTTGTTTTCAACTTTGAGGTCTGTGATGACCGAATCTTTGACCACAATTTCAGAAAACTTCATAACGCATGCTCCGCGGAAGGTAAAACTTGGATGGATATTATTAAGTGTCTATCTAATTTGTATAAAAACGAGACCTCACTGGATTAAAATCAATCAGTGATTGGGAGCTCGCTCAAAACATCTCACGATGTCGTAGGTTCAGGTTACCAATTCGCAACTGACACCGCCATTGTCGAATTCTATTTTTTCTAACGAAATGGGAAGTGTCAGTTGTTTGATGTCCTCAGTCTGACTTATTGGTCATCGTCGTCCAGATCTTCTACGTCGTCATCATCTTGCGGCATCATTGATTCCGCAATTTCATTGAGCGGCTTATCACGGCGATGATCCTGAAGCTGCTCTTTGTATTTTTTGATCTGATGTTCAATTTTGTGCAGTGCGTGATCGAAACAGATTTGAGCATCCTCCCCTTCATAATGGGACACAAAATCATGTTTATGCTCGGCGTTGACCAGAATTTCAGCTTTGACACGATTGCCGGTGAAATCGAAGGTCACCTGAATTTGAGTGACACGTTCAAAATATGTCAGCAGTTTTTCCGATTTTTCACGAATATAATTCTGGACGGGTTCGCCCACACTCCCATGCCGACAAGCGATTTCAATCTGCACAGCGTATTCTCCTCAAAGATGAGTCTCTTAATATATTTGTTATGGTCCAGTTATTCTTCTTCAAACCTTCACCGATTGTAAGCAGCCTTGCTCATCCGTCAAACGATGTCGACAATCTCTTGAATTTGGATCCTTGTATTAACCCCTCAACCCAAGTGAATTGATCAAATTCCCAGTTGACGTTCCAGCGATTCAATTCGCTCTTCAAGTCTCTGGACAGTCTCCCTCAAATCGGAGATTTCACTTTGCAAATCCAGCAATTCTTCTGACGAAGTTGTCGTTTCGGCAATCACAGCCTGACTTTCCGGTTTGCTTTCGGCAGCAGTTGCTGGTGCTGAGGCTTTCGCTGGTTCCTCTATTTCCTCATCCGCGGAATATGTGAGCATTGTGCCCGGTCGCGACTGTTCGGCTTCTGTGTAAAGGGCATGATCAACCTCGATACCGCGACGATTCAAATCGCCTGAGGACTGCACATACTTCATCTGCATCAGTTGATTCAGTTCGCGACGTAAATCTTCCAGAGATTCAATAGCCGACATGCGACTCGCCCGGCTGCGAAGCTCCCCAAGTTGCTGGCGGCCTCGGAGCAGTAATTCGCCCATAATTGCCAATTGAGCGGCTGTCCAAGGGGTAATGTCTCGCAGTCGATGCCGATACCGTTCTGTCCGACCGCCAGCCGTCTGGACAGCCGAGATCATCCCACGTTGACGTAATCCATCAAGAATATCTTCCAGTTCGAATTCATCGTAATTGGAAATCGGATCCCGGTTACTTTTCTGATTGCAACCTGTTGCAAGAGCTTTAAGCGTGAGTGGATAATATTCGGGAGTGGTCAGAGATTTTTCGATCAATACTCCTAAAACACGACGTTCTTTTTTGGACAATGCTCCCAAAAACTGAATGTCGCCATCATTTTCATCTACCAGTTGCATTCCATTCTCCTGTTTCGCCTCCCGATTCCTCAGGGCGAGCGTTTGCGAATTTTTTGACAGGTAAATTTGTAACGTAACGCTGTTCAGAAAGGAACTGGAAACCAAAATGAGTTCAGATAAAGTCATCCTGAGTTTATTACTAAAGCTTCTTAACCCGATGTGTGAGCGAGGGGACGGCGACCAATTAGCAATTCTGGTCTTATAATTTGGAGTTATCTCCCTTTCATTGAGCATGGTCGACATGGATAAGATGCAGCTGATTATGAATTCCACGCCGGCCCCTCGCTGACGCTTCGGGTTGAAATTGGAACTGCTCTTCCGAAAAAATTTCGGCTGACTCTTTTCGTAAGCTGGGGTGGAAGACTAGGATAAGTCGTCACTGGATGTGATCAAGAATGCTGAGTAAAGACATATTGAAGATTTCATGAAGGTCGTTAGAACTTACCATAACGAACCTCATAATGATTTCAGACAACCATCCCTTCAAGAAATAATGACATATGAGTGAAACCTCACTTCCCGAAGATTCGATTGAACGACTCAGCAAAGCCTATCGAGATGTCTGCGAGCAGATGCAGCAGGTGATTGTTGGGCAGCAGGATGTGATCGAACAGTTGATGATTGCCCTCTTCAGTCGCGGACATGTATTACTCGAAGGGGTTCCCGGCCTGGCCAAGACATTAATGATCAGCACGCTTTCCCGCTGCTTGTCTCTAAGTTTCAGTCGAATCCAGTTCACTCCCGACCTCATGCCGGCTGACATTACCGGAACCGATGTGCTGCAGGAGAATAAAGAAACTGGCAAGCGTGAGTTTCGCTTTCTGCATGGCCCACTCTTCCACAATATGGTCCTGGCCGACGAAATTAACCGAACGCCTCCGAAAACGCAGGCCGCTCTACTGGAAGCGATGCAGGAACATCACATTTCTGTCGGGCAGACTCAGCACGTGTTAAACGATCCGTTCTTCGTCATGGCAACACAAAACCCGATTGAACAGGAAGGAACTTATCCCCTGCCCGAAGCTCAGCAGGATCGCTTCATGTTCAAGGTCTTTGTCGATTATCCAAGCTTTGAAGAAGAAAAAGCAATCGCCAAAGCAACCACCAGTATTCAGGAAAATATGATCAAGGAAGTACTCGATGCCGACGAAATCGTTGAACTTCAACGCGTCGTCAGACAGGTTCCGATTTCTGATCACGTTGTCGAATACACACTCGCACTGGTTCGACAAACTCGTATTCGCGAAGAAGTCGCTCCCGATTTCGTGAAGCAATGGTTGAGTTGGGGGGCCGGCCCGCGAGCGGTTCAGTATTTGATTCTCGGAGCCAAAACACGAGCATTGCTTTATGGGCGTTCTCATGTTTCCACCGAAGATATCGCGGCTCTGGCCAAGCCTGTTTTGCGACACCGCATCGTGACGAACTTTACCGCTGAAAGTGAAGGAATTACGACCGATGATGTCATCGAGCGTCTTCTTCAGGAAACACCTTCCAAGGAAGGGGAGCTGAGTCGTGATCCAAGACTCAAAAAGATATTTGCCGCCTGAAGCCGTTAGCCGGATTTCCAGATTGGAAGTCCAGGCTAGAGGCGTGGTAGAAGGTTTCTTAAGCGGATTGCATCGCAGCCCCTATTTCGGGCAGTCGATTGAATTCGTTCAGCACCGGGAGTACGTCATGGGAGACGACATCCGGCGTATCGACTGGAAAGTCTGGTCAAAAACCGACAAGTACTACATAAAACAATTCGAAGAAGAGACGAATCTCAGAACATCGATTCTTGTCGATGTTAGTGAATCGATGACTTATGGTTCAGGAGAATTCACAAAACTCGATTATGCCTGTCTGATCGCTTCGGCACTGTCCTATATGTTGCTCAGACAGCAGGATTCCGTCGGACTGACGACATTCGATGACACCATTCGCGACCAACTCCCCTTCCGTAGTAAGAAGAATCATCTCAACGATATCATCAGCACGCTCGTAATGTCGGAGCCGGGTTCAAAGAAAACAGGCATCTTTCAAATCCTGAAACGCACAGCCGAACAACGGGTACGACGTGGTCTCGTTGTCTTAATTTCCGACTTGTTTTCCGATCGTGAGGAACTGTTTAAGGGTTTGAAGTTATTGAGACTTCGCGGACATGACGTGATGTTATTTCACGTGCTTGATCCTCAGGAAGTCAATTTTGAATTCAACGGCACCACAAAATTTGAAGGTCTGGAAGAGGCGGGCGAACTGATCTGCGATCCCCGCGGACTCCGAGCCGACTATCTAGCTGCGGTCGAAGCATTTTTGAGTGATGTCCGACGCTTCTGCGCCGGTCATGTCATCGATTATAAAACCGTCATCACAACAGAAAACGTCGATGCCGTCCTGGCCCATTATTTGAAACACCGTGTTGGTATGAGAAAATAAAAATACAAGCACGAAGCGCAAGCGAGTGTGTTTATTAAACTTATCAAAAATAAGACTGTAATATTGAATGTGGTTGTCTCAGTTTTTTATACATCCCTGGATGGCAGCTGGCGGTTTGGCATTGATTTCCATTCCGATCATCATCCATCTGTTGAATCGGATGCGATATCGGACAGTCCGATTTGCAGCCATGGAGTTTCTGCTTCAAAGTGAACAGCAGAACCGCCGTCGCTTGCTCTTCGAACAGCTTCTGCTGCTGTTGTTACGCATTCTGATCGTCCTGGCGATTGTGGCTCTATTTGCTCGCCTCTTGCTCGATCCTTCTCAACTGGCCTTGCTGGAAAAACCGGAAACCCATCATCTGGTGGTGCTCGATGACAGTGGCTCAATGCGAGACCGCTGGGGAGATACCACTGCATTTGATGAAGCGTTGGAAACACTCAAACGGCTCGCATCTGATCTGGCATCACAGGGTGGGAATCATTCTTTGACGCTTCTGCAAACATCACAGCCAGATCGCTCAGCCACCAGTTTGACTCGTCGTCGAATCGATCTTTCTCTGGTCGGGGAACTGGAAGATAAACTCGAAACCATGCAGCAGGAATGCGGATACGGTTTAGCCACTTGGACTGAAGTCTTTCCGGCCATTCAGCGCCAGTTAGCCGTCGATAAAAATGCGTTTCAAATCGTGCACGTCCTCTCAGATTTCCGGGCCTCTGAATGGGGCAATTCTCCGACATTGAAAGCAGATCTGGAGGCACTCAAGGATGAGCAAACCATTGTCAATTTGGTGCCGACGGTCCCTGCCCGTCATAACAATCTGGCAGTCACCAAATTTACCGGGACCCTGCACACCGCAGCCGTCAAGGTTCCACTGCAGTTGACGGTAGACATATCCAATTATGGAGAAGCTGTCGTCGAGAATGTTCCGGTTCGCGTGTTGATTGATGATGAACCGATTCCTCAATCGATCAGCATTCCACAAATTAATGCGGGAGAGTCGGTTCAGGAAACTTTTGAAGTCTCCATTGCCTCGGCTGGTGAGCATGTGATTTCCGTGCAGATTTCACCCGATGCCATTGCAGCGGATAACACCCGCTATCTGACTATTGATATACCAGAACGTCAGCGAATTTTAATTGCCGATGGCTCCGAACAAACGCGCGAAGCCGACTACGTCGCCGATGCGCTGGCGGCTGATCCGCAAATTACGGGATTTGAAGCAATCGTGATTCGTCCAGATTCGATCCGTGATCAGGATCTCTCGACTTATGCCGCTGTATATCTGTTGAATATCGATCGCCTGGCTCCAGATGTGTTGAAATCACTCGAAGATTACGTCGCTGCTGGCGGAGGAATTGCCTGGTTCATGGGAGATCGTGTTGACAGCTCTTTCTACAACGATCTGGCAAGTCGGGAATCTGAAGAAGAGACTGAAGAAAATCCGACAGACAAATCGGCTGAAGAGACATCAACGAATCAGGCCGAATCGTTATTCCCGATTTCAATCGCGGCTTCACCTGTCAATTTGCTGCGGGCCGATGACACAAACCCCGGTGCTGATCTTGAACTGAATGACAACCCAATCTTTGAGATTCTCAATGCTGCAGATGGTTTATTGGCGCTGTTCGTGAACATCTATCAGCACGTCCCACTGGCTGAAGGTTTTGAGATTCCCAAATCGGTAAAAGTGATTGGGCGTTTGCGCGATCAATCGCCTCTGTTTCTGGAATCGCGTTTTGGGGAAGGTCGAGTTTTCATCTCGTTGACATCAGCCGGGCCGGTCAACAATACGGATGAAAACCGCTGGCACAACTGGCCTTTCGATATGAATGCTCCCGGCTTCACCGTGTTTCATCTTGAACTGGCTAAATCGATCGCCAACCGCATGCGAACTCGCGAACCGAAATTAGTGAATGAACCAATCAATATCGTGATTGACCCTGCTGTTTCCTATCCGGAAGTTCGCTTCAATCCACCAGCCGAGGGTGGCCTGAGTCCAACATCAATCACGGCAACAGTTCCCAAATCAACAGAGAAATCACCAAAAGAAACTCCAGACGGCGAAGCTCAAAAACTGGTCGCCGAATATGTGGACACGAAACTGCCCGGGGTTTATCGCATTGTGACCGAAGATTTGGCGAGAGAATCGACAACGACGCTCACCGCTTTCAATGTCCCGGTGAGTGAATCGGAAGTAGAAATCACAACTCCCGAAGAGTTTCGTCGCGAACTGGCAGGCGTCGAGGGCATTATCGTGCAGGACTTTGGCAGTCTCGAAGGATTAGCCAGGGATGACCCCGGACGGGAATTACGCCTGCTGTTGCTTCTCATTCTCGTATTGTTATTTGCAGGAGAACAATGGCTGGCCTATCGGCTCGGTTTCCATTCTCGGGATACGGTTTCCTCACGAGGCTTCACATCCCGAATGCCCTCCGGCAGGCAATTTGTGCCGGGAGATCAGCGTTCATCATCCCCGGCAGCTAAGGGGGTGGCATCGTGATTGCAAATTTATTTACTCAAAGTTCAATAAAATTACTCGCTCAGGATGCGGTCCGCTTCACAGAATGGAACTGGCCTCAGGGAACATGGGAATGGGCAATCATTCTGGCGATCCTGGTGGGAGTAGTCGTCTGGTCACTTGAGCTTTATCGCCGGGATGGTCAGGAACTTTCACTCGGCTGGCGAATCTTTCTCCCGACGCTGCGAATGCTGGCCATCATCGGGCTGATCATCGTGCTGCTCAATCCACAAACCCGCACACAAACCTGGGCAGATCGTTCATCCCGTGTCGCAGTACTGGTCGATGTCTCTTCATCCATGCAGAACCCTGCTGAAGATCCTGAAGAAGGACAAACCGCTGATGACCAGACTTCGAGAGCCGCTAAGGTGATTGAGTTGATCTCAGATTCCAACTGGTTGAGCGATCTGAGAAAACAACATGAAGTCTCCATTTATACGTTCGACACTGCTCTTTCAGAACGAGTTGCGACATTTTCCCAAATTACTGAGGGTGAAACTTCAGCAAATGCAGAAGATGAACCAGATATTGAAAGTATCGACTGGCAAAATGTTCTCCAACCTCAGGGAGCCGAAACTCGCCTTGGTGAAGTGACAGCCGAATTAATGCGGGAATTAAACGGTCGGACGTTAGCTGGGATTGTTGTGATCTCCGACGGAGCCGCCAATGCCGGGGTCGATGCACAGTCCTCAAATGATGTCGCCAGACAATTAAAAGTTCGCCTCGTTGCCTTGGGAACAGGAGGAATTGAACCTCCGGTGAATCTTGAGATGGCTAAAGTGGTCTCGCCGAGCGATGTTCAACTGGGTGATCCCTTTGATATCGAAGCCTTTGTTCGCGGCGAAGGGATCAGCGGACGTACTGTCAAAGTTGAACTGCTGACTCGGGAACCGGGAGAGGATACTGCGTTTTATCCGGTCGACGAACAGACCGTGACCGTTCTGGAAGACCTGACTCCCGTCCAGGTGAAATTTCCGATTGTGCCCACCGTTGAAGGGGAATGGGAATACCTGCTGAGAGCTACTGCTACCGGGGCTATTCAGGAAGTTAAGCAGAGCGACAATGAACGAGTGATCGCCGTGAATGCGTCCGAGCGTCCGGTCAATGTGCTGATCGTCGCCGGCGGCCCTTCCTGGGATTACCGCTTTCTGTGTGGAACATTAAATCGTCATCCCGGTTTCAAAGTCGATGCGTTGCTGCAAACTGGAGCCGTCGGAATCAGTCAGGATGTCGAAAATGTCCTGCTCGATTTTCCCAAAGACAAAGCCTCTCTCTTCGAATATGATGTTCTCATCTGTTTCGACCCCAACTGGCTGACGATTCCTGAGGAGTCACGTCGGTTGTTTGAAGAATGGGTGGGTGGTGAAGGTGGTGGCGTTATTTTTGTCGCTGGCGATGTCAACACGCCTTATCTTTCAGGCTCCCGGGATGATCTGTCTGAAATTCTGGATTTGCATCCTGTTTTTCTCGATACCATTCTCCCAGGCATCGATCTCGTCTCCGCCTCAACGCAGGTACGACCGATTCAATTGACCCCCGAAGGCGAAGCAGCCCCCCTGCTCCATGTGAACGACAACCCCGAAACGAGCCTCGAATTCTGGAAGAGCTTCCCGGGTTTCTATCGCTTTTATCCTACGAACGGCCCAAAAACAGGAGCACTGGTTTATGCCAAGGCTGGTGGCGTGGGCGATTTAACGGAAGCCGAACCGCCGATCCTGCTGGCCAGTCAGTTTTATGGTCAGGGACGCACCTTCTATATTGGTTCCCCGGAGTTTTATCGTCTGCGAGCAGAAGATCCCGAATTTTTCGAACGCTTCTGGACTCGAATTTCCCGTGAAGCCGCTCAAAATCGCTTGCGACGCAGTAACCCACGTGGATCCTTATTAGTGGATCAGGAAACCGTTCGGCTGGGAGAAATGATCAAAATTCGATCACGTTTACTCGATGCTGAATTTGAACCTCTGCTGGCAGATAAGATTGATATCGAAATCGAAACACCAGATGGCCGCCTCGTTTCACCCGCTCCCGCATTACGACCGGATCTGGCTCAGGCGGGTGGGTATCTCGGAGAAATTCGTGCCCAACAGGCTGGTCGTTACCAAATACGTCTCCGCGTTCCAGGCTCCGAAGAAATGATTCGGGAATCGGTGATGGCGGAGTTGCCGGATCTGGAAAATCGGGATCTACGTCAGAACATTCGACAGTTACAGACATTAACCGCCGGCACGGGAGGAGGATATTTCCCTCTGGCAGATTCCGAAAAAGTCAAAGCCCTGCTCCCCGATTCCAGCGAACAATTCCTCCTGGGAGAACAGATTCAAACACTTTGGGACCGCACCTGGCTCATGTGCCTGATTGTCGGAGTTCTCGGTGTCGAATGGCTGATTCGCAAACTGTTAAAACTGGCATAAAAGGTGAGAGTAAAATGTAGGTTGGGTTAGCTAAGCGTAACCCAACAAAGTCATGTAGGTCAGGCTGTGCCTGACACGGATGACAAATGACGTCGAATTTCGTCAGTCACAACCTGACCTACAACTAATTCACTAAATCGATGAAACTTAAAGTAAACTCAACGCGTCTCATCTTTTAATACTTTGATCAACCCTGAACCGCTGAATACAAACCCTAACAACTAATCCCTAACGCCTAGCACCTATCCAACATGGACCTGAAAATTCCCGAACAGATTGATCAGATTCTCTCTAAACTCCGAGCGGCTATTCGTCGTTATGTGGTGTTAAGGGGAGTTGCGCTGGTTTTTACCGTCGTTGCGATTCTGTTCTGGATCACGCTCGGTATCGATAATGTGTGGTTTGGTCTGACACGACTGGAGATTCCCCGCTCGGTCCGGCTAGCGATTCTGTTGATCAGTCTTTCGGTGATTGTGCTGGTCTTTTATCAGACCCTCATCTGGCAAATGCTGGTCAAACTTCGTCGTCGAGCACTGGCATTATTGCTCGAGCGCACCTTTCCCGAGTTAAATGACAGGCTCATTACGGTTGTCGAATTGGGTGAGAAAGAAATTGCCCAACCAGCCAACCGGGGTGCCCTTTCGAATAAAATGGTTCAAAAGACGATAGACGATGCCGGTCGACTAGTTGATTCTCTGGAAACCAGCCGCGTGTTCAATTTTGGTCCATTGCGAACGGCTATTGTTCTGGCCTCTATTGCCGTGGTCTCCCTCGTGGCAACTGCTGCGGCCAGTCCTGGGACCATGTCGCATTGGTCAAAAGCGTATCTCAAACTGGCAGAGGAATACTGGGATCGGAAAAATGGATTGGAAATTGTTTCGATAACTCAACCGGGGGATCGTGTGCGTGAATTTCAGAAACGGAATTTGAAACACGCAGCAGGAACCGATTTAACAATTATCGCCCGCGTTCAAGAAGGAAAAACGGCTCCTGATCAGGTGATGATTTCCTACCGCACCAAAACCGACGCCCGCGGCAAAGCCGTGATGGCTCCTGCCGGGCAAGGTCAATTCCGATACACGATCGGCAACTTAGTCGATGATTTGCAGTTCACAATCACGGGCGGAGATTTCACAACAGTGGAACCCTATACCATAACAACAGTTCCAGAACCCTCTATTATTTCAATGCTCGCTAATTGCACATTCCCGGAATACACAGGCTGGAATCAATCCGGCTTGGGCGATGAGCGTGAGCAGGTGATCGGAGCGGCTGAATTAAACGTCCCTATGGAAACGACTCTCGTTCTGCAGGCTGAAAGTACATCGCCCCTCAGAATTGTGCGAATTCTGGGACGGCGGTTTGAGTTGACCATCGAAAAGAAATCTGTAAACGAAGAGCCGGTCGCAATTTGCAGGTATCTGGATGATCTCGGCGTCGCCAGACGCGAAGTGAAGTTGACGCAGAAATTTTCAGGGCCATTAATTTCGGAAGATGGACGCAAACTTGCCATCCCGGCTCTGATTACTCAAGTCGAAAGTACGATACAAACTTGTTTTGATAAAGTAGCCGAGTCGAGTTATGACGATGGCATTGTTATTGATCGTGAAGATCAACTGAGTATTCTACTCGAAGATGTCGACCAGATCGTCAACCTGAAGCCGATTCGAATTCACTTACGCGGCGTGGCCGATGAATCTCCCGAAGTGACCACCCGGCTCGTCGGAATTGGCCGGGCGATCACGCGAAAAGCATTTCTGCCAGTCGAAGGAGAATTGCAGGATGATTACGGCCTTATCTCTGCAGCCTTCCAATATCGACTGGAACAACAACCTGAACCGGTAAAGCTACCTCTGAAGAATCAGCCTGGCGGGACACAATTCTATGAAATCAGTCAGCAGGATGATGCGACCAGTGAACGATTTGATGTGCTGCCAATGGATCTGGAAGTCGGAAATATTCTCTATCTGAATCTAGCAGTGACTGACAACGACACGATCAATGGACCACACACGACCCTCAGCGAAACCTTTCGGCTCAAAGTCGTGACCGACGAAGAATTACTTTCGATTCTGCATCAGGATGAACTCAACTTACGCCGGCGATTTGAGCAATTGATTGAGGAACTGACTCGCTCCCGTGATGACTTCGCAAGTGCCCTGACTGAAAACGCGGACGATTCGACCGACGACTCACTCCCAGTCGGCGATGCTGTCCAGCGCAGCCTGAACACATTACGAAAAGATTCCGTCGAAGCGGATGCGATTCGAGTCGCGTTCGAATCGATCCAACTCGAAATGGTAAATAACCGAATTGACACGCCGCAGGTGCGAGTTCGTCTGCAGTCGAAGATTATCGATCCCTTGTCCGAACTCCTGAAGAATGAATTCGCGACGACCGAAGAGCATTTCCGATTACTCGATTTTGCACTTCGGGAAGATAACAAGACTGAGATTACTCCAGACCTCTGCTTGAACGATATAGACGGATTATTGTCGGGTTTGCGACAGATTCTGCTCGAAATGCGAAAACTGGAGAGTTTTCAGGAAGTGATTGAACTTCTTAAGGGAATTATTGAGGAAGAGAAGGCATTGAAGGCACAAACTGAGGAAGAACGGAAAAATAAGCTGATTGATCTGCTAAATTAGGTTATAATGCGGTATAAAATGTGCTTCTTGTAATCGTTTATATTAATCTCAAAGGAGTATGAGGTGATGGAGCTGTCTCGACCGGAATCGAAATTGATGACAATCCCCCTGCTACTTCTGCTTTTTGTCTGCTCATTCGCTACGGAAAGTTGTGCTCAGAATGAGTCTGTTACGACGGAATCAACTACAGAAGCCGTTGAAGATGTGAAACTGACGGAAAAACAGCAAATCATCTTCGCCAAATATCAGCGGTTCTCCAAAACGTTGACTCAGCTCTACGGCTACATGAAAGAGACAGATCCGGCTCGGGCGGATCTGTTAATGCGAGTCATCGGGAAAAGTAACGAAGCTCGAATTGACTCGCAAATGGAAGTGCTGCTCGAATTACTGGCAGCCGAGACGCCTCAGTTTGCAGGAATTGTTGAACGTCAGGACGATTTGATCAATTCTCTGGTCACTCTGCTCGATGTCCTGCAAAGTGAAGATGAACGTCAGCGTCTGCAGGATGAAATTGCCCGAATCGAGGCATTGATAGGCGATATCAATAAACTGGTCGTCGATCAGAAAGGTGTGCGGGCAGGAACCGAACGTGGCAAGCCGACCGAAGGACTGGAAAAAGATCAGTCCAAAGTGACTGAAGACACGGAAAAGCTCGCCAATAAAATTGACGAACAGGACAAACAACGCGAAGAAGCGGCTGAGAGCGAGAAGAAAAATTCAGATTCTGAGGAACAGAAGCCAGAGGAATCGGAAACAGGTGAACAAAAACCCGGAGAGCCGAAACCGGGCGAGCAAAAATCTGGGGAATCCAAACCGGGAGAACCAATGCCGCCTCCCGAAGGTGAAACTCCGCCCGGCGAACAAAAACCGCCCGGCGAATCTCCGATGCCTCAAGAAACCCCGATGCCTCCCGGCGAGAACTCTCCTTCCGAGCAATCTCCTTCCGAGCAATCTCCTTCCGAGCAGAAGCCATCGGAAGCTAAGCCTCAGGAGAAAACCGAGCCAACTGCGGGGAAGGAAGAGATTGAATCTGCCATTGAAAAAATGCAGAAGGCAATTGAAGAACTCAAGCAGAAGAATAAAGACAAAGCCTCCCGCGAACAGGATCGAGCGATCGCTGAGCTGGAAAAAGCCAAAGCCAAGCTCGAAGAAATTCTACGTCAGCTGCGTGAAGAAGAACAGAAAATCATGCTGGCTGCTCTAGAGGCTCGTTTCCGAAAAATGCTGATGATGCAATTGACGATCCGAAAAGCCAGCGGGCAGATTGAAGAAATCGAAGAAGACAAACGACTCCCACGGCACCGGGCACGGTCGATTCAGTTAGCTCGCGACGAGCAGGATATTGTCGTCGAAGCGGATAAAGCATTAATCATATTGCGGGAAGAAGGAACCTCTGTTGCATTTCCGGAAGCCGTTATGCAATTGCGGGAAGATATGCGTGTAGTTTCCGAGCGGCTGAATGAATTCAAAGTCGACGAACTGACGATTGCTATTGAAGATGACATCATTGAGGCGCTCGAGGAAATGGTCGAAGCTCTTCGAAAAGAATTAGAGAAACTCGAAGAAAAGAAAAAGCAGGAAGGTGAACCTCAGCAGGGCGAGCAGCCTGATCCCGCTCTCGTCGATTTGATCGCTGAACTTAAACTTTTGCGTTCGCTGCAGTATCGCGTCAATCGACGCACGAAACAATATGGTCGACAAATCGATGGCGAACAGGCTGCCGATGCCGAGCTATTGGAATTACTCGACGAACTCTCTATCCGTCAGGCCCGCATTCAGCGAGCCACTTACGATTTATCGACGGGCAAGAATGAGTAAACGAATCAGGCAAAAGTTCATCATTTGAACGAAAGCAGTTTCATGAAATATTTAAGTTTGATACAAGCCTCAGTAATTTGCAGCTTATTCTTTGCGACTGCAATTACCGTAGCTCAGGATAAGAATACAGAGCCCACCTCAAAGTATGAAGCCCTCAATCGTGATGAGGTCATCAATCGCTGTGATGTCTGGGTGAAAGAGCAGGCTCCCGATAAGCTGGAAGCCTGGGTACATTTTGCCGTCGAACACCCTGCCCTCCCCTCGACAGAGTTGATTGTCAATGCATTGGGGATCTCCAATCCAAAAACTCAGGAATTCATCGCTAAAGTTCGCTCAAGTGCTCCAGCTCAATTGCTGGTATTGATTGAAGCCGAGGAATTGAATGTTCAGGATCCCTGGCTGGCCACGAATTTTCGACTGTGGTTTGTGACTCAATTGATTCAGCGAAACATGCTTGAAGAGGCGATGGAGCAGTTATCTGCGATCGATAATGAGCTGGTTGCAGAACCAGCTGTCCTCTATTTTAATCGAGCCGTCTGTGCCCATCAGTTATTGATGATTGAAGAAGCACGAGAATCGCTGACGACACTGCTGACAAAATGCGAATCGATCCCAAACCGCTACCGAATGCTCGGCGAATTGATGGAGCAGGATGTTTCCCGCTGGGAAGAAAAAAGCCTGGGAGAAATTGCTCGCATGATGCGGGATGTGGAACGGCGGCTCGAAATCGGTCGCAGTGGGCAGAAAGTCCAGAAGGTCGAGCAGGAAATTATTGAATCACTCGATGAATTAATCGCTAAGCTGGAACAGCAGGCAGGTGGTGGTGGAGGAGCGGGCAGTGGCTCACAGAATAATCCCAATGCCCCGGCTCAGGAGAGTCGAGTCAAAGGCTCGACGGCTCCCGGGGAGGTCGATGAAAAGGACCTCGGCACTCAGGATGGCTGGGGGAATTTGCCGCCGAAGGATCAGGCGAAAGCCAAACAAATTCTCGGCACACTCTTCCCACCCCATTACCAGCGAGCCATTGAAGCGTATAATCGAAAAGCGGCTCAACGTGGACAGCAAACTCCCTAATCGGATCGCAGGATGCACCTGAATCTTTATTAAGACAGGAGTCACATTTGAAATTCTATTCTTACATGATTGCCATGCCGAAATCAGGAAAAAATATCCTGTTGCCGACAATCCTGATGACATTTGTGCTACTCGGTTTCACCGGAGCAACAACTTATGCTCAGGTTGAAGTGACCAGTCTGGATGGTCAGTCAGTCGTCGGCGAACTGGTTTCGCTCGATGCCGAACAGTTGGTTTTGAATGTTGGAGATGCGGTGAAAGTTGTGGCACTGGATCGGGTGATGAATATCGCCTGGCCGGAACACGAACTAGTGAAGTCTGTTGAGGAAGCGAATCTTCAGACACTTTTACTGACCGATGGATCGTCTCTAAGTGGTCAAAATGCCAGAACCGATGGTTTGAATGTGACCTTCGATTCCCAATCTCTCGGCTCAATGACTGTCCCTCTCAAGAATGTCAAATCACTTCGATTCAAACCATTGAACGCAACGAGCACTGAACAGTGGAATGCTCTGATTCAGAAGCCGAATTCTGATGATCGACTCGTTATTCAAAAGGGGGAAGTCCTCGATTTTCTGGCCGGTGTGGTCACACAATATAATACGGAGAATGTCCAGTTTTTGTATCAGGGCAGTGAAATTCCTGTCAGACTGGCCAAAGTGTTTGGCATTATCCATCCTGTTGAAATGATGCCGAATCAGGCTGCGACCTGTTCCCTGAAAACGACATCAGGGGAATCTTTATTTGTGACTCAGGTTTCAGTTTCCGAAGGACAGATGACCGTTCGCACCGGACCGGGTGAGCAGGTTGTCCTGCCCCTGGAATCGATTACGCAATTGGACTTCAGTCTGGGACGAATCGTTTACCTTTCCGACATGACTCCCGAAGGAACCGAGTACACTCCGTTTTTCGATACGGTCTGGGAATATCAGCGGGATCGAACTGTTGATGGTTCTCCCTTGCAAATTGGCAGGAAGAAGTTTTCCAAAGGCTTGTGGGTTCATTCAAAAACGACACTCACTTATCGGCTGGCTGGCGAGTTTTCCAGACTGCAGGCAACACTGGGAATTGACGATGCGGTTGCGTTGACTGGACACGGCAATGTGGATGTGGTTGTGACCGCCGATGATGAAGTTCTCTTCGAACAAAACATCTCGGCTCGCGACTCCGCGATTCCTCTGGATTTACCGCTGACGGGGAAACGATTTTTGAAGATTACTGTCGACTTTGGAAAAGGACTGGATATTGGCGATCACCTGGATATTGCAGATGCACGACTCATTAAATAACTCGCCAACCTCTTCAAGAATTCAATGCAGTCCTCGTGTGATACGAACTGTGATTGTTTGCTGCGCATTGTTTAGTGCAATAAGTTTCACTCAGACACTCAACGCTCAAATTGTGTTGCCCAAAGATGTCTTGGAAGCAGAACAGGCTCGGATCGCTGTCATTGACAAAGCGACTCCAGCAGTTGTCGCAATCTTCCCGCCCGATGGACGCGGAGGAGGTTCGGGAGTTCTCATTTCACCGGACGGGATCACGCTGACAAACTATCACGTCGTCGAAGGGGCTGGCCCCTTTTTGAAGTGTGGTTTGAGTGACGGCAATGTTTACGATGCAGTGCTGATGGGAATCGATCCGACTGGCGATGTCGCTATCATTCGCATGTTGGGACGTGATGATTTTCCTTTTGCTCCTCTTGGAGATAGCGACACCGTCAAAGTGGGCGATTGGGCCTTTGCGATGGGGAACCCGTTCCTGCTGGCCGATGATTTTGTTCCGACATTAACGTTCGGAATGGTCAGTGGTATTCAGCGTTATCAGTATCCAGCCGGCACATTTCTGGAATATACCGATTGCATTCAGGTGGATACTTCCATCAATCCTGGAAATTCTGGTGGCCCTCTCTTCAATGTGAATGGAGAAGTTGTTGGCATTAATGGTCGAATTTCGGTGGAAAAACGAGGTCGCGTGAATGCAGGAGCCGGGTATGCGATTTCGATCAATCAAATCAAGAACTTCAGTGATCATCTTCAAAGTGGTCGAGTGGTGGATCATGCGACATTAGGAGCGACAGTCCGCACCGATGAATTTTCGAATGTGATCGTCGAGACAGTGATCCCCACCTGCAGTGCCTTCTTTCATGGGTTACGAGCAGGGGATGAAATTGTTTCCTTCGGAGGCCGGCCGGTGGGCAGCGTGAATCAATTCAAAAATGTGCTGGGGATTTATCCCAAAGGCTGGAAGATTCCACTCGTCTACCGACGCGATGGAGAACGCTATGAAATCTATCCTCGCCTGGAACCGCTGCATTCGATTGGAGAGTTAATCGAATTCGCCTCCGCACCTGCCCCAGCCGAGGAACCTGAAGATAAACCGGAGAATATCCCTCCAATACCGATGCTCCCCCATCAGAAAGCACCGGAGATTCCTGAGGAATATGCTCATCTGTGTGAGAGTCGCCTTGGCTATGCGAATTATTATTACAATCGCATTAAGCAGGAAGAGCTACTGGCAACACTGAAAAGTCTGGGCGATTATGGTCAGTCGAGTCAAAAATGGACGTTGACTGGTAACCTGAAAGATGGTGGTGCTTACCGTCTTGTTCTGGCCGATTTTGCCAGTCTGTTCGAATTGCCTGGGGATGGCCAGGTCTTCCTTTTGGATTCGGGGCGTCCTGAAACTTTCATGGCTGGTCCCAATTCTTCGGGAATGCTGATGTCGCTTCGGGAACTGCAGCAATTTTTGATCAGCGGCCCCGAGATCTTTTCGGAAATCATCTATATTGGCAGCGAACCTCTTGATGGTGTTGGTGCGAAAGTCGATGTGCTTTCGACATTGCATGAGGATCGGCAGATTCGCTGGTATTTTGATCGGGAAGCAAAACAGCTGGTTGGCTGGGATACCAAGTTTTCAGAAGATCGCCCGGAATGTGGAGTTCGCATTCCGGGTTGGAAGACTGGAGGTCCTTATGCGGTTCCTCAGGAGTTGAAAATTCTCGTTGCCGGTCAGCCGGAAATTATTCTGCACGTCAATGACATGCAGACCGAATCTGTTGATGATCCGAAACTGTAATCGAAGTAATATCGAAATTTATTGAATGGCGACTCCAATTTTAAAACTCAGACTCCGACGATACTCGTCTTCTATCGTTTCAGCGATAGTCCTCATTGCATTGTGCCTGGGGCAGTCCACTCAAGTTGTGGCTTCTCAGAATGAAGTTCTGCAGAAGGTATTGCCTAAAACGGTCAAGTTGTATGGGGCGGGCGGATTGAAAAATCTGGCCAACTATGGAACTGGTTTATTGATTTCAGCGGATGGTCACATTCTGACCGTCTGGAATCACTTGCTTGATACCGATCAGATTATTGCTGTCCTCGATAATGGCCGTCGTCTTCCTGCTCAGTTTGTCTCAGGAGCAGGAGAAGCCGGTTTGGCGGTATTGAAAGTGGAAGTCATCAATGCCCCGCATTTTGATTTGGCAGAAGTCAGCCGGAGTGGACCGGGAACTCCTGTACTCGGTTTCAGCAATATGTTTAACGTCGCGGCTGGTGATGAACCCGTTTCGGTTATTCACGGTGTAATCGCCATGCTGACACCCCTGACGGCTCGCCGCGGACGATTTGATATTCCCTACAAAGGGGATGTGTTTATTGTCGATGCGGTGATGAATAATCCGGGAGCTGCCGGGGGGGCTCTGACGACTCAGGATGGAAAATTACTCGGCATCATTGGTAAGGAACTCAAAGACAGCCGATCGAATCTGTGGATCAATTATGCGATTCCTCTTTCCGATGTTCGCGATACAATTGAGAAGCTCGTGCGTGGCGAAGTCATTACGGATGACAGTATCGAATTGCCTCCGGTCATCCGGCCCATTGATACCTCAGGTTTAGGATTCCGTCTCGTTCCCGATGTCGTGCCTCGCACTCCGGCTTATATCGATTTTGTGATGCCGGGTTCGACGGCAGAGGCAATCGGCTTGCAGCAGGATGACCTGATTGTGCTGATTAATGATGATCTCATTCAATCCTGCCGGGAGTTTTATTCCCAACTCCGCGAACTCCGCAAAGGAGATGCCCTGCGTATGACAGTTCGCCGTGATCGGGAACTGGTGAATGTGGAGCTGATTGTTCCGGAACTGAATTGAAGCAATGCAAAATCCGGCCGCCGATCATGGAATGTTGCCCGTAGTACAGGCTTCCAGCTTGTCTATTCGCATTATGCGAACCTCAATAGATATTCTTAGACAGGCCGGATGCCTGTCCTACCTGACTTTACGAGTTTATGTAGATGATTGTTGGGTTACACATTCTGCTAACCCAACCTACAGACTTCGATTTATTGAATAAGAACTTTTGAAAGAGATGTGATGTCAGGGTTTCAGCTTGTCAGTGATTTTGCTCCGGCTGGGGATCAGCCTCAGGCGATTGAATCGCTGCTGCGAGGGCTGCGAGAGGATAAACGTGACCAGGTGTTACTGGGAGTTACTGGTTCCGGCAAGACGTTCACGATGGCGAATGTGATTGCAGAAATGAATCGCCCGACACTGGTTCTTTCTCACAACAAAACGCTGGCCGCTCAGCTGTATGGGGAATTCCGTGAGTTCTTTCCGAATAATGCCGTCACATATTTTGTCAGCTATTACGACTACTATCAGCCGGAAGCGTATATTCCGCAGCGGGATATTTATATCGAAAAAGATTCCTCGATCAACGATGAAATCGATCGACTGAGATTACTTGCCACCAGTGCATTGGTCAGTCGGCGGGATGTGATTGTTGTTGCGAGTGTGAGTTGCATTTATGGTTTGGGCTCACCGAAAGATTACCTGGACATGATGATCCCGCTGCGAATTGGTCAGGAAGTCGACCGTGATGAACTGCTGCTCAAACTGATCGATATTCATTATGATCGCAACGATTTTCAACGGGCTCGCGGCAAGTTTCGGGTGCGAGGAGATGTCATCGAGTTATGGCCGGCTTATGAAGAGTTTGCTTATCGGATTGAACTCTGGGGGGATGAAATTGAATCGCTCTCGATTATCGACCCCGTTTCCGGCGATGTGCATAAAATTCATAACGACATTTACATCTACCCGGCCCGTCATTTCGTGCTGCCTCAAAGTCGGATTGATCAGGCATTAGTGGAAATTGAAGAGGAGTTGAATACTCGGCTCGAAGAATTTCGTCGTGAAGGCAAGTTGCTGGAAATGCAACGACTGAGTGCGCGAACGCGCTACGATATTGAGTTGCTGCGCGAAACTGGTTTTTGCCCTGGCATCGAAAACTATTCGCGTGCGATGGCGGGCCGAAAAGCGGGTCAGCCTCCTTATACATTATATGATTTCTTTCCCGATGATTTTCTGATGTTCATCGATGAATCGCATGTGACAATTCCGCAAATTCGAGCGATGTACGCGGGCGATCGCTCTCGGAAGACGTCGCTCGTCGATCATGGATTCCGCCTGCCGATGGCTCTCGATAATCGTCCACTGATGTTTGATGAATGGAATGCGAGACGAAATCAAATCGTATTCGTTTCTGCGACTCCAGCCGACTGGGAACTGGAGCAATCGGAAGGTGAAATCGTTGAGCAGATTATTCGACCGACAGGTTTGATTGATCCAGTCGTCCATGTGCTGCCTGCTCGCAGACAGGTGCCGGACTTATTAGAAAAAATCAAAGAACGCACCGCCCGGAATGAGCGAACGCTTGTCACGACGCTCACAAAACGCTTGGCCGAAGATTTGACGGGCTATCTGCAGCAGGAAGGAATCAAATGTGCCTGGCTGCATTCGGAATTGGATACGATTGAACGTGTCGAGATTTTACGCGAACTGCGTGAAGGGATGCATGATGCGGTCATCGGTGTGAACCTTCTGCGTGAAGGTCTCGATCTCCCAGAAGTTTCTCTGGTAGCAATTTTAGATGCCGATAAGGAGGGATTTCTGCGGAGTGAAACCAGTCTGATTCAAACGATTGGTCGGTCTGCTCGAAATGTGAATGCCGAGGTCATTCTGTATGCGGATTCTGTGACGGAAAGTATGCAACTGGCGATGGGCGAAACGAATCGTCGCCGTGAAATACAGATGGAGTACAACAAGAAGCATGGAATCACTCCGGAAACGGTTCGCAAGGCAATCAAACGGGGAATTGAAGAAGAACTCGAAGCCCGACAGTTTGTGCAGCAGGTTGGCGGGATTAAGTCGGAAACCGAGTTTGTGACGCGTGAATATCTCAACGAACTCGAAGCGGAAATGCTGAAGGCGGCAGAGGAACTCGACTTCGAGCGGGCAGCCGAGTTGAGGGACCGGGTTGAGCAACTGAAAGGGCGAATCGGTGAACAGGTTCCCGCAGGTGATGCGAATACGCCTGGCTTTGCGAAGGGAAAAGGGAATCGACGGAAAAAAACAGGTCGAAAAGGGACGCCGATGCGGGGTCCGAAGAAGACCTGAGGACGATTGTTGTTGAAATAATGAGGTTAATTCCGTCAGGCACAGCCTAACCTGCACCGTCTTGAATCTGGGGGCTGCGCTTTGCTCCGACCCCAGCCACCCATAATAGAGGGTGATTGTGAATTTTTCAGATTCCCATTTGTGTTTCACAACTGAGCTTCTATCATGAATTCAAACGTACGTTTGAAACGCATGTGTGAATTGCGATGTCTGAAATTACAAAAACTCGAATTATCGATGCGGCTGGAGAGGTCTTTGCAGAAAAAGGCTTCGAACAGGCGACCATTCGTGAAATTTGTAAGCTGGCCGATGTGAATCTGGCGGCCATCAATTACCATTTTGGGGATAAGCAGAAACTCTACATAGAAGCTGTTAAAAGTGCCCACTGTGAAGGTGAAGAAGACGAACCGCTACTAATTCCAGCTGAAGTACCAGCCGAGAAAAAGCTCTATTATTTTATTGAGCACATGATGACCGACATGCTCGATCGGGAATCTCCGACGTGGCACGTGGAACTGATGATGCGGGAGATGGCAAGGCCGACATTGGCCTGCTCTGAATTAGTGCAAAGTTACATCGGCCCTAAGTTTTCGATTCTGATGAGCATCATTGAGGAAATGGTTCCGGCAACAATTTCGCTCTCGAAAAAACATTTGCTGGCATTCAGTGTCGTCGGGCAATGTCTACTTTATCGCTTTCATCGGCCGATCGGGAAACTGTTGATCGGAGATGAAGAATTTGAATCGTTGTTCGATGTGAGTTATCTGGCAGATCACATCTGTGAATTCAGTCTACGAGGAATACAATCGATCTCTGATAGCCAGGAGGCTTCATCATGAGATGGCTGGCCTGGCGGATGTTGACGGGGGATCGCACCAAGTATCTGGGGATTGTGTTTGGAGTTGCATTTGGTTCCCTTCTAATCGCTCAACAGGCTTCTATTTTTGTCGGTCTGATGAGAAGGACGTCTCACATCATACTTGATGTCACCGAACCCGATATCTGGGTATTGGACAAGTATGGTCAGAATGTGGATGAAATCCAGCCGATGTCTGAAAATCGGTTGTATCAGGTGAGGGGAGTCGCGGGAGTGGACTGGGCGGTCAAAATGTATAAGGGACTTGTTCGCGTCAAACAACGTGATGGTGATTTTCGTCAGGCGATTCTGATTGGGATTGATGATTCGACAATGATCGGTGCGCCTCAGAAAATGATTCAGGGTTCCATTTCCGATCTGTCACGTCCCGATGCGATCATTATTGATCTGGCAGGATATTCATTGATGTATCCGGGAGAAGAGATTCAGTTGGGTCGGACAATGGAAATCAATGATCGAAGAGCAGTCATTGTGGGAATTTGCGAAGTGAGCGCCCCCTTTCAGACATTTCCAGTCGCATTCACCAAGTATTCCCATGCGACCCAGTACGCACCTCGCGAGCGAAATGTGATGTCATTTGTGCTGGTTAAAGCCGAAGCGGGTATTAATCAGCAAGAACTCTGTGAAAAGATTGAAGAACAGACAGGATTACAGGCCATCCGCTCGGATGATTTTTTCTGGTTCAATATCAACTATTACATCGAAAACACGGGGATTCCAGTCAATTTTGGGATTACGGTGATGCTGGGATTTATCGTGGGAGCGGCTATCGCGGGACAAACGTTCTACCTGTTTACAATCGAGAATCTGAAACAGTTTGGGACTCTCAAAGCGATGGGAGTTACCAATATTCGATTGTTGAGAATGATATTACTGCAGGCGTTAATTGTAGGAACGATCGGTTACTCGATTGGAATTGCGATGGCGTGTGCCTTCTTTGAAATTACCGGTGCTTCTGGACAAGCCGACTTGCGAGGTATGTATGTTCCGTGGCAAGTGATGCTGATTACAGCAGGAGCCGTCGGGCTGATTGTGCTTGTGGCCAGTCTGTTGAGCATTCATAAAGTGCTCGTGCTCGAACCGGCAGTTGTGTTCAAGTAATAGTTTTTCTGTTGAAGATGAATTTCAGATATTCGTTGGGAATTGAATGAGTGTTGAACTTGCAAAAATTGATTCGAAACAGATAGCAGTAAATAATGCAGCGGTGCGTTGTCAAAAACTGACAAAAGAGTTTCGGGCTGGTGAGACAATTGTACGTGCACTTCGTGGCGTGGATGTTGAAATCGCTTATGGAGAAATGACGCTACTGGTCGGCCCGAGTGGCTGTGGTAAAACAACATTGATATCAATCATTGCCGGTTTGCTTGATCCGACTGATGGTGAAGTCGAAGTTCTGGGAGAGAATCGCAGAGAACTGACGGGAACCCGGCTTGTCAAGTTTCGTCAGAAGAATATTGGATTTGTCTTTCAGCAATACAATCTGCTGCCTGCTTTGGATGTGGTTGAGAATGTTTCCATTCCATTAATTATTGGTGGTGTTTCCCAGAGTGATGCCAAAATGCGAGCGGCTGAGGTACTCAAGAAAGTGAGTCTGGAAGATAAGATTAATGCTCGGGTCTCCCAACTTTCCGGGGGACAACAACAACGAGTCGCAATCGCGCGGGCACTCGTGCACGATCCAAGACTGATGGTATGCGATGAGCCGACCGCAGCTCTCGATGCCGCTTCCGGACATAACATCATGGAATTACTGCGAGAGGTTTCAATCGATCAGGACCGAGTTGTGATCGTTGTGACCCACGATAATCGCGTATTTGACTTTGGGGATCGGGTGATCGAAATGGCAGATGGGGTCGTGGAAAACGTAACAACAAATCAACGCTCTCGAAACAATGGTGGCAGCAATACGAAAGTGAAACAAACATAAAATGAAAATTCCCATCATTCCTGTGATCGCTTTAGCAGCCATTACGTTTGCTGTTTATCATGTGATGACTTCCCAGGGGCCTACCTCCCAGGCAGAGCCGCCGATTGAACCGGCTCGGTCTCCGTATGCAAGCAAGTTGGCTGGTGCGGGCATTGTGGAATCTCGCACAGAAAATATCGAAATTGCTGCTGAAGTTTCGGGGGTCGTTTCTGAATTACTGGTTTCAGAAGGTGAAATAATCGATGCTGGTCAACTTCTGTTGAAACTCGATGCTCGGGATGTGCAAGCCGAACTAAATATTCATGAATCTGGGTTGAAAAATGTATTGGCTCAATACCAGCGACTGGAGCGGATGCCACGAGCTGAGGAAGTTCCTCCGGCAAAGGCAGATGTGACAGAGGCGGAAGCAGAAGTCCGCCAGGCGAAGGATGCATATGAGCGTCAACAGAAGTTGAATCGAGAGAAGATTGGGACTGATGAAGAATTGATCGCTGCCCGTTCTCAATTGGAAGTGGCTGAGGCGAAGTTGGATAAGGCGAAGGCGGATTATCAATTAGTGATTGCCGGAACCTGGGAGGAGGATTTACTGGTGACTGAGAGCCAAGTGGAACAGATGCGGGCGGAGATTAAAAAGACACAAACCGAACTTGCACGTCATGAAGTACGAGCCCCGACTTCGGGTTTTCTTTCGGAGAATAATGAGAAAAAGTCTGTCTGGGAGGTGTTACAAATTAATCGACGACCTGGCGAATATGTCGGCACACCGTCTGTTGAGGCGATCATCATTCTGGCCGATGCCGGGCCGCGACGGATCCGCGTCGATATTGATGAACACGATTTGCCACGATTTGAACCAAATCAACCTGCAATAGCCTTTCCGCGAGGAGATGGCAAAACTTCCTATCCGCTGAAGTTTGTCAGGGTCGAGCCGTATGTTGTGCCGAAGAGATCGTTAACTGGCGACAATGCAGATCGCGTGGACACTCGTGTTCTGCAGGTGATTTACGAGTTTGAGAAAAGCAACTCAAAGATTTATGTTGGTCAACAGATGGATGTTTACATTGAATTGAGTGAGAAGCCGGATAAGTAATGCAGCAGCAAATGAAAATGGAAATTAACCGCAGATGGACGCTGATTCACGCAGATATTCTATTGTGAATTTCCCTCGATCAAACGGTCCTATCTCTCAGATTTCACCCATTCCGTTTTCCTCCTTTGCTTCGAGAGCCATCTGCAAGCGGGAATGGGAAGGCTTTCATGGCCTCCTTCAAAGACGGTTACTCGTGTGGGGTCAGCTCGCCTGCGGAGGTAGATTCGGGTGCCGTATTCTGTGACTGGGACGATGTCGGAAGGTTGGGGATTGGTCAGAGGTCTTTCCTGGTTCAAGGTTTCGATTTCTTCTGGTGATATGAGTGGGACCTGCTTCTCTGCTGCGATTTTGTTGAATGCATTGAGGGTGTGAACGATTGGAACGGATCCGGTATGACCATCGTGAATTCCTGTGTTCAAATCGAGTGGCAAATCGCCAACATTTTGAATGTGAAAGATGGGTGATCTTGCCATGTATTGGGCATCGACTTCGGGAGATTGTCCGGGAACTCCCTGCGTGCTCGCCTGAATCATACGGGCATATTTAGTCGGTTTACCTCCACGGGAATGAAACCGATGCCACTCCGCCAAATCGCTGATGCCAACCCAGGCGGAAACCGCAGAAAATCGTTCAGGATAATACCCAGCCATCAACATCGACATGTGCCCTCCCCCTGAACTACCTGCCAAATAAATTCGGGAGGTATCAACTTTGGTGGAGTCAATCACCTGCTGAATGCAATCGAGAATATCCTGACGTGCCAGTTCAGAACCGCAGGCAGCCGGGTTATCGTTTCGACCACGGAAATTGGGGTGCAGATAAATCCAGCCTCTGGCAACCGCTTGTGAAAACCACACATTATTATTCTGCTTGTAATCACCGCTCCAGGAATGCAGGAATATGAACAAAGGAGTTGACTCCACTTTTGCCTGAGGAGGAATCCAGATCAACGCAGGTTGAGTCGACTCATCCAGTGTACTTTGGAAAGTGAATTCAGTGAGCTGAGGTAATTCCGCAGCTTGCAGTTTGAACGGACTGACGGATGGGAAGATCAGAACTGCGAATGACATCAATAAGAGAGATCGTAAGAAGTGAATTTGTTTCGAGAGCAGAAATCGATGCATAACACCATTACTTCATTGAGGACAGGCTTGCCGGATATTTTGAAAATCGATAATTAATCATAAGAAAAAGAGCCACTGATGGATACGGATAATTCTTTTGCGGTCCAGTCGCAAGCAATCACCAACAACGAATGAAAATAACCGCCAAGACGCCAAGGGTAACAAGTACATCTTTCAAAAATAATTTTGGAACCACGAACACACAAAGAGATTTATACCAAGTTCCATTTGAAACCGGAGAAATTGGCAAAAAGCTGTTTGTCATTTTCTTAACTCTTACCTTTCGATTATTTTGGAGTTGAGTCGCAGATATGCCCAGCGCGGCGTAGCCGCAACAAATCACCAACTACTGAAGAATTAACCGCCAAGACGCCAAGGGAAACAAGAAGATTTTTAATCAATAATTTTTGGAACCACGAAGGCACAAAGACACGAAGAGATTTAGAAATCTTGAAAATCAAAAAAAACAGCCTGATAGATTTAAGGCACTGTTGTTACAGAACTCTTCGTGCCTTTGTGTCTTCGTGGTAAAAACAACCTGATTAACAAGATCCTGTTTCACGACACCCTCGCCCAAGCGAAAAGCAGAAGAAAGCAAAGCCGCAAAAGTATTACCGCTCTTCTAGCTGCAAAGCACCTAACGGCTGAACAATTAGTGAACAAGCCGCCTGGAAATTTGCGCAAGCAACAAAACTTTGGATCGTTAGTAGCACAGATATTTTGCATCCGCGTTTATTTGCGTCCATCTGCGATTCTGAATACCTTGGTTCTATAATCGGGATGAGGTGGATTTCGTTAAAAATCATTAGTGCAGTTTGATGGATGTTCCCATTTCCTCTGGTGGATTGATACAATTTCGATACCGTAAAAAACATCCAGTATCTGAGGAGATATTTCATGAAAAAAACAGTGAGTGATTCCCGGCGACAATTTTTGATCAGCTCCACAGCTGCGACTGCAGCAGCTTCAATGTCAACGATTGTCCCTTCCAGTGCACTCGGTTTGGATGCTAATTCATCACCCGGGGAGATGATAAATCTCGGTGTGGTCGGTATCGGGCCACGCTGCACTTACGATCTGACGGCGATGTTGAAGTTCAAAGATGTACGTTGTGTGGCGATAGCCGATGTTCAGGAGAGTCGTCGCGACAAAGGTAAAGAACTCGTCGACAGCACCTATGGGAACAGTGACTGCAAACTCTATCGCGATTTTCGAGAGTTGTTGGATCGGCCAGATATTGATGCGGTTCTGGTCGCGACGGGGGATCGCTGGCACGCAGCTGCTTCGATGCTGGCTGCTCAGGCTGGGAAAGACGTTTACAGCGAAAAACCCTGCGGTATCACGATTGCGGATTGTCAGAAACTTGCTGACACGATGCATAATGAAAAGCGAGTCTTCCAGGCAGGAACGCAACGTCGCAGTGTTCCGAACTTTAAGCAGGCAGTAGAATTTGCTCACAGCGGAAAGCTGGGAAAAGTGCACACACTGCACGCTTCGATTTATCAACCAGTTCTCGATAATACCTGGTTACCAGCTGAGCCATTGCCTCCGCAGGAAGTGGTCGACTGGAATCTCTGGCTCGGACCAGCTGCCTGGCGGCCTTATAATCAGAAGTACGTTCAAGGTCGCTGGCGTGGACAGTGGGATTTCGATTCCGGTGCCCGCCTTCTCGACTGGGGAGCTCATACGGTCGATTTGTGTCAATGGGCTAATCAGGCCGATGGGACGATGCCGATTGAATATGAGCCGACAGAAAAGAATATTGTCTGCACTTATGAAAACGGTGTAAAGCTGATCATTGATTTTCTTCCCGATCCATTCGGTGATCGTTCTCCCGATTACATCACTCGTTTGGGAACTTGCCCGGTTCGTTTTATCGGCGAGAAAGGTTGGGTCGAAACCGGCGATGAAGGTGAAATTGTCGCTTCTTCACCCGAATTGCAAAAGCAACTGCCAGATTCGAGCAAACGTGTTCGCGGTCTGGATGTCGGGGCTCATGCTCGCGACTTCTTCGACTGCATGCGTTCCCGCAAAATGACAGCCGCCAATCAGGACGTCATGCGTCGTTCTCACATCGCCTGCCATGCCGCTGCGATAGCCTGGATTCTTAACCGCAAGTTGAAGTTCGATCCCGTCAAAGAAGAATTCGTCAATGATGAGGCTGCGAATCGACTGCGCTCCCGTCCTTCGCGGGAATGGGTATAAACTGTCCGTGAAGATAGAATTTAAAAGGGCACATCTTTTCGCAATGATGTGCCCTTTTTCCTATTCAGGAATGACCAATAAAATGATTACTCGTCAGCAGGAGTTTGCGGTTCGGGAAGAATATTCTCATCGACTCCATTGGGTTGAGCCGACTCAAATATTGACTGTTTGATTACCTTTCCTTGTCTGACAAAAGAGATTCCCTGTTGGCTGCTCGTGTCGATCATAACGGTTTCAATGATGGGAGCTGAAACCGGTTCATCCGCATGCCACTCGACGATAAAGTTTGCACCGCTACCGCCGGTCGCATCTTTACGTTCCACCAGGAATTCCGTCGTAGCGAGTGGATTTAATATCAATGGTTTTTCCAGATGCGATTTCACCAGTTTGCCAGACGTGTCGTAATAGAGCACGGAAGTCACAATAATCTTTCGATCCTGATCTGTATTTCTGATACTTAAAGTGATGGTCAAAAGATGCGGTCGACCATTCTCATGATAAACGTGCGAATACGCGGGCACGTAAACAGTTTGGCCTTCAACGGGATAGAAAAGCTGCTTGCTGAGCAGAGGAGAATCTACCGCTTCAGATGAAAAAGCTGGCGGACGATAGGTCATTGAATTCTCGAATGAATCGAGCCGGGAATCGAGATAGATCGCATAGATCATCAGTGGGACCGTCAGCAGTGCACCACAGACAAACAGAATCAGTTTGAAACGTCGCATAAACGCATCGGCTTCATCTTCGATCGTTTTGGCCATCATTATTATCCTGTGAAATCGCTGAGCAGTATGCGATTGAATATTATTGATTCTTCAATATAAGCAGAAAGAATTATCATAACAATTTGCATTCAAGCAGACCAGAATACTTGTTCCTCTGAGCAAATCATCTGAAGTATGCGAACTCGTCAGATAGAATCTGTGTCTTCCCGATCAAGGAATTTCTGAATTACGAAACTACAAAAGTCGTCCCTGAATAACCCAGAT